>NC_020505.1:600000-1200000 GCF_000310245.1 Candidatus Sulfuricurvum sp. RIFRC-1
ATGTGATTACGGGTCCCGGTAATATTTTTGTTGCAACGGCAAAAAAAATGGTCTTTGGCGAAGTAAACATTGATATGATCGCAGGTCCGAGCGAAATCGGTGTACTGGCGGATGATTCGGCGAATCCTGTACACATCGCGATCGATCTGCTTTCTCAGGCAGAGCATGATGAGATGGCGAGCTCAATTTTGATTACCCCGTCACAAAAATTTGCGGATGCCTGTGCCCTCGAGATTGAAAATTGGCTCAAAAAACTTCCTCGTGAAGAGATTGCCCGTAAATCGATCGAAGAGCGCGCCGCTATTATTGTAACCGATTCGATGAAAGAAGCGGTGCGTTTGATGAACGAGATAGCACCTGAACATCTCGAAGTAGCGACGGACAACCCTTTTGCTTTATTGCCGTCCATCAAACATGCAGGGGCGATCTTTTTAGGCCATTATACCCCTGAAGCGATCGGAGATTACGTTGCAGGGCCGAATCATACTCTCCCTACCGGTGGGACAGCGAAATTCTACTCACCGCTTGGGGTTGAGAATTTTATGAAAAAATCCTCCATCATCTCATTTTCACGTCAAGCGATCAATGAAATCGGTGAGGCGTGTGCCCTTATCGCTCATACCGAAGGGCTGGGTGCACACGAAGCATCGGTTCGCTGCCGCCTCGACAAATAAATCTTTTTTATCCTTCTTTTCCCCTTTGCGGGAAACATTTCCAAACGGTTACATATCAAAAAGTTATAGCAAAAACGGGTCGCCTTTTAGTTTCGGTTAAACCTATTTTGGCTACTATCAACCCAGCAGAAATGCCGTTAAATGCCTGTAATCACGGCATCAAATAAAGATTATTCATGTTGCTTATGACATGAATGGCATTCACGTGAATCAGGAATAAGGAGAATATATGCAATTAGGTTTCTTAGTAGACCTTCGCCTATGTATGGGGTGTAAGGGCTGTGAGATCGCATGTAAAGTGGAGAACGAAGTTCCGCTTAGTACATGGCGTCTACGTGTCAAATATGTTGATGTAGGAACATTCCCGGAGACGAAGCGGACATTTACACCGCTTCGCTGTAATCATTGTGCCAATGCACCGTGTGAACGTATTTGTCCCGTGAGTGCATTGCACTATCTTGAAAACGGTATTGTTAATATCGATAAAGAGCGCTGCATCGGATGTGCGGGCTGTGTTATGGCCTGTCCGTACGGTGCGATCTACATTGATCCTCAAACACAAACAGCCGATAAATGTACCTACTGTGCGCACCGTGTCGCGAGTTCGATGATGCCATCGTGTGTTGTCGCTTGTCCGGTTGAGGCCAATATCTTCGGTGATTTGGATGATCCGATGTCGAACATCAGTAAATACATCCAATCACACCAAGGAAACGTCCAAGTACGTAAACCGGAAAAAGGGACATTCCCTCACCACTATTACGTCGGTGGCGGCAATGTAACACTCAACCCGTTGGCATCGTTCCGTGGTGAAGGTCACAACCTTTTCAATAATCTTAAACATCTCCCTATAGGAGGGCACTAATGGTACACGAAACAATAGCGGCAACAAACGCGGTTGTAGTTCTTGACGTTGCTCTTCCGGGTATCGTTTGGGGTTGGATTATTACGATGAATATGTGGGCAAAAAGTATTGGGACGGGGATTATTTTCCTTGGGTTTTATTTGCTTAAGAAACATCCTGAGCAAACAGCCTTTATCCGTTTTCCGATAGTTGCGATTTCGATTGTATTTATCCATATTTTCTTGTTTTTTACGGTCATCGATTTGCACCAAATGTTCCGTTTCTGGCATATTTTCTTCTATCCTCATTTGACATCGGCGATTACGATCGGTGCGTGGATGGCAACCGGTTTCGTAGGATTGTTGTTTGGTATGGCATACGCAATCTACCTGAAAAAAGATGAAGTTTTGTATGACAAGCTCCTCGGATGGACCGTACTTCTTGCTGTTCCTGTAACGTTGTATACAGCAGGATTGATGGCGCAGTCAACGGCGCGTGAGTTATGGCAAATGCCGACGGAATCGGCGCAAATGATCTTGGCGGCTCTCCTTGCAGGAACGGCCACGATGATTCTTCTCGGCGGTAATAAATTCTCCGATGCGGTTAAAAAAGATTTGGCAGTTGTTTTGGGACTTGCGGCAGCAGCAGCATTTATCCTCTACATGGCTGAACTTATTTTCGGATCGATGAAAGCGGAAGAAGTCGGGGCAACTCTCGAGTTTATTAAAGGCGGCGAATATACCGTAATGTTCTGGATTGGACAAGTAATGGCATTCTTGGTACCGATGGCATTGGTATGTTTGAGCTTGAAAAACCAATCGTACTATTTGTTAAAAATTGCCGCAGTGGTTGCACTGGTCGGTTTGTGGGTAACGAAACACGTGTGGTTGGTTATTCCTCAATTGTTAAATATGAGCTAAGAGGTAGATTATGATGTATTTAGAAAGTAGAAGAACATTTTTAAAAGGGACCGCGCTCACTGTAGCGGGTGCCGCAATCGCTAAAGGAGTTTTTACCGTTGATGCAGCCGCTGAATCGGTAAAAGAGAGCAAATTCACCAACACTCCTGATAGCCTCTCATTCTATCCTCCTCAAGATCAATGGAACCATTTCCAAGAACTTAGCGGTGTAGATTGGAAACGTGGCGGTATTGATCGTCACGGTGTACAGAGTGAAAACAATCCTGATGGGATTTATGTAAATGATTTCATGATCGTTCCGACAGCGTGTTCGAACTGTGAAGCATCATGCGGACTTACTGCATGGATCGATAAAAAGACGTTTACCGTTAAAAAATACATGGGAAATCCTCTTCACCCCGCTTCACGCGGACGCAACTGTGCAAAAGGGTACGCGGTTCAATCGCAGATGTACGATCCTGACCGTATCCCTTTCCCGCTTAAACGTGCGCCGGGTTCAAAACGCGGAGAAGGTAAGTGGATCCGTACGACGTGGGATGAAGCGATGTCTACCATCGGTAAAAAAATGGCCGATACGATTCGTAAAGGGGATCTTCTCTCTAAAAAATCGGTCATGTACCATGTCGGTCGTCCAAATGAAAACGGCTTTGTTCCTCAAATTTGGGAAACATTGGGATTGGATTCGTATAACTCTCATACGAATATCTGTTCATCCAACGGTCGTACTCCGACGATCTGGACAGCGAACGATGACCGCACCAGTCCGGACTGGGCAAATGCAAAACTTATTTTCCTAAACTCCTCTCATGCAGCGGATGCGGGGCACTATTTTCAGCAATCAGCAAGCTTTATCGCCGATGCGCGTAAAAAAGGGGCTAAACTCGTCGTTATGGACCCACGTATGTCGAACTCTGCGGGGATGTCGGATTTATGGATCGCGGCATGGCCGGGGACGGAAGCAGCTATTTATCTCTATTTAGCGAATCGTATCCTCAGCGAAAATATGACGGATAAGAAGTTTGTGAAAAAATGGTTCAACTGGGAAACCTTGATGAACGATTCCGAGCATCTTAACTTTATGGTTGAAAAAGGTCAAATTACTAAACTTCCGGCAGACCGCAGCTTTGAGAGCTACATGGAGCTTTTGAAAGATATGTACGCTCCGTATACCCTTGAGTATGCAGTGAAAGAGACCCATGTTCCTGCCTATAAACTCGAAAAACTCTATGAGATGTTTATCTGGGCAGGTGATGCGATCTCTACCTATATCTGGCGTGCAGCGGCTGCGGGTAACCGTGGTGCGTGGATGGGCGGACGTTCAGCCTATTTCTGTATCGGACTTCGTGGAGCTATCGGAACCGAGGGGGGAACCTTCTTCCACCACTGGCACGTTATCTCTGTCTCCGGTAAAGGGGGGAGCGCTACCGTAGGTCAAGGGATCTCAGGTGCCGATGTACCGAAAGTACAAGCATGGAATGAGTTGACATGGCCTCCTGAATGGCCGTTATCAACGTATGAGCTCTCATATCTTCTTCCACACCTTTTGAGCGATACGGCGTGGCAGAAAAAATGGACAGATCGCGGATTGACCGTCCCAAGCAAATTGGCGGTTTATATTCCACGTATGTACAATCCGGTATGGATTAATCCGGACGGTTTCCGTTGGATCGAAGTGTTGAAAAATGAAGAGATCATGGAGCTTACCATGAACCTCTCTCCGGTATGGTCAGAAACCAACTGGTATATGGACTATGTTCTCCCTGTAGGTCTTGCGGGTGAACGCCATGACCAACACTCTGAAGCAACGATGCCGGCACGCTGGACAAGCTTCCGTCAGCCGGTATTGCGTGTAGCGTTGGAAAAATCGGGCTGGAAAGCTAAAAATCCTGCCCGTGCAACCCTCGAAGCACATATTAAAGCGGGTCTGGGTGAAGTGTGGGAAGAGAATGAGTTCTGGTTCCAACTATGTACCGATTATATCGATCCGGACGGGTCTCTCGGAATCAAAAAAATGTGGGAATCCAAACGTAATCCGGGTAAAACGGTCACCATCGCAGAGTGGTACGATGCGGCGTTCGGGGACAACTTGCCGAAACTCAAAGAGACGGCTACCAATGATCCACGTTATATGAACGAAGAGTTCCCGGTTTATTCGTATCTTCGTGATTACGGTGTATGGATGGAAGAGGATAAAATCTTCAATGCACAAGAGCGTGAACTCAAATTTGAAGACGGTGAAGTTATTTCACACGGCCACAAGTTCGCTGCGGGAACAATGAGTGTTGGAGCGGGTGGAGTGATCTCAGCGCAAGATCATCACGGTAAAGAGAAAAAAATCGGTATCGAGATTGACGGTAAAAAAATGGAAGGGTTTGCAACCCTGACGAAAAAACTCGAATTCTATACCCAATGGGCTACCGATTGGCATTGGAGAGAGTATGCAATGCCGTTCTATCCTCGTAACGAGGATGAGAAAAATGAATACATCCATCTTGTATCTCATGTTAACCATAAATACATGACGGAAGAGAATTCATTTGCACTCAATACGGTATTCCGTTTGCCGTATAACATTCATACCCGTTCAGCGAACTCGAAACATTTGATGGAGATCTCACAGAATCATGATCCGATCTGGATTTCGACGAAAGATGCAGCTCGTCTCGGCTTTAAACGCGGTGATGCGATCCGTGTTCGTATTGTGGATACGGTTTCTGGTTTAGAAGGGGGTCATTTCGTTGCGATGGCGGTTCCGACAGAGGGTGTTCTTCCGGGAACACTTGCCTGTTCACACCATGGCGGACGCTGGAAGCTCACCAATGCGGTTACGATTCCAAACGGTGTAAGTGATGGAAAAGTAGCGCCGGGCGTGGCACCGCGTGATTTGAATAATAAAGAGTTCCTCTCCGAATCTCCGGCGAATGTCGGTAAAGCAGGTGGACAAAGCATTATCGATGATTACGAAGGGACAACCGGGCTTAACAGCTTCGGGGTTCCGGTAGCTGAGATCCAAATGGACGGAAAAGTAGGCAAACTCAAATACGTCGAGGGGATTAAACCTTTCCACACAGAGCGTTTCGCTGACTACAACCGTGACTCCGGTAATATTTGGTGGGATGGTTTGAGCGGTTCATGGCAAAATGCCGTTGCGGCTCCTCATCCTGACCCTGTTTCGGGTATGCACTGCTGGCACCATAAGGTTCTTTTGGAACCGGCACAAGCGGGAGATAAAATCGGGGATATTTTCGTAAACTACGATAATAATTTTAAAGTCTACCAAGCATGGAGAGACAAATTGACGCGTGGTTTGGATTCAAATTCAACCCTTCGCCGTCCTCGCCATATTAAACGCCCTTGGGTCAATCTCGATCCATCGGTCTATGAAGTGAGTATCAAGTCCTAAGGCTTGATACCTTCGTATAACACACTCTCATTAGGCACTTTTCAGCCTTGTAAGCTACAATCACGTTACTTTATTAAAGGTCATTTTTATGGATGAAATTATCGCACGCAGTAATTTATATGCGTTGTTATCACGAATATTGCTTCAAGAGTTAGATGTGGAACGTTTGGAGATTCTGCGAAACGATGAAACGGTTTTAGAATTTATGCCCCACTGGCGAGATTGGGAGCCGCGCAAAGAGATCGAATCGCAAAAGCTTTTGGAAGAGTATTTGAATCCTGATTTTACCAACCTATCACTCCTTCATTTGGTGCCGTATGAGACATTTTACACACGACCTGACCAGATGATCGAGACCGGGGGTGCCAATCCAGTGACCGATATTTACAGTTCTTACGACTTTCTCGTTGATTATGAAGTAGCTCGTGTCGTATCGTCCGATCATATCGGTATTGAGATGGAATTTATGCATCATTTGTGCGAAGCACAGCTTAAAGCACTCGAAGAGGGCGATCATGAAGCGGTACAAGAGTTGATTAATGTTCAACACAACTTTTTAAATTCCCATTTGCTCAAATGGGCACCGATGTATTTGATCAATATGAAATACGAGTCTCGTACTCCGCTTTATTACGACACGGCGGAGATGACGTTAGAATTTATCCTCTCTGATAACGAAACATTGAGTGCTTTGGTAAGCGCGTGAGTCTTTTAGAGCTTTCTCCTGCACAATGCGTTAGAGCGCTCAGTGTTAATTCACTCTGCTCTCATTGCGCTGATGTTTGTCCTACGAGTGCTATTGACCTCTCAGGACGGCTCCCCTCTATCAACCAATCGCTTTGCGTCGGTTGTGCGGGGTGTGTGGCGGTATGTCCGAGTGAAGCATTAAAATTGGATGATTTCAATCCGACAGAATTGTTCTTTAGTTTTACTGCCGATGAAGAGAATCTCCTTTCATGCCAAAAAAACATTCCTTGTATTGCGGCTCTCTCCTCGGAGCATTTGATCTCATTGTGCAGCTTGAAAAAAGGTCTGGTGCTGGATACTGGGCATTGTAACAGCTGTGACATTGGAGCCAAAGTACTGCAAGTGATGGGCGAGAGGGTAGAGAGTGCAAATTATCTCTTAGAGGCCATTGAGTCAGAGGGAAATATTATTTTCGAAGAGATCGGTTACAGCAATGGTGAGGGTGAGGAACCTAAGGATCGGAGAGATTTTTTTAAAACCTTTCATTTGAGGGGGATTGCAAAAGTCAAACATGATTTTGAAAAAGAGGTTCAAAGTACAACCGATGAATTTATCGAATCGGTGATTGACAGCTCTCATACGCAAGAGCTGCGTGCCAAAAAAATTACCGATCGGCGAAAACTCTTTTTTACGGCACTGAAGCGGGTCGAAAAGTCATCACAGTTTCATGTTGTGGATGCCCAAATGATCTCTTTTACCTCTCAAAAAATGATGGATGAGACCAAATGCACTGCCTGTCAGATGTGCTATCGTGTTTGCCCTACTGCGGCACTCACTTCGGATATGCGTAATTCTAAGATCGATTTTGATCCGTTTTTGTGCGTCAAATGCCATCTATGCCATGATGTGTGTGAAAGTGATGCGATCAGTGTATCGACATCGTATAACCTCAAAGAGTGGTTTGAGCCAAAGGTGCAAAATCTTATCACCTATTTGGTACGCCGCTGTGATGAATGTGACGCTCTTTTCAGCTCCGTCGGGGGGGAAAAAATCTGCCGCCGCTGTCAGCTCGAAGAAGAGGAAGCTCTTGAATTGTGGGGATTGAATACATGATGAATAATGATAATACTATTACTGTGGCTACGAAGCTTTACGGATATATTGCCGAAAATGCGCATAGTAGCCGTTTTTCGGTCACCCTCAATAAACTCTATAAAGAGAGTGGGTGTGATGCGATGATGATTCCGATGAATATACGCCCCGATGATGTCGCCTTTACGATTTCGCAAATGCGAAGCTCAAAGCTTAACGGGGCAGTCATCGCCAGTGAATATCAAGAAGAGGCACTTGGTTTGGTTGATGAAGCATCCGCTACGGCACAAGAAAATGGCTATTGCGATTGCATCATGATACGTGAGGGAAGATTGATCGGCGATTTGATTATGACGCGTGCATTGGAA
This sequence comes from Candidatus Sulfuricurvum sp. RIFRC-1, assembly GCF_000310245.1. Classification (NCBI taxonomy): domain Bacteria; kingdom Pseudomonadati; phylum Campylobacterota; class Epsilonproteobacteria; order Campylobacterales; family Sulfurimonadaceae; genus Sulfuricurvum; species Candidatus Sulfuricurvum sp. RIFRC-1. Next base: position 607,989 of record NC_020505.1, read on the forward strand.
CGCTATGCCGATCGGGACGATTTTCCTGATGAGATTGCAATGCGCTCACAGTGTCACTATTTTTACGATTTAACTACAGGAGAATAAAATGAAAGCAAACGATTTTAGCGATTTAAAGGCTGAATTTGATGAATTTGTGCGGGGAAAATGTGACACTGGAAGCTGCGAGAGCGGTACCGAGGAGAATGATCCCGATAATGAACCGGTTCCGAGTTTTGTCGATGAGCTTTCCGATAAACTTTTAGCCCCTTATCACAGCGGGGTTTATTTCTCGCGTCTGGACATCAAACGGGTAGCCGAAGCAATCGATGAATCGATTCCGATTAAAGAGCGTAAAAAAATGATTAAAGCGCTCTTTCGTCATACGACCTCAAAAGAGTATTTGCGTTCAGCATTCGATGAATTCAACCGTCATTTTGGGGGACGTATTTTGATTTATCAAGAGCTTTCAACCGCATTTCCGGCATCTAAAGTACTCTTTGATGAGAATATTGCTAAAATCAAAAAGACACAAAAGATGCTTGATCAGATTACAGAAGATTTTGAAGAGATTGAACCGACGGATGAGCCGATGATGATTTAGGTGTATCTGAAGACGAAGGATTGGGATGAATTTTAAGCTCCGTGCACAAATCATTATAGCCTTGATTGTTCTTGCGGTCTCTTCTGTATTTACTTTTTTTCATATCTCTAATGAGAGCCGTTACGCACAAGAGCGGGCACAACGCTCTTCAGGAAATGTCAGAATGGCGTTTGACTCGATGGTACGTGATACAGAACATTTTTACATTTTTCGAGCTTATGCCAATATACGCTCCGAAGGGGTACTCGAAGCAATCAAAAAACACGATACCGAGACACTCTATCGTTTAACTCTCCCAAGGTATAAAACGCTCTGTGAAGAAAACCCCTCTCTCTCCATCATGCAATTTCATGCTGCTGATGGAACCTCTATTCTACGGATGCACCTCAAAGAACACTTTGGAGACAATATCGCCGCACGCAGGCCGATGATTCGCAGTGTTCATAAAAATCATAAAATGCTCACCGGATTTGAAGGGGGAATTGCCGGAATGGCATTTCGTGTGGTGATGCCGGTATTTGATAACGATATCTACGTCGGCGCTTTGGAATTTGGAATCGACACCTCTTATTTTATCGATAAAATCAAACAAATGACAGGATCTGAAAATATTTTGATGATCCATAAGGATGTATTGGGTGCTGCTGATGGATCTCTATATCAAAAGGGGATCGGAGAGTATCGTTACATTAGTATCTCTGAAGAACAGAAGCCATATCTGAGTGCCTTTATGGATAAAAATCCATTGATGAACCCTAAAAATATTCGTATTGATGAGAAAGATTATGAGATCAATCCTCTCTATTTACACAATTCAGAAGGGCGAAAAGTTGGTGTCATCCTCTCCATTAATGATGTGACGGGCAGTTACCAAAACCTTTTGGAGACAATTTTAGGAAGTATTATCCTGACGGTGCTTTTAATGGCATTGTTTTGGGGATTAATTGAATATACATTTGGTGCGCTCATAGGGAAATTAAATCTTCAAGAACGGTACATCAAAACCATTTTGGATTCGCAAAAAAATATTGTTCTTGTAACAGACGGTGAACAGATTATTTATGCTAATCAGGCATTTTCTGATTATTTTGGGTATCTATCCATCGAAAAATTTCGTCTTGAACACGCGTGCATTTGTGATTTTTTTGAAGCAGGTGAATCCAATGAATATTTACAACCGCAAATGGATGGGATACTTTGGACCGACTATTTGATTCAATACAATACTAAAGAACACAAAGTAAAAATGAGGGTGGGTGAGAAGGTTTCAATTTTCACCGTTCACTTGCAGAAGATGGAATATGAGAATCAGATACGTTATGTAGTCGTTTTTACCGATATTACAAAATTGAATGAATTGGCAACGCTAGATGTTTTAACTAAGGTTGCTAATCGGTTTCAGTTTGATAAAGTCTTAGAACATTCGATTACATTATCGCAACGTTACGGTCGTGCTTTGTCCATGATGTTGATTGATATTGATCATTTTAAAGAGATAAATGATAACTATGGCCATTTGGTGGGAGATGAAGTCCTAAAAATATTAGCACAAATTTTGAGAGACGGAGTTCGTAAAAGTGATGTGATTGCACGGTGGGGAGGTGAAGAATTTGTCATTTTGCTTCCGGACAGTGAACTCTCATCGGCAACAAAACTGGCTGAAATACTCCGTTTAAGGATTGCTGAATACGATTTTAAGTTGGTTAAAAAAATTACCTGTTCAATCGGAATTGTACGATGGAATGAGGGGGAAAATCCGGATCAGCTTTTAAAGCGTGTTGATGAAAAACTTTATTACGCAAAAGAGACTGGACGGAATAAGATTATTAGTTAAAATTTATTAGCCGATAAACCGATATCCGATCCCCGTTTCGGTCATGATCCATTTTGGGCGTGCAGGATCGGTTTCGATCTTTTGACGCAGTTGGTTGATAAAAACCCGCAGATAGTGGGTCTCATGCTGATAGCCAACTCCCCAGATCGCTTTAAGGAGCCATGCATGCGTGAGGGCTTTCCCCTGATTTTCCATAAACACACGAAGTAGTTTAAACTCTTTGGGTGTCAATTTAATCAATTCATCCTCTATACTCACAATCCGATTGCTAATATCCATACGCATCTCTTTCACGATTAAAATCGGTGAAGTTTCTGGTGCGGGAGGGACGCGGCGCAGGTTGGCATTGATGCGGGCAATCAGCTCATCGGTGTTAAACGGTTTGGTGACATAATCATCCGCTCCGGCATTGAGAGCGGCTATTTTATCCGCTTCATCATGGATCGCCGAGACGACGATAACGGGGGTTTGTTCATCTTCTCTATAACGCTCCAAAAATTTCACTCCGCTCATGTCCGGCAACCCCAAATCGAGCAAAATCAAATGGAAATGTTCATCTGCCCCTTTTTTCAGCCCTTCTTTTGCCGTAGAAGCACCCTCCGTCATAAAGCCTGCAAACGCTAGGGTCATTGCCAAGAGCCGACGGATAGAGGCATCATCATCCACGATCAAAATGCGCGGTGTCATCCCTCACTCCGAAGCGTTACATGAACGCAAAATCGGTCGTTTTCTAAATAAATCGATAAGATTCCGCCGTGCGCTTCTATGATCGTTTGCGAAATCCGCAATCCGATCCCTGAACCCGGTTTTCCTATCGCATTATCGAGCCGAATAGGGGAAGCAGCAAGGGACGCTATCGTCTCGGCTGAGGGGAGATCGCCGTTGTTAGAGATAAGTAAAGTGGTCTCATTAAATGCTGAGGTGATCTCAATACTGACGTCATCCCCGTATTTAAACGCATTATCGAGCAGATTCCCTATGGCGAGCTGGAGTAAGGCAATATCAGCATTAAGGGGTGGAATATCGGGTGAAAATGAGAGTTTTGCCTGTCGGCCCCAGTCATTTTCAGCTATGGCTAGTGCAGAAGAGACCACATCATCTATCCGAAGCATCGTTTTATTCAACGGTGTTTTTCCCTCTCGAAACCGCGCGTTCACCAGTAGGTTATCGATCACTTTTTCCATGCGTCGTGACCCCTCGACGATGGTTTGTACCATCTCCTCTTTATCCTTGTCGGCTAGGGTGAATTGTGGATTGGAGAGATTGCTGGCAGCTCCCCGTATCAGGGTGAGCGGGGTTCGCAGTTCGTGAGAGAGGAGATCGATCAAACTCTTTTGCATCGTTTCAACGACTTTATTCTCTTTGAATCCACGGGTAATGAGATTCAGAAACGGTCCGGTCATAATGGTTGTTACCAGTGCCATGACGACAAACATCGTGAACAATTCTGTGGAGAGTATCCCCATTTCATACCCGATATTAAGAACGACCAATTCCATGAGTCCACGGGTGTTCATAAGTATTCCCAGAGCAAACGAGTCTCGCCAGCTGAATCCCATGTATTTGGAGGCAAGGGCGCTACCGAAGAGTTTACCGAATACTGCAAGGACGATGATTCCGCCGCAGATCAGCCATGCGTCTACACTGTTGAGCAAACCGATTTCACTGCGTAATCCCGTTAGGGCGAAAAAGAGGGGTAATAATACCAAAAGACTGACGTATTCCAATCGGGGAGCGATAAGCTCTTTGAGTCTCGATAGTGCCGATGAGGGCATCATCGCCCCTGCCATAAATGCACCGAACAGAGCATGTACCCCGATCGCTTCGGTCGCAAGAGAAGAGAGGAGGAGTAAGACGATGATAAACGACATCCCGTTCATACTGAGCCGTTCACTCTGAGAGTGCCCAATTTTAGCGAAAAGGGGGCGTATGACGTAAAACATGATAACGACATACAAGGCGATAAGGAACAATAACACGAAAGAGGAACTGAGTGATCCTGAAACAGAAATGGCAATGATGAGGGCTAAAATATACCACGCCGTAATGTCATCGGCGGCGGCGCAGGTGATTGCCATGGAGCCATAGCGGGTGTCACCGATATTTTTCTCTTTGATAATCCGAGCCAGTACGGGAAATGCGGTGATACTCATCGCGATACCGATAAAAAGGGCAAAAGGGATAAAGGAGATATTTTTGGGAGCGAAGATCGGATAGAGCCAATAGGCTAATGCCACCCCCAAGAAAAAAGGGAAAATGATGCTCACATGACTGATAAATACCGAAGCACTCGATTGTTTTTTGATTTTATCAAAATCGAGTTCCATTCCCACGACAAACATAAAAAAGATCAACCCGAGCTGACTGATGAGATGGAGATTGCCGAGTGATTCTTTTGGAAACAAAGCGATAAACATATCCGGAAACAGTGCGCCCATGAGTGAGGGGCCAAGGATAATTCCCGCAACAATCTCACCCACGACGGTAGGTTGAGCGACAAAGGAGACCAAATAGCCAAAGAGCCGTGTAACAATCATAATAACGATAAACTGGATCAGTAACAGTGGGAGGGGATGGTGGAGCTGTTTTAGAAATGTATCGCTGATCGTGGAGGGTATCGATGCCGCAGGGGCTATAATTCCAGAGAATAGATGGCTCTCTAAAAGCGTTCCGTAATGGAGGATTCCCGCAATGGCGATCCCGAAGAAAAGGATCAATGCCACATAGATTAAAAGTGTCTTTTTCATCCGGAAAGTGTAGCGTAGATCGTCTCAGGAAAGTATCAAGAATACTTACCCAACAAACCGATACCCAATTCCTGTTTCGGTAACAATCCGTTTTGGACGGCTGGAATCGGTTTCGATCTTTTGTCGGAGTTGATTGATAAAAACTCGCAGATAGTGGGTTTCATTTTGATACCCGATTCCCCATATCTCTTTGAGAAGCCATGCATGAGTGAGGACTTTTCCACTGTTTTGCATCAGGATTTTGAGGAGATCAAACTCTTTTGGGGTGAGTTTTAACTCTTCATTCTCCAACATCACCGTATGAGAAGCGATGTCCAGCGAGAGATTGCCGCTTATCAAACTGGAATAAGAATCTCCACTATTACTGCCACTACGACGAAGTGCCGCTTTGATACGTGCGAGAAGCTCTCCCGTGCCAAAGGGTTTGGTGAGATAGTCATCACATCCACCCTCCAATGCCGCTATTTTTTCAGCCTCACCGGAGCGGGCAGAGAGGACGATGACGGGGGATTGACTCCATTCGCGAAAGCGTATCAGGAACTCTTTACCGTCCATATCGGGCAATCCTAAATCGAGCAATACCAGTGCTGGGGCTTCGATCGCGGCACGGTTCAACCCCTCTTTCCCCGACGCAATCGCTATTGGATGATACCCAGCCGCACTCAGTGCTACTTCGAGCAGTTTGCGAATAGCACTGTCATCATCGATAATTAAAATCGCCTCTTTCATCCCTCACCTCTATACGGAAGTTGCAGTGTCGCGCAAAATTGTACGCCATCGCTCATCGTCTCCACACTCCCAGCGTGCATTTTAGCAATTCGATATGCCACATACAGCCCTAATCCGATTCCCTCTTCGCCTCGAACATTGCTCAACCTCGAAAACGGCTTCCATGCCATCGAGGCTTCATTCTTAGGGGGGATGGACCCTGTATTACAAATACGGATCAATATCCCAACAGGATTTTGCTCTGCCGATACATTGACCGTATCACCGTACTTAAAAGCATTTTCTAGCAGGTTAAAGAGTGCCTGCTCGATCAAAACAGCGTCCCCTTGGATAGATGTAATCTCCTCATTTATCGTTAATTTTGCAGGGAAAGTGTGTTCTGTTTTCGATAATGCACTTCCTAAAAGTTCACGAATGTCGCACTCTTGGATTTTGAGTTTGAACATACCGCTTTGAAGGCGAGCGGTATCAAGGAGATTATCGATCAGTCGCCGCATCCGATGGGCACCCTGATCAATCGTGTAATAAAGCTCTTTTTTGTCTTCAGAGTTTAAATCGAGTTCTTCGGTGAGTAAGCCTGAGGATGCACCCATAATTGCCGCAAGAGGGGTACGTAGTTCATGTGACAAAGAGCCTAAGAGAGTTTCTTGGAGTCGTTCTGACGTCTCCAACTCTTTGGCAATAGCGGCCTGTGCACTTAACCATGAAACAATCTGTCCCACCACAATCATAATTACAAAACTAAATATATATCGGAGGTCATGTACGGTGAATGTAAAGGTTGGCGGGATAAAAAAGAAATTGAATGTGAGCACGGAAGCAACCGAGACAATCAACGTATCTCTACGTCCTAAGCGCATCGCGGCATAAAGTATCGGAAGAAGATGGATCATCCCGATATTAACCAGCTGAAGCTCCTCGCTAAAGAGTTTAGAGATCAGTGCAAGAGCGATCAAGAGCAAAAATGGGGGGATAATTGGGTACATGGCTAAATTATACCATTCATCACTAAATCTTCGCCCGACGGGCAACCCCAATCAGTTTCTCGTGAGGGAAATGGTAAAAGCTGACAAAATTTGGGGAGATATCTTTGATCAAAGCAAAAATTTTCCATAGTAAGCTATCGGATACAATCTCCTCATCCCCGTAAAAGATCGTACGCTCATCGATGTTTCGTTCACGTAAAATCGTTTCAACGTTGAGTGTCTCCATATATCCCGGTCGGATACTGAGGAGATCAAGCCCCTCACCAACGGGTGAGAGTTCACTCGTAACTCCATGCGGTTCATACGAGGGGTGGACGGTCACGATGATATTGCGCTCATAGATGATCCCGTTTTGGAACATGGTTTTGGAGATATAAGCAGGGATTGCATCGGCATTACGGGCAAAGAAAAGAGCCGTCCCCTCGACGTGGAATCCTTGAGCATAGCGTTTGAGATATTCACTCAAAAAGAGATCTTTATCAATCGGTACGAACGACGCATAGAGCCGTTTTTGCCCTTGGGTATAGAGGATTACAATAAAGAGCGGAACGGAGGCGATGATGAGAGACCAATACCCGCCGTGCGGAATTTTGAGCCAGCAGGAGACGAAGAAGACTAAACTCGTCAGCCCTGCAATAATGGAAACGCTCATTTTAAGGTATTGGCGTTTATACATGAAAATCATACTCATCAGTACACCCGTGATACTCATCGCCCCCGCAACCGAGAGACCGTACGCCGCCGCCAGTTTCCCCGATTCTGTGAAGATAAAGAGCATCGCAACGACACAGATAAACAAAAACCAGTTGATCGATCCGACATAAATTTGACTGCGCAGTTCGTTGGAGGTGTAGTTGACATTGAAATGGGGAAAAATACGGGTCGTCATTGCCTGATAAAGGACGGAGAAAATCCCGCTGATCATCGCCTGAGAAGCGATAATAGTAGCAACGACGGTCAATAGCAACATCGGAACATATAAATCAGGGACGAGGGTGTGATAAAGCTCAAAAAATGGACTTTTTGCCGCTTCGGGATGGGAGAGCAAAAATGCCCCTTGCCCGTAATACGAGATGAGCAATGCTACTGAAGCAAACAGCCACCCTTTGAGAATCGGAAGACGTCCAAGATGCCCCATATCAGCGTATAACGCTTCACCACCTGTCGCACAAAGCAATACATCGGCTAAAACGACAAAAGCGATATAAGGGTGTTGATAGATAAACTCAATCGCGTAGAGTGGTGAGATAGCATATAGGACGTCCGGCGATTGGAGGAGATAATACCCGCCCCCCAATGCAAGGGCAAAAAACCAAATCACCATGATAGGACCAAATGCACTGGCGACCTTTTCGATCCCTTTTTTTTGAACGGCAAAGAGGGCAAATGCGATTCCCGATGCGATAATAAGCAAGGTCAGTTTTGGGGTATCTTCATACCCGGGGATTAATGCAATCCCCTCAACAGAACTGAGGATACTGATGGCGGGAGTGATAACCCCATCCCCGATCATCAAAGATATGCCGATAAAGCCTAATGCCCCTACTAATGCGGTTATTTTAGCCCCTTTGAGATACGGTAATAACAGCTGAACCAGCACTACCGTTCCCCCTTCACCCCGTTTGGAAAGGCTTGTCGCCAACCATGCGTATTGGACAGTGACCAGCATCAACATCGTCCAAAATACCATCGATAAGATTTGAAAGATTGTCTCGGTTGTCGGCTGAACCAACAATAATATAACGGCAAAAGTATAGATCGGACTGGTTCCGATATCCCCATACACCACACCCAGTGATTTGATAACCATCATCTCACTTTTAATTCGTTCTTGTAACGTCATAACGTCTCTTTAGAATAGGATTTAGAGGTATATTATAAGGGTTATAATGTCAGTGAGGTCTCAGGATAGGGTCATTTGGTATAAAGAAAGTATAAAGAAGATCGCCCCAAAGGGAAGAGGGCGAGTGGTTTAGCTGATAAGAGTACTTTTTACAATAACTTGCCAAATAATCGCCGAAGTGATCCCTGCGGCAAATCCTGCGACAATATCATCTCCCATAACCCCTAACCCACCTTTTGCTTCACGGTCAATTCGACCGATGATCGAGGGCTTTTTAATATCATAAAGTCGAAAAAAGATAAAACTCATGATTATTTGAAGGGCAATGCCGTTATTCCATTGCATGAGTGTCGCGATATCAAATCCAATCCCCGGTGCGATGGAGAGGGCAAACCATAATCCGACGAGTTCATCAATAACGATTCTTTGATCATCATGATTTCCTGATTGAGCTTCGTACGTATTGATACTCTTAATGGCTATAAGTGTGATGAGTAATGCGGCTAAAAATAGGGTTTGCGGCCCTAAATACAAAAGGATAGCCACTCCTAATGGCAATGATGCAAGCGTCCCCATTGTTCCCGGTGCTTTTGGAGAGAGGCCGCTGTAACCGACGGTCAGAAAAAACCAATTCATTTTTTTCCTTTTAGAATAGTTTTCAAGTGCGGTTTATCTGCACGTGAGCATTCCGCTGAGGAAAACTCAGCGTTAGCGCAGGCAAATACCGGCTTTGCCGGTATGCCGTTAAGTTAAAGAAGTCGTCTGATAAAGACGCATAAGTGCAACATAGAAATCTTTTTCACTGTGTTCTTCAAGCAAACCGTTGACAGGCATAATGTCATAATAGAGTTTAGCCAGATTTTTAAAACGGTTCGGATAAAGCGACGCAACAATCATCGATGATATCTCTTTACGCACCAATACTGCCGGCGGGAGAAGTCCCTGCTGCATTAGTTCTAAGATCGACTCAGCATGATACGAGATGTGGTGATGGTGTCCATGCGGACAGGTTTGGACACTTACAAGTGTTTTACACTGATTACAGTAGACGTATTCGCTTGCAATACCCACTTCGATATCAATACCGATGAGGCGGTCAATAATCGATTTATTGGCATTATGATCGTAATACATTCCGATACCGGCATGGTTTTGTCCGATCATCAAACGATCACACCCATAATTTTTGGCAACGATCGCATCTAAAATCACTTCATTGCTTCCGGCGAAAATATAGCTGCTCTCTAAGGGAACGATGACAACTCGGTTGCGGGGAAGGTAGTTCTCCACAAAAAATTCTAATGTTTGGTATCGGAGATCATATTTTAAATTAGCATTATTGTAAGGCTTAAGTAAGAAAATGACAATCAGATCGGTACGCTCTAAACTTTGGCGAATCAGACGTTCATGCGCTCGATGTAGAGGGTTTGCCGCCATAAAAAGAGCCGTTGCGTGCTGCGCACCGATTTGCTCTTTGGCCTCTTGAATCATGTTCTGAATTGCTTGGACACTGCTTAGATCGATAGAGTAGTCACCGCAAATAGCGTATTTTCCCAATCGTTTATGGGTTGCGTTGACACCCGGATGAGAGAGATCTTCGGTGCCGTAAATTTGACGGAGCCGTTCACGCGGATCGATGGGGTAGACTTCATCGACACAAAGCTCTCCAACGATTGCATTATCGCAAATAAGGTCAAGTACCTCCCCCGTATAGGCCGTAGTGAGAATCGTTTCGTTGACCTTACCGCTAGGTGAAAGGATAAGCGGAAAGGGGAAGGTTTTCCCCAAAAACATTCCACTGCTGAGGACCTCTTTACTTTGAGCTTCATTCATCAGAGCCGTTACCGGACTGAGCATTCCTGCTTTGAGTAATGTGAGAGCAGAAACCGCTTCTTGATCGATATAGAGGGCTCTATTTTTTCTTGACGATGCCATATTTCTTTCTCTTTTCCCATAAGCTTTTACGTGAAATACCAAGTTTTTTAGAGAGTTCCGTATCCGGGAACCGGTTTTGGAAATGGACCATGATATATTTGACATACTCTTCGATCGGTAGAATTTCTCCTTGATCGAAAAGGTGGCTTTCACTTTCGATTTCGATCAGTTTGAACGGGGGATTATCGATGGGATCGGTACTGGCGACAATACATTTTTTTCCGGTGATCAATTCGTAAAATGCTTTATGTTCACTTTTTTTGAGATTCTGAAAATCAGTGATAAAAAGGATCGAATCATCATTCAATGTAGCAATATCACTAAATGCTTTGGCCGAAGAGAGAGAGATAAACTGGAGTGTTTTATCATGATGTGCCGCATAGCGAAAAGCAAAGGCATCGGCATATTTTTGATACCCGCTGCAAATGAAGAGGGGAAGCTCGGTTTTATCCAAATCTTCATCGACATTGATTGAATTAAAGGTATGAGAGAGATAGCGCTCATAGGTTTGGTTCTGACGGCGAAGACGTTCATGATTCTGGAAGTGTTGGATTTTACGGATGAGTTCTTCGATCATAAACGGTTTTAGGATGTAATCTTTCGCACCGGCTGCCAGAGGTTTTGAGACGGTATCATTGCTCACATAGCTTACCATTAAAATGACGACGGCATTTTTATACGCTTCGATGACGGGATAGATGTCTTGTCCGCTGATATTGGTGGAGAGGAGAACGACATCGTAAGGGATTCCTCTCAGCCCCTCTTTGGTAGAACTGGAGATGTCGCAGTTGTGACTTAGGTCGCTGAGTTTTGAAGCAATACTTTGCGCTAAGTAAATTTCATTTTCGATAATGAGTATATTCATCCGTTTTTCCAATCAAAATAATGTACTGATGCGGTTGCTATGACGCCGACCCCTTCCTTACGCCCGATAAATCCGAGATGCTCTGTCGTTGTCGCTTTGACATTGATCCGTGCAATGGGAATTTGGAGTAAAGGGGCCAAGGTAGAGCGCATGAAATCTTTATAGGGTCCGATTTTCGGTGTTTGAGCGATAATGGTAATGTCGGCATGGAGTATAACAAAGCCGAAATGGTGGAGCTTTTCGACACATCGTATCAAAAGCTGTTTGGAATCAATGTTTTTGTAGGCAGTGTCCGTATCGGGAAAAAGCATCCCGATATCTCCCAAGCACGCCGCTCCCAGCAGTGCATCGATGAGAGCATGGATCGCCACGTCTCCATCGCTATGCGCTTTAAAGCCAAAAGGGCTGTCTATCTCTATGCCGCAGAGCACCATTGGTTTTCCCTCTTCAAAAGGGTGAACATCAAATCCGTTCCCCGTAAAGACAAAATTGGCAGGTGGAGCGAGACACTCGAGTGCTGACGTATCTCCGGCATGGGTGATTTTAGCGGCACGTTCATCCCCGGGGATAAAATGGCGTGTTCCGCCAATCGCTGCTATGGCACTGCTCTCATCGGTATATTCAATACCGGTTTCAAATGCACGGCGTAGTATTTCGGTACGGGAAAGCTGAGGCGTTTGTATTCTTTTTACGAGATTTCGTTCGATTGTCGTGTTATCGTAGACAACGGTGTCATGAACATCGAGAGCCGGTACAATAGTATCGGCTAAGCCTTTGGCTGCAATGAGACGGGAAATAAGATCGGGATCAATGCATGCACGGGCAATATCACTTACCATGACATAGGTAGTTTTCACTTCTTTAAGGGCGTTTTTGAGTGATTGCTGACGGGTATTTCCCCCTGCTACTACAGTAAAGTCACATAAAGGGGAGATAAACGGGATTTCAGAGCTATGAGCCGATAAAATAACGGGTACATTGGGGAGAGATTCTTTGATACGGTTAGTAACATAAAGCCATAGCGGATCATGCCCTATACGGAGCCATTGTTTTTTTACGGGTACTTTAAAACGCTCTGAGTTACCAGCGGCAAGCAAAACAAGGGTAAAATCAGACAAAATGTATCCTATTTTGAAAACTGTTACGAAATTATACACTTAAAAAGCTTTTTTTTATCTTGTTTGCGATAAATTATAGAATATATCAGGGGGAGAAGAGGGTGGCTTTTCCTAAATCCTCTTGAAGTTTTTAATTTACATTAAAAGAGATACGACCCTTTTAGGGGGTCTTATTTATAAGTCCAATTAAGCTTTTGATAAAGATCTAAGGAGAAAGTATGAGAACCGCATGGGTCGCCAAAAGAGAAAACGACACCGTCCGAACTCAGATGTATTATGCCAAGCAAGGCATTATTACCGAAGAGATGGCGTATGTCGCCAAAGTAGAAGAACTCGATCCTGAGTTGGTTCGTTCAGAAGTAGCGCGGGGACGTCTGATCATCCCTGCGAATGTTAACCATCAAAATTTAGAGCCGATGGCGATTGGGATCGCTGCACGCTGTAAGATTAATGCCAATATCGGTTCATCCGCAATTGCGAGTGATGTTCAAGGGGAGATTGAAAAAATTCAGGTTTCTCAGCACTATAAAGCCGATACGGCGATGGACCTTTCTACGGGAGGAGATTTGGATGAGATTCGCCGAGCCGTTATCGCCAACTCGAAAATCCCGATCGGAACGGTTCCTATTTATCAGATTTTACATGATGTAAACAATAAAATCGAAGATTTAAGTATTGAAGTTATGCTCGAGGTATTAGAGCGTCAAGCACAGCAAGGTGTGAGTTATTTTACCATCCATGCGGGCTTTTTGTTGGAGACGATGCCGAAAGTGGCGAAACGTAAAATGGGAATCGTCAGCCGAGGCGGATCGTTGATGGCGGCATGGATGATGCACTACCATCGCGAAAATCCGTTTTACACGGCGTATGATGAGATTTTGGATATTTGCGCTCGTTACGATGTCTCTCTTTCCCTCGGAGATTCACTCCGTCCGGGATGTTTGGCGGATGCCTCCGATGAAGCGCAGCTGGGTGAGCTGAAAGTGCTCGGTGAATTGACGCTTCGTGCGTGGGAGAAAAACGTTCAGGTTATGATCGAAGGGCCGGGACACGTCCCTCTTAATCAAATCGAGCGTAACATGAAAATTCAGCGCGAATATTGCCATGAGGCACCGTTCTATATCCTTGGACCGCTCGTTACCGATATTGCGGCAGGGTATGATCATATCAGTTCTGCTATCGGTGCGGCAGTTGGCGGATGGCATGGGGCATCAATGCTCTGTTACGTTACTCCGAAAGAGCACTTAGGTCTTCCGAATGCTGAAGATGTCCGCGCAGGGATTATTGCCTACAAAATCGCGGCACACGCGGCCGATATCGCCCGTGGACGCAAAGGTGCCCGTGACATCGATGATGCGATGAGTGATGCGCGCTATGCGTTTGACTGGAACCGTCAGTTTGAACTGGCACTCGACCCTGAACGGGCGCGTGAGTATCACGATGAAACATTGCCGCAGGATGTATTTAAAGAAGCGGAATTTTGTTCCATGTGCGGACCGAAATTTTGTTCGTATAAAATTACCCAGCAGATTATGGACAATCCTGAATCGTTGGCATGGATTGCTGAAGAAGCAAAAGCACAGAGTGCGAGTTAATACCGTTCGCCCTGAGCTTGTCGAAGGGTGAGAAATTCATGGTTCGACAAGCTCACCACGAACGGAAAAATAAATAAAAAGGAAATAATATGACAGAAGAAATTGTAAAATCAGCGTTATCCAAAGTTACCTATCCGGGGTTCACAAAAGACATCGTAACCTTCGGATTCGTTAAAGAGATTAAAATTGAAGGTGCAAATGTCAGCATTAGCGTTGATATCACTTCAAGTGCACCGGAAGTAGCGCATCAGATCACTGTGGAAGCAACCGATGAGCTTAAACGTGTCGGTGCAGCAGAGATCGTAGTGAACATTACGGCACCGAAAATGCCTAGAGAGAGTTCATCAAAGGGGAAAAATATTGCCCCTCAAGTGAAAAACTTTATCATGGTAAGTTCGGGTAAAGGGGGAGTCGGTAAATCGACTACATCCGTAAACCTCGCCGTAGCTCTCGCGATGCAAGGGAAAAAAGTAGGTCTTTTGGATGCCGATATCTATGGACCGAATATCCCGCGTATGATGGGACTTGATGGTCAAAAGCCTGAAGTAGTGGGTAATAAAGTTCTCCCATTAAAAGCATACGGTGTCGAAGTGATGTCCATGGGCTCACTCATGGAAGAAGGACAATCGCTTATTTGGCGCGGAGCAATGATCATGAAAGCGATTGAGCAGTTCTTACGCGATATTATGTGGTCAGATTTGGATTGTCTCGTTATCGATATGCCTCCGGGTACAGGGGACGCACAACTCACGTTGGCTCAAAGTGTTCCGGTGACTGTCGGTGTAACGGTTACCACTCCTCAAATGGTCTCTTTGGATGATTCACGCCGAAGTCTCGATATGTTTAAAAAACTTCATATCCCGATCGCGGGTGTTATCGAAAATATGAGCGGATTTATCGCTCCTGATACGGGTGTTGAGTACGATATTTTTGGAAAAGGGACATCCAAAGCGATGGCGGATCAGTTTGATACCTGTATCCTTGCCGAAATTCCAATCGAGCCGGCTATCCGAACGGGCGGAGATGAAGGAAAACCGGTCACTTACTATGCACCGACTTCGGAAACGGCAAAACGTTATATGAAGGCGGCCGAAGATCTTTGGGCAACGATTGAACAAATCAATGCCGATGGCGGTGTCGATAATCAAGCAATTCAACCTAATACCCCTCCGGGTGTATCGGCATGTTCTACTGCTGCACCAAAACAAGAGGCTCCTGCGAGTGCAGGAAGCTGCGGCACCGGTTGCGGCTGTCACTAACTACTTTCAATTTCCCTCTTGAATGAGGGGAAAACTTCTCTTTTTTATAACTCTAATCTTTTTTTCTGTATAATCGATCTATTTACGCAACGAAGTCAGGAATAATGAAAAAAAAGAGTACATTTTTTACCCTCTCCCTCTCTATCGTCTCCATAATGATTCTATTTATTGTGATCTTGGTAGCAACTTTTCGCTATATGGGATTGCAGTCGGCCCAGAGCAGAGCAGCGTTAGCCGGAGCGATTGTTCGCGAGTCATTGACCTCCCATATGATTAGCGGAAGTACCGATTATCAAGAGAAGCTTCTAACACAAATCGATGCTTTGGAGGGGATGAAAAGTGCATGGGTAGTACGTTCTGAATCTCTCACTCGTCAATACGGGCAAGGAATCCATCATCAAGAAGCACGTGATGATATTGATCATGCCGTATTAAGAGAGGGGAAACCGGTCAATAATGTTTCGGGAACTTTATTCTCCGATACTCTGTATCGCCTTTCTATCCCTTATATTGCGACCTCAGAACAGGGTAAAATCGACTGTTTAAGTTGCCATGATGCCAAAGTAGGGGATGTCTTAGGGGTCGTATCGATTGAGATGGAGATTAATGACCTGAAAGTGACCGGTTTGGTCGCGGCCATCATGGCTATTATCGTGTTAATCGCTTTGAGTGTATACCTTCTAAAAACCGTTCGCCGTTTCATTGGATCGTATAAAGAGACTCTGGATGATATTGCGGTAACGATGGAGAGTGCCGAGGGGGGCAATTATACCTATCGTGTTGAACAGACAGAGAATGCCGATGGATACCATGCCGCGATGTGGACCAATTCATTAATGGAAAAGCTGGAAACCACTCTCATTGAGGGGAGTGAGAAGATGGGATCATTAATCCAGTTGGATAAGCCCAATACCGATCCTCTCTACACTCTGCAAATGGGAATTCATCAACTCTACGAGGTGGAACGTTTCCGAAAAGCGATCGAGAAAGATCAGAATATCGAAGAGGTATACGGACGGATTATTGCCTTGCTTCGTACCCGTTGGAATTTGAGCGATTTTAATATTTTAGAGGTCAATCCACAGGATAAGTCGACGCATGTCGTCCATTCCGAAAAGACACTTCTATGTGACGCTGCTAGCGGATGTCGTGCCGATCGTACGACAGATATTGTGGATTCAACCCAATGCGAAGTAGCATGTCCTAAGATGATCGATCCGAGTGCTCATTATATCTGTCGAAGTTATCCTATTGTTGATGAGCTTGATATCGTCATTTCATTGGTGAGTTATGATGTTCGCGATATTGCAAAATTTCGCTTGGCGCTTGAACAATTGGGGAATTATATTAACGCTTCACGCCTTCAAATTATCAATAAAAAGTTACAGAATACGGTTCGTATTGATCCCCTTACCCAGCTTTATAACCGTGCCTATCTCGAAGAGCTTAGTAAACTGATTAACGCTCAGTCCATTCGTACGATGATTCCCTATGGTATTTTAATGGTCGATATGGACCATTTCGATGGAATCAATCACTCGTATGATGCGCAAGTGGGTGATGAGGTGATCAAAGCAATGGCCCGTAATATCCAAGAGACGCTCCAGCAAGGAGATATTCTTATCCGTTACGGCGGCGATATATTTGCGGTTGTATTGTACGATTATGAGGGTGATAAGGTTACTGAAGTAGCTGAGGCAATTCATATTTCATTTAAAAAGAAAATTCGTGTCAATACCTATGCTATTTTGAAAACGGTTAGTATCGGAATTACGCTATTTCCTGCGCAGACGAAAGATATGATAGAGGGGATTGAGTTTGCGAAACGAGCGTTATTGGAAGCAAAACATAAAGGGGGAAATTGTTCCCTCATTTATGATGCTAAGACAATGTTGATTTAGTTACTTCTTGAAGAACCTCGAAGTAAGAGTGGGAGATCGTTCGCCCTGAACTCAAAGAAACATCGCTTCGTGAGCGGTACTCTTGTTTTGTCGTAAGAGTGCGCAAGTTCATGGTTCGACATGCCCAGAGGGCACGTGAAGCCACCACGAACGAAGTGGTAGGTAAATAAGAAGTCTATAGGTTAATACTGCTCTCCACTGTGCATGCTCGCTTCAAATTCGATAACGCGGTTACGTCCGGTATGTTTTCCTTCATAGAGGGCCAAGTCGGCATATTTGATGACTTTCCAGATTGAATCAGCCTGTGATGGAAAATGAGCAATTCCGATACTGAGTGTTTTTTCCACCGTATCGTTGCCGAATTGGAACTTTTTCTCATTAAAACGCATACGGATTTTTTCAGCGACTTGCGTTGCACCTTCCGGCGTTGTATTGTACAGAAGGATTAAGAATTCTTCTCCTCCGTAACGGATAGCGAGATCGGCTTTTCGGATACTATCTTGAAGGATTTCGGCAAGGGTCTTAATAACAATATCTCCTGCATCATGCCCGTAAGTATCATTGATCATTTTAAAATAGTCGATATCAATCATTAAAATAGCGTACGTGATATGTGAACGGAGCGCCTGCTCTGAACTTTTGTCAATAAATTCTTCTAAAAAGCGGCGGTTATAGAGGCGTGTGGCACCGTCTCGAAGTGAAGAATCTCGTAATTTATCCATAAGTGTTCGGCTCTCTATGACCGCTTTTGCCGCTTCGAAATAGTTTTTGATGCTTGGCAAGGAGAGATTCATCGCTTCAATGGTTGTATGGTCTTTAGCTGAAAAAGAGAGAATCAACGATAAATCGTCATTGATATTGAACGGAATACACGAATACTCTTTATCGTCGGCACAGTTGGCACAAATATTGGGGAAATCGGTTGAATAAACGTCACTTGCAGTGCGGTAAGCACGGCACTCCATCGCATCTTTATCGGCAACCGGAAGGCAAAAACTTTTGTTATCAGTAATATGGATCAGTTTACGCTCTTTAGTATTTTTATCCACTTCATAGAGGGCAAAATGGGCAAAATTAAATTTCTCTTTTAGGACGTAAACAAAGCGTTCATAAATAGCATCTTTGGTACTGTCAAGTTCGATGGTTTTTTTGAATTTATAGACATCGGAGAGCTCTTGAATAATGATTCCAGCGGTACTGAGCGGATCACTGCAGGAGATGTTTGAACGGGATGCAAAGGTATTAAGATTGTGTTTAATCCCGCCAAAGGTCTCTTCCATTTTTTGAAACAGGGTATTCATCTGCTCTGCAACTTCACTTCCGGCATCTTTGAGGGTTGTCGTGAAACGGAAGCTAAAATCTCCGGTACGTGCCCGCTTAATTCCATTTTGGAGATTTTCAAACAGTTTCATATACGGTTTGAAGTAGTAATTGGTAACCCACAGCGCTATAATAATAAATACGACATTGATGGCAAAAATCTTAGCAATCGTCATAGCACCGGTTTGGCGGATTTCATTGATATTGAACTCCATGCTGATGGCACCCAAAACTTCTCCCTCTTTAACATTATGACAGGTAAGACAGTTTGGCGTCCCATATGCTGTTGCAGTGTAGGGAATGGTTACACGCAAAACCGCGTTGTTGGAATCTTCCCGAATTTCTCGAACGGTGACCCCCTCTTTAAGAACTCTGCGGTCCATAGCATCACGTGGTTTTTCATTTTGCATCCCCTCGCCATATTGATTGATAACACTTTGAGAACGTACAATCCAAAGAGATTGAACATCTTTGATATTGGCGATATTGCCGAGAAAAAACTCCCGTTTATCCATAATGCCGTTAACCATGTGTGCTGTTAAACCATCACGAACAATTTCAGCGGTCATTTTGGATTTTTCAATCGCGTTGTTATAGCCGTAATCACGAAAATTGAGAGCAACATTAGTAATCGTAGCAACAGCGAGCCCGATAAGCATCAAAGCGACGATAAATAATATTTTCCGATTAGCATTCATATTTCATTGCCTTATACGTTGAATTGACGGAATAGAATATTTATAAACTACTGACAATATCTAAATAATTTTTAAAGTTAGATGAAAGTAGAGTTAGGCGGTACGGTTTATTCGACCGTAACACTTTTTGCAAGGTTGCGAGGCATATCAACGTCATTGCCCAAACGGATAGCGATTTCCATCGAGAGGAGTTGTAAAACAACCATCATTTCGAAAAACTCGAGCATATAATCCCCGGTATGTTTTGTACGAATATGGTCATCCGCTTTGTCAAAATCGAGAGGACTGATAGAACAAATCGTTGAGTCGCGTGCGCTTAGCTCTTCGATATTACTTTTGGTTTTATCATAAAGCTTATGTTCCGGGAGTAGGGCTATGGTAAAGAGTTCCGGGTCAGCGAGGGCAATCGGACCATGTTTCATCTCTCCACTTGGGTATCCTTCAGCGTGCAGATAGCTGATCTCTTTGAGTTTTAAAGCACCCTCCAGAGCAAGAGGGAAAAAGACATCTCGTCCAATAAAGAAGAAACCGTGCCCATGGAGATAGCGTTTACTGAGGCGGCGCAATTGTTCGTGCAGTGCGTTATCAACGGCAACTGTTACAGGGAGTGTGCGGAGTAAGCCGATTTGACGCTGAATTTCAGAGCTTTCGAGTGTTTTACGATTGCTTGCGAGATAGAGACTGAGCATCCACAATACACATACTTGGGTAGCGAATGCTTTAGTCGAGGCCACCCCTTTTTCAATTCCTGCACGGGTAAGGATGGACGCATCGGCAAGGCGTACCATCGAGGAGTTGTCGACATTACAGATAACCATGGTTTTGAGACCGAACTTTTTAGCCATTTTAAGGCTCTCTAACGTATCGGCAGTCTCACCGCTTTGGCTGATAACGACGAAAAGGGTGTCAGGGGTGAGGAAAGGTTCGCGGTAGCGAAATTCACTGGCGAATTCGACAGAAGTTTTGATTTTTGCGTGGCGTTCAAAGAGATAACTTGCGACCAATGCAGCATGATAGCTGGTCCCGCAAGCACAAAATTTGATTTCATTTATCCCCTCAAACAGAGTGTTTTCTAATTCTTCAAAATAGACATTTTCATCACGTAATCGCCCCAATAAGGTATCGGCCAAAACCGTACTTTGCTCATAAATCTCTTTTTCCATAAAAAATCGGAATCCCTCTTTTTGAGCGGAGAGTTTGTTTTCGGAGAGAGGGGTAAATCGCAAAATAACGGGGTTATTGTTCTCATCATATAAAGCCACTGTATCGGCGGATGCATAGCCATAATGGCCGTCTTCGAGATAGATGACTTCGTGACATTTACCAATCAAGGCCGCGTCCGATGAACCGAAAAGCGTTTCACCCTCGTGATTGCGTCCGATGATCATAGGAGAACCGTGTTTTGCGAAGAAAATTGTTCTCTCTGCATCTGCATTGACGAGCAAGATTGCGTATGCACCGCGAAGTTGAGCGAGAGTTTGTTGAAATGCTTCAAAAGGAGAAACTGCGGTTTTGAGTTGATGCTCGAAAAGATGGACGATCACTTCGGTATCGGTTTGACTTAAAAACTGAACCCCATGAGCGGTAAGCATTGTTTTGAGTTCTTGATAGTTTTCGATAATACCGTTATGAACGACGTAAGAATTTTGTCCCAGATGCGGGTGGGCATTAAGTTCCGTCGGTTTACCGTGCGTTGCCCAGCGGGTGTGTCCGATACCGACAGAGAATCCGGTACTTTCAAAATTTTGAGCTTTTTCTTCAAGGTTGATGAGTTTTCCAACCGCTTTAAATAGGGAAAAGCTTCCTTCCTGCAGTACGGCGATTCCCGCAGAGTCGTAGCCGCGATATTCGAGCTCTCGAAGTCCGTCGATCAATATCTTTTTAACCGGTTTAACTCCGATATATCCGACGATACCGCACATATGTTATTCTCCTACCAATTTAGCAATTATTTCGCGCGCATTATCGCACATTCTGTTTTGTTTTTCAATTAAGAAGTGGTCTCGTGCCATATTTTTGTTGGTATGGATTTTTGCGGTAGCGATATTGATCTGTGCTTCGTCAAAACACTGAACGAAATAGGCCAATAATCCCCGCTGATTCGTCGTATGGAGGTTAAGCTGAGCATAGTGAATGGAGTGATCGCAATCGAGGGTGATTTCACTGGGTTTGATAATCGGTTTGGGGAGATTGAGCTTTTTAGACATATCAAATGCCTCTTCGACAATAATTTCAATTTGCTCCATTGTCCCTTCGCGAGGGCGTTGCAGAAACTCAATTTTAAAGTATTTAATCCCATCAAAGAGGGTGAAAATATCCATTGAAGCAACGTCTAGATAACTGAGCTTACCTAACAAATAGCCTAAGTTGAGAGGAATACGACGGAAAATATGGATAACCAGACCGCCGTCAATATTGAGCTGATAGGTAAAGTTCTGACAGTGAAAGGCTTCTTTGGAGATATTGATAATTTCGCTGGGTGTATGTTTAAAGAAAAAGAGGTTTGATTCGATAGAGAGGACTTTTTTCTGTTCAATTTTAGAGAGTTCGATAAATTCAGGATCATGGGCGAGCCGTTTTTCTTTATTTTGTCGTTTAATAGCGTCGGTAATACGATCATTTTGGGATGCAATTTCGAGTGAGGCTTCGTAGAGTTCATGAAGCAGATTCGCCCCAAATCCTGTATAGGTTCCCGGCCCGACACCGTTAACGTCTGCATAGGTTAGGATATAGAGGAGCTTGAGATTTTCAGGTGTTTTGATTTTGGACATGAATTGATAAAGGGTTTTTTCGTGATAGAGATTTTCACGGTACGCTACGTGAGTCATTAAGACGTGATGGCGAACCAACAATGCGGCACGCTCATGGAGCGTTGCGGAGAGTTTGAGATTTTTAATGAAAGGGAGAATGAGCTTCGGCCCAATTTCACTGTGATCTTGTTTACGCCCTTTACCGGTGTCATGGAGTAAAATCACCGCTTTTAATAGCGTTTTATCGACAATCCCCAGTGGTCTATAGAGAGTGTCAACGTAAGGGTCTTGAATATTTTCGAGGGCTTCTATGCACTTAATTGAGTGTAAATCGACAGGATATTGGTGGTATCCGTCGAACTGCGGCAGGTGTAGTACTTTTTTAAAGGCTCCGATGAGGTGGTGAAGGATCCCAGCATCGTAAAAAAGTTTGAGAATAACGTAAAGATGGTCGCGTTCGAAGAGTTTTCGCATGAGTGCGTATGTTTTGGCACGCAGAGGATGTTTTATGTGCGAATAGGTGAAATGGAACAGAACGCTTGAATCAAACACCCACTCTTTATCTTCTAAATTGACGAGCATTTCGAGAAGCGAATCGATCGGAGGAGGGGTATGGTTGAATGAAGCGTACAATACGCCATCAATCGCATAGAATCCTTTACTGACTCTTCCCTGTCGTAAGTACAAGGTATTTTTGGCATCGTGCATGTAGATACGCGCCATTTTTTTAACGTAGATTTGAGTGAAGTTGTTAATTCTCCATTGTGCTTCAAGTAAACGTGTAACCAGCCGTTTTTCATCATTAAAACCGAGCATTTGAGCTATGCGCGGCATATAATCAAGGGCGAGCTGATCTTGCTGTTTTCCCGTGAGCAAATGCAGAGCACTTCGGATACGAAAGAGGAGTTCTAAGGCAATACGGTATTCACGATACTGCTCTTCGCTAAAGAGTTTGCCGCTGAGTTCTTTGAGACTGTTGACTCCGTAAAGTGTTTTTGCAATCCAGTACAATAGCTGCGAATCGCGTAGCCCACCTACGCCCTCTTTAATGTTTGGTTGCATAGAAAAAGGGAATTTTTGTCGTCTCACATCCGCTTCTTCAATTTTTGCCATAATAAAGGCTTTGGGATTATCATAACGGATGGCGGTGAGTTTATTTTGAGTAGCGCTCCACGCAAACGGCGAACCGATAATGAGGCGTGATTCCATCATAGCGGTTTTAATCGTTATATCTTCGCGGGAAGCTCCCAGCAAGTCATCCACTTCGTGGACACGATGACCGAGCTTGAGCCCTGCATCCCAAGCGAGATAGAGGAACTTTTCGATAATGGCGGCGGTATTATATCCCTCATTTTTTTCATATACAATCATAAGATCGATGTCACTGTGAACACACAACTGCTCACGTCCATAGCTTCCCAATGCTATAAATGTGATAGGGATAGAACTGCGCATCGGCAGGTAGTTGCCGAATAGGCGGCGCAATACGGTTTTGTACATCAGGGAGATAATCGAATCAAGTGTTTTTGTATGGGTGACGAGAAAGTCTTTACCTTGATTGCGTTCAAAAACTTCAGGAAGTGAATTTTTATAATCAGATATATAGGATTTGAAGATCTTAGATATCTCAAAATCACTGGCTTTCTTTTCGATGAGGTCTTCAATTTGTTCGTTGATACTCATAGGGCTACTTTTTATTTTATTGTAGCGCATAATCATTTTTTTTGAGAACAGTAAGAGATTAAAAAAAAGCAAAAATAGGATTAGAATGAGAAAATATGAAAGTTCACATGAAGATGATACAATTGTTTTAACGTATAGCAAAAGGAGTGAAAATGGACCCTATTCCTATCTATCAGAAAGTTTTAGAAATTCATGATCATACGATGGGGCTATTGCGTTCCATGAAGATTCCGGCTTATCCTTCACAATACAAAAAGATTTTTGACCAACTTTTTAGGGAAGCAGCGGATGAGGCGCTTCGTAAAGATCAGGAAAATGTCGATCAAAAAGTATTGAGTGATTCCAAAGAAGATGTAAGTAAATATCTCGATATGGTTGAAAATTCGGTTGCCTCGTTTATCGAATCGCACTCCGGTATCGCATCGGTTGCTGAAGAACAACGTCAATGTCTTGATAACGCTCCCTCGGATTCGATCGAAAAGTTTGTCACTTTTATCGAGGAATTAACCTCACTTAACCGAAATATGTCGGATGAGCTTGATAAAGCACAATCCAAGATTGATTCACTCACCGACGAACTTCAGGACGCTCGTTCAGCGCTCACAATCGATCTGTTGACCAAGGTTGGAAACCGTCAAGGATTTAGTGAAGAGATTGAACCCGCGATTGAAGCGGGTGCGAACAAAAAACTCTCCTTGGTGCTCATGATGATCGATGTGGATAATTTCAAATTCCTTAATGATGAATACGGTTATGTAGCGGGGGATAAAGTGCTTTATTTTATCGCACAGACGATTAAAGGGATGATTCGAACCGCAGATAATGTTTATCGCTATGGAGGAGAAGAATTCGCGGTTGTTCTAAATCGCTGTGACGTGACGCAGGCTGAGACAATGGCGGATAAGATACGCTCAAAAATCGAGCAAAGCAATCTCCTCTATGCCGGTAAAAATGTTCATGTTACTATCAGTGTCGGAGTGACTATTCATCAGCAGGGAGATACCTTGGAAACTCTGATAGGACGTGCCGATAAGGCACTGTATTGTGCGAAAAAGTCCAATAAAAATTGTACTGTCTTATTTGATTGGTAAAAACTTTCTTATTATGCTCAGATTTAACCCTTTTGGCCCTGTTCTCAAATGTGCTATAATTATCTCAAATACCTCCAATGAGGAACCATTATGCAAACGATAACTTTAGAAGTGCAAGAGAGTGTCAGTGAAAAGTTTATGTGGTTGTTATCCCATTTTAAAAAAGATGAAGTCGCGATTATAAACAACGAGCGATTAGAATTTTTAGAACGCTTGTGTATCTCAGAAAAAGAGGTCAATGAAGGGAAAATCAAACCGTTTGATCTGGAAAATTTAACAAAAAACGTTAGTTAAATGTATACCATCGATCAAACGGAAGCATTTGAACGGACGGCTCAAAAATTCTTTAAAAAACATCGTGACTTACTTCCCCGATTTGGGGAAGTCATTGCGTTACTTCAATCCGATCCTTTTTCTCCTACCCTTAAAATGCACAAGCTTAAAGGGGAACTTTCCAAATATTACTCCTGCCGACTCACGTATGAATACCGTATTGTTGTTACGATTGTTATAACAGATGAACAAATTATTTTGATGGACATCGGCAGTCATGATGAGGTTTACTAAAAGTTGACATCCGCCATTTCCCTTTTATCCCCTATAAAGCTATAAAACATTATTATCATTTAACAAATAAAAATAGATGGTGATTTTTGAAAAAGCCAAATGATTTGCCGTCTTTCCCGCGAAAGTGGGAAGCCAGCTTTTTTTTTTTGGATCGTTACTCCGGCCGAAAAACTCATCACTATCGTCCCCAAAGATGCGCCGCTGCTGATAAAAGCAACCGTACTCAACCAAGAACCCGTCTATGAGTTAGCCATAGCACCATCTAGCCTGAGACTCAAAGGGGCGGGGAAAACCCTTTCCATCCATCCGGGGATGAGTGTTACGGCAGAGCTCAAAGTCGGAAAACGTAGAGTGATTGAGTTCTTTATCTATCCGATGATCAAATATCTCGATGAAGGGTTGAGTGTGAGATGAAACCATTAAAACGAAGGATTAACATGAATCAAAATCAAATCCAAAAAAAGGCAGTTTAAATGAAACAGATATCTCCAGTGCAGGTAATATCCGCTAAACAAGTCATTCTAGGGATGAACACCCGCGAAGCGAGTTTAGCAGGTGGAGCATACTTTTACCGAGTCATAGCAGATGAAGATGTATGGGACAGAGACACAGACCCCACTATCATCATAAAAACCCAAGCAACACAACCCGACAACTCCCAAATTTGGATGACCTTCCAAAACACTACTCAGTATCCTGACAAAGGACTACAAACCTTTCAAGTCGAGTTTCAACACGGCAAAGTCGTATCAATCAACAACATAAGCGAGGAAACACCATGCTAAAAATAGGAGTAATCATAATGGCACTAATGAGTTGTTTACATGCGGGGTGGTTTGGGGATTTATTTGATGATACTCCTAAACCCCCGATAGAAGTACCGATCGATATGAGCAAAGCAGGGATTGTGGCTGATTTCGTGATACGTAGTGATGATAGTGAAAAATACAGAGATTTTTGGCTTGTTTTTGTGCGGTATCCATCAGGAAAATATAGAGAAGAGATTAAAGATTCGACACCTTGGCTTGATGAATTTATAGGTGGCGGAACAAGGAACATAGATGGAAGTGAGATAAAAGGTACGATAACCCCCGTCAAACTGACGATCTATCGTCTTGAAAAAGATAAAGAGCCAACACTGTTTTATGAGGCTACGATTGAAGCGGGCGGTAGGGATGCTAGAGGTTTTTATCTTTTAGACGGTCGAAAAATGGCTCATGATATGCGGTGGGTTAAGGAGATGAGATTACCTAAAGGTAAATATCGTATTCGACTGGAAAATCTCAAAGCATTCCCTGAACTCAAAGAGATTGAAATGTACTTTGCCATTCACGGCATGCGTAAAATTTAAAAAAGGAAAAAATTATGTACACATTAACAGTAAAAATAGCAGCAGGCGGAACTACCTATACAAAGGATGGTGTTAGCCACCCATCGGCATTCGGGCACATGCAAAATAGGGGTCAGATATTCAATCTTCACTTTCTAGGAACCTTAATTGCCTAATAAAATTAAGAGTACTGGTAGATTGAAATTGCGGCACAATACAGTTTGGTCTCTACACTAAAAGAACGAGACAGACCTAAAAAACATTTGCTATAATGCGCATAAAAATAAGCAATAAAGATTTATATAATGGATTTGATAGCAAAAGTAAAACGGCATGAACGGTTATCCATAGAAGAAGCAACAGCCCTCTATGATTTAGACCTCTTTACCCTCGGCGAACTGGCTGATGAACGTCGCAAAGCGTTACACGGCAAACGTACCTATTTTAATATTAACCGCCACATCAATCCCACCAATATCTGTAAAGATATCTGTAAATTCTGCGCCTACAGTGCGAGCCGTAAAAATCCCAATCCCTATACGATGAGCCATGAGGAAATTTTGGCGATTACTGACGATATCGTTGCACGGGGAATTTCGGAAGTACATATCGTTTCAGCCCACAATCCTGACACGGGGTTGGAGTGGTATCTCGAAGTCTTCAGTAAGATCAAAGCACGTCACCCGAATCTACACATCAAAGCCCTGACAGCAGCGGAAGTTCATTTCTTAGCCGAAGAATATGGCAAAAGCTATGATGAGATTTTGGATTTGATGGTGGCGAACGGCGTTGATTCGATGCCCGGCGGCGGTGCGGAGATTTTCGATGAAAAAGTACGTGATTATATCTGCAAAGGAAAAGTAAATTCCACGCAGTGGCTCGAAATCCACCGTAAATGGCATGAGCGAGGGATGAAGTCCAACGTCACGATGCTCTTCGGTCATGTCGAAGAGCGACATCATCGTATTGATCACATGATGCGGATTCGAGACTTGCAGGATGTTACAGGGGGATTTAACTGCTTTATCCCCCTTGTTTATCAGACGGAGAACAACTTTTTGAATGTCAAAGAGTCTATCACCGCGCACGAAATTTTAAAAACGATGGCGATCAGCCGTATCGTACTGGATAATGTTCCGAATTTAAAAGCGTATTGGGTTACCTCAACGGTAAATTTAGCCCTTGTTGCCCAAGAATTCGGAGCGAATGACCTTGATGGTACGATCGAAAAAGAGTCGATTAACTCTGCCGCTGGAGCGGCAAGTGCTCATGGTGTTAATTTGGAAGAGTTCGTTGCACTCATTAAGAACAGCGGATTTGAACCAATTGAGCGTGATAGCTTGTATAATACCATCAAAGCGTGGTAAGGAAGAACAATGATTTTAATGATTGATAATTATGACAGTTTTACCTATAACATTGTTCAGTATTGTTTAGAACTTGGGGCGGATCTCAAAATTATTCGTAATGATGAACTCACGGTAGAAGAGATTGAAGCGCTTCATCCTGAGAAAATCATTATCTCTCCGGGACCTGCAACTCCCGATGATGCAGGGGTTACTCTCGAAGTCATTCGTCATTTTGCCGATAAAGTACCTATTCTAGGGATATGTTTGGGGCATCAAAGCATTGCACAGGCTTTTGGAGGAAACGTAGTACGAGCAAATCGAATGATGCACGGTAAAACCTCAAGAATGTTGCGTCAGGGAAATACCCCTATTTTTGATAAACTTCCTGAGATGTTTACAGCGACCCGCTATCATTCCTTGATCGTCGAACAGGAAAATCTTCCGGATGTCATTATCCCGACAGCGTATAGTGAAGATGATCATGAGATTATGGCGTTAGAGATTAAAGACAAACCGATTTACGGCGTTCAGTTTCATCCTGAATCGATTATGAGCGAATTCGGGCATGAGATTCTCAACAATTTTCTAAAACTATGAGAGAAAGAGTCTTTTTTTTAGCACTCTTAGGGATTAATTTTTTAATTCTTGTTTTGCAAATCAAAGGGCTCTCTATCGGCTACCATGAAGCAAAAATTCTTTATGGTGACTTCTCTGTTTTACAACTATTTATTACTTCCTCACTTCATATTTTTGGTCAGAATGATTACGCTTTACGAATCCCGATGATTGTCCTACATCTTCTTTCGGTATTTTTGCTGTATGGCATATCAAAACATTATGTTTCGCGTGCCAATGATCGTTTATGGATAGTATTGATTTACATTCTTCTTCCCGGGGTCACCAGTGCAGGATTGGTTGTTGATAATGCCGGCTTGATTATTACTTCTCTTTTTCTTTTTCTTTATATGTATTTGAACTATGGGCGTTACGCTTTGATTTTACTTCCTTTACTGGTAATTCTTGATCCGTCCTTTGCTTATCTGTTTTTTGCACTTGCCCTTTATGGAACCTATCGAAAAGAGTATATTTACACCCTCTCCGGGTCTATTTTTTTAGTACTATCGTTATGGATGTATGGTATTCATATCGGCGGATCACCGGAAAGCCGTTTTTTAGACGCTTTGGGGGTATATTCCGCGATATTTTCACCGATCGTTTTCCTCTATCTTTTTTACGTTCTTTACCGTCGAATGATGGCCAAAGAGTGGGATTTGATTTGGATGATTGCTATGAGCGCCTTTATCATCTCTTTATTGCTCTCATTTCGTCAAAAAGTGGAAATACAAACCTTTGCCCCATTTTTATTGATCGCATTGCCTCTTGCGGCACAAACTTTTCTCCATACTTACCGTATCCGGCTGCGTGAATTTCGAAGACGCTATCAAATACTCTTTTACAGTGCTTTTATCCTTCTAATAGTAAATGTATTAGCTGTTTTCTTTAACCACTATTTTTATCGCTTTTTGGATGATCCAAAACGCCATTTTTCCTATCCTATGCACATTGCAAAAGAGCTTTCCGGTGTATTGCATGAGGATAATATCCGATGTATCGATGCCGGGGATAAAAAGCTTCAAATGAGACTTCGTTTTTACGGAATCACCCACTGTGAGGATTACCGTTTAGAAAATGGAGCAAGCTCAAAGGGGAATAAAGTTACAATAAGTTACATAAATATCCCAGTATATGAGACACATGTTACGAAAGTAAACAAATAACAATCTTCTTCGCTCTAAAACTTTCGAGATACCGTTCAAAATCCTTATAAATGATATAATTTCTTAAATAGATTTTCGAAGGAGTTGCAATGGCTCAAAGAGCGATTCGTGAATACGACGGTAAAGCAATTTTCTCTAAACATTGGGAAAAATACTTCAGTGGTTTTCATTACGGTTTCAAATCAGTATTGGTAACTAATGGTGATGAATTACGTGCTTGTGCACAAAAACACGGTTTTGAATGGTTGAAACAAGAAGCTCTTGTTGCCAAACCGGATATGCTCTTCGGTAAACGCGGTAAAAATGATCTTGTATTGTTTAAAACTACTAAACCGGGTGACGTCACGCTTGAAGAAGCCGCTAAATGGATCGACGAAAAAATCGCTCACGAAACGACACTTCTCTCCGGACAACACGGAACATTAACTCATTTTATTATTGAGCCGTTTACTCCACACTCTCAAGATCAAGAGTATTATATTTCTGCAACCACAGTCGGTGAAGACGATGTTCTTTATCTATCGGCTGAGGGCGGTATGGAAGTTGAAGAGGGTTGGGAAGAGAAAGTTAACGAAGTAACCATTCCTATCACTATGGATGATGCAAACATTGCTCACTTGATCCGTGCCAATGTTCCTGCGGGAATTCCTGCCGAGAACAAAGAGCGTTTTATCGCTTTCGCAGAACAATTTTACAAATTCTACCGAGATCAGAATTTCGCTTATCTTGAAATCAATCCGATCGTTATGATCGGTAATGATATGCACATTCTTGACCTTGTTGCGCGTCTGGATGACACGGCAGGGTTCATGATGGGCGAATCATGGTGCGGTGCTGAGTTCCCGACGGCGTTTGGTATGGAAGATCAAACTCCGGAAGAAAAAGCGATTGCAGAAGCAGACTCTAAATCGGGTGCTTCATTGAAATTGACCATCCTTAATCCAATGGGACGTATCTGGACGATGGTAGCAGGTGGTGGAGCATCGGTTGTTTATGCCGATACCATCGCAGACCTCTCCGGTAACGTTTCCGATCTTGCCAAC
The DNA here is from genome assembly GCF_000310245.1 of Candidatus Sulfuricurvum sp. RIFRC-1. NCBI lineage: Bacteria > Pseudomonadati > Campylobacterota > Epsilonproteobacteria > Campylobacterales > Sulfurimonadaceae > Sulfuricurvum > Candidatus Sulfuricurvum sp. RIFRC-1. The sequence continues at coordinate 638,993 of NC_020505.1, forward strand.
TACGGTGAGTATTCAGGCGGACCGACTACAGGTGAGACTAAATTCTACGCGGATACGGTTTTGGATTTGATGACACGTCACAAAGATCCTAAGGGACGCGATAAAATCCTTATTATCGGCGGTGCGATTGCGAACTTTACCGATGTTGCAAAAACCTTTACCGGTATTATTCAGTCGTTCGAAACCTATGCGGATCGTATGAAAGAACATAATACCCGTATTTATGTACGCCGTGGCGGACCGAACTATGAAAAAGGTCTCAAAGATATTAAAGATGCGGCAGACCGTTTGGGTCTCTATATCGAAGTTTATGGGCCAGAAACACACGTAACGGATATCGTACGTATGGCTTTAGAGAAATAAGGAGAGAATGATGGGTGCTTTATTTACCAAAGATACACAAGCAATTTTTTGGAACAACAACGCGAGCGCTATTCAGCGTATGTTGGATTATGACTATGTCATCAACCGTGCTAAACCTTCGGTTGCGGCAATCGTTGCTCCAACGTCCGGAAACAAATTCGAGAAATTTTTCTATGGTCCCGATGAGATCATGGTTCCGGTTTTCCGTAACACTACTGAAGCGGCAGCAGCATTTCCTAATGCAGACGTTCTTTTAAACTTCGGTTCTTTCCGTACCGCGTATGATGTTACGATGGAAGCGATCACACTCAAAGGGCAATTCAAAACCGTTATGGTTACAGCTGAGGGGATTCCTGAGCGTCTTGCACGTAAAATGAACCAAGCGGCTCGTGATGCAGGTGTGGTTGTTATCGGACCGGCTACTGTCGGCGGTATCGCTCCGGGCGGATTTAAAATCGCTAACGTTGGTGGAACGATTGAAAATATCATCAACTCGAAACTGCACCGTGCTGGTTCATGCGGACTGGTTACGCGTTCAGGCGGTTTGTTCAATGAACTCTCAAACATCATCAGTATCAATGCTGACGGTATTGCTGAGGGTGTTGCGATCGGTGGAGACCGTTTCGTAGGATCGGTATTCATCGACAACCTTCTTCGCATGGAGAGCAACCCTGAAGTTAAATACATGGTTCTTCTCGGTGAAGTAGGGGGGACTGAGGAGTACAAAGTGATCGAAGCGGTAAAAGCCGGCAAAATCAAAAAACCGATCATCGCTTGGTGTATCGGTACGATTGCGAAACATTTTAGCTCAGGGGTTCAATTCGGTCACGCAGGTGCTTCAGCAAATGCGGACGCAGAAACAGCAGCATCGAAAAATGAAGCAATGGCAGCAGCCGGTATCTATGTACCTGCGAGCTTCAATGATCTTCCGCACACAATCGCAGAAGTTTACGGAAAACTTCGCAGTGAGGGCACTATCGGTGAAATTGTTGAACCGGAATTACGTGCCGTACCAAAAGTACGTCGTAAGAAAGAGTTCATTTGTACGATCTCTGATGACCGTGGTGATGAAGCAACCTATGCAGGTTATCCGATCAGTTCGGTTGCAACACCTGAAACCGGTTTCGGTATCGGTGATGTTATTTCATTGCTTTGGTTCAAAAAACGTTATCCGAAATGGGCAACCGATTATCTTGAAACCGTTATCAAAACGGTTGCCGATCACGGTCCAGCTGTTTCAGGTGCACACAATGCAAAAGTAACTGCACGTGCGGGTAAAGACGTTATCAGTTCACTTGTAACAGGTCTTTTGACCATTGGACCACGTTTCGGCGGAGCGATCGATGATGCGGCACGTTATTTCAAATACGCAAACGATCGTGGTATGTCTCCGGCTGAATTCATTGATTACATGAAAAAAGAGGGTAAAACCATCTCCGGTATCGGTCACCGTATCAAATCGGTTCGTAATCCGGATCTTCGTGTATCAGGATTGAAAAAATATGCGGCTGAGCATTTCCCGGCTACTCCGTTACTTGATTTTGCGCTTGAAGTCGAAAAATTGACAACCTCTAAAAAAGATAACCTTATTTTGAACGTTGACGGTACTATCGGTATCTTGATGGTTGATATGTGGCGTGCGCTTGGATATTCCGAAGAGGAGATCGACGGCTTTATTGAAGCGGGTGCATTAAACGCATTCTTCGTTGTCGGTCGCTCTATCGGGTTCATCGGACACATCTTGGATGAAAAACGTCTCGGAATGCCGATGTATCGTCATCCGACCGATGATATTCTTTACAACGTCGAACTTGCAGACGAGATTTAATTTTCTTTATTTTCCCGCGTATGCGGGAAAACCTTCTTCAATCTGAATTCAACTTCTTCTTTTCTCATTTTTTGTTATAATCGTTTTTAATCTCAATTTATTTTGAAGGTATTTATAATGAAACGTTTTGCTTTTACAATGCTTGAATTGGTCTTCGTCATTATTGTTATAGGTATTTTGGCTGTACTTGCAATGCCTAGTTTTACTTCTAATCCATTACAAAGGGCAGCGGAACAAGTCGCCGGTCACATACGTTATACGCAACACCTTGCGATGGTGGATGATCAGTTTGATCCAACAGATCCGACATGGTTTATGAAGAAATGGCAAATACGTTTTAGAGAAAACAATAATGATTTATATTATGCTGTTTATTCTGATAAAAATAAGAACCGCAACATCAATTGTAATGCAACTACATGTGATGAGCCAGCAATGGATCCTTTAACAAAACAACCGCTTTATTATTTAGCTTCGCGAGCCAATAACAGTATGATTCTTTCAACGCAATATAGTATTACCGATGTGAATGTATCATGTGATACTCCAGACTCTTCATTGTATACGACAAGTTTAGGTGCTTTGTCTTTTGACCATTTAGGTAGACCCTATAATGGAATAGGCAATAATACTGCTGGACTATACGATTTTTTATTACAAGCTAATTGTAATATCGTACTAAGACATCCAGATGGTAATGCGACAATTACTGTTGCACCAGAAACCGGTTATGTATCTATAAGCTACAACTAAAAAGTGATTTTTTTCACTTTTTCGAAATTCTCTAAAATTTCTTCCCAGAAGCTCTTGACTTCTTTCCCTTTTTCCCCTATAATTCCCGTCCACAAACGATGAGACGCTTCGAAAAGAAGAGTCAAGTTTGAGTTTGAGATCATTGAAAACTAAGTAGGTCAAACGGTTCGAGACGGTGTCTTCGAGACGTTGACCTTATGTCAACACAATACAACAACCGTCTATTTACTTTGATTGGGTTAACCAATCACCAAAAAGTAAAATAGATAACAATTTATGAAGCCAATGATTTTAACATCTTGGGTCATAGGATTGGACAAACCAATTATGGAGAGTTTGATCCTGGCTCAGAGTGAACGCTGGCGGCGTGCCTAACACATGCAAGTCGAACGATGATGGAGAGCTTGCTCTCCTGATTAGTGGCGCACGGGTGAGTATACCATAGATAATGTACCTCTTAGTTCGGGATAGCCACTGGAAACGGTGATTAATACCGGATACTCCTTCTTACTTTAAGGTAAGTCGGGAAAGTTTTTTCGCTAAGAGATCAGTCTATGTCCTATCAGCTAGTTGGTGAGGTAATGGCTCACCAAGGCTATGACGGGTATCTGGTTTGAGAGGATGATCAGACACACTGGAACTGAGACACGGTCCAGACTCCTACGGGAGGCAGCAGTGAGGAATATTGCACAATGGAGGAAACTCTGATGCAGCAACGCCGCGTGGAGGATGACGCATTTCGGTGTGTAAACTCCTTTTAAGAGGGAAGATAATGACGGTACCTCTTGAATAAGCACCGGCTAACTCCGTGCCAGCAGCCGCGGTAATACGGAGGGTGCAAGCGTTACTCGGAATCACTGGGCGTAAAGGGTGCGTAGGCTGGCTTCTAAGTCAGATGTGAAATCCAATGGCTTAACCATTGAACTGCATTTGAAACTGGGAGCCTAGAGTTCAGAAGGGGCAGATGGAATTAGTGGTGTAGGGGTAAAATCCGTAGATATCACTAGGAATATCAAAAGCGAAGGCGATCTGCTGGGATGATACTGACGCTGAGGCACGAAAGCGTGGGGAGCAAACAGGATTAGATACCCTGGTAGTCCACGCCCTAAACGATGAATGCTAGTCGTCGGGGAGCTCGTCTCTTCGGTGATGCACTTAACAGATTAAGCATTCCGCCTGGGGAGTACGGTCGCAAGATTAAAACTCAAAGGAATAGACGGGGACCCGCACAAGTGGTGGAGCATGTGGTTTAATTCGAAGATACACGAAGAACCTTACCTGGCCTTGACATGGTAGGAACCCTTAAGAGATTAGGGGGTGCTAGCTTGCTAGAACCTACACACAGGTGCTGCACGGCTGTCGTCAGCTCGTGTCGTGAGATGTTGGGTTAAGTCCCGCAACGAGCGCAACCCTCGTCGTTAGTTGCTAACAGTTCGGCTGAGCACTCTAACGAGACTGCCTTCGTAAGGAGGAGGAAGGTGAGGACGACGTCAAGTCATCATGGCCCTTACGGCCAGGGCTACACACGTGCTACAATGGGGCGTACAAAGAGCTGCAATACCGCGAGGTGGAGCCAATCTCTTAAAGCGTCTCTCAGTTCGGATTGTTCTCTGCAACTCGAGAACATGAAGCTGGAATCACTAGTAATCGTAGATCAGCTATGCTACGGTGAATACGTTCCCGGGTCTTGTACTCACCGCCCGTCACACCATGGGAGTTGATTTCACCCGAAATCGGGATGCCAAACTGGCTACCGCTTACGGTGGAATTAGCGACTGGGGTGAAGTCGTAACAAGGTAACCGTAGGAGAACCTGCGGTTGGATCACCTCCTTTCTAAGAGTAACGACGAATCCTTCATTGGATTGCGTCATCTTAAAAAATCTCACAGAAGTATTGTCTTGACCGTTTACCTACTTAGTTTTCAGTGATCCATGTTATTTGACATAATACATATGGGTTTGTAGCTCAGCTGGTTAGAGCACACCCCTGATAAGGGTGAGGTCGATGGTTCGAGTCCATTCAAACCCACCAGATTTTAAGACATAAGCATAAAGCTTTCGGCTTCACGTACTAGAGTACGCTTTGCCTCACCTTTATACTTCTTTCTCAAAATCACGATCACTTATCTGGGGAATTAGCTCAGCTGGGAGAGCGCCTGCTTTGCACGCAGGAGGTCAGCGGTTCGATCCCGCTATTCTCCACCAGATCTAGATCAGAATACAAAGTCTGATTCAAGTACTTAATTTAGAGTATTTGAATTAGACTTTAAAAGTCTAATGTTATTTGAATTATTATTGTTAAGTCGTCAACTAAATATGTTTGACATAGAGAAATCTATGAGAAACAAATTTAACATAATACAAAGAGATTTGTATTACGTAACTACAAACACATTTCACCGTCTTATTCTTAATAAGGCGGTGAGCGCAAATTAGAAAAAGATATTAAGGGCCATAGGTGGATGCCTTGGCTGGTAGAGGCGATGAAGGACGTATTAGGCTGCGATAAGCCTCGGGGAGCTGCCAAAGAGCTTTGATCCGGGGATTTCCGAATGGGGCAACCCAACATATCGAGAGGTATGTTACCCTACGGGGGGCGAACTCAGGGAAGTGAAACATCTCAGTACCTGAAGGAATATAAATCAAACGAGATTCCCAAAGTAGCGGCGAGCGAAATGGGATTAGGACAAACCGATTGCTTGCAATCGGGGTTGCGGACTGCATACGGCATTGCGAGTCGATAGAAGAATGAGTTGGAAAGCTCGACCATAGAGGGTGATAGTCCCGTACTTGAAATTGACAGACAGCTAGCAGGATCCAGAGTAGGTCGGGACACGTGTTATCTTGACTGAAGCCGGGGGGACCACCCTCCAATCCTAAATACTACTACCAGACCGATAGCGAACTAGTACCGTAAGGGAAAGGTGAAAAGAACTGCGGTGAGCAGAGTGAAATAGAACCTGAAACCTATGGCTTACAATCATTCGGAGCCCTATTCTTTATGAAGGGTGACGGACTGCCTTTTGCATAATGAGCCTGCGAGTTGTGGTGTCTGGCAAGGTTAACCTCACGGGAAGCCGTAGCGAAAGCGAGTCTTAATAGGGCGAATTAGTCAGATGCTGCAGACCCGAAACTAAGTGATCTATCCATGAGCAGGTTGAAGCTGGTGTAAGAGCCAGTGGAGGACCGAACCGGTGGGTGTTGAAAAACCCTCGGATGACTTGTGGATAGGGGTGAAAGGCCAATCAAACTTAGTGATAGCTGGTTCTCTCCGAAATATATTTAGGTATAGCCTCGAGTCGTAACATGAAGGGGTAGAGCACTGACAGGGCTAGGGCTGCTTACCGCGGTACCAAACCCTTTCAAACTCCGAATACTTCATGCGTAATCTCGGGAGTCAGGCGGTGGGTGATAAAATCAATCGTCAAGAGGGGAACAACCCAGACTAACAGCTAAGGTCCCAAAGTCGTATCTGAGTGGAAAAAGATGTGGAGTTGCTGAGACAATCAGGAAGTTGGCTTAGAAGCAGCCATCCTTTAAAGAAAGCGTAACAGCTCACTGATCTAGCGATTCTGCGCTGAAAATATAACGGGGCTAAGATACGCACCGAAGCTTTAGATTCGTATTTATACGAGTGGTAGGAGAGCGTTCCAAACAGCGTTGAAGGTATACCGGTGAGGAGTGCTGGAGCGTTTGGAAGTGAGCATGCAGGCATGAGTAGCGATAAAAGCAGTGAGAATCTGCTTCGCCGTAAACCCAAGGTTTCCTACGCGATGCTCGTCATCGTAGGGTTAGTCGGGACCTAAGTCGAGTCCGAAAGGGGTAGACGATGGCAAGTTGGTTAATATTCCAACACCGACAATTGTTCGTTTGAGTGATGGGGGGACGCATAGGGCTAATCGAGCTCACTGATGGAATAGTGGGTCGAAGGACGTAGGCTGAAACATAGGCAAATCCGTGTTTCATTAGGCCGAGATCTTACAGGCCGAGCAAAATCTTCGGATTGCGCTTGGAATCGATGATGCCGTCGTGCCAAGAAAAGCCTCTAAACGAGAACAATTGTCGCCCGTACCGTAAACCGACACAGGTGGGTGAGATGAGTATTCTAAGGCGCGTGGAAGAACCCTGGTTAAGGAACTCTGCAAACTAGCACCGTATCTTCGGTATAAGGTGTGCCCTAAGTATGTGAAGGAGCTAGCCTCTGGAGCAGAACCGGGTCGCAGCAAAGTGTCCCTCCCGACTGTTTACCAAAAACACAGCACTCTGCTAACTCGTAAGAGGATGTATAGGGTGTGACGCCTGCCCGGTGCTCGAATGTTAAAAGGATGTGTCAGCGCAAGCGAAGCATTGAATTGAAGCACGAGTAAACGGCGGCCGTAACTATAACGGTCCTAAGGTAGCGAAATTCCTTGTCGGTTAAATACCGACCTGCATGAATGGCGTAACGAGATGGGAGCTGTCTCAACCAGGGATCCAGTGAAATTGTAGTGGAGGTGAAAATTCCTCCTACCCGCGGAAAGACGGAAAGACCCCGTGCACCTTTACTATAGCTTGACATTGCTATTGGGATACTTTTGTGCAGGATAGGTGGGAGCTGTTGATGCTGTGACGCTAGTTGCAGTGGAGGCAATCTTGAGATACCACCCTTGAGTATTCTGATAGCTAACTCGCATGCGTTATCCGCATGGAGGACACTGTCTGGTGGGTAGTTTGACTGGGGCGGTCGCCTCCTAAAAAGTAACGGAGGCTTACAAAGTTCGGCTCAGAAGGGTTGGAAATCCTTCGTAGAGTATAATGGCATAAGCCGGACTGACTGTAAGACAGACAAGTCGAGCAGAGTCGAAAGACGGTCATAGTGATCCGGTGGTTCTGTGTGGAAGGGCCATCGCTCAAAGGATAAAAGGTACGCCGGGGATAACAGGCTGATCTCCCCCAAGAGCTCACATCGACGGGGAGGTTTGGCACCTCGATGTCGGCTCATCGCATCCTGGGGCTGGAGCAGGTCCCAAGGGTATGGCTGTTCGCCATTTAAAGCGGTACGCGAGCTGGGTTCAGAACGTCGTGAGACAGTTCGGTCCCTATCTTCCGTGGGCGCAGGAGAGTTGAGGAGAGCTGACCCTAGTACGAGAGGACCGGGTTGGACGTACCACTGGTGTACCAGTTGTTCTGCCAAGAGCATCGCTGGGTAGCTACGTACGGATGTGATAACCGCTGAAAGCATCTAAGCGGGAAGCCAACTCCAAGATGAACTCTCCCTGAAGTTCCCTTGAAGACTACAAGGTTAATAGGCTAGGTGTGTAAGAGAAGTAATTCTTTCAGCTGACTAGTACTAATAGAACGTTCGTCTTTTTTACATATGATTTGTGCTCTCACCGCCTTATTAAGCATAAAGGTGAAATGCGAATGCAGTTACGAGTTGTTGACGACTTAACAATAAAAATACATCTAACAAAACTCTCAGAATAGAGTCTATCTCGGTAGATCCTCTTCTGAGTGTTCAGGTGGCTATAGAGAGGGGGAAACGCCCGGTCCCATTCCGAACCCGGAAGCTAAGACCCTCATCGCTCATAATACTGCATCTTTCAGGTGTGGAAACGTAGGTCGCCGCCTGGCCTCAGATTTATCCTCTTTTCCAACTTCTTCTTAAACAATCATCATAAAAATCCTTTTTGTAAATGTTCAAAATCAACCTCTTAGCATTGCTGCTGTATACTTTTATTTATGAAACCAACACTTTATTTCCTACGATCTTCCGAACAAAAAATTGTCACTGATATGTTGTACTACGCTATGCGGTTAAATGAAGTTAATAAACAATTGTGTGATATCCCCAAGCTTTCTATCTATGAAGAGTTTTATGGCTTTACTAGTAAAGATTTGGGTTTATATGCACTTGTAGACAATCAGATTGCCGGTGCTGCTTGGATACGACGTCTTAATGCTGATCATGGTTCAAATGGCTACATCGATGATAGAACGCCTATCTTGAACATCGCTGTTATTCCAGACTTTCGAGGGCAGGGCATCGGGTCTATGATGCTGGAACAGTTGTTCATCGAAGCAGGAGCATTACATGAGAATATCAGTGTAAGCGTTATACGTGAATCATCGGCATCTCATTTTTATGAACGACATGGATTTGTTCGTAATAATAATGGACAAAACGAGAAAAGTCCGGTAGATGGTTCGGATGTTGTCACGATGGTAAAACGATTGGAGCGTGCTGAAATTAAGCGTCCTAGTGACGGATATGATCCTAGACGTTGGATGGATTAATTTCGACTTACATAAGCTTTGAGTGCTGCTTTGTTTCCGAGTGGCAATAGTAGGATGCCTGCATCGCGTTTGATTGTAACGAAGGCTATTTCAGCCTCTTTGAGTTTATTCAGTTGAATATTGAACTCTTGTATTGTTTTAACTTCTATATCATTTATTTCTACTATTTTATCTTTTGGATCAATCCCAACGGTTTTCGCCATCCCGTAGCTTAATATGACTTCAATTTCGGAATTTTCTTCACGTAATATTAATCCTAATTTTTCACTTATATCAGCTGTTCCGACATTCGTTTTTTCTTTTTTTTCTATTGGGGTTGATCCCAGTTTTACGTTAACAGTCTTTCGCTGTTTATCTCGAACAATGGTTAAGAGTATTGTTTCATCGGGATGAGATCGTTCTAGAAAACGGTGAAATTCTCCTCCATCATTGAGTAAAGAATCATTAAAGCCTATGATGATATCACCACTTTTTAAACCGCTTATTTTGGCAGGAGAATTTGGCTCAATACGGCTAATCAAAACGGATGATTTGTATCCAAGTTTACGTGAAAGCCGTTCAGATATGAGCATCTCTGCTCCTAGATATCCACGTATAATCTTTTTTTCTTCTATAAGACGTGACGCAATACGATGAACATCTGTTATGGAGAGTGCAAATGCGATATTGGTATAACTTCCTTGTTTTGAGAAATAGGTTGAGACCATGCCGATCAATTCTCCCTGCTGGTTAAAAAGAGGTCCACCTGAATTTCCCGGATTGATTGCTGCATCAATTTGTATGAAGTGAAGATAAGGATAGTTTGGAAGAAAACGGTTAATTGCACCGATAATTCCAAATGATACGCTATGTCCTAAAGAAAAAGGGGAGCCGATGGCAAAAATTCCATCGCCCGATGCAGCTGATCCATTATTTTCTAAGAGAACCGGTGCGTTAAAGGCAGTAGATTTTAAGACAGCTATATCGGTTTTATCATCTTTGGCCACGAGTACAGCAGAATATTCATTGTTTTCTTGATCGATAATAGCAATTTTCTTGGCTTCTCCGATTACATGAGCATTGGTCACAATATGATGCTCATTATCGAAAATAAATCCGGAACCTCCTGAATCACTTGCGGTAAGTTCACTATCATCGCCGATTGGCTCACTTTTTTGTACTTTTATTTTGACGATAGAGGGGAGCACGGATTTGACCTTCTCGGATACGCCGATAAACGGCTCAGAGGCAACAGAGAGGCAGGAGAGGAGCATCAAAATAAGGAAAGGTATTTTCATGTACATTCTTTAAAACAAAAAGAGATAAATCGAGCACCCCATAATTGAGGTTACCGTTAATGCAGCAAATATCCATTTACCCATTTTACGATGTTTGTCACTGTTCTCCAATAGACCGTTTTGATGTGATTTGTAGGTGGAAATAATGAGATAAATCCATCCAGCAACCGCCATCAGAGCAATAAGGATATGAATAACGAGGAACAAGAGGAGAAAATCATACGAGAGGGGACTTTGTTTTGTATATTCGGCAAATCCTCCGGTAAGTCGTACTCCGATTTCAAAAATAAGTACCATTATGATTGTAACGGCTAAAATACTAAACTGGCTTTGGTAATGGAGTTTAATATTGCCACGGATCGCTTGATAGATTGAAAAAGCCAATAAAAAGGGGAGGAAGGCAAAATAAAGGGTAACAATATCCATATACATTAATGCTTTGGTTCCTAAGAAACCCGGTTCAAAAAACATAATAATCCTCATCCAATAAATGCGATATTATAGCGAGAGGTTAGAATATTATGAGAAAAAAAGGGGAAGAAAAGAAGATCTGTCGGCAAAGAATGCCGACACGAAGCTTATTCGAATGAACCAGCAATCACTTTACGTGATACGGTGTATGGAATCAACGCTGCAGCGCGTGATTGTTTGATCGCGATTGTAACCATATCTTGGTGACGTTTACAGTTACCTGTAAGACGACGAGGCATGATTTTGAAACGCTCAGAGAGTGAATATTTCAATGAAGCTACATCTTTGTAGTCAATGAAATCAACTTTTTGCTCGCAGTATTTGCAATAACGTTTTTTGTATTTTCTTTTTTCTGACATGGTACTATCCTTGTGCTTATTCTAAAACGGAATTTCGTCTTCGTTTATATCAATCTCTGGGAGATTGTTTTCCGGCATTTTTGCCGGTGCGGGTTTAGAATACGACGGTGGAGGCGTGTAAGCCGCTTTTGGTGCTGGTGCATCATAGCCGCTGTTACCCGCATCGCTGTATTCGTTATAACCGCCCTGAGAACCACTTTCGCCGCGTGAATCGAGCATTTGCATCGTTTCGACGATAACGGAGTGTTTAGAGCGCTTTTGGCCGTTTGTTTGGTCAACCCATTGGTCAAATTTCAATCGTCCTTCGACGAGGATTTTAGAACCCTTGCGGAGGTATTGGTTGGCTACCTCACCTGAACGGCCGAAAAAAGTGATGTCGACAAAACATGTTTCCTCTTTTTTCTCGCCGTTCACTGTAAATTTGCGACTCGTAGCAATAGCAGTATTGGCAATTGCCGATCCACCTTGTGCATACTTGAGTTCAATATCACGGGTGAGATTTCCAACCAAAATAATTTTATTAAACATAGGTTTTCCTTAAAAGGGCTTAAGAAGCTACTTCTTCTTTTTTCTCAGCAACAACAGCAGTTGGAGCAGTTTTTTTAGTTTTTTCAACCATACCGTTCCAAGCAGCAATCTCACGTTTTGAATCGTATTTCATGGTTACGAAACGTAAAATCTCTTCGTTGATACGAAAACGACGTTCAATTTCAGCAATTGCAGCAGGTGCAACAGTGTAATACATAACGTAGAAATAACCGCGAGCATTTTTCTCGATCGGGTAAGCTAATTTTTTCATTCCCATTGCGTCGCGAGCAACGATCTCACCGCCGTTAGCAGTGATCACTTCTTCAACGAGAGCGATGGTGTTTTTAATCTCTTCTTCTGTAAGAGTAGGTTTTACGATTACTAAGTTTTCGTAATGTCTCATAGCGTATGTCTCCTTATGGTGTTCGCCCCTTATGGTTGTTATACAGCACGACAGTCGTGTTGCAAAGAGCAAGGAACGCGCGGATTATACTAAAAATCTGCTTAATTTAAGTTTCATATAGATTCATAATTGTTGTAGTATAATATCTTAAAGCTCAATTATGATCGTGAGAATTTATGCGCGTAATCACACAGTTTATTTGGCGAAAACATGCGCTTGAACGGATGTTGGAACGCTCAATTAGCCGTAACGAAGTTATGGACTGTGCATATAAGGGTGAGATTATTGAATCATATCCCGAAGATTTCCCGTTTCCCAGCTTTTTGGTTTTGTATTCAGACCTGACGCCTCTTCATATCGTTATGGCGATGGATGGAGAAGAGTGTTATATTATCACTGCATACAGACCAAGCCCTGAGGAATTTGAGAATAGCTTTACTACAAGGATAAAACGATGAAAACCTGCCCGTTATGCAAAGGCTCTATTGTCAATGGTGTGAGTACCTTTACGGTTGATCTCGGTTTCGGCGTTGTGGTTGTGCGTGATGTCCCCGCTACGGTTTGTTCTCAATGTGGTGAGGAATGGTTATCCGACAATACGGCTATGAAATTGGAAAATATTGTTGAATCCGCCCGTCAAAAACATGTGACGGTGGAAGTAGCGCGATGGAGTGAAGCGGTAGCGTAAATTTCCAACTCGTCATTCCCGACTTGATCGGGAATCCATATCCCAGTTTTTAAATTGTTCGATTGTTGCAATAACGCGTTCACGTACATCAGTATCTTCGAGACTATTCGCCCAATCATCCAATTCTTTCCACCTCCATTCTCCAAAGTCTATATATTTAAATTCATTTTTTAGCTCTTTAAATCGAATGGCTTGATCAGATTCCAATGCCTCTTTTAGAGTCATGAGCATAGAGAATTGCAATTTCTCTTGTTTATTATCATTGAGATATTGCCTGATGTTTTCGTCGATTTTATTTTCAGAATTTTTTCCAATGATTAATTGCATTTCTAAACTATTAATATATGCTTGCGCTCTTTGCTCTTGAAGCTCTTTGTCTTGAGTTGTTTTCAATTCGTTAATAATTTTATTAAATACTATTAATGAATCTTCAGCTCGGTTTAAATGCCCGAGGGCAACTCCTTTATTGACTAATGCTTTCGCTCTTTGTATTTGTAACCCTTTAGCTTGAGAATCTTCCAATTCATTAATAACTTTTTCAAAAATTAATAAGGCTTCTTCAAGTCTGTTGAGTTTTCCAAGTGTAGCTCCTTTGTTGACTAGCGCTCTAGCTCTTTGTTCTTGAAGTGCTTCGTTTTGTGTTCCTGATAAGGTATCAATGAGTTCATCATAAATATTCATTGCTTTTTCATTTTGCTCGACTTGCACAAGTATAGTCGCCTTGTTGACTTGTGCTTTTGCTCTTATTACTTCATGAATTCCTTCTTCTATTCCTTGAAATTCTTGGATAATTTTATCATACACTGATAGTTCTTCTTCAGTCCGTTTAAGTTGTCCAAGTGTCACTGCAATATTAAAAAGTATTTGACTTTTTTGTTTTGATATAGGTTCTGAAATTTCTATTGCTTTACGCCAATAGAATAAGGCATCTTCTTTTTTATCTTTTTTATAAGCGTCAAAAGCTAACTTATTCCAGTCTTCAAAGGTATACTCGCTTTGTGGTTTTTCACGCACTTTAATTGCTACTCTAGATAATGAACTATCATTATTTGGCTCATTTTGAGGAATTAACTGTCCATTTTGTAATCCATTTTGGATATTTTTGATTTCAAATTCAACTTTTTTTGCTTCTTCAACACTAGTAGTGATTTCACTTTTTGCGCCTTGTGCATGATCTTTAAAGCTATTTAACTCTTTATCAAATTCTAATTTTGTTTTCTCTTTCCATGCCTCAATATCTTTTTTAGCATTTTCTTGAGCTTTTGTATTTTGCTTGTACATCACATACGGGAAAGCTACTCCGCCAACCCCTGCGATGAGCGTTAAAATTGCAATAATAGTTGCAGTAATAGAAACATATAAACTTAAATCCTGTATTCGCTTATCTTGATCAAAAATACTATTTTTCAAAACTTCTATGCTGATATTATTTTTTTCAATTTCATCGATTGTCGTTTTTAATTCATCATTTTGCTTCTGCAAAATTTCAATTTTCGCTTTTGTCTCTCCTCGAAACTCTCCCTCATCTGTTGCCCATGATGATGTAGAAATAGCGACTAAACAACCTAATAAAAATAGCTTTATTCTCATATATAATCCATAATCAAAATCTTTTCAACGTCATTATAAACAAAAAATATTAGATTTAGAGTGTAGCGGTGTGATGGATTCCCGATCAAGTCGGGAATGACGAAATTAGAAGGTGTGACTATAGAATACTTTGTAGTTTCAGCAATGCGGAAAGAAGCAGTGATTCCTGATCCGGTGAGCCTGTCGATTTCATCTTCAACTCGGTATCGAGGAGGAGATTAATACCTCGTTTATACCCCTCAGGGGAGATTTTGATTGAGAGGGCGGCACGCTCTTTTTCGACAAATCCCGGAAGTTTATATCCCAACACGAGGGCTGAATCGGCGACTCCGTGAATTTTGATGGCGCTGTTGAAAAGATAGAGCTGGGTCAAAAATCCGCTGATGGCGGTGAGGAGCTGGATCTCGTTTTCTCCCGATTCGAGGAGATGGTGCAGGGAGGGGAGGAACTCTTTTTTCTCAATGACACGGGCGATAAAATGGTCGAGTTTGATTTCGCTCAGACCGAAAACATGCTCATCAATCTCTTTCATCGTGATTGGTTTTCCCAAAATGGAGAGTTTGGAGAGCTCGTTGCAGGCGAGGGAGAGATCGTTGTTATGGATATCGAGGAGATGAAATGCCGCCTGATTATCAAGCTGAACTCCTAATATTTGTGCCTCTTGCATGACGATGGCGCGTGCTTCGGCGGCAAAGGGGTGAAAGAAACGGACTGAACCCGTATGAGCACCTTTGAACGCGGTGTCGGCTCCTTTGACATCTTCGCCGTAGTAGCAGTAGATGAAGGTGTTATCGGTGTTTTTCCCGACCAGTTCGACGAGGGTGTCGAGTTCCGCTTTGGGGAGCTTTTTCTCATGTTTAATTATGAGGAGATTTTGATCTCCGAAGAGCGAGCCCTGCGATAGATGGGCTTTGGCGGTGTTGAAATCGTACTCGTCGTGGTAGAGACTCAGTACCGATGCACCCTCGATCTGGGAAAGTCCGTGTGCATAGCGGTTGATGAGGAAATGGCTCTCACCGAAGAGTGCCATTGCACGCGGAACACTGTTGTTTTGCAGATGACGGTCAAGCTCTTGTCTATTCATATAATTTTCCAGCGTCAAGCACGTTTGCGTGTATTTCATCCTCTTTTTCAATGCGGCTTACAAAGGAGGCGGTGATTTTCGCGGTAGCGAGGTTAGCGGTTTCGATTTTAACGATAATATCATCAAAGAGCATCAGACCAAATTGTGAGGAAATCTGTACTTTTGCCCCTGTAATGGTGTCGTGAATTTCGGCAATGAACGGCTCTTCGGCTCGCATGATACGCGCTTTAAACTCTCGCCCAATCACGGTGGCCGCCCAGCGGGCGAATTTACGCTCTTGGAAGCGGATTTCGATGTCGCTCGCCTCACGCTCTTTTTCGCTGATGGAGGTACAAAGGGACTCGATGTTGCGTAATACATACGATCCCTCTTCGGTATCTCCTGCCGCAATCGCTTTGAGGAGGCGGTGGACGATCAGATCGCTGTAGCGGCGGATCGGAGAGGTGAAGTGGGTGTAGCGATCAAACCCTAATCCGAAGTGTCCCATGTTGTAGGGGGCATAGCGTGCTTGCATCTGCGCGCGGATGATGAGGGTATCGACTTCGCTGATAAGATCGCGTCTCTCGGCTTCGGCTTGGATCGCCATGATCGTCTCTTTGATAGAGCCTTGGGACTCGACGAAAATACCGATACTCGCTAACTCGGTGTAGAGGCTTTGGAGTTTCATCGGGGATGGGGATTCGTGGATACGGAACACTCCCCGCTCGTACAGGGAAGCGGCGGCTTTGTTGGCGAGGAGCATACAATCCTCGATCAGGGCATGGGAGGGTGTTTCGACGGCAAATTCAGTGGAGACGATATTTTGCTCCTCGTCGATTCGCATTTCCAGTTCGCTGGAGCGGAAGTTGTACCCTTTTTTCATCCGCTCTTCGCGCAGTTTATAGGTGAGATCGTTGAGCAGAGGGATATAGGTTAATACTTTTGCCTCTTTTTCGGTTTTTGCCTCTAAGTTTCCTTCGAAAAAAGCATCGATCTCTTCGTAGCTGAAGCGTCGGTGAGAGTGAATGATCGACTCATACAGGGTATGGGAATCCATCTCGTAGGTTACGGGATCGATGTGCATCTCAAACGTGTAAGCGAGACGATCCACGAGAGGTTGAAGCGAACAGAGGGTTTCGCTGAGCTCACGCGGCAACATCGGGATGGAGCGGTGGGGGAGGTAGATGGAGAAACTGCGGTAAATCGCCTCGGCATCAATCGCACCGAAGGGGTGGACGTATTCGCTCACATCGGCAATGGCGACGTAGAGGGTGGAGGTTTCGGGGATGTAACAGATGGCGTCATCAAAATCTTTGGCGGTGACGGGATCGATGGTGCAAAACGGCAAATGGCGCAGGTCACGGCGGTTTGGATAGAGCGACGCATCGACCTCTTTGGGAAATTCGCGTGCCATGGCTAACACGTCATCTTCGAATGCATCGTGTTTGTTGTAGAGGGCGAGGACAATTTTTTCATCGACTTTTGGATCAGAAAGGTTGCCTAAATAGGCGGCTATGGTTCCGCTTTGGTTGTTGATCTGATAGAGTGATCCCTCGGCGGTTTCGGGTAAATCGCTCAGAGCAAAACCTGCGGGGTGATCGGTGCGGATGTCTTGGAGGCTCAAATAACCGTTTTTCATGGTGACGACGGCGATGCTGAAGGTTTCACTCCGTCCGGCGATCACGACGACTTTGGCTTGAGGACCACCGCGTTTTCCTAAGAGCCGTTGGGCAATGACTAAATCGCCGCTTTTTGCCCCCATGAGGTTATTGGTTTCGATAAAGTGGTCACGGATACTCTCCCCTAATGTCTGAAGATAGGCACCACTTTCAGAGGCGAGAGAGACGATACCGGCGCGGTATTGAGACGCGAGCTGATATTTGTTATCTTCATGCGTCAGAAGTTTCCGTGTAAGCCATTCATTAATAGGCTCACGTTCTTCGGGTGCGATATCTTGGTCATAAAGACCGTGGGTAAGACGGATTAGGAGTGATTTCATCTCAATATTATAATCAATAAATACTTCTATGTTAGAATAACCTCTTTAATTTCACAAAGGAACCCTATACATGACACACGAAGCGATTCTCAACCAACTCGGATATACCCCTAACGAGGCACTTAGTCTCCAACTCAGCCGCATTGAAGATAATACACAAGGGTATGAAAAAATTATCAAACATATTTTGGATTTGCACGAAGCACTTAAAACCGATGAATCGTATGTGGCATTGTCAAACAGCAACGACTATTTTAAAATCAAGATCGATGCGACGGGTGAGATCAGTGCGGCGGATGCAATGGAGAAAATTAACCATTTCGCGGATAAGTACAAAGTGAGTCTCCAAAAAGTGGATGGGAAACCGACCTATTATATTGTTGGATTTGCGGCGTAAATGAGCAATGAACCGATGACACCCAGGGGGTATGATGAACTCTTGCGAGAGTTTAAATTCCTCAAAGATGTCGAAAAACCCCGTGTCAATGTTGAAAAACAACGGGCGGCAGAGCTGGGAGATCGAAGTGAAAATGCGGAGTATCATGCGGCTAAAGAAAAATTGCGACATATCGATAAACGTCTTTTTTATCTCAATTCGATGATCCAAAAAGCCCAAATGATTGACCCTTCCATTCTCGATCACTCCCGCGCCCATTTTGGTGCAACTATTACGATTATGGATGTGAACACGGAAGAGGAGTTTTCCTATACTGTTTGCGGAACGTTGGAGAGCGAGCCGGAAAACGGACTAATCTCGGTTCACTCACCACTCGCACGTGCAATGTTAGGTAAAGAGGAGGGGGACGAATTTAGCGTTTATCTCCCCAACGGAAAAAAGAGTTATGAGGTGAGTGCAATTACCTATATCGATATCTTTTCACTGAAGAAAAATCTGCGCAGTGAAAAAGATTTCGGATTTAAATAACACTGCTTTAAGATGGATGAATATTCCCCTTTGATATAATCGCGTTACTATTACTATTTTAAGGAATTTGCCGTGAGCACTCCCCTCCCAGAGATCGAAAAAGTTCTAAAACAGCATAAATTGTCAATGGACGATTATGCCCATATCAAAAAAATTCTAGAGCGCGAGCCAAATCTCGTTGAGATCGGAATTTTTTCGGCTATGTGGAGTGAGCACTGCAGTTACAAATCATCTAAAAAACATTTGAACGGTTTCCCGACTAAAGCGCCGTGGGTTATCCAAGGACCGGGTGAAAATGCGGGTGTTATCGATATCGGCGGCGGATATGCGGCAGTTTTCAAAATGGAGAGCCATAACCATCCGAGTTTTATCGAACCCTACCAAGGGGCTGCAACCGGTGTCGGCGGGATCATGCGTGACGTCTTTACGATGGGTGCTCGTCCTATCGCCAACCTCAATGCGCTCCGTTTCGGAAATGTGCTGAATAAAGATGATATCAGTGCCCATCAGCGTTATTTGGTACGCGGTGTTGTATCGGGTATCGGCGGATACGGTAACTGTATGGGGGTTCCGACCATCGGCGGCGAAACAAGTTTCGATGAGTGTTACAACGGGAACATTCTTGTCAATGCATTTACTCTCGGACTCGCGAAAAGCGATGAGATTTTCTACGGAAAAGCGGAGGGGATCGGCAATCCGGTTATCTACGTCGGGTCTAAAACGGGACGCGACGGTCTCGGCGGTGCGGTGATGAGTTCGGACAGCTTTACCGAAGCATCCAAAGGGCTTCGTCCTACGGTACAGGTGGGTGACCCGTTTACCGAAAAATTGCTTCTTGAAGCGTGTTTGGAACTTTTCAAAACCGATTACGTTGTCGGGATTCAGGATATGGGTGCGGCGGGACTAACGTCTAGTTCATTCGAGATGGCGGGACGCTCAGGCAGTGGGATGATTATGCATCTTGACAAGGTTCCTGCCCGTGAAGAGGGGATGATGCCATACGAGTTTATGCTCTCCGAATCGCAAGAGCGTATGCTTATCTGTGCGCGTAAAGGGACTGAGCAGGCGATCATCGATATTTTCGAAAAATGGGATCTCGATTGTGCCGTGATCGGTGAAGTAACGGCGACGGGCAATATGGAGCTTTTCTGGCACGGAGAGAAATGTGCTGAGGTTCCGGTTGATCCGGTGAGTGAAGAGGCTCCGATCTTGGATCGTCCAATGAGTCGCCCTGCATACCTCGATGAGATTGCTAATGTGAAATTGAGCGATTTTGAAGCGGTAGAGAATCAGAGTGCATTCGAGAAATTGATCGCTTCGATGGAAGTGGTCGATAAGCATTGGATTTATGAGCAATACGATTCAATGGTACAAACCAATACGATCAAAAAAGGGGGCGAACTCGACGCTTCCGTTATCCGTATCAAAGAAAATGGCGTAGCGTTGGCAATGAGTGCCGATTGTAACGTCCGTTACTGTTTCATCGATCCGAAAGCGGGAGCGGCAGCAGCGGTAATCGAGAGTGGACGTAACGTCGCGATGAGCGGTGCGACTCCGAAAGCGATTACCGACTGTCTCAACTACGGTAATCCTGAAAATCCTGAAGTGATGTGGCAGTTTGGCCAAGGGTGTCTTGGGATTAAAGAAGCGTGTGCCGAGCTGAACACTCCGGTTATCGGCGGAAACGTATCGCTTTACAATGAAACCAACGGTAAATCGGTATTCCCGACTCCATCAATCGCAATGGTCGGTGTCAATGAAGATCAAAACAAAGTATTGATGTCTGCGTTCCAGTGCGAAGGTAATGCATTGTACCTTGTCGGTGAAAGCCGTTCGGAATTTGGCGGATCTCTTTATATGAAAGAGCTTTACAATGTTGTTGCGGGAACGATCCCTGCTATCGATTACGATAAAGAGCGTGCTCTTTGGAACCTCGTTATCGAAGCAAACAAAAAAGGGTTGCTGGCTGCGGCAAAAGACTGTAGTTCGGGCGGTGTGGCGATGGCACTCGCTAAAATGGCTTGCGTCAGTGATAAAGGGGTAAATGCTACAATCTCTGTAACCGACTCTCGTGATATATTTGCGGAGAGTATGTCTCGCGCAATTATCGAAGTAGTCCCTGAAAACTGTAAGGCGTTTGAAGCGATGGTCGGTTCTTTGGGATGCGTGAAAATCGGAACCGTCGGCGGGGATACGTTTACCCTCAATGATGTGTCGATGAGACTTCCTGAGATGCAAAATATTTACTACAATACGTTCAAAAAAGTGATCGAAGGCGACCTTTAATCTATCTTTTTTTCTTCCTGCGGGGAGAGCCGTTTTAACCCCCTCTACACATGTTTTGGAACACTTTTTGCATACAGCTGTGTATGAAAAAATTACTCAGAAAAATCTTTCGGATCCGTCCAAAAAACTATTGCGAATATTACATTACCAATCTTAGCTATCGTTGCGGGGAATAAGAAGAACGGGAAGATGAATCCCCGTTTGCACGGGAATGAGGGTGAAACTACTCTTGCAGACGCTCAATATTTGCACCGAGTGCGCGAAGTTTAAGCTCAAGATTCTCATATCCGCGATCGAGGTGATAGATACGGTGGACATTGGTGGTTCCCTCAGCTGCCATGGCCGCAAGGACGAGTGCACTGGATGCCCGTAAATCCGTTGCCATGACATCAGCACCGGCAAGATCACACGGCCCGATTACGGTTGCAGTGTGGCCGCTGAGTTTGATCTCGGCACCTAGACGTTGCAACTCACTCACATGCATAAAGCGGTTTTCAAACAATCGCTCTTCAATCGTGCTGGCTCCTTTTGCAATCGTAGCAAGGGCTAAAAATTGCGCTTGCATGTCGGTTGGGAATGCCGGATATTCTTGGGTTACAATATCGACGTGTTTGAGTTCAGATGCGGGATAAACGGTCATCGTACTCTCAGTGCATTCAATACGGCATCCCATTTGCTCTAATTTCGCAGTAACAGCATCCAAATGATCGGGACGTACACGATCGAGTGTAACAACCGAATCGGTAATCGCTGCGGCACACATATAAGTACCTGCTTCGATACGATCAGGAATAACTTCGAAATCGACCATATCAATGGTTTTTCCACCGGTACCGATGATGGTTAGTTCTGAGCTTCCGATACCGGTAATATCAATACCGCTGTCTCGGAGGATTTCACACAGTTGAACGACTTCAGGCTCTTTTGCACAGTTTACGAGGACACTTTTACCGTGTGCTAATGCCGCCGCCATGACAACGTTTGCCGTTCCGGTAACGGTGATTTTATCGAAGATGATGTGGGCTCCCTTAAGACCCTCCGGTGCAATCGCATGGACGTATCCCGCGTGAATGGTGATGGTAGCACCCATTTGTTCCATTGCTTTGAGATGTAAATCGATCGGACGTTGACCGATAGCGCATCCACCCGGAAGGGAAACTTCACAATGCCCGAAACGGGCAAGGAGCGGTCCGAGAACGAGAATGGAAGCGCGCATGGTTTTAACGATGTCGTAGTTTGCCATCGTATGGTTTACGGTTGAGGTGTCGATTTTGAGAACATGATCTTCTAATGTATAACTCGCACCAAGGTTGCCGAGGAGTTTTAGCAGAGTTTTAATATCAGCGACTTCAGGGGTATTGCTCATGGTGATAGGGTTGTGCCCCAACAGCGTTAAAGTGATTAGTGGCAATGCCGCATTTTTGGCGCCCGAAATGGTGACGGTTCCGCTTAGTTTGGTAGGGCCTTGAATACGTAAATAGTTCATTTATATCCCAAATAATAAAAGTTACGTATTATAAGCTAGTTGTGGTTAAAATTATCAAAATAGAGAGATATTTGAAGGAGAAAATGTGAGTTCGGCACTGGATCGACTGAAAAACCTGACAGCACAAATCTCCAGCTATGAGTTAGAGCGAAAAAGCAATCTTAAAACACTCGAAGAACTTTACCTTAAATTGGGTATCGATGCGAAAGTCAAACGGTTTGAAGATTTATTTGAGTATAAAGCGATCAATCTCTCAGGCTTATCTCTATCCGATGAAGATTTAGGCGCGGTAAAAGAGGGTAAATACGCTCAAATTATTGCCATAATTTATGATAAAAATGCAAAAGTTAAAAATAAAAATAGCTCTTTAGGATATTACGGACGTGCTGAAAAACTGAGTTCGGAACAAAAGAGAGAGATCGTCTCTTTTGTATTGGGATGGCGTTTTGAGAAAAGTTTTCGTACGTTAGAACATTATCATAATCTAATGGCTTCTTTAAAAACATCTGTTTCTGGGTAATGATGCTGATTTTTCTCGATACGGAAACAACGGGTTTAGAGATGAAAGACCGTATTTGTGCATTAGGTATGATCGCTGATGATGTGAGCCATTTTGAACTGATTAATCCGGGTAAAAAAATCCCTCCTCACGCTTCGGCGATCCATCATATTACGAATGAAATGCTGCAAGAGTCTCCCTCTTTTTCCCAATCCATAAGCGCTGAAAAACTCAAATCTCTCAATACACCGGAAAATATACTCGTATCCCATAATGCCCCCTTTGAACTCTCGATGCTCGAAAAAGAGGGGTTGACATGGCAGGGAAGCGTTATCGATACGCTGAAATGTTCTAAGTCTTTGATGGATGATTTGGAAGGATACAGTTTGCAGTTTTTGCGTTATGAGCTACGGCTATACCGTGATGAAATGAGAGTATTCGAGGAAGCAGGAATCAGTATTACTCCTCATCATCCCCTCAGTGATGCGTTGCACACTCGTATGATTTTGGAATATTTACTTGATTTGGCAGAGATAGATCGTCTTATAGAGATTTCGAAAAGTCATGTGCTCTTAGTCCGTTTACCGTTTGGAAAATACGCTAAAAAAAGGATCGAAGAGATTGCACTCAAAGATCCGGGATATCTGAAGTGGATGGTGGAGAGTTTGATGGACATGGACGAGGATTTGCGTTATAGTATCGATTATTATTTGAGAGGAAAGTGATTTGAAGGTAGCTATACAGTGTGATTCGCCATTGTTGCAGCGCTCATTGGAGCTTTTTCTCGATGGGCATTTGAGCTCGCTACGCCAGTGCGATATTTTGATTCGGGATAAAGATATTCGTGATGAGCAGCACCCTACATTTGTTATTGGTGTGGATGAGGGCTCCGAGTTGATCAAGCCGTTTTCCAAAGCCCAATTGCTCCATGCCCTCAATCAAAAATTTGATTCTCAAAAAAATAGCCCTGCTATTGTCGAAGATGAGGTTATGGTCTCAGATGAAGAGGAAAAGGTGAGTTTTGAAATCCTAGAACGTCACATCGAGAAGCTAACCCTCGAATATCAAGCAAATATCCTCAAAGCAGTACGAGCATTTTATGAAAAATAACCCCACCATTACGAAAAAAATCATTGCCGGAAAATATAAGGGGAAAACCCTGAAACTTCCCTCCAAAGAGACGACCCGAAGTTCGAAAGGGATTGTGCTGGAATCTTTTTTTAACACACTTCAGTTTGATATTATCGATGCGGTATTGGTTGAAGTTTTCTCGGGAAGCGGTTCTATCGGCCTCGAAGCATTGAGCCGAGGAGCTAAAAAGATCATTTTTATGGAAAAAGATCGTGATGCGATCAAAACATTGCGTGAAAATATTGCCCAAACCGACCCGAGGGCATGTGAAATTCTCGAAGGGGACAGTTTCAGTAACATCACTCAGGTAAAAAAGCGTCTCGCAGCACTCGGTGAGAGTGCTTTTATCTACGTTGATCCCCCTTTTTCAATCCGTGAGGGGATGGAGGAGATATACGATAAAACCATCGATATGATCGCCTCACTTCCTCTGGAAATGGCGACTTTGATTATCATCGAACACATGAGTACCCTCGAACTCCCCGATGCTATCGGTCACTTTAATCGACTAAAATTCAAAAAATTCGGAAAAACGTCTCTTACCTATTATACATAAATCCATTATGGAATAAACTTTGCTTTATCCTTTGATAATAAAGGATTGGCATGAGAATTTTTATACTACTTTTTTGCTTACTAAGCCTCTCTCAAGCAGCCC
The DNA here is from genome assembly GCF_000310245.1 of Candidatus Sulfuricurvum sp. RIFRC-1. Lineage (NCBI taxonomy): Bacteria > Pseudomonadati > Campylobacterota > Epsilonproteobacteria > Campylobacterales > Sulfurimonadaceae > Sulfuricurvum > Candidatus Sulfuricurvum sp. RIFRC-1. Next base: position 663,576 of record NC_020505.1, read on the forward strand.
GCATCAGCGAAGTCGCGAATATCGTCGGGGTACGGGATAATCAGATTATCGGTTACTCGCTTGTCGTCGGTTTGAAAAAAACGGGTGACGGTACTACCTCTAAATTCACCCTTCAATCGATCGCCAATATGCTCAAAGCGATGAACATCGATATGAATCCGGTCGATATCAAATCCAAAAACGTTGCCGCTGTCGTTGTTACGGCTAAATTTGCTCCGTTTGCCCGTCAAGGGGATGCATTTGATGTCGTCGTATCCTCTATCGGTGATGCAAAATCGCTCGAAGGCGGAACACTGCTTATGACACCTCTCAAAGGGGTGGATGGTAAAATTTACGCATTAGCTCAAGGTTCTATCAGCATCGGCGGTAAAAATGAAAAAGGTTCCGGTGCTGAATCGCATCCGACGGTCGGAATGGTATACGGCGGCGGTTTAGTGGAACGTGAAATCAACCAAGATCTTTACCATCAACAGAACGCGACACTTTCTCTTAAATCATCCAATTTTGCCAACTCGGTAGCGATTCAAAATGCTATTAATGCCAAATACCGTTCGAATGTTGCCACAGCCGTTGATCCAAGAACGATTCAACTACAATTACCGCAAAATCGATCAATGGTTGAATTTTTAGCGGAAGTACAAAATCTCGATATCGAGTACGCGCAAGAGCAAAAAATCATCATTAATGAACGTACGGGAACCATCGTTGCGGGTGTGGATGTAGAGGTCAAACCGGTTGTTATTACCCAAGGGGATATTACCGTGAAAATCCTCGCTCAAAATTCGGTCGCAAAACCCGCAGGCAGTGTCACGATGGATAAAAGTCTTGTAATCGGGTTGAATGAAAATGAAGTTTACACGGAGAAAGGGACAACGACGGTTGCCAATATCGCACGATCTCTTCAAAAACTTGGAGCTAATCCAAAGCAAATGATCTCGATTTTTCAGGCGATGAAAAGTGCCGGAGCCATCACGGTTGATTTGGAGGTTATCTAATGGATATCTCTAGTGTATCGTATAACAAAGCTGTCCCAACCATCGGAACCAAAGAGGGGGATAAAGCTCTGCGGGAGAAAACCGATCAGTTTGAAGCGATTATTGTGAAAATGATGCTTGATGAAGCGATGAAAGAGGAAAAAAACCTCTTTAGCAGTGTCAATGATCCCGGTGATAAAATTTTTAAATCGATGTATCGTGAAGAATTATCGAATGCCAGTGCCGGTGGATTCGGATTTTCTCAAATGCTATACGAACACCTTAGTCAAAAGGGTGCGAAAATAGAGAAATAGACTAAATTTTTTGTGGTTTTGGCCGATATGGTATGTACACATCATAAACGGATAAAATAAGGATTCACCATGATCTCAAGTGTGAACGGCTCACTCATTCGAGGAGCATACCAAGAACCATCACAAAAAACCAAAGAGCAGGAGAAATCCGTGCAATCTATTACGAAACAAGGTGACACAAGCCGTATCGAAGAGTTAAAAGCTTCGATTGAAAAAGGTGAATACCGTGTCGATATCGAATCTTTGGCCAAGCGCATTGCGCAAGAGCTGACCTAAAGCAGAAGGAGTTTATGATGTTGTCTTATCAATTACAAAGCGCTATCAAAGATCTCGAGGCACTTATCTCATTATCCAGAGAAGACATCGATGATATCAAAGAGGCAAATCATAATCCGCAATTTGATCGTTTAGCGATTAAAGAAGAGAAAATTAAAAATTTTGAACATAAAAAAGCGATGATTGATCGCGAGATTTCAAAATTGATGACACAACATCCTTCTCGTCCTCTTTCCGAGCTTTTAGATAATGAACAACATCAGCAACTCGATTCACTTAAAGTACATTTATCACTGCTTCGAGAAGTGAATCAACAATACGCAAAAATGGTTTTAAGTGTCGGCTCGTTTTACAATACCCTTTTAGAACGGGTTGTTCCGACACAAATGGAGGGGTATCAAAAAGTCGCCTCTGCAGAATCCTCATTTTTGGAAGTGAGAGCATAAAATGGCATCTATCTTTAACGCCTTGCACATTGGATACAGTGCATTAAATGCGGCGCAAATTGCTATTGATACGACAGGGCACAATATATCCAATGCAGAGACAGAAGGGTATAACCGCCAGCGTGTCGTTACAGCAGCGGCATATCCGATCAGCATCGATCCGGGCCAACGTGGAAATGGGACGCAAATTACTGAAATCACCCGTGTTTTCGATAAATTTGTCTTTAACCGTTACACTACGTCGGCGCAAAACAAAGAATATTCAGATAGTTTGAAAAAGAATCTTGAAGAGCTTTCAACCTACTTTCCTGAGATAGATGATGTCGGTATTAAAAATGACATGCAAAACTATTTTGATATGTGGCAGTCGTTGGCAAATAATCCAAGCAACAGTTCTTTAAAAGTAGCCTTAGCGCAGCAGGCGCAAACTCTCTCCCAGCACATTACTGAAACCCGTTCACAAATTGCGGGATTACAAAGCTCTCTCAACGAGCAGGTTAAAGTAAATATTGATGAAGTAAACCGTATTGCAGAGCAGATTGCCGGATTGAACAAATCGATTAATGAAGAAGAAGCCGGCGGGCTGAATAACGCCAATGATTTACGAGATCAGCGCAATAAATTAGAGATGACACTTTCTAAGCTCATCGGTTCAAAAGTTTTGGTCGGTCAAATAGAGAGCCGAAACGATATTGATAGCAATATTGCTATAGAAGATGGGAGCTATACGATTCAAGTCGGAGGGTTCAATCTCGTTGACGGGCATAGTTTTCATCCTATCGGTGTTGATAACTTAGGGAATCAAAACGGCTATAATGATTTGTATTATGAGCGCCAAGACGGTGTCAAAATTCCGTTTGCCAGTAATATTACCGGAGGAAAAGTTGGGGCGTTGCTAGAGCTTCGCGGTTCTATCATAGGTGATAACGGTGAGTTTGAAGACGGGTTTTTACAAGAGACACTTAATAATCTTGATACGTTTGCTCGCGGTATGATTGAGAGTACCAACAATCTCTACGCACAGAGTGCGACTTCTTCGATGCGTACGAATACATTGAGTTTCAGCTCAACGGATGCGTTGATGAATACGGATGAAAATTTTAATACTGGAACCTTCGATGTTGTTGTATATGATATCGACGGCAATGAAGTGGGAAGACGCTCGATAACGATAAACGACACAACAGTCATGGAAGACAGTCCGCTTACTGCTAATAGTATTATTGGACAAATGCGGGCATCCGTTGATGATAACAGTGATAATAACGCGCTAAATGATATTGATGATATCTTGACTCCTGGGTTTGCATCGAATGTTTTTCAGATTAATTTGAACTCTTCTTATGCATCACAAGGGTATACGTTTGCGATTGAAGATCAGGGGACAAACTTTGCCGGTGTTACAGGGGTAAACCGATTTTTTGACGGTTATGATGCTAAAACTATGGATTTGAATACGAATTTAAAAAATGATCCGACACTCATTAAAGGGCATAAATCACCTGCTGAAGGTGATAATCAGACCGCGTTGGATATGGTAGAGCTTCAATTTTCATCGATTATGTTTAAAAATGGAACCGATACTTCATCAGATACAGTGTACGGATATTTTGACTCTTTGGTGACCAAAATTGGGACGAAAACAAATTCGGCGATCCTCAGTAATGAATCGATCACGGCGCAATACAATGCGGTCAAACAAGAGTACGATTCGGTATCCAAAGTGAGTATCGATGAAGAGTTGGCAAATCTCATCCGTTATCAAACCTCATACGGTGCTGCGGCAAAAATCATTACGACGATAGATCAGATGATGACCACCTTGCTCGGCATAAAGCAGTAATGCCTTTTTTGAGTATTGCCGTTTTGTTCGCGGTAATCTTTTTTTCCTTCATCGGACCGTATTTTTATACGGCTGATCCCCTTTATTTAGACTCTCGCGCCATTTTGCTTGCTCCATCGATGGAACATTGGTTCGGTACAGACCGATTGGGGCGTGATTTGCTAGTGCGTTTGATGGAAGGTGGACAAGTGTCACTGTTGATTGGATTTGCAAGCGCTCTTATCTCTACACTAATCGGTTTGCTTTATGGGGTGAGTGCGGCATTGCTGCGCGGCGGTTATGATAGAGTCTTTATCATCATTGTGGACCTCTTTTTAACTTTTCCGACATTGTTTTTACTGTTAACGCTGGTCAGTTATGTCAATGCATCGATTTGGGTACTGGTGCTTATTATTTCAATGACTGGGTGGATGGGGACAGCACGCTTGATACGCTCAGAGAGCTTTGCAATAGCCTCCAAACCCTATATCCGTATTTTGCACATCGCGCATATTCATCCGCTTACAATCATGCTCAAATATTATGCGCCCCTGTTGGCTCCAATCGTATTGGTCAGCTTTACTTTCGGGGTAGGGGGGGCGATTTTAGCCGAATCAGGGCTCTCCTTTTTGGGTCTAGGGATTGTTGCTCCGCAGATGAGCTGGGGAAGCATCCTCAGCGGCGGTAAAGAGGTGATCGATATCGCGTGGTGGGTAAGCTTTTTCCCCGGATTAATGATCTTTATCGTTACGTTTTCATTGATGAATATCTCCAATGCGCTTCAAGCGCGAATGAATCAAAAAGAGGTACGATAGTGGTGAAACATTATTGAATGATTCTCGAAATTTCGAGTAGGCTATCGGGGAATGAAAAATGGTTGTTCCGAAGCGCTTTCGCATTGATGAGGATGATGGGGGTCCTCTCCATCCGAATTGAGAGCAATAGGCCGTCTTCACCCAATTTGTCTGCATCGTAAAGCGCTGTAATCGCACCCGATGCTCCCACAGCGTTATGAACTTTATTAAGCTGCGACAAGCTCGCTTTGAGGGCATAAATAAAGTGATAGGATGTTGATCCGTCAAGTTTATCGAACGGAAGCGCTGTTGCGTTGATCGGACGACCGTTAAGACGACCATTGAATTTAGACATTAATATTTTGATACACAATGCGGCTGTATCATCATCTCCGTGGTCGTAAGCAATCAAAATTTTGATGGGAGATTTCGTATTAGATGAAAGAAAATTTCTTTCTAATACGGCAATTTTTGGCAGTAAAGAGAGCTGAGTCTCGAGTAAAAATGGATCATAAGAGGCACTCCATCCGGCAGTGCAAAGTAAAATACTTATCAGAAGACGTTTCAAAATGTTCCCCTGAAAGTAAATAAAAATGTACGCCCGGTTGAGGGATAATCTCCATCATAGGTATTGTTTTGACTTGGGTAAAATTCATTTTTATCGAAAATATTTTTAGCTGTGAGTTGAATTTCACTTTGAATTTTCGGAAGTTTATATCCTATGGAAGTGTCAACTATACCGATGGCTTTCATAGCACCGCGCGTATCAGCTGATGTTCTTGGGGTTGCACTTTGCCAGCGTCCGGACAGTGAGCCATACCAGTTTGCATCGAGAGTATGCGTGATAAATCCGCGTGCGGTATTGCTCGGAGCATTGGGGAGCGTTGTACCACTGTCATCTTCTGCCCAAATACGAGTGAATGCGGCATAAAAAGAGGTGCTATCGTAACGTTTACGCCATTCGGCCTCGAATCCTCTAATCTTGCTCTCTGATCCGTTTATGTATTCGTAGCGTGATAGTGTGTTATTGTATTGGGGATAAATTTGATTCTCATTGCTGAGATGAAAAAAGTTGATAGAGAGGGTGTGATCGGTCTCAAAGCGATGAATGAATTGGGTTTCATAGGCCACAACGGTTTCTGGAACGAGGTCTGGATTACCCCATCTTGCTTTGTTGTTGAGGGTAAACATCTCTTGCCATGAGGGATTTCTATGGGCGCGGGAGATTGAAAATTTGATGAGATTTTCCGGATCAATAGTATATAAGAGTGCGACGCGCGGATCTACTTGGGCTGACAAGTTATTACGTTTGTCTATGGTCAATGAGGCATAGCCGCTTAATGAAGAGGAGATCACTCTCTCATAGGTCAGATAGGTTGTGATATTGCTGATGGAGCCGGTTGGGCTGAAAAAAGGGAGAATCTCAGAATAGTCACTCATCCCCGTTCCAGTGTCACGATTGGTCGTTACGGTTTTTTCTGAAGTAACACTGCTCCATGATTTACCCACTCCGAACGTTGCTTCGCCTGCGAGTATAGTGCCGGAGAGGGAATTATTGACTTGATAGGTTTGGATAATTGCTTCATGATTACCGTAAAACCCATTTGGATAGTTAACAATGACAGTAGGTGGTGTGAGCGAAGGGAGGATGAGTCCCGATGGGGCTAAAAGAGAATGGCTGATAAAGCTGTCTTGTACCATTCCTGCTTGAAATATTCCCCTGAAGTTATCTAGATTGTAGTGCGCTCCGGCACGAATTTGCCATTGATCGATATTGTAGTGATCCCCATCAGCTGCAAGAGCATAGTTAATCCCCCCCTCTGATCCGTGACGGTAAGAGGAGATGCGTCCATCGGCAAAAAAATCTCCTTTGGAGAGGGAGAGTGAAAACATGGTGGCATCCGTTGAGGAAGGAGCATTGCCGGAGCGAGAGAGGTGCGCATTCGCATTGCCGAGAAGATTATTGGAAAGACCGTCTTGATCATAAGAGAGGGAGAGATTATCGTGTACGGTGTAGATATCTGCCGCCAAAGTGAAATCGTTATCCTTCATTGCATAGGTAGCACCGGCTTTATAGGTATTATGAGTACCGGCTGACATAAACCAGCGCCCATTTTTTTCACTATCCGGTTCTTTTTTATACGTTGTTACTACAATGGAACCGGCATAGCCCCAGTGCCCATCGCTGTAACTGCCGGGACCACGGACAATTTCGATCCGTTTGATCATATCGATCGGCATGGTTAGATACGCAGTATAGCCATCAAAAAAAAGATCGTTAACTTCGATACCGTCAATAATGAGTTTGCTTTGACCGTAAGCAACGGGATTGGATCCTCGAATGACCGGATTAAATAAAGAGAGATTATCGCTGGCAATGTTGACTCCGGCAGTAAGTGCAAGTGCCTCTTTGAGTGAGGATGCACCGGCTCGGGAAAGTTCTTCGCCCTCAAAGACGGTCATAATATAGGGGAGATAATCAATATTGGCCCGCTGGTTTTTTGCGGTTTGGGCAATGGTATTGATGTCGCTTGTAAGATTATTGAAAAGGTTTGAATCTGTCTCAGCCGCAAAAAGGGTAAAAGGAATGAGTAGCAACGCCAGAGAAAAATGAGTTCTCATCGGTTCTCTTTCAGGGATGCGGTATAGTCTTGGAGCCGCAAAAGTATAGGATAGCGTTCAGTACCGACGTGAAATTGAAGCGGACCGATGGGGCGATAGAGCAAACGAGATTGATTCAGGAGGCGTAGAAAACGGGGCCCAACGGCTCCGATCCATTGGTTGATTTCATAATTGGCCGAAACGCGATTAATTTCCTTTTGCATCGTTTGAAGGACCTTTATCGTTTTTCTGAAAGCTCTTTGGTCGGACGCGACGGTAATCCGTGAAATTTCGGCAGTTTGCTGAATATCCTGCAGTTTTTCCGAATCAATGACCATGGTGTTGAGTGTCGGTAAACCAAGGGGAGTATTCGGAAGAATGAGGCGGCAGGACGCGATCAGAAGATCTTGTTCCCAGACACCGAATAAAAGGGCATGATCATCATAGGTATCATATTCGATCCGTTGCCCATCCTCTCTGGGGGTAAAAAAATTGAACTCTTCGACAAAAACATCATAGCGTTGCCGCAAAATAGCGTTCTGTTCCGCTACTGAAGATGAGAGGTGGCAGTTCAATGATTTCACCCTTTGTACGTTCTAAGGAGATAAGATAGTATACAAACCGTTAAGCATAGCTGAAATAATAAGGTTTGGTAAAGATTGGATAAATAAATTAGATAGTATATTACACAGGTTAAAATGCTGATTTATTTTTTGTATTATTTTCTATAGAAGCACACTACACTTATTCAGAATGTTTTTTTATGTACAAAGGTTAGTTATGTATCGCTCTAAAAGTCGTTTGTCTTATAAAGTTGTTGGTTCATTAATTCTCGTTTTTGTAGTGATTTTTGTTACGTTTGGATGGGCAATTAGTACGACATTTGAAAATACAAAACGGGTTTCCGAAAAACAAAAAGCCGATTTGTTGTTGCAAACGATTGATAAATCGCTGCAAATGACACTCTATTTAAAATTTTATGATCAAATCGAAGAAAAAGTTTCCTCGGTGGTTTCGGTTCCCGATGTCATAGAACTATCCATTAGGGATCACAATGGCAAAGAGTTATATGTTTATCGTAACAACACACAAAAGGCACTTTCCCGAGATAAAGTGATTTCACTAACGCATCAGCTCAAGGAACCTACATTGGGGCAATCCATGGGAACAGTTACATTGTATTACAGTGATTTGGCATATGATGAGACGCGTCAATCCATGCATAAAGTTTTTTACGGTGTGGGGTTGAGTGCTGCGCTGATATTTTTCTTGGCAGTATGGTGGGTACGCTATCTTCTCTCTCCTTTGAATCAGATTTCTCAAAAAGTACGTCATTATCGTCCCGGTGATCAGTTGGTATTAGAAGAAAACGGTAGTGCTGAAATAGAACAGATTGTTACCGCATTTAATGCAATGCAAGATACAACACACCTTTATCTGACTCAAATGGAAGCGATGAATAGCTCTCTTGAAGGTGCTGTGAGGGAAAAAACGCTTGAATTGGAGAATCAATATTACAGTGATCTATTGACCGGTTTACCTAACCGATTTAGACTGCAAGAGAAATTGCTCCAAGGAGAAATCACCGCTCTGGCGATTGTAAATGTGGATGATTTTAAAGAGGTAAATGATTTTTTCGGAATTGATATCGGTGATGAAATACTGAAACAAATCGGTGCTTGGCTGAATGTATTATCGGGTTCATGTTATCGTTTGGGAAGTGATGAGTTCGCATTAACATTTACAAACTTGATGAATCAGGATGAATTGGAACATCGTTTGATTACCTTGATCACTCTTTTGGATGAAAAGACTTTTATGGTCAACGAAGAGAGTCTGAATATCAGGGTGACTATCGGCGTTGCTTTAGGTAGCGAAACAGTGTTGACACGTGCCGATATCGCTTTACATTACGCCAAACAGAATAAAAAACCGATTGCTTTTTACGATCAAGAAGAACGGGTAGAGGAACTTTATCGTTCAAATTTGACAATGGCATCCGATGTGCGCAGAGCTCTTTTTGAACATCGTATTGTTTGTCATTACCAGCCGATTGTAGATTTTAGAACAGGTGAAATCAAAAAATATGAAACATTGGTCCGAATGATTGATGATGGAGGAAATATTGTCCCACCAATGGAGTTTTTGCCAATTGCAAAGCAAACCAAGCTTTATCCACAAATCACGCTTGAAGTGGTTTATCAAGCGTGCAAGCTTTTTGCTTTACGCAGCGAGGAATTTTCTATCAATTTATCCGATAGTGATATCCGTAACCCGCATACCGTTAATGAAATCATTCGAACTATTACCCAAACGGGTACTGCAAATCGGGTCGTATTTGAGATTTTGGAATCCGAGGGAATCGAGAGCTATGCTGAAGTAACACAGTTTATTACACAGGTTAAGGCGCTGGGTGCGAAAATAGCAATTGATGATTTTGGAACGGGGTACTCTAATTTTGAAAATATTCTCAAATTGAATGTCGACTATATCAAAATAGACGGTTCGCTCATACGAGAAATTAGCGGTAATCGTCGTCACCATATTATCGTTGAAACCATTATCGAATTTGCACATAAAATCGGTGCAAAGACGATTGCGGAGTTTGTTTCAAATGAAGAGATTTACGATACGCTCAAACAATTAGATGTTGATTATTCACAAGGATACTTTACCGGTAAACCGACATCACTATCGTAAAACATGCCCCACAAATTTTGACATATTACCTAGAATTTTCCCGCCGCGTCGGAATCCTAAACCGCACGCTTCGTAGGCGAAAAAGACCCCCGCTTGATAGCAGTTGCCTTGAGAATCTTTTGGAAACTCGACGTACTCTTGGTAGATCGGTTTGAAATTACCGTACGGCCCGTCGTTCGCTTCGATCACAGCGCCTGAGGCATCCATAATGCGCACATTGGCACCTTCACGCCCGAACATCCGTTTCTCCACATGCGCTACCCCTTTGAGAGGCTCGAACGAGGTTTTAAGCAAATAGGGAGAATCCGGGAAGAGATCGCACAGAATTTTCATCATCCCTTTGGACTGGAAGAGGAGGGTATAGGCCGGATTGAGGATAATCGCTTTTTGGTTGGTCATAATGGTAGTGAGCTGTGTCGCCAGTTCCGGTTCTTCGATCGCAATATCTTCCCACGGATAAAGTTTAAACCAATACTCGTATGGCTCTTCGGCACGGTCGTAAATCCCTTCGTCATCAAACTTTACGCCGCCAAGAGGTTCAAAGGAGGTTTCGAATCCTGCATCAATGGCCATTTGTTGCAGCAGACGTACCGTTTGTTCTTCTTCGATATTTCCGCTGATAGAGCTAAAGAGGATTTTCCAGCCATCGTAATGTTTTTCAAAGTCGCTTGGATCATCGAAAAGGGTGACGAGGCGACGGAAATTATCGCTGAATGCTTCATAAATATTGTTAAATTGACGCTCTTCGTCCATACCGTTGTGTTTGAGCAGTGCCCATTGAAGTATTGCAGTCTCAAAGAGTGAGGTGGGGGTATCGGCATTAAACTCGATCAGTTTGATCGGCGTTCCGTTGATCCCGCCTGAGAGATCGAATCGTCCATAGAGATGCCAATGGACATCGTTTTCCCAGCTTTTTTTGATCGCCTCAATGAGGTTAAAGGGGATACCGAGATCAAAAAAGAGGTTATTATCGATTACGTGCTGAGCTGCAGCGGCATACATATCGTAGAGTTCATTGACCGCTTCATAATACGCTTCGGCTTCGGCATCGGTGACAACAACGAGTTCATTGGCAATGTACTTGCTCTCATCGTTATCGGTATGCCATCCGAATCCGAATTCTTCTAATGTACGATCATCGATCGCTTTGATGTTTTGGAGGGCTACCATACTCATCCTCCGAAACTGCTGCTGGAAGAGGTGCTTTTGGAAGCGGAATTGCCGAAGAAACTTTTTTTCTGGGTGTTTGAAGTCGCTGAGCTTTTTCCTCCGGCAGAGGAGCGATGATAGGCTGAACGGTTGGACATATCTTGATGTCTTTGAACATTTTTGTTGTTCATCAACATGTTTCCGATCATATTTCCGAGCAATGCTCCCCCCGCAGCGGCAAGGATAGTTCCACCAAGCCCCATCCCCTCACTGTGCGGTTCGGCGTTAAGTTCTGATTGACCTGCTTCCATCTTTTTATACTCTTGGTCAGCGAGTTCTTTCATCTCCGCTTCGCTCATAACCCGTTCGGTAACGGTACCGTTTTCATCGGTCTCTTTGATAATCGCTCGGCTTGGTCCCTCTGTCGGCATCTCTTCAACGATAACGTATTTTCCGCTGCTCAGTTGTTCGACAACGAGGAATTTGTTTTGTGCTTCCGCTTGTTCTTCAGGAGCGCTTTGGCACCCACTGAGGGCGCTGAGGACGACGAGTCCCATTGTACCCATCATGATATGTTTTGCAGAGGTGAAATGTTTCATGGTTAATCTCCTATCGTAATTGTTTTAAGTGGGTGGTGTTGAGGACAAAAATTTTTGAGGCACTTTGTTCATGAAGACCGCGATAATCTTCAACAATAATATCACTAACAGCGCGGCAAAAAGTATTATCGAAGTTTTTCCCGCCCTCATTGGCAGAGGTGGAATAGAGCCACCCATAAGGCTGAATGAGACGTGCGTGATCCGGGTCTTTGACATAGCGGAATGCTTGGTTTTTGACAATAAATGTCGTTTTGGTACTATGACGAACACGGTGCTTGTGGAGTGGTGGAATACGGATATCGTGACACAAAACTTTGAGATCTGCGTAGACTTTTAAAAAGGGTTTATTTCCTGCACGCCCTTTAATCTCTTCTAAACGTTTAGCATTTTGAGAGAGAAAACCGACGGTAGTGTCGGTTTGGGCGAGGATGATTTTGTTCATTGCTTAAGAGAGAAGATAATCTTGGAGTGCGTGAGGTTCCATCCAGCTATCATCTTGCATATGTCCCATCGCTTCAATAGCGGCGCGTGCGGCACTTAGGGTCGTAAAATACGGTGTTCCCATACGCAATACGATTTGGCGAATCTGCTCAGCATCTTTTTTGGATGTTTTGTTATCGGAAGTATTGATGGCAAGAGAAATTTCTCCGTTTTTCATCACATCTTCGATATTAGGACGCCCTTCAGAGATTTTAAGAACTGCTTCACACGGGATACCTGCTTCCTCAATCACTTTTTGAGTTCCGCGCGTTGCGACAAGGTTAAACCCTTGTTTGTGTAATCCGCGTGCGATTTCAGGAGCGTGAATTTTATCCATCTCGATGAATGAGAGGAAACACGTTCCTGAGGTAGGAATTTTGTTTCCGGCGGCCAACTGGCTTTTCGCGAAGCTGACACCAAAATTTTCACTGATACCCATAACTTCACCGGTTGATTTCATCTCAGGAGAGAGGACCAAATCGGCACCGTAGAGTTTATTGAACGGGAATACCGCTTCTTTGATCGCAACATGCCCTTTGAGGCGTGGTTTGAGTAAACCGTCTGCTTCCATAACGATATTGTAGTTATCGTAGAATTTCAATGCATTACGGAGTGTATCACCCACCATTACACGGGTTGCAACTTTGGCCAACGGCATTCCGGTCGCTTTGGAAACAAACGGCACAGTACGAGAAGCACGAGGGTTTACTTCGATGAGGTAAACCTCGTTTTGGTAGATCGCGTATTGGATGTTTAGCATTCCAATGACACCGAGCCCCAAAGCAATTTTTTTGGTTTGTTGTTCGACTTGCGCTTGAAGTTCAGCACTGAGACTTACCGGAGGGAGTGAACATGCACTGTCTCCAGAGTGAATCCCTGCCTCTTCGATGTGCTGCATAACGGAGCCGATGTAGACATCCGTGCCGTCACTGATAGCATCGACATCCAGTTCTACCGCTTGATCAAGGAATTTATCGACGAGTACCGGAGAGTCGTTACTGACCGATACGGCGACATCCATGTAGGTACGGAGTTCATCTTCGTTATAGACGATACGCATTGCACGTCCGCCCAAAACGTATGAAGGACGTACAAGAACCGGATAACCGAGTTCTTCCGCTACCTTAAATGCCTGCTCTTTGGTCATTGCAATACCGTTTTCCGGCTGTTTCAACCCCTGCTCGACAACAAAAGCCGAAAATTTTTCACGGTTTTCTGCCAAGTCGATCACTTCAGCCGATGTTCCGGCGATTTTAGCACCGATTTCATGGAGGCCGTTCGCAAGTTTAAGCGGTGTTTGTCCTCCGAAGTGAACGATGATACCATCGGGTTGTTCCGCTTCGACGATGGAGCGGACGTGTTCAAAATCAATCGGCTCGAAATAGAGGACGTCTGAAGTATCGTAATCGGTAGAGACGGTTTCAGGGTTACAGTTGACCATGATGGTCTCGATCCCCATCTCTTTAAGGGCGAATGATGCGTGAACACAGCAGTAGTCGAATTCGATCCCCTGACCGATACGGTTTGGTCCGCCGCCTAAGATCATTACTTTTTTCTTGTCGCTTTGACGCGGTGCTTGAAGTCCTAGACGGGTGATATTGGTCGTTGAATAGAGATATGGGGTTAATGAACCGAACTCTGCCGCACAGGTATCGACTTCATTGTATTCGAATGCGATTCCGAGAGCTTTACGTGCGTCGTATACATCATTTTCTTTTGCACTTCCGCCATTTAAAGTGATTAGACGGGCAATATTTTTATCCGAAAACCCTTCGGTTTTGAGACGGCGAAGCTGTGCTTCATCGCTAAGCGTTGCTGTTGTGATCATTTTTTCTTGAGCGATAATTTCTTCAATTTGGGTTAGGAACCACGGATCGATTTTAGAGAGTTCAAATACCTCTTCTTTTGAAAGTCCCATACGGAACCCTTGTCCGACGTAGAGAATACGTTCCGCATTCGGGCGACGGATTTCATGTTTAACAAACTCAAGATCACCATCAATCGGATCGAATCCACTAAGACCTGTCTCTAGTGAGCAGAGGGCTTTTTGAACCGATTCTTTGAACGTACGGCCGATTGCCATTGCTTCACCGACCGATTTCATACTCGTAGTAAGGGTTGATTCCGCTTCCGGGAATTTTTCAAACGTAAAGCGTGGAACTTTGGTGACGATGTAGTCGATGACCGGTTCAAATGCCGCAGGGGTTCCTGTGATGTCGTTGGTGATCTCATCGAGGGTAAATCCGACGGCGAGGAGGGTTGCAACTTTGGCGATCGGATATCCGGTCGCTTTCGAAGCCAGTGCCGATGAACGTGATACACGCGGATTCATTTCGATAACGATCATACGTCCGGTTTCAGGATTGACGGAAAATTGTACGTTTGAGCCACCGGTATCGACACCGATTTCTCTAAGAATAGCGAACGATGCGTCACGCATACGCTGATACTCTTTATCGGTCAATGTGAGGGCAGGGGCAATGGTGATGGAGTCACCTGTATGGACACCCATCGGGTCGAAGTTTTCGATGGAGCAGACGATGATACAGTTATCGTTGCGGTCACGGATAACTTCCATCTCGTATTCTTTCCATCCCAGGAGTGACTCTTCGATCAAGATTTCGGTGATCGGAGATTCGTCGAGTCCGCGTTGAGCGAGCATCTTGAACTCATCGATGTTGTACGCAACACCGCTTCCTCCACCGGCTAAGGTATACGACGCTCGGATTATGATCGGAAATCCGATCGCTTCGGCAGCAGCCATCGCCTCTTCCATATTGTAGGCATAACGGGAAATCGGCAAGTCCATTCCGATTTTTACCATGCACTCTTTGAACGCTTGTCGGTCTTCCCCTTTTTTGATGGCGCTTGGGTTGGCACCGAGAAATTCGATCCCCTCAAGCATCCCGAGTTCATGCATTTTCATAGCGGCGTTAAGTGCCGTTTGCCCTCCCATGGTAGGCAAAATAGCATCAACGTTCTCTTTTTTGATGATTTCGGCGATAATTTCGGGTTTGATAGGTTCGATGTAGGTACGATCGGCAAATTCGGGGTCGGTCATAATCGTTGCCGGATTCGAGTTGATCAAAACTACGCGGTAACCGAGTTCTTTGAGCGTTTTGACCGCTTGTGTCCCGGAGTAGTCAAATTCGCAGGCTTGACCGATGACGATCGGGCCTGATCCGATGAGTAATATCGTTTTGATGTCGTCGCGTTTTGGCATTGAGACCCCTCGTCATAAAAATTTTATTATTATAGACGAGAAGCACTTAAAATCGGATTACAAGCGCTATCTTACTTGCGTTATGACATGAAAATAGGCGGGATTTTTGCCGTAGAAATAGGGTTCGATAACAGCGCTTTGATAGCCGCTGGCTTTAGTAATGGAGAGCACTTTCCCTACTTTTAAACCGGACATAAAGATACGGTCCAATCCAGAGGTGAGTACTTCGTCTCCGACAGATATCGGAATCCATGTAGGGATAAATTCTACGATCAAATGCCGTCCGTTGTTTCCGCGTACAATTCCGGGTGCCATGGAAGTTCCGACATTCACGGCATATGAACTTTTTACATCGCCGTTTAGCAGTGCTATGGGGCGCTTGTTATTCGCAACAACGATTCCTGCCGTATAACCGCGATACAGAAGGCCATAAACACGTTTGGGATCAAATTTATCCATTTCTATCCATACGCGGTGGGGATCGCCGAAACGGACATAGGAGAGGGTACGGACTAGTGCGGTTTGAGGTGTCGTTTTGAAATTGCTGTTATGCTCTTGAAGCAATTTTTGGTATTCATCGGCGATTTGATGAAGATTGAGTAACTCTTGCTCGTAAAAGCGATTTTTTTGGCGTAAATCAATGATGGTTGATTGTTGGTTGAAATGTTCATCAATGGCATGTTGAATCGATTCTGCCGCGTTATGATAAGTGGTTTTGAGTGCAAGATTAAGATGGATAATAGGAGATTGGAGTAAATTGGTAAAATAGAGTGCTCCACCCACCAAAATGGCGAGCAGTGCCGCAGCACTTAAGGTTTGTTTATTCATTATCGAAAAGTTCGTGGAGTTGATCGATCTCTTCGAGTGCACGGCCGGTTCCGCGAGCAACACACAAGAGTGGCTCATCGGCTACGTAAACCGGAATTTTGATGATTTCAGAAATATATTTATCAAGCTGACGGATCAGTGCTCCGCCTCCGGTGAGGATAACACCGTTGTTGACGATATCGCCTGCCAAATCAGGAGGCATATTTTCTAAGACATCACGAATCGCTTCGAGAATCTCTTTGAGCGGATCACGCATCGCTTCACGGGCATCTTCGCTGGAGAGTTCAATCGATGTCAATAACCCTTCAACTTGGTCACGTCCGTTGATAATCATTTTAAGCTCTTGCGCGAGCGGCATTGCAGTACCGATATTGATTTTGATATCTTCGGCAATACGCTCACCGATAAGAAGATTGTACTTGCGTTTGACGTAATCCATGATAGCACGGTCGATTTTATCTCCCGCAACACGGATAGAACGGCAAAGAACGAGACCGCCGAGTGAGATAACACCGATTTCGGTAGTCCCTCCACCGATATCGACGACAATATTCCCTTTCGGTTCACGGATATCGATCCCCGCACCGATTGCCGCTGCCATAGGCTCATCGATCAAATAAACTTCACGAGCTCCGGCACTCATAGCCGATTCACGTACCGCTTTTCGCTCTACTTGGGTCAAGCCGTAAGGGATACAGATGATGATACGCGGGCTGATGAGACTGCTGCGTCCGTGAGCTTTTTCGATAAATTTACGGATCATTTTTTCCGTCATATCAAAATCAGCGATGACACCGTCTCTCATAGGGCGGATTGCTTTGATATTGCCCGGAGTTTTACCGACCATCTCTTTGGCTTCACGACCTACGGCAAGGACCCGTTGTTGACCGTATTTTTCCATTTTTACGGCAACAACAGAGGGCTCATTGATGATGATCCCTTTTCCTTTGGCAATTACGATGGTATTTGCCGTTCCTAAATCGATAGAGAGATCGTTTGAGAACATTCCGATTAGTTTATTAAATAGCATTGACTCTCCTATGCGCTTTTTTGAGTTGATTTTTTAATGTATACCGGAGATACATTCTCTTCGACGACTTCTTTGGTAATTAATACTTCATAACCATTGTATTCCGGGAGTTCATACATTGTATCTCCCATTGTCTCTTCCATGATGGCACGAAGTCCGCGTGCACCTGTTTTGCGTGCCAATGCTTTGGCCGCGATCGCATTGAGCGCCTCATTGTCAAAGGTGAGCTCGACATCGTCGATGGCAAACAGTTTGGTGTATTGTTTTACCAGAGAGTTTTTCGGTTCGGTGAGGATACGAACCATCTCTTCTTCGGTAATTTTGTTAAGTGATGCGATGATCGGCAGACGACCGATCAACTCAGGGATAAGGCCGTAACTGACCAAATCATCGGGCTCTACGTTTTCAAAGCTGTCATCGATATCGGTAGTGCTCCGTTTGTCATGTCCGAAGCCCATGACATTTTTCCCTTTTTTACGTTCTAGAATCTGTCCGAGGCCATCAAACGCTCCGCCGCAGATAAAGAGGATACCGGATGTATCAATTTGGATAAAGTCTTGATTCGGGTGTTTGCGCCCACCCTTAGGTGGGATGTTGACCACGGCACCTTCGATGATTTTAAGGAGTGCTTGTTGTACCCCTTCACCCGATACGTCACGGGTGATGGAACGGTTCTCAGACATACGGGAAATTTTATCGATTTCGTCGATAAAAACAATCCCCTGCTGTGCTCGTTCAACATCGCCATCCGCCGCTTGGAGGAGTTTGGTAAGGATGTTTTCAACATCTTCACCGACGTATCCCGCTTCGGTGAGGCTGGTTGCATCCGCGATAGCGATAGGGACATTAAGGACACGGGCGATGGTTTGCGCCATCAGTGTTTTACCGCTTCCCGTCGGTCCGATGAGAAGGACATTGGATTTGGCAATTTCCGTTTCATCTTCAATCTGCGTATGTTTAAAAATACGTTTGTAGTGGTTGTAAACGGCCACCGATAAGAGTTTTCGTGCCCTCTGTTGACCGATAATATATTGTCCCAAAAAGGTATTGAGTTCTTTAGGGGTTAAAAGCTCAGTTGCTTTGTGCTCATGCGCGGTTGCACTTTCACCTTCGGAGTCTCCGAACATGATTTTATACGCGGAAAAGACACAGTTCTTACAAATATAGACATTATTTCCGGCGATGAGCGGGTTGTGATCGCTCTCTTGAGCGTCACAGAAACTGCAATGGCGGTGAATCATGATTGATTCCTTTCATAGGGGATACCACGTTTGGTGTTAACGATAAAATTACACAAATTTTTAACAAATTCGCTTGTTGCGCTCTCAAGCAAAGCGATCGCTTGCTCTTGGAGAGGTTTTCCTGACTCAAACAGTTCGCGGTAAGCGATGCGAAGAGCGTCGATATCAGTGCGTTCGACATGACGGCGTAATCCGTTGAGATTCAATCCGCGCAACACTGCACGATTTCCCTCAGCCAAACAATAGGGAGGAACATCTTGAGAAAGGGCAGATGCTCCCGCGATCATGGCATAATCGCCGATTTTAACAAACTGATGAATAGGTGTCATCCCGCCGATAACGGCGTAGTTCCCCATCTCAACATGTCCTGCCAATGTCGCGGCATTGGCAAGGATACAATAATCCCCGATGATAACGTCGTGACCCAAATGGACGTATCCCATAAAAAGATTATGGTTCCCGACAACGGTTTTACCTCCGCCCCCCGCAGTACCCGGATTAAAGAGGGTAAATTCGCGGATTTTGTTGTGATCACCAATAATGAGTTCAACCTCTTCACCGGCGTATTTTAAATCCTGC
This sequence comes from Candidatus Sulfuricurvum sp. RIFRC-1, assembly GCF_000310245.1. Classification (NCBI taxonomy): domain Bacteria; kingdom Pseudomonadati; phylum Campylobacterota; class Epsilonproteobacteria; order Campylobacterales; family Sulfurimonadaceae; genus Sulfuricurvum; species Candidatus Sulfuricurvum sp. RIFRC-1. Next base: position 682,632 of record NC_020505.1, read on the forward strand.
GGAACGGAACCGAGTACGGCGTGTGAAAAAATCTCGTTGTATTCGCCGATGGTTGTGTTTCCGTAAATACACGTCCCCTGAGCGATTTTTGTCCCTTTGCCGATTTTACTCTTGCCGGAGATAAAACAAAATGCCCCTATTTCGACATCTTCGCCTATGAGGGCACCCTCTTCGATAATGGCGTGTGGTGAAATCAAACTCATACGACCTACTTGTCTACGATCATAGCTTTGAGTTCAGCTTCACTGACAAGTGCATCGTCAACGTAAGCTTTCCCCTCTAGCACCCAAATCGATCCTTTGTGTTTTACGACGGTCATTCGGTATTCCAAGCGATCTCCCGGACGGACTGGGGCACGAAATTTCGCACCGTCGATACTCATAAAGTAAACTACTTTACGGGCTGCTTCTTCTTCGGTCATGTCCATACTTTGGAAAGCGAGGATTCCGCCGGCTTGCGCCATTCCCTCTAAAATCATAACACCAGGATAAATTGGATGACCCGGAAAATGGCCTTCAAAAATCTGTTCACCGATAGTGACGTTTTTGTAACCGATTAATGACTCATTGGGAGTAATAGCAGTAACGCGATCAACAAGGAGAAAAGGAAAACGGTGGGGTAAAATTTTTTGAATTTGAACGACATCTATCATATTTGTAAACACCTTGGGTAAAAAATCGCCCAATTTTACCGCAAAAACTGTTAATAAATGATAATGAGGTTCCAACTTACTTTAAGAACAGCTTTTAAATGCCCGTTTTACCAATAAATCAGCAATTTCAAAGCTGGCATCAACAAATTCAAGTTCGCTCAAATCTCTCAAATTTTTACGTTCTTCAACACTGTCGATTTTAATAATAACATGGGCCTTTTTATCATAATGCAGAACCGCTTCACTGATGAGTCGCCGGTTTTGCTCACCGCTCATCGTGATGATGATCGCCTGAGCTTCTTTGACCATCAACGATTCCAAAACGGGGAGTTTGTTCAAGTGACCGAAATAGGCCATATAACCCAGTTTTCTGGCGTGCAAAACGTGTTTTAGGTTGTCGGAAATGATGATGAAGTTCGCCCCTTTAGATTGTAACGAAGCAGCGACAATTTTACCCAATGTCGCAAAACCTGCGACGATAATGTGATCTTGGCGTTCGATAGGGGTAATGACATCCGACTCATAAAACTCTTTTTCAAAATAGGAGGAGAGTTTGTAAATATTCCCGATGATAAAGGGGGTGAGGATCATTGAAATGACGCTGACCAAGATTAAAAAGCTTGCCATCTCTTCACTAATCAGTTTTTGTGCCCCCGCCAAAGCAAAAATAGCAAAAGAGAACTCTCCGATTTGGGCGAGCGAAAGGGCGGTTTTGGCGGAGGTGTTTTTGTCTGAGTTGCGTCGAATGATCGCATAGATAACGACCGCTTTAAAAAGCATGGCAAAAATGAAAACAAACGTAATAATGTGGATGTTTTCGGCAAAGTAGAACATGTCAATCTTGGTTCCGACGCCGAAGAAAAAAGCCCCTAAAAGGAGGTCTTTATAGGTGGCGATATCGGACTCTACTTTGACGCTAAATCGGGTATCGGCGATGATCATTCCTGCGATAAACGCCCCCAGCGAGTAGGTGAATCCCATACTGTGTGCGAGAAGTGCCGCACCGATGAGGATGGAGAAAACGGAGCCTAAAAAAAGCTCTTCTAGCTCTGTTTTGGCTGAAAACTGCAAAAGAGCATTAACGATTTTATCTCCGAGGGTAAACATAAAAACGACGACGAAAATGGCGGAGAGGATCGTTTTCCACAATACTTCGCCCAACGAGAGGGTGTCATTCGATAAAAAGGTGATGAGGAGCAAAATCGGGATGACCGCGAGGTCTTGAAAAATCAATATCCCCATCGATTTTTGCCCGTAAGGGGTGTGGATATCTTTGGACTCTTTCAGATAGGTGAGGACGATGGCGGTTGATGAGAGGGAAAATGCCAAAGAGATGATCAGTGACGTATTGAAATCGAGACGAAATAGATAATGGGAGAGCAAAAAGATCACGACAACGCTGAACACGACCTGCAGCAGGCCGTTGGTGAGAAGAATCTCTTTCATCTTTTTGATCTTCTCTAAACTCAATTCCAGCCCGATCGTAAACATCAAAAAGACGATCCCGAACTCCCCGATAAAATCGAGTGAATCGTTCGCCGAGCCATTGAAGCCAAAAAGGGTACTCACGATCGTCCCTGTCGTGATATAGCCGATAATATGAGAGATACCGAATCGCTTTAGGATGATGTTGAGAACTGTCGCGATGGCTACGGTTAAAAAGATTGATAAGAGTAAAGTTTCCATAGAGACATTATAGTGCAAGGTGTGTGCTAGGGGTGATTAAAAAGTGGGCGATGTTACAGAATCAGGAGTTTTTCTCTCGTATCTTCATACGTTTTTGTCTCTAATAGAAGGGTGATTTTAGCGGTCGGAATCTCATCCACGACAATGATCGCCGAGGTGTTGTAAGGGTTGCCGCTAAGAGTAGAACGTAATGCCATTTCAGTTTCGACGGACGGTGCATTAAACATCAACTCTTGGGTATTTTGATACGACGATGCGGTGAGGGTATTGAAAGTCTCTAAAGTGATAAAGCGTACCTCTTCGCGGCTGAGAAAAAACTGCCCCTCTATCTCAAAATCAATTTTTCCCTCGGTGGAGGTGCGGTTGATGGTGGAGTAGAAGAGGGGGTAAGAGGGGATAACACAATCACCCACTTTTACCGATGCACACAGCAGGCGGTAGTTTAAAAAGCGCTCTTTGATGATGCGATAGTTGATACCTTGATCTTCGAGATTCATCCGTTTTGTGTAGAGTTCCAAACGCTCTTCGATGGAAGCGGGAAGGATTTGGCGGGTGAGGGGAGAGAACATCTCATCCATCAATCGATGCTGTTGATCCCGCTGCATGGTGAGGCCGTAAATACAGCCGCAGTAGTCCTGTCGGTAAAGCTGTTCTTCTTTGCTGACACGGCTTTGGTCATTGGTTCCGCCGTTTTTACGGTAATCAAAGGCGATAAATTCGACACCGTGAGAGGCGTGAAATGCATCACCCGATTTTTTGAGCTGATCTTGGGATTTTTTTGGGCTGACGAGGAGTGTGGTGGTCATCGTCTGCTCACCAAGTTCGAGCGCTTTATGCGCACTTACTTCAAAACGACGATCAAAGCACACTTCACAGCGTGCCCCCTTTTCCGGCTCTTTTTCCAATCCTCGGACGGCATCCATCCAGTTTTCATAATCATAGGGGCCTTCTATCAGCTCAATCCCCAGTTTTTGACAGCTACGTTCTACATCAAGGAGTCGGAGTTGGTATTCGCTGTAAGGGTGGATATTGGGATCATAGAAGAACCCGACGAGTTTTTCGTCGGGGTATTCCTGCTGTAGCTTCTCCATAAAGAAATGGGAATCGACACTGCAGCAGATGTGAACTAGCATAATTAGTCGCGTGCAGCCAAAATCTCGACTTTTTCGATGGTGTCGCGCATTTGGATGCTGTCAAGAACCGCCATAGATTCCGCATCATCACTTTCGATTCCGCCGAATACCGTGTGAACACCGTCAAGATGCGGAGTACTTACGAAACAGATGAAAAACTGGCTTCCTCCGGTGTTTGGTCCTGCGTGTGCCATAGAGAGAGAGCCTTTGATATGTTTGTGTTTATTCAGAGCCGTTTCACATGGGATTGCCCAACCCGGTCCGCCGGTCCCGGTGCCGTGAGGACATCCGCCTTGAGCCATGAAACCAGGGATTACACGGTGGAAGTTAAGACCGTTGTAGTAGCCGTCGTTTACGAGTGCCGCGAAGTTAGCAACCGTGTTGGGGGTTTCATCGTTGTAGAGTTTGATCCACATAACCCCTTTTGCGGTGGTCATTTTCGCCCATTGGTAAGATGCGAGCTCCTCAGCGGTAGCATTGTAATTCTTAAGTTCTTTACGTCCGAACATTTTATGTGATCCTTGGAGGAATTTTTTGAAATTATAGTAGAACAATCTTAACTATCAAAAGGGAATGGGTTATAATGGTCGAAATTAATTTGGTGATGGTGAACTGTGGAATCTTGGTTACAGCGCTGGTTGAACAATATTTCTTTACGCGATCTTAACTTCTATACTATTGTATTTATCCTCTTTTTTACCGTTATTTTTTCCTCTTTGCTGATTTATGATGAATATCGTCAATTTGCGATGGCTGCGGGTGACACACTTGTAGGGATACATGGTGATCCTCATGCCCTTAAAGGGCGGTTGATTAAAATCATTGTTGAAATTGCGACACTGGCATTGATTTTGTTCGGTTTTATTATCGGTATTTCGAAGATCGTAAACAGTATGATTGCTCGGGATATGGAACGGTTTTTGAATTTTTTTGAGTCAGCCCGTGAGAAAACAGAGCTGATTGAACACGATGAACTCTATTTTTCTGAATTCAAACGGATGGCAGGATTTGCGAATGAGATGGCAATGACATTGCAAGAACAAAAAGATTCCTTGCAACAGTTGAATGCCGGATTGGAAGAGAGAGTTAAGTTTAAAACACAGGCATTACAGCAAAAAAATGATGCACTTGAAGAAGAACAAAAGTTTTCTCAGGGGCTTCTTGATTCTCACAAGCAATTTATCCGTTATGCTATCCACGAAACGCATACACCCTTATCGGTTATTATGGCAAATATCGAGCTGTTTTCGATGAATGAAGGGCGTAATCGTTATCTCGCCAAAATCGAAGCGGCGGTCAAAAATATTTTTAGTATTTACGATGATTTAAGTTATCTGGTCAAAAAAGATCAGATCGAATATCCCAAAAAAGCGATTGATTTGGGAGAATATGTCAAAAAACGTCTGGAGTTTTTCGATGAGGTTGCCCATTTCTCAAACCTTACGTTTAATTATCATGAGCCGGAGTTTCAATCATGGATACAATTTAATGAGACCAAACTTCAACGGGTGATCGATAATAACCTGACCAATGCGATTAAATACACCAAAAACGGGGAGGAGATTCGGGTCGGAGTAGGGTGTGATACCCAAGAATGCCGTTTTTGGGTTGAGAGCAAATCGGCTAAAATTCAAGATGTAGACAAAATATTTGAGGCATACTATCGGGAACGGAAAAAAACCGATGGATTTGGATTGGGGCTTAGTTTAGTCAAATCCATTTGCGATGAAGACGGGGTTGAGATTAAAATTTCTTCAGACAGCAAATTGACCCGCTTCGAATATTCTTTTAAAAAGGGCGTCATTGAAAATTCTCCTTCTTGAAGACGAGCAGATGCTCAGTGAAGCGATTAATGAATACCTGCTCTCTTCGGGCCACCGGGTCACTTCATTTTATGATGGGAGTGATGCTCTTGAAGCACTTAAAAAAGAGACGTTCGATTTGTTGATACTCGATATTAATGTTCCGGGGATCGATGGGCTTGATCTTCTTGAACAGCTTCATACACTTAAAATACGTCCTCCCGCTATCTATATCAGTGCTTTGGTTGATATCGAGGGAATTAGTCGAGCGTATGATTTAGGGTGTTATGATTATCTGAAAAAACCGTTTCATCTTAAAGAACTCTCGCTGCGTATTGATAAAGTGATGCAAAGTTGTACGATTCCTCAAAATCATTTGCGTCTTTCAAAGAGTTACGCGTACGATGCTTCAACCGCTACATTGATGTGTGATAACGTAACACACCCCCTCACTAAACGGCAGCTCCAGATGATCGATCTTTTAGCGCGTAATCGCGGGCGTGTGGTCGATTTTGATCAGTTTCGCAACTACGTATGGGACGAAGAGTACGTGGATAATGCAACAATACGTGCTGAAGTGAGTCGTCTTAAAAAGTCTTTGAAGGAAGATTTCATCCAAAATATCCGCGCGTTAGGTTATATGATCGATATTCCTAAAAGTTAATAAAGTTACTTTTTTACACATTACTCTTTCCCTCTTCTCCATTTCTAACAATAAATTTTTCTAATTTAACGATTGCTACGTTAATGCTACGCTTTGTTTTCATAATGGCAGTGTAAAAAACTTATCAAGGAGTGAGAATGAGACATACAGTACGTCTTTCGCTTTTAGCCTCAGTAATGGTTCTGAGTGCTTCAGCCGCCGATGATTTAGCAGGAATGTTTAAAGAGGGGAAAGCCAGTGGGCAAGTCCGTGCTTTTTACATTGACCGTTCTATCGATTATAGCGGTGCTACCGCAGATTATTCTCGCGATGCAGCCGCTATTGGTGGTAAACTCGGATATGAAACAGGAAGTCTATCCGGTTTTAGCATGGGAGCGATGTTCTATACGACCAATAAACTTGACAGTAAAAGTGATGTGGCGAAAGAAAATGATGCTACCTTGGTTGACAGCACAACAAGCAACGGGTATTCAACGCTTGGTCAGGCTTATTTGCAGTATAAAATCGGCAATACTGCGATCAAATTCGGTCGCCAAGAACTCAATACTCCACTCGCAGGTGGTGATGATGCACGTATGTTGCCAAATACATTCGAAGCTTTAGTCCTCAGTAATAGCGATGTTAAAGATTTGACATTGATCGGTGCACACGTAACAAAGATTAATTATGGCACCTTTGCCAATGCGTATTCAGGTGGAGAGTTAGCGTTGACATCAGGGTATGGCTTGATCGGAACAGCTACTTCAGGAACTTACCGCAGCGGGCATTTCTTGGAGATGGGAGTTGCAGCATTAGGTGAAGGAACAGACACCAATGGAGTAACTGCGGTAGCCGCTATCTACAAAGGGCTTCCGAATACGACATTACAATTATGGGATTATTATGCGCATGATATTCTCAATGCACTTTATGCTCAAGCGGATGTAACATGGGGATGCCCTTTGAATTCTGATATCAAGATGACCGGTTCTGCACAATTGATCCAAGAAAGTGATGTTGGTGATAATTTGGCGGGAGAAGTTGATAGCTTGTATTGGGGTGTTCAGCTTGCCGCTAAATACGGTAATGTTAATGCGGCAGTAGCGTATTCACAAAACGATGAAAGTGATACAGCTACCATCAAAGGTGGAACTATCACTCCATGGGGCGGTATGCCGGCATTTACGCAAGGTATGGTTACACGTCATCAGTTTATGAGTGGAACGGATGCTTGGAAAGTTAGTGGCGGTTATAACTTTAAAGATATGGGTGCTAACGTTACTGCAAGCGCATATTACGCTAGTTTTGATGTTGGTAGTAAAGGTGGATATACTACAGGTAAAACAACAGAACCGGGATTTGATATTATTTGGAATCCGGAAGCGGTAAAAAATCTTCAACTTCGTTTACGCGGGAATTTCCCGGATAAGTTCAAAAATGCGGCTGAAGACACAAGTTGGGATGAATACCGCGTTATCGCAAACTATAACTTTTAAAGGAGGTTTATTATGAAACAAGAGATGGTTGATCGTATTAAAAACGATCCCGATTTTTTACAGCTCACCCGTGTGCGCAGCAAGTTTGCTTGGACACTGACGATCGTTATGTTGGTGATCTATTTCGGATTCGTATTGGTGATTGCATTTGATCCGTCAATTTTGGGGACTCCGCTATCGGAAGGCTCGGTTACAACCGTTGGAATCCCGGTGGGTGTCGCTGTTATCATCAGCGCATTTATCCTTACAGGTATTTATGTTCGACGTGCAAATACTGAGTTTGATGAACTCACTGCAAGAATCAAAGCTAAAGCAAAGGGAGAGTGATGAAAGCGTTATTATTAGCTCTTTTCTCGGTTGCTGCATTTGCCGGTGAGGCACTCAGCGGCGCGGTAGAAAAACAACCGTTAAACATGTCAGCGATTATCATGTTCTTGATTTTCGTAGGGGCAACTTTGGGGATCACCTATTGGGCGGCAAAACGTACCAAAACGGCAAAAGATTTCTATACTGCCGGCGGAGGGATCACAGGATTCCAAAACGGTATGGCGATTGCCGGGGATTATATGTCAGCGGCATCATTTTTGGGGATTTCAGCCCTCGTTTACGCGAAAGGGTATGATGGACTCATCTACTCAATCGGATTCTTGGTCGGTTGGCCGATTATCTTGTTTATGGTGGCTGAACAGCTCCGTAACCTCGGTAAATATACGTTTGCAGACGTTGCATCGTACCGTTTACGTCAAACGCCTATCCGTACATTGGCGGCATTTGGTTCAATCTTGACGGTTGTATTGTATTTGATCGCTCAAATGGTAGGGGCTGGAAAATTGATCCAACTTCTTTTCGGTTTGGACTATGAGATCGCGGTTATCCTCGTCGGTGTATTGATGATCCTCTACGTAACGTTCGGTGGGATGTTGGCAACAACTTGGGTTCAAATCATCAAAGCGTTCTTGCTCCTCTCTGGTGCGACATTTATGGCGATTGCGGTTATGGCTCACTATGACTTTAACTTCGAAACTTTGTTTGCGACTGCGGTACAAATGAAAGAAACGAATGCAATTATGGCTCCGGGCGGATTGGTATCGGATCCGATTTCAGCTATTTCACTCGGTGTAGCGTTGATGTTCGGTACTGCGGGTCTTCCGCATATCCTTATGCGCTTTTTCACCGTTAGCGATGCAAAAGAAGCACGCAAATCGGTTTTCTATGCGACAGGTTTCATCGGGTATTTCTATATCTTGACGTTTATCATCGGTTTCGGTGCGATCGTTATGGTATTCCAAAACCCGCAATATCTTGACCTTGCGAAACAAGCAGTTGACGGCGGTTCTCCGATCCTTGGCGGCGATAACATGGCGGCAATTCACCTTTCCCATGCAGTTGGTGGTGACTTCTTCCTCGGATTTATCTCTGCGGTAGCGTTTGCAACAATCCTTGCGGTTGTTTCAGGGCTTACATTGGCGGGTGCATCAGCGATTTCACATGACTTGTATGCGAGTGTTATCCGTAAAGGTAAAGCAGATGGAATGATGGAGATGAAAGTTTCTAAAATCTCTACCGTTATTTTGGGTATCGTAGCAATCTATCTCGGTATTGCATTCGAAGATCAAAATATTGCGTTCATGGTTGGATTGGCGTTCGCTATTGCAGCATCCGCTAACTTCCCTATTTTGTTCCTCTCTATGTATTGGTCAAAACTCACCACTCGCGGTGCATTGCTCGGTGGATCATTAGGTTTATTGACAGCGGCAGTTCTTGTGGTACTTGGGCCAACCGTCTGGGTGGACGTATTGAAAAATGCGGAAGCGATTTTCCCTTACAAATATCCGGCTCTTTTCTCTGTGAGTGCAGCGTTTATCGGAATTTGGTTCTTCTCGATCACCGATTCTAGTGAAAACTCAGAAAAAGAGAAAGAAGCGTACGAAGCACAATATATCCGAAGTCAAACGGGTATCGGTGCAGAAGGTGCTGTAGAGCATTAACGAATTCGTCATCCTGAACTTGATTCAGGATCTAATTTATTAGAGTGCGGACTCGATCCGCAATGACGGGAAAATATTATAGGAGCACACTTGAGTCTTTTTGATCAAAAAGCACTTTTGATGTCGATCCATCCTTTCGACCTGCTGGGCGAGAGGATGATTGAGCAGCTGATGACCCAGATGGATATAGCCTACTATCCCAAGGAAACGGTACTGATCGCTCCGAGGGTGAGGGCGGAATCCCTGTATATCATTATCAAAGGTATTGTCAACGAAACCATCGAGGGTGAACTCCAAAACGTGTATGGGGAGCGCGACAGCTTTGACGCCAACTCCCTCATATACGGAAATACCCAAAGCACCTTCAGTGTCGCCGAAGATCTCATCTGTTATGAACTCCCTAAAGAATCATTCCTCAATCTCCTCCAAGACGTCGAACCGTTTCAAAACTACTTCATGCAAGATTTCATTACCAAACACCAAAACCTAAAAGAGCGTCAGCATCAAAATGAGTTAACACCGTTTATGGTTTCCCGTGTTGATGAAATCTATCTTCATACTCCGTGTTTCGTTGATGCAGAGACTTCGATCCGCGAAGCATTGCAAAAAATGGCGGATCAGAATGGGCAGGTGATTTTGGTTCGTGATGGGGGGAGAGTCGGAATCGTTACCGACACTAATTTACGAGAAAAAGTACTTTTAGCGGATAAAAGCAGTCGTGATCCGATCGGCGAGATCGCGACGTTCGGTTTGATTAGTATCGAGCGGAGCGATTTTCTCTTTAATGCATTACTTCTTTTTACCAAACACGGAGTTAAACGGCTGGTTGTTGTTGAAAATGAGGAAATTGTCGGAATATTAGAGCAGCTAGATTTGCTCAGCCATTTTGCCAACCACACCCATCTCATTGCTGCGTCGATTGATCGTGCGGTGAGTATCGATGAGCTCCAAAATGCACAGCGTTCATTGACCCATCTTGTCCGTTCCCTAACGACCAAAGGGGTGCGGGTTCGGTATGTTTCCAAACTCGTGAGCGAACTAAACGCTAAAGTGTATCGCAAAGTTTTCGAGATGGTCGTTCCCTCAGAACTCCAAGATAAATGCGCTTTGATCGTAATGGGGAGCGAAGGACGCGGAGAGCAGATATTGCGAACCGATCAGGATAATGCTTTGATTATTCGCGATGGTGAAGATGAAGCGGTATTTGAGCCGTATATGATGCAGTTAAACGGCTACCTTTTGCAATTGGGATTCCCAAAATGCAGCGGTAATGTGATGGTTTCCAATCCGTACTGGCGACGCAGTGTCGGTGGATATAAAAATCTCATAAGCGACTGGGTCGATACATTGAGCGAAGAGGCATTGATGGGGCTGTCGATTTTTCTCGATGCTCACTGCGTTGCGGGGGATGAAACACTCTTGGGTGAGTGTCAAAATTACCTGAATGAGCATTTTGAGGGTCGAAGCGACGTAATGGCCCATTTGGCCAAAGCTGCTTTGGCTTTTGAAACTCCTTTGAGTCTATTCTCAGGGTTTGTTTTGGGACGTGCCGAGCATGGAAGTGAATTTGATATTAAAAAAGGGGGGATTTTTGCGATCGTTCACGGAATCCGCATCCTCTCTTTGGAGCATAAAATCACTCAAACCAATACTACCGAGCGGATCAAAGAACTCAATAATCTAGGATTATTCGACAAAGCGTACGCGAGCGAGTTGATCGAAGCGTATGACACGTTGCTCAGCATCCGTTTACGATTTATTCTCGGACAAAAGCAGGGGAGCGAAGAGCAAAATTATGTAAACCCGAAATTGCTGAGTAAGGCAGAGAGGGATTTGTTGAAAGACGCATTTAAAATCGTGAATACCTTTAAAAAGTTTCTCACCTACCATTTTCATTTGGGTATGGTGGTCTGATGTTCGAGCGACTCATACGTGCATGGAACGCCCGAGGATTGAAGGACGAAAACTATGCGTGGATGTTTGAGCCTTACTACGGTGATGAAGTAGTCGTTTTCGATACCGAAACGACGGGACTCAATACCAAAAAAGATGCGGTACTCAGCATCGGTGCGGTAAAGGTAAAAGGGGATCGTATTTTGACCTCCGAGAGTTTTGAAATATTCTTGAAACCTGACAAAGAAATCAGTGTTGAAAGCATCAAAATCCACCACATTCGTCCCTGTGATTTGGAACACGCACATGAACCCTTGGAAGGGGCAAAAAAGTTTCTCGATTTTATCGGAAATCGCCCTTTGGTTGGGTATTATTTAGAGTTTGATATGGCGATGATGAATCGTCTGATTAAGCCGTGGTTGGGGTGTGAACTTCCCCATAAACAGATCGAGGTTTCCGGACTTTATTTTGATAAAAAAATTGCCCTGATCCCTCAAGGAAATATTGATTTGCGCTTTGATACAATCCTCCGTGATTTGAAAATCCCGAGGATGGGACAGCATAACGCATTGAATGACGCGATAATGACCGCAATGGTCTACATTAAATTAAAAAATACACTTAAACTACACTAAGGAGCCTTAACTATGAGTGATATCGTAAAACCAACTTTTCAGCCGAACCGCGAGTTCGCTAAAAATGCCCGAATTAAAAATATGTGTGAATACCATGATTTGCAAACATGGGCACAAGAGGATTATGAGGGGTTCTGGGGACATTTTGCGTCTGAGAAAATCGATTGGTTTTCACCGTATACCCAAGTTCTCGATGAGAGCAATGCACCGTTTTACCAATGGTTCGTGAACGGAAAACTTAATGTTGCTCACCAATGTATCGACCGTCATCTCAGCTCACGCAAAAATAAAGCGGCGATCATTTTCGAAGGTGACCGTGGTGACAAACAAATTATTACCTATCTTGAGCTTTATTACAACGTCAATAAATTTGCAAACCTTCTTAAAAATGAGTTTCATGTCAAAAAAGGTGACCGTGTTGTTATCTATATGCCGATGATCCCTGAAGCGGCGTATGCGATGCTCGCGTGTGCCCGTATCGGTGCGATTCATTCGATCGTATTTGGCGGATTCTCGTCTGAAGCGTTAAAAGACCGTATCGAAGATGCCGAGGCAAAAGTGGTTATCACCGCCGATGGAGCATTCCGTAAAGACAAACCGTACATGCTCAAACCGGTTGTGGATCAAGCAATCGATGAAAAATCTCCGGTACAAAAAGTACTCGTTGTTGAGAGAAATAATGAAGATATTACGTGGGTAGCAGGACGCGATTACTCGTACAACGAACTCATCAAAAATCAATCAAGCATCTGTGAAGCGGAAATGATGGATGCCGAAGATCCGTTGTTCCTCCTCTACACCTCAGGCTCTACCGGAAAACCAAAAGGGGTTCAACACAACAGTGCGGGATATATCCTTTGGGCGCAAATGACGATGGAATGGGTATTCGATGTCAAAGAGAACGATACCTACTGGTGTACGGCAGATGTCGGCTGGATTACTGGACACACCTACATCGTGTACGGACCATTGGCGATGGGTGCGACAACGGTGATGTTCGAGGGTGTACCGACCTATCCGGATGCGGGACGTCCGTGGAAAATGGTCGAAGAGTATAAAATCAACCAATTCTACACCGCTCCGACCGCAATCCGCGTGTTGCACAAAATGGGTGAAGATGAGCCGGCAAAATACGATCTCAGCTCTCTTAAAGTCCTCGGAACCGTCGGTGAGCCGATCGATCCTCCGGCATGGAAATGGTACTATGAGGCAGTAGGAGGCGGCAAATGTGCGATCGTTGATACCTACTGGCAAACGGAAACAGGGGGACATATCGTCTCTCCATTGCCGGGTGCGACTCCGATCAAACCTGCATGTGCAACGTTCCCGCTTCCGGGTATTATCGCTGAGATCCTTGATCCTCAAACGGGTATCAAAGTCGCAGCGGGCGAGCCGGGGTATATGTGTGTAACCCGTCCTTGGCCGTCAATGATTCGCGGCATCTGGGGTGATCCTGAGCGTTTCGTGAAATCGTATTTCGGGGATGTTAAAAAAGAGGGACAACCGGTATACTTCACGGGTGACGGTGCAATCTATGACGAAGACGGATACATCACCATCACAGGACGTACGGACGATGTTATCAACGTTTCCGGTCACCGTATGGGAACCGCTGAAGTAGAAGCGGCATGTAAAAAACATCCGAACGTCGCGGAAGTCGCCGTTGTCGGTAAACCGCACGATATCAAAGGTGAGGGTATCTTTGCCTACATCGTCCTCAAAAGTGATGACACCGTCGGTGAAGAGATGGAGATGGTCAAAGAGATCAACAAAGTGATCATGAAAGAGATCGGTAACATTGCAATTTGTGATGATATCGTTTTCGTACCGGGCTTGCCGAAAACACGTTCGGGTAAAATTATGCGCCGCATCCTTCGCTCTATCGCGAAAGGCGAAGCAATCACGCAAGATATCTCAACGCTTGAAGATCCAAGTATTGTTGCGACGATCGAAGCGAAAGTTAAAGGGTAAGTTTTACCCGTTCTTTTTTTCCCTTCTCGCTTCGGCGGGAAAAGTACTGCTATTTCGCTCTTTATTTTTTACTTTCTTCTACAATCATCTAGTACTAGACTTTTTGTTTTACTTTTAGAAATATTCAGTTGTGCGGATACAAATTTTTGAAATGCATTAAAGGATTAAGGATAGATTGAGAAGGGGGACTGGAGCCTAAAAGCTCCAGCCTAGCTGAACGAGAAGTTTATTAGTGTAGCTAGGTTCACTGGTGACCGTTCCGCCGCCGATGATGTGGGCAAGCTCTACTTTAGCAAAAAACCCTTCATACGAGGCATAATAGCCTATACCGATATCTTGAAGGGTATGGCTTTGAAACGTAGTATCTTTACTACTATCACTCATCGATGCTTTTCCAATATCGTAGAAGAGCCCCGCTTTATGAGTGACGTTGTTAAAAGCGGGGAGCATTTTAAAGAGTTCCATATTGACCATAATTCCATTTTCAGCATTGAGTTCGGAAGTAGGATAACTTTTGATCCCGCTTGTTCCCCCGAGACTAAAATCTTCGCTTCCATCGAGATTTTTATTTCCTAGCGCTTTTTGGAATTTTAGGGTTGAATCGAGTGACAATTCTTGATCGAATGCCAACGTATTTCCTACATAGCCTTCAATCTTGGTATATCGACCCTGTGTGTTTGCTCCTGCAGCGTCTGTGGCTTTTGACGTTTCGTCCATAAATTTCAAATTACCCGATGTCAGCGTTGCCCCTGTACTGGTTTGCGTGCTCATCCCCAAAAGAGTTTGTTTTTTCGTATGCGCCAGTCCGATTGTAAAAACGGTAATGTCTTTATCGTTGACAAGGCTTCCGCTTTGATAGTCGCTCAGATCTTTTTGTGCAATATTGCTAGTGAGTTTCAGTGTTTCGGCACGTGTTCGGATGATCGGATAAGAAAGTGAGGCTTCCATAATCCGTGCTTTACCCTCAGCATCCAGATAGGTATACTCTTCTTTGAGGTTATAGTCGGTTGCAGAATAGCTGAGCTCTCCGCGAAGACCGTTTGGCATTAGAGGCGCACTGTAGGCAAGTTTACCGTATTTTAAGTCTGAACCGTTACTGACTAATCCACTCATACTGAGCCGATCTCCGATGTTGGCGAGAGAGTTTAGGTTAAGCCCTGCCATCAGGCGGTTATAGTCGGTATAGCGGCTTCCATAATTATCTCCGAGGATATATCCGTCATAGCGAGCAGTTGGTTCAGTTTTTATGACGAAATCACTGGTCCCGACTTTTGAACCGGGCATGACATTCGCTTGGGTTACTTTGACACCCGGAGTCTCGTTGATGATGAGCAACGCACGCTCTACTGTGTCAGTGTTGACGATTTTATCATCTTTAACATTATCGAGCATTTCTTGAACAACTGAATCTTTGACGAGAGAGGTGTTGTCGAGTTTAACCTCACCGTAGTTTCCCTCAATAATTGCGATTTCGATCATCCCTTCTTGCATATTTTGGACCGGGATATAGGCTCTGGCGACAAAATATCCTTCATCACGGTATGCTTTAGTAATAATCGATGCTACTTCTTGAAGCTGTACGAAAGTAAGTTCTTTTCCTGTATAGGAGGCAATCAGTGATTGGAGTTTATTCACATCCATATGGACAGCACCGGTAATTTTAAAAGCTTTTACCCGTACGGTTTTACCGCTTTTGTCATCTTTCATGGCCGGAGTATATTTCTCGGTTCCTCCGATTTCGATGAGCGGTTCGCTTTTGGGTTCAATCCCTTTTGGCAGAGTTGTTTCGCGTACTACGTCGCTGATATTCGGAACAATAGGCGCTGCTGCAAGTAATATAGAAGTAGTTGCCAGTGATAGAGTGATCAGTTTATGCATTATTTAGCCCCTTTTTTTGACTTTTTGTTGAATACCGTATCGGTATGCATATCATTGTTTTGCCCATTAGATTCATTCATTGCAAAATACTCCTGCGCAATACCTTCAGGGAGATTGACTCCTCCCTCAGTCAGTTGAATAAGAGAATCTCTCCCCTCAAATGTTTCGGTGATCGGGGTCCCCATTGCTATAATTGTTTTTGGAGATTCAGTGTTAATTTCATTTTCATTGATGATTGACGTAATCACGCTTTCGAGATCTTGATTTGTCGTTTCTGTCGCAGGAGACTGCCATTGAAGATAAGGATATCCGTTGTTTTTGGCTCCGTCCAGTCCCCAGACCGTATTTAAATCCCAATTGCTAAATGTACTTTGCGTTTGCAGTTCAGCTGTAGTTTTACCGACATTCATTGCGTCTTCTATTAATGTTGGATTGAGGGTTTTATCATAGAAACTGTCGGTAATCGTAGAATTGTCTATCGTTCCGATCACTCCGCCGACATTCGTCGCATCGGTTGCCGTGATCGTCCCCGCTGCGTAAGTATTGGTGATTATGGCACCGTCTATCGCACCGACAATTCCCCCGATCGCATCGCCGGATACTCCGTTAACGGGCCCGGTCGCATACGAATCGGAGAGACTCCCCACGAGAGTATGCTGAGTTACGTACGCCTGATACCATGATCCTCCGTTATAAGTATAGAGGGTATACCCCTGAGCGAGGAAATCCTGAACATCGCTGCGTGCTTGATACGCCGCAACTGCGTCTGTAGCCTGCTGTGACGTCAAACCACCATTATAGACATACAACGTATTAGTATTATCGCTATAACCACTCATCGTTCCGACTAATCCGCCGACATTATTGGTACCGGTGACGGCTCCGCTGGCATAGTTGCCGCTGATGTCTGAGCCATAACTATATCCGACCAATCCGCCGACATCGCTTGATCCATTAACAGCATCTGTCTCGTAGGAGTTGGAGACAGTCCCTACCTGAGTATTTTTGTACACATTGGCGCTATAGTAGGTATTACCCTCTTGCGTGTAGAGTGAATACCCCTGAGAGAGGAGGGCTTGGACATCGCTTCGCGCTTGATACGCCATAAGGCCCTCCGCAATCTGCTGCGGTGTCAAACCATCCACAGTAACTTCCAAGGCTGAAAGTTGATCACTATAGCCGTACGCTTCTCCGATTAATCCGCCGACATAGCTATCACCGCTTACCGCTCCGGTAGCGTAGCTGCCGCTGATGGTGGCGCCATCGCTGTATCCGACCAAACCGCCGATATCATAACGGGTGCCGGTGACGTCTCCGGTCGCATAGGAGTTGGAGATTTCCCCAAACTTAACATTTTTGTACACATAGGCCTCATAGTATGATCCGTTACTGTACGTATGGAGTGAATACCCCTGAGCGAGGAGGGCTTGGACATCGCTTCGCGCTTGATACGCCGCAAGAGCATCCGTAACCTGCTGCGGTGTCAAACCATCCACACTGACTTCCAAGGCATAGTTTTGATCGATATAGCCGTACGCGTATCCGACCAATCCGCCGAGATAACGTTCACCGTTTACCGCTCCGGTAGCGTAGCTGTCGCTGATGGTGGTGCCATCGCTGTATCCGATCAATCCGCCAACTTCGCCAACTCCGGTGACCGTTCCGCTAGCGTGGCTTCCGGTTATCGTGTTATTATAGCTGTACCCGATCAATCCGCCGACATCCCAGTCGGTGCCGGTTACGGTAGCGCTCGCGCTGCTGTTGCTGATAACGCTCCCCTCATCGCTGTATCCGACCAATCCGCCGACACTGCCCATACCGCTGACGGTTCCGCTGACGCTACTCCCTTTGATGGTACCGCCGATGCTGTATCCGACCAATCCGCCGACATTGTAATTCCCTGAGACTGCCGCGTCGGCAATCGTAAGATTGTCGATTTCGCCGTTTACAAGGCTGCCGACAAAACCGACATTATCACTAGAGAGCTGGAGATTAAGCCCCGAAATCGTCTTGCCGTTACCGTCGAATATCCCGTGCAGTTCAGGGAGATACCACCCTGCGGCAAGGGTGAGATTGTTCATGAGTTTGAATTTCAGCCCAGCAGTATAGGCAAATGCCAGCATGTTGTTCAGATCGCTCAATGAGTCGATCGAATAGTAGCCGTTGGCATCCGCCGCACCCAGATAGGTCGCTGCCGAAAGAGAGAGTCGTGAGCCTGCCATCCAGTCATTAAACTGAGCGTCGTAAATACCGTAAGCACCCAGAGTATGGACACCGTTGACGGTTGTTCCGTCGATATTGTAAAAACTGTTGGTGACCGTATTGTTATAGCCATTTCCGATTAACGCACCGACATTATTGCTCCCGATAATCACACTCTCTTTGATAAAGCTGTCGGAGATCGTGCTATTATCACTATTCCCAACCAATCCGCCGACAGTGTTGGTACCGGTTACTGTTCCGGCGGTATAGCTGTTGGTGATGGTGTTAGAGTTGCCGTATCCGACCAGTCCGCCAACGACGCCTGCTCCGTTTATCGCTCCGGTGACATAGCTGTTGGTGAGGGTGTTAGAGTTGCCGTATCCGACCAGTCCCCCGACCGCATAATAACCCGTAACGCTTTCATCGATCATTCCGATATTGCGGATATCGGCGCTATAGGTAGTTCCGAACAGACCGACATAATAACCGCCGCCATTATTGATCGTCAAGCCGGTGATCGTGTGCCCGAGACCGTCAAACTTGCCGTTGAATTGGTAGAGCGATTGAAAACCGGCACCGCCGTTCCACGTGCTTGTTGCGGAGGCATCGATATTGCTCCCCAATACATACTTTCCACTGTTATAGTTCCCGATCCCCTGAAGGTCTGCAAGGGTATTGATAATGGTGTATTCGTTAGCGTTGATACTCAATGACGTGCCGGTTGCCATATCCACTTTTCCGGTGAATCCGGTGTCGCTCAAGCCCACTTTCACATTTCCACTCATCGCAAGTCTCGCCGTTCCGGTGGCACTCATAGCGGCGTTGACATTGATATCATGATCCGCAATGAGGTTTAGGGTATTTGCATTCCAGCTGATCGCCGAATTAACATTGATATCACCTGCATCTGTTCCGGTAACGCTGGTGGTGACGGTGGCATCGCCGGAGGCCAATTGCCCTTCCAGTGTCGCTGCCATTGCGGCGTCGATCGTGACGTTCAGCGGATCGATTAGCCATTCTCCGGCGTGGATCGTTGTCCCCTCGGCTACGCTCAACACATCAGCTGATGTCTCTACGAAACCGCCCCCCGCTTTGATCTCTCCGCCGATATTCGCCGTTCCGCCGTGGGCATACACTTCGATATGTCCGGTCACGTCATCGAGGGTTTGCGCCTGAAGGAGTCCGGTGTTGTTGACCACACCGTTGATCAGCTCATTGGCCGCTTTGGTGGTGAGGAAGATACTACCGCCATCGGCGATGATCGCCCCTTTATTTTCCACAAGGGCATTGAGTGTCCCTTGATCGATCGCGATACCTACCAGTGAATCGCCGTTGAAGTTGAGGCTGATTTTATCTCCCGCTGTAAGGGCTACTGTCCCCATAGTCGCTTGAATAAGTCCTTGATTGACTACCTCTTTACCGAGCAAAGCGACATAGGCACCATCGGTAACATGGATGGTTCCCATGTTGATAACGCTTGCGGTACTTCCGGTAGATTCAAAAGTGAAATTGCCGTTCATGAAATTTTGATCGCTCATGTTCATCGTGCTGGCAACAAGGCCAGCTGTGTTGATCGAAGCACCGTTACCGAAGAGGATACCATTGGAGTTTAGAATCCATACTTGCCCGTTTGCATTCAATGCACCGTTAATTACCGAGTTTTCATTTCCGACAACACGGTTGAGGGTAATGGCTGAGCTGTTGGGTTGATTGAAATTGACCGTTTCGCTAGAACTGATACTGAAGCTTTGCCAGTTGATGGACGCCCGCTGGGTGCTTTGGTCGATGTTGGTTATCGAACCGCTTTGGCTGATGGTTGCCGTACCTGTCTGCACTACTCCGCCGCTGGGTGAAGCGAACGTCATGGTGCTTCCGGCTACCAGTGCAGAAACAACGAGGGAAATTTTCCCCCCTTTTAGAATGCGAAATGCATTGCGATAGTTATTGGATGGTCTCATTGTACTCTCCGGTGTAAATTTCGGGATGAATCATACAGGCCAAGTATCATCGGAGTATCATCAAATAAAAAGAATTTTTTATTTATTTATAATAAATGCTTATTTTAAGTAAATATTAACTATTATTCCTGCATTAAATGAACTGTTATTTTTTATTATAAAACGAGTCTGTTCTGACTTAAGTGTGTTTGAAATAACCAGAAAGAGAAAAAATGATGTATAAAAAAATTGTTTGCTGTTTATTAACATCGGTTTCTCTTTTTGCGCAAGAAAAAAGTGATTTTGAGTCACTTTTTAAAGAAGTGAGCAATTTCACGACTCAGACCAACATCAACATCGATCATCAACCCTCTGTTCTCACAGTGCTTTACAGTGATGACTTGCAAGCAATGGGCGTTAGAACCCTCAATGAAGCTTTTGAGTTTGTCCCCGGAATCGAAACGTCGATGTCATCCTCCGGAAATAATAAAGTAATCACGAGAGGGGCGAGTGAGCCCAATAATTTTGTCTCCATCAAAATGAAATATTTTATTGACGGTGTAGACCTCAGTTATAACTACTATGGAGATTTTCCTATTGAACTCATTGATCGAATAGAAGTCTTGCGTGGTGGAGCATCTGCCATCTACGGACAAGGTGCCTTTCTAGGCGCGGTTAATGTCATCACGAAATCGGCTATCAAAAGTGCCAATAACAGCGTTAATGTGGAATCCGGAAGTTTTAATTATCGTAAAGGATCAGCTCTCTTACATACGCAAGTCGGCGGTTGGGACATAGGCTTTGATACCTATTATAAAAAGCATGAGCGGACGGTAGATGCTCCTAATGCACCGGTGGCACTATTATCCGCTCCATTGCCTGCGATGTATGGGGTTAACGGTACTTTTAGCGGTGAAAAAATATCACGCGAGGGGTTAAAAGAGGGCGGCTTCGGGCTTATTGCCCATAATGATGAGTGGACATTTACCTCTCGTTATTTTCAAAAACACTCTCAAAATTACTACGGTTTTTTTGGTGTGTTGGATTTTGATGATAATGGGTACACACAATACCGCACGGCAACCGCACAGCTCACCTACGAGTCTAAGCTCTCCGATGATTTTGCCCTTAAAGCGGATGTTGGAGTTTTGCAGGATCACTATGAGGTAAATACCTACTATTATCAGATCGAGCCCAATATGGTCGGTTTGACGAATCCTCATTTTAATATGCAGCATACGATGCAAACGACCTATTCGGAGGTTGCCCTTGAAAATGAGCAGTTTGACAATCACAAGTTTAAAATCGGTGTTTATGCCGGATATGTAGACTTGAGTAAAAATCACTATGCGACCAATGTTGATGTTATTAGCCAAATCGGTGTTCCCGATCCGTTTTTTCCTGGAGTGTATTGGGCTAATCAAACACAGCTTACGACACTCAGCGGTGATAGAAGCTTTTATACGCTACCCAGCGAGAAGCAAAGATTGCTCTCGTATTATTTTCAAGAGCTGTATCATGCCAGTGATGTACTAGATATTTCACTCAATGTTCGGCTTGATGATTATGAGCATTTTAACTCCATGCTCAGTTGGCGCGGGGCATTGGTCTATTCAGAAGATGATGTAAACATCTATAAGCTTATAGCTTCCAGAGCGTATCGTGCACCATCGTACACGGAGGCGTATTTGACCAATCATTTGGGAATCTATGTCGGAAACCCTGCACTTAAACCTGAAAGTGTCGATACTTACGAGGCGGCGTATGTATACACCAAGCCCAATCAGACACTGAGAGCCAACATATACTATTCCATTTATAAAAATGCGATTGATGCCACTTTTGATAATCAGTTTATTTATCACAACAACGCACAACATCGTTATAGCCATGGCCTTGAATTGGAATATACCCAAGAGTTTGAAAATCGCTCGAAACTTATGCTCAATGGTAGTTATACGCAATATAAATATACAAATGTCAATCTCGGAACAAATATTGAAATCGACAACCCGAATATTTCACAAGTTATGGCTCATGCGGCCTATATTTATCCGGTAATGTCCTCTCTGAACTGGAGTAATGTTGCACGATACTACGGTAAAAAAGAGTTGGCTAAATACAACGGAGAGATCGATGATATTTTACTTGTGGACTCAACACTGCAGTATCGGTTTTCAAAAGATTTAACCGCAGCGTTTATCGTTAAAAATGTATTCGATACGACCTATTATTATCCCTCTTCCGGGATAAATGTCTCACCGATGCAGCGAGAAGGAAGAGTTGTCTATGCCAATTTACAATATGATTTTTAAAATTTTATAGTTGTAGTTGCTCTTCATCTCTAAATTAGGTTACAATTTTGTTGCAATGAAATCAATTAAAAACCTAAATTCTCTTTCAAATCTCCCCAAATGCATTTGTGCATGAGACTTATAATACTGTTCCTATCTCTGTTTTTAGGCGCTTTTGCTGAGCCATATAATAGCAGTAGGATCGATATGCATGCTAAAATTTTTCCTAAAATACTCCTCAGTGATACCAAAATCGAAAATAAATTAGTCAACGGGAGTGTCAAGATAATCGTTCTTTACTCTGATGAAGATATCAATGTTGCCAACAAACTTAAGACGCAGATGATTCGCTTTTATCCTTTTCTAAAAGAGCACCCTCTTCAGGTTGTACTAAAAGAGTACAGAGATTTTGATCCCTCAGAAGATACTACTGCCTACTATGAACTTTACGGAGATAAAAAAAATATTATCAACGTCAATAAAACGGCACAAAAAAACTCCCGTATCACCTTTGCGTATGAGAGTAACTATCTCGATTACGGAACGTTGATGAGCTTGTATGTAAGTGATAAAGTCTCCCTCTACATAAGTATGGAAGCCCTGAAACAAAGCGATATAGTCTTAGATAATATAATCTACAAGATAGCGAAAATAAAATGAAAAATATGTCGCTTTTTTTCAAAATAATTTTTAGCATCAGTTTAGTCATGATGATATTTATGGCTGTTTTTAGCTATCAAAATTATCAGACCGTCCATAGACAACTCACTCTATTGGAAGATGAAAAGTTTGCTTCGATTGCGAAAACTGTTGAGCCTGCTATCAGTATCAACTATGCTTTAGGACTCGAAAGCGGCTATAAAAATGCCATCAAACAGCTTTTTGATACCAATTCTGAAATCATTAAGGTAACATTGAGCGATACAGCAATGAAACCGTTTTATGAAGCGTCGCAACAGAGACATATCGATACTGATGAGTCATCAAGAGAGTTGAAGATCGAAATGCATGACAGTTTATTAGGGACGTCTTCAGGTTTTATCACCATTCATTACACCCATTCCAAATTTTTGTACACGACGATTGATGCGTATAACTCATTTTTGATCCATATGTTATATTTGTTTATCGGACTGATGATTATTTTGATGTTACTGATCCATTTTTCAATCAAGCCGCTAAAAAATCTTACGAAAACGCTGAGTTCTTATATGCCTGGGGTAAAAATGGAGATCGCCCCTATGGAGGGGAAAAATGAAGTTGCAGTCATCAATAATGCAACCATCGAAATGCTCAAAAAAGTGGAAGAAGAGCTAAAAAAACGGATGCAATCCGAAAAAGAGCTTTCCCATAAAAGTCGCCTCGAATCGATGGGGGAGATGATCGATAATATCGCCCATCAGTGGCGTCAACCCCTTATGAACATTAATGCGATTTTACTGACTATCGACCGAGCTTATGAACTGGGGAAACTGGATGAAAAGTATCTGGAAAAGACGATTAAAGAGGCGACCGATCTAACGGGTCATATGTCTCAAACCATCGAAGACTTTAGAAGTTTCTTTCGCAAAGACAACGAAACGGAAACGGTAAATATCAACGATATTCTCACCTATTCATTGAACCTTCTCAGTAGTGTTACTAAGAATATAATCGTCTGTTTTGAGAAAGCCGATGAGATCACCCTGTCTCTCTATAAAAATGAACTAATTCAAGTTATTATCAGCATACTGACCAATGCCGTAGATATTTTAGAACAGCGTAATATCCCAAATAAAAAGATTTTTCTCTCCGTAGCGGAGTATCCTGAGGAGATTACTATCATCATTGAAGATAACGGCGGAGGGATCGCCGATGAGCATATCCACCGTATTTTTGAACCCTATTACTCTACGAAACATCACTGCGGCGGCAGTGGACTGGGACTTTATATCTGCAAAATGATTATCGAAGAACATATGGATGGTTTGATAGCCGTTCAAAATACGCACAGCGGTGCACAATTTACTATTACGTTAAAAAAGGGGATATTGTGAGAGAAAATTTGAGTGAATATACTCTTCTCTATGCGGAAGACGAGAACAACGTGCAAGCAAAAATGAATGAGTATTTTGAATCCTACTTTAAAGCCGTTTACTCTGCATCCGATGGTCAAGAGGCGCTGGAATTATATAACCGCTATATGCCTGATGTGGTCATACTTGACATCAATATGCCAAAAATAAATGGCTTGGAAGTAGCGCGAAGAATTCGAAAAGAGGATGCAGGAACACGGATCATTATGTTAACGGCTCACTCCGAAAAAGAGTTGTTATTGCAAGCGACTGAGATTGATATGAGCAAATATCTCATCAAGCCGATATCTCCGATTGATCTTAAACAAGCTCTTGATAAAGTGGCTACGGAGTTGATATCTACCCCTAATAAATCGGCTAAAAATAGGCTTGAATATACCATTGATAAAGAAGGGCTGATTCTTAAGAATAAAACTCTTCTGGAACTTTCAAAAAACGAGCGGAGGGTTTTAGGTCTTCTTATTAAAAACATTGGATACTCCGTGGGATATGAGACTTTTTTTTACGATGAAGAGGGTAATACCGAAACGAATAATGAAGCATCCCTACGTAATATAATGGTCAAACTTCGTAAAAAATGCCCCGATCTTAATATCAAAAACATCAAAGATGTAGGATACATCGCTTATTGTCAAGAGTAGCATTTTACGAATCACGCTTAAGCAATTTGTGAGATATCCTCTATTTTCTCTCTTCGGCGGCTATTATCCCTTAAAAAAATCAACGTACTTTTATTTTTGTACCTGCGCTATGGCGCTATACCCAGTCTGTGCCACGGAATCCTGCATCATCCGAAGCGTAATCTTCTCATCTGTTATAACGAGCGCACTCTCATTTTTAAAATTGACTTTCGCCTCTTGAACTCCTGAGACACCCATCAACGCTTTTTTAACCGCCAGTGTGCAGGCGATGCAGTGCATTCCGTTGATATGGAGCTTCCACTCTTTGGCGTACGCGAGAGAGACCAATAGAAGCAAGCTGATGGCTATTCTCCCCATATCAATACCTCATAATAGGGATAGAAGAGGGCGGCAAGGCTAAAGAGAAAGAGTCCCCAAAAAAGGATCAATAAGATTTTAGAAGTGAGGCTTGGGACACAATCGCATTCGATCTGTTTTTTGATCACCATTTGGTAAAATCCGATGCTCAGCATCAAAACGGCAAAGGCGGTAAATAGCCACCGATAACTGTTGAGTTCGGGAACATTGATAACCCCTGCGAAGGAGATGCCGAACACCATAAAAAGGGTCGGAACCAAACAACATGAGGCAGAGAGAAGCGCCGTGATGAGTGCACCGAACAGTATGAGTACCGCACTGCGCCGCTCCTGCTGCATCATGACATCGACGGGGTTCTCTTCGTCGTTCTCAACGTATCCTCTCCCTTTTACGATGATGAGACGGGTAGCCCCATGGGCAAGTTCCTCTTCACTAAAGGTGCAGTGCTGTGAGAGGGCAAAGCGCTTACAGTTTTCCCGTCCTGATAGAGTGTTGACCTCTACGATAAGGACGGCATCTTCTGGGAGGGCATCGAGAGCCTTTTTTGTCTCCAGTACGGGAGCCGGGCAATCCATATCACGGCAGTCTAGGATCATAGAACACCTCTGAGGGAGTGGAACGTATAGCGATAGTTTCTCGGATCAAAGGGGTCGAGGTATTCGCCGTCCACTTCGCCGTACGGGTAGCCGAACGAGTCGAGGGTACCTTGGGTATTGGCGGGGGAGAGATTGAAATCGCGGGCGTGGTTGAGTGCCATCCAGTTGTTCTCCCAAAAGCCGAAGAATTTGTTGGCGAGTTCACGGGCGCGGGGGGAGTTTTTATCGATTCCTTCTTTGAGTACCAGTTTCGTGATGTCGGCAGGGTCGCACGGTATCCATCCCATATTCGGGATAAAAAATTCCACCTTACAATGCTGTGCTTTGGTATTATCTTCGCCCGCTCCAAAGGCAGGAGAGAGACGTGAAGCTCCGAGCCGAATCCCCATCACCTCACGTGCGGGGATAGCGCTGGCGCGCATCAGCGCAACGCAGAGTGCCGACATATCGAGGCACTTGCCTCCCATGCGACCCTCTTTTTCCAACGTTGCTAACATCGCATTCGGGCTGCCTACGCCGCATCCTTGTACGCTCTCATCACGGTAGCTGTTCGCCACAATCCAGTCGTAGATTTTGCGGGCTTTTTTGAGGGGATTTTTTTCTCCTCCGACGATACTTTTGGCAACTTTGGCAACGGCTCCGTTGGTGGGGATATGGGCTGAGGGGGCTAAAAACTCTCTCGCTTTTTCGAGTGTTTCGGGGCAGATTCGTTTGGGGCGGAAATCGCATTGGCGATCTCTCAGCGCAATACTCATCGTTATTTCGAGTGTTTTGCTCACGGCACTTTTTTCCCAATGGACATAAAAAGTACGGGCGCCGCAGAGGTTGTGATCGCTCTCGAAATGGCTCTCTGCATTGGTTGTGTTTCCAAGCTCGATAATGCGCTGAAATCCGTTGATATCGGAGGGGAGGGGAACCCATAGGGAACACTCTTTGGTGCTATGGTGGGAGAGATCAAAGCTCCAGCGGAGTTCATACACTGCAAGACCTTCTTTGATCGTCGGTGTTGAAGAGGCGTTAAGAAAAGAGGGGGTGAGGCAAATCGCCCCCGTAATAGCTGTTTTTTTAATGAATTCGCGTCTATGCATAAACATCCTTTTTTATAAATTCCCGTTCGCCCTGAGCTTGTCGAAGGGTAAGTTCATGGTTCGACAAGCTCACCACGAACGGCACTCATAGTATTACAATGTCACTATTTGTTTTAGCGAGAACTTGAGCAACAATCACAGCAGGTATCCCCTCGTTCAGACACCGTTCTACCATCTTTTCGGCATTTTTAGGGGTCGCCGCAATCATAAGTCCCCCCGATGTTTGGGCATCGAAAAGGATCATCTCCAGATCGGCTCCGACGTTACGTTTGAAGTGTACTTTGGATTCGAGATACTCTTTGTTGGCATAGCTTCCAGCAGGGATAATCCCCATCGATGCCATCGGTAACGCTTCGGCGAAAAACGGGACGGCGGAGCACTCTACTTCTATCGTTTTAGTGCCTCCGCTCATCTCCGCCAAATGACCTAAAAATCCGAATCCCGTCACATCGGTACACGCATGGGCGTCAAACTCCCGTGCGATGAGGGAGGCTTTATAGTTGAGGGTACGCATCGTTTCAGCGACCTTCATCACGGTAGGCTCATCCAGCAGGTCTGCTTTGATTGCGGTGATCAGGATTCCCAGTCCCAGAGGTTTGGTGAGGACGATCAAATCCCCTTCGCTTACTGTATTGTTACGGAGTATTTTATCGGGGTGGACAAATCCGGTGCATGAGAGACCATAAAGCATCTCAGGGGTTTCGATCGTATGTCCGCCGACGATTACCGCACCGCACTCTTGCGCTTTGCTTTGCCCGCCGCGTAGAATCTCGGTGAGCACTTCGGTGGGGAGGTTTTTTCCGTCAAATCCGACGAGATTGAGTGCCGTCTTGGCATCGCCCCCCATGGCGAAGACGTCGCTTAGAGAATTAGCCGCCGCAATTTGACCGTAGATGAAGGGATCATCGACCACGGGGGTGATAAAATCAACCGTCTGTACCATCGCAAGATCACTGCTGATGCGGTACACGCCCGCATCCTCATTCCCCTCAAATCCGACGAGTAAATCTTTGTGAAACGATTTCAGATGACAAGTGACGTTTTCGAGCGAGCCGGGGGAGAGTTTGGCAGCGCATCCCGAGGCCCGGACAAATTTTGTGAGCTTAGCGTCGTTGTTCATCTTGAATTCCTCTGAGAATTTCGAGTGTTTTTGTGAGGTCATCATTGCAGATACTTACATCAGGCTTGATGGTCACTTTGTAAACTTTGTCGTAATACTGCGTCAATAAGATCTCAGAAACTCTGGACAAATCACCGTTAAGAAATGCGGTGATACTGGAATCTTTATCGTCACGGCTGATGTAGGGAGAAATTCGTTCCATCCGCGCCATAAAAAAGCGCTCATCCATCGCATCGTACATTCGCATGATCCGCTCCACTCTCTGTTCCAGAGGTGCCGTGATCTCAACGCGAAATCCCGATTCCATCTGCTTGTAAAGTGCAGCGGGGAGCATGATTTTTCCGATCCGTTTGCTCTCGGCTTCGACAAAAGCACTTTGGGCTGGATTAAGAGCGAGAAGGGCATGGGTCAACCGATTTTGGAACTCTTTTTGGGTGGGTTGTGCGCCGTTGACATCGCCGAAGACCGAACCGTAGTGATTGGCCATTTTTTCAAGATCGATCACATTGTCCAGTTCACTCAGGAGGTCGCTTTTGCCACACCCCGTATTTCCGGCAAGGGTTATAAAGTGCAGTGGCGGGAGATTCTCCAAATAGTCGGTCACAAACGTTCGGTACGATTTGTATCCTCCGATAACACGGTCGATCCGGTATCCTATATCGGACAAGATCGTTCCGAGTGAGGAAGAACGCATACCGCCGCGTGCGCAATAGATCGCTATTCTGGAGTTTGGGGTAAATGTCGGATAGATATCGTGAATGTGGCGAGCCGCGTTGAGACAGACATACGAAGCTCCCTTTACACGTGCTTCAAATGGGGATATCTGTTTGTATATCGTCCCGATTTCGTGATGTTCTTCGTCACTTAGCGCGTAAAAATTTTGCGCAGAGGGGACGTGGGATTCACCGTACTCGTGCGGACTTCGCGCATCGATGATAAGGTCATAAGTATTTTGGGATTCTAAAAAGGTTTCAATCGGTATGGTTTGTATCATTTCGAATTTTACCATTTATCCGCTAATAGCTCCATTATAAGCCCCTTTATGCCATAATCCCACACATACAAGGGAGTTCTCATGGCGGCAGGTTCGACGATTTACAAAGCACAGCTGAGCATAGCCGATATGGATCGCAACTACTACGAGACTCACGAGATCACAATCGCACAGCACCCCTCCGAGACGGATCAGCGTTTAATGATCCGTCTTGCAGCATTTGCTCTTAATGCGTCCGACCAGATGGTTATCACAAAAGGGATCGGAGGGGATGACGAACCCGAACTGTGGGAGAAAAACTACGGCGGCGAAGTGGTGCTGTGGATCGATTTGGGACAGATGGATGAGAAACGGCTCCGAAAGGCGTGCGGACGCTCTGAACAGGTCATCGTTTATACCTATAACCTCAAAAGTGCCACCGCATGGTGGAGACAATACGGTACGACGTTTGCGCGGTTTAAAAATCTCCGTGTAATCCATTTAGATGCGGAGGAAATAGAGAAGCTGTGTGCACGCTCTATGCGTCTGCAATGCAATATCTGTGACGGAGAGCTCAGTTTTCACAGTGAACGGGGAGATGTTACGATACTACAAGAACCGTGGCAATAATACGTCACTAATCGCTACACCTGTTTCTCCTTTATCTCTAAATCTGTTACCTTTAGCTATACTTATCCCCACTATTATCTCACTTTACGGATAAACGCATGAAACGAAAAATCGGAAAATTTAAAAGTTCTATCGCGACTCTCGAACTTCAAGACCGCGTATTGCGCGAAAATACCCTTATTCTGGCGGAACCGGGTTCAGGAAAAACACACCTTGCAAATAAAATTCGAGAATTTGTAATTGAGAGCGGTATTCCTACCCTTTATCTCGATTTTTCCGATCCTACCCCGGATCAAGTTGAAGAAAAATTCAAAATCAGCAGCGATTTTTACTATATGCATTTTAATGAAAGTGATGAGTTTGATGCTGCATTGGACACCGCAATCGCGGAACGTAAAAATATCTATATGGCAGTCAGCCCTGCATTTTTTGCAAGTAAACGGGATATCAAAAGCAAGCTTTCTCAAATGATGCAAAAGCGTGAACTTTTGGAAAATTATTACTACATTATGCAGGAAATCGCCAGCCTAGAAGGGTTTTATACCAAATTCGAAGACTTTATTTTCTATATCTTCGATCTTGTTAACCTGAAAAAATTCGGCCTCACCTTTTTGGCACAGCCGCATGAGATGTTTGAGAACCCGCGTATTAAACTTCTGTTTTCATTCCTCTTTGTCGGTCGTTGTACGAATGCTTTTTATTACAATACGACAGTTCTTCGCTCGATGGAACCGAATACCTTCTTGTATCAGCATCGCGTCGATAATCGTTCCCTTCTCTTTAACAATATCCAAAGCGATATCGTCTTTATCGACAAATAAGCTTATCCGTGTGTTTGCAGTTTAGTGGAGCAACTCTAAACGTTTTGTTTTAGTGTTGATCTCGAAAGACTTCAAATGCCTCTTTGGGGAGAGGTTTGGAAAAATAGTATCCCTGAATCTCATCGCACCCTTGTTCATGAAGATAGTTCAGCTGACCAACCGTCTCTACCCCTTCCGCAATGGTTTGTAACCCTAAGCTTTTAGCCATACTGATGATGGCCGCTACGATTGCTTTATCTTCGGGGTCAACATTGATGTCTCGGACAAAGGATTGATCGATTTTGAGTTTATAGACATTGAATTTTTTGAGATAGTTCAAAGACGAATAACCGGTTCCGAAATCATCGATTGACATACGAACACCACGCTCATGTAGTTCATTCATTACATTAATTGCCCTTTGCGGATCGTACATTGCAACGCTTTCGGTCAGCTCGAGTTCCAAATACTCTGGTGGCAATCCTACTTCTTCGAGAATAGTAGCAACTTGAATTGGCAAGTTTGGTGAGCGAAATTGTACGGCTGAGAGGTTAACGGCCATAATGAGAGGGGAAGATCCTTGATCTATCCACTCTTTTGCTATTCTTATCGCGGTGCGAAGTACCCATTCGCCGATGGATAAAATCGTACCATTTTCTTCAGCGATCGGTATAAATTCGGCAGGAGAAATATTCCCAAGTTCAGGATGATTCCACCGTAACAGCGCCTCTGCCCCGATGATTTTTTTCTCTTGAGTTGAAAATTGAGGTTGATAGCACAGATACAGCTGATTACGCTCGAGAGCATGACGCAGGGCATTGCTGATTTCAAGGTTTCGGAGGGAATGGAGCTGCATCTCTTCGGTAAAAAAACAAAAACCGTTTCGTCCCTCTTGTTTTGCCCGATACATTGCCGTATCAGCATTTTTATACAATGTTTCGAAATCGCCTCCGTCGTGGGGATAGAGGGCAATACCGATCGAAGCACTGATACTGAGTTCATGCTCTCCAATTTGAAAAGGTTTATTGAACGCATCCAAGAGTTTTTGAGCCACTTGCGATGCTCCATTGAAAAGAATATTTGGCAGCAGAATGATAAATTCATCGCCCCCCATACGAGATATGGTATCTTCCTCTCTCAAAAGTGATTTGAGCCGTATGGCTGTTTCGATCAAAAGTCTATCACCGGTACTGTGGCCTAGCGAATCGTTGATATCTTTGAAATGGTCAAGATCGAGGAACATGACGGTGACATTGGTGTTGTTTCGTTTCGCTAAAGAGAGCAAATCTTTGATTTGGCTATCCAGCTGTGTTCGATTAGGCAGGCCTGTAAGGTTGTCGAAATTTGCCAGATAACGGATTCTCTCTTCATTTTGTTTGCGTTCGGTGGTGTCTCGTGTAATTCCCAACAGCATCGTGACATTCCTAGCACTGTCACGTAAGGGGGTTGCATGCGTTTCGAGCCACCGTTTTGTCCCTTTGAGACCTTGAATCTCAAATTCTAAAATACCGCTTTCTCCGTTCATCACACTTTTGTGCAGGGCGATAAACGGGGCACGCCACTGAGGGAGAATGTAATCAACCAGGCTGTGTTTTTGGACTTCTTCGAGTGTCTCAGCTTCCAACATTTCCAGTCCGGCAGGATTCATTTCCAAAAGTACTCCGCGTGAATCTACGAGTTTGACACATTCGGGTTCATTGTCAATAATCGTCTTGAGATGGGTTTGACTTTTTTTCAAAGCCTCTTCAGCCTCTTTTCGAGCAGCGTCACGTTTAAAGCTCTCCAATGCGTAGCTGATATCCATTGCCATTTCTATGAGTAATTTTTGTGCCGCTTCATCAAAAGCATTTAGCGATTCAGCATAAAGGGAAAAAACACCTATGACTTTCCCATTATACTTTAGAGGAAGGGCGGCAGATGAACCCCAACCGTATTGTTTACCTTGTTCATGCCACCTTTTGGTTGTCGGATTATTTTGAAAATCTTGACACCAAAATGGGCGATTTTCATGTAATGTACGGCCGGTAGGACCTTGGCTGCTTGGGTCTTTCGGATCGTTTGATATAGCAAGCCCTTCGAGATAATCGGTGCCGTCTCCGTAAAAATTGACCGCTTTGAGCATTTGAGAGGATTCATCGACTAGTCCAATCCATGCCATTTTCATCCCGCCGAAATCGACCGCATCACGGCAGATAATCGGAAATAGCTCTTCAATACTGGTAGAGCGTACGATTGCCTGATTGCATTGGCTGAGAGCTGCATAAAGTTTTTTAAGCCGTTCATTATTTGCAATAAGCTCTTTGAGCTTTTCTTGGGTTTCCCCTAACCACCCCAAGATACTTTCTTTATTGGTATCTTTTATCTTTATTGTGTGTGAAAAATCTCCGCTGCCGATGTGTGTAATGTACTCATGCACGTCATCGACTGAGCTTCCTAGCGTTATTCGCAGTGTTTTGTTCAGACGCCAAAGCATAAAGAGTAAGAATAATCCGATCAGAATTAAAATATTCCGTAAAATAAAAGCGGCTGTTTCAGCAGAGTGAACCGCAGCCGTCGTTCGGACACTCATTAAATGATAAAACTCATCGATAGGATGCATGATTGAGGCTTTGGCATTATGGTAGGTTTCATCGTGGAGGAGTTCAAGTGCTTTATAGTACAGAATATCTTTTTCAACGGAGGAGGCTGTTTTTGACTCGATTAGTATCATTGCAGCAAATTCGGTTTGGGTGAGAGTGTCAGAGTTACGTTTTGCTTCGGAGAGTTTAGCAAACTCAGCATCGGTAAACTCTGCTTGACGCATCATTTCGATCAGGGGGAGTGACTCATTACTGCGAGAGCGGGGTCGTTGGTTATTCAATCCGACCAAATCCCAATAAATGTTTTGATATTGAAGGGGGCGGGGGATTTTACCGTTGCGGATATCAAGAATTTCTTGGTAATGATTTTTATAGGCGATATTTCCGGTTGCGACATAGGTACGGACCATGCGGGTCAGATCGTCTGAAGATTGACGTAATTCATCCGCGAGTAAAAAGGAACGTAGACGCAATTCATTAGCATGTTCTATTCGTTTTTCGGCATAGACGTAAGCGATGAAGATGGCAATGAAAAGTATTAAAATAGCGATTGTTTGCCAAAGATTTCGTGCAAAAGGAGAGTCAAACTTTTTTTTGGGTGACACGAATCTTCCTTTTCACATGGATTACAAATTGAGTCTACTCTTATAGGATAGCATAATCCAGATAAACATCGTTATACAGCAATAAAGGAGTTGTTAAAATCCCTTAAAACGGCTATAATTTCACAATTTTTTAAGTAAATTCGAGGGAGAGTACCGTATGGGAAGAGCGTTTGAATATCGCAAAGCGGCAAAAATGAAGCGTTGGGGAAATATGTCACGCGTATTTCCAAAACTCGGCAAAATTATCACAATGGCGGCTAAAGAGGGTGGTGAAGATCCCGATATGAACCCGAAACTCCGCAGTGCGATTTTGACGGCTAAAGCGCAAAATATGCCGAAAGACAATATCGATGCGGCGATCAAACGCGCCAGCGGTAAAGACGCTATTTCCTTGGCAGAGATGAACATTGAGGGAAAAGCGCCTCATGGTGCGCTCATTTTTGTGGAGTGTGCTACCGATAACAATGCCCGTACGATTTCGAATGTTCGTACGATTTTTGGTCGTGCCAAAGGGGAAACTCTTAACAACGGTTCGCTCGAATTTATGTTCAGTCGTAAAGCGGTGTTTCGATTTCCAAAACCTGCTATGGATCTCGAAGAGCTTGAATTCGCACTCATCGATGCAGGGTTGGAAAGTATCGAAGAAGAAGAGGGTGAAGTGAGTGTGTACGGCGAATACACCGCATTTGGAGCTTTGTCGGCTGAACTTGAAAGTTTGGGGATTACACCTGATAGCGCTGCGTTAGAGCGTATCGCAAACTCTCCGGTAGAGTTTAGCGATGAGCAAATGGCGGATATTGAAAAACTGATCGATAAGCTCGAAGAGGACGATGACGTCCAAGCGGTTTATACGAATATCGGATAAATGAAGCCGTTCACCCTGAGCATGTCGAAGGGTGTTTGTTCATAGTTTGACATACCCTATAGGGCACGTGGGCTCACTACGACGGAAGTTTGTTCTTTCTCATCTTCTGCTTTTGTGTAATGTATTTTTGCATCGAGCAGCAGTGTTTTAGCGAAATGGGCTTTCGTTCCTGAGGGGAAGTGAGGGTCTTTGAGTAAAACGGATATTTTTTTACTTCCATTATGTTGAATGATCCTCTTTAGTGTTCCCTCTCCCATGGCATAGGCGAAATCAGCCAAATACCAGCTTCCAAACTCTTTTTTGAGGTATTTTATATAGCGTATCGCTGCATCCGTAGATTTATCGGGATCTAAGCGTTCGTCATGCCCTTTTTTGACACTCAATCCGAAATTTTTAGCGCTTTGTTTACCGAATTGCCATAAACCGGCTGTTCCATAGCCTCGAGACGATGGATTGAATTTTGATTCGGCATACGGAATTAGTGCGAAAAAAACGGGGATTTCTTCTGCGGTAAATTTGGCTTTGATGTGTTCAATCTCGGTGGTTGTTTGGGTATAACGATGATAGAGAGGTTTAATGGTCCCTCGATAGCGATCGAGGGTATTATCCAGAACTTGGGTGTCATTTAAACTCTCTTCGCTTCCCAGTGATTGCAGTGAAAGATTGATCGCTTCGACTTCGCTTCGGGCATACAGGGTCAGTGAACCCATAAAAATAAATAATAAAAAGAGAGGTTTGAGCATGATTACCCTTTGTATGAAGTTCTTATCCTAGCGAAATAGATTTAATGGGTCAACAACGCTTGTAAATCTCTCAGAGAATCGATCCGATAGGGTGCGGCGCTGAAATCGTGGCTAGCGGTAAAGTCATTTTTAACGACTACACATTCGATTCCGGCATAAGTCCCCTCTGAGAATCTTCAACGACAATCGCCTCACTAATAAGATGTGCATCGAAAAGCTGTAAGTCTTTGAGATAGGGGGCAAGGTGCATTTTGGCTCTTTGGTAATCTTCTTCGCACAAGATAAATTTTATTAAACGGGTAAGTTTTTTCTCTTGATGAATTTAAAATCAACTCTTCGTGAGGTTGTCACTATCCCCATCCGATACTGCTGCGAGAGATCCTCTATCACCTCTTCGACTCCCTCGATAAAGATATCTTCGGTACGAAGGTAATGCTGATAATAGTTGCTTCAGCATTCGCGTGCATGGTTCATGAGTTCCGGATAATCATCCAGTTCCAGTGTCGCTCCCAGCTCTTTCCTTGGAACGGAAATACCATACTTCAGTTTCGACGAGGCCCGTTATTGTCAAAGTGAATGAAATGTTTCACGTTAGGCTATTTTACCTCGCAGCTCAGTGATATGGTATATCCACTGATCTCGTTGTTTCGGGCATAAAAGAGCTTGTTCAATCTTAGGGGTGATATGTTTGTGTTTGGCTATTCTCAGCAGATGGCGTATTTCTGTATCTATTCCGAACAAATCGCAGTAGTTGGCGACTCCCACTGAAAAAATGTCCGGATTTGAGTCGAGCAGTTTTTTGAGTTGAACATGATAGGATGAACGTAAAAGGTCACCGATACGCTCATGGCGCCCAGGTAGATTGATTAGATTTATAAATTCTTTTTTAATCGCAGATGCATCACCTATTGAAGCATATTTTTCACATCGTTCTAATTTTTCCAGCCATAATATTTCCAGCTCCTGTGCCCATGGCAAAATCATCAATTCTGAATGGGTATCAATCAAACTGTATGCTGATCGCCAGTGGCTGTGAGTTATGGCATGGTGAAGATTCAAGGCATGTGAAACAAACGTTTTAATGTTTAAAAATTCTTTTTCGTACTGAGGAATCAGACTGAACTCACTCATGAGTACCTGAACATATTCAAATGTTTGCTCTTTTAATGCTTCGGTAATAGCAGCTATCAGCTCGCCGGCCTCCTTGATGAGATCATTGTAGGAGGGAAGTTTTCGTAGGAGTGGATAGCGTATTATTAGATGGTTGAGTTGTGTATAGTTTCGTTCATAGACTGCTTTGGAATACATTCTGAAAATATCAGTATGCTGAATCAGCAGTAGTATGTATGGACGCTTGGCATTGACTGTCGCAAAAGGGGCTAGCTCTGCTTGTGCCTCTTGTCTCTTGTCAACGAACATTAATTTTTGCGCTTTTTTGAATCGTTCGCCCCATTGCTCTTCCACTTTCGCGTATAACATAGTGGAGTTTAACAGGGGAAACTGTTCGACAAGGCCGTAAAAAGGGGAGAATTTTTGATGTTTGAAAAGGTAGCTTAGTTGTTTCATTTGTGAAAATGCCGCTAATATAGCACCGATTTCTTTTGACTTGGTTGGCATGAATGGTTGCAGGTGTATTTTGGCTTGTTCGGTCTCTCCCTTTTCGAGTAGCGCTTTAGCGTGCTGTAGGGAACGTTGAAAGAGGGATTCAAGAAGATTATAGGTGTTGCTCTCTTTGAGCAGAGGCTCTTGTTCACAGTAAAGATAAGCCTGTGCGTACGATTTTGATTCTATAAGCTTTTCGAGCTGATTAAACGGAAGGAGATCGAATTGAAAAAGTTCGCCGGTTGCGGTTCCGACGTAGAGATTATCGGATTCATCTTTGCATAGTGCTGTAATCGGCTGATCGACATCAATATAACGTTCATAGATAATCTGCATCGTATTTGCATTGATCAGGGTAGCGTAGGGTTTGTCACCGACGGCTAAAATATAAGATTCCTGTCCAATCTTTAGTAACTGGCTAATGGTATTTATGGAGGTAGAGAGACGTTGATTTGGATGTTTGCCTTTGGAATCGATTTTTAAAATAGTACCGCTTCGGTTTCCGATGATTAGGTTGTCTTTGTAGAAAAGTAAAGCAGAGTTTTCAACGTAGCTCGGATGATAGCGCTTTGTTCTGGTCTGGGATCGATAATGGGTTAAAACGACACTTCCGCCATATCCAGATGTGGCCAGACGATTCCCATCAAAAGCAAAGGCAGAGACAAAGTTAATTTTCGGTTTGACATACAAAGAGGTATACTCAGGGTAAGAGTGCAACCTGGAAATAAGTGCAGGCGAATCAAAACGCCAGAGCAATACTCGACCTTGATCTGTTCCGCAGATAAAATGAAGACCGTCATTTGCAAACATGAGTGCAGTAGGTGTTTGTTGATCGAGTTCAAAGCGATGGATAATTTTTTTTTCTTGAAGATCGATAATATTTAATCTTTCACTTCGTGTGTTTCCGAAAAGAAGGTTCATATGGTTTGGATCGAAAGCACATAAAAGTTGAGCATTTTCAGGAATATTCAAACGTAAGATTTTTTTATTTGTCTTGGTTTGAGTATTAAATAGACAAATTTCATGATTAGCAGTTACAACACCGATTAGAGGATATTGCAGAGGCTGTATCAGAACTATTGGTGATTCAAACTGTGTCAAATCGGTTTTAGTAGGCATATTTTTATAGTTCTCAGTTGGCATTATTGATTGTAGGGGCAGTATAGCATAACACCATGCAGATAATACCAATTTTTGTAATGGTTGGCTACAATAGTTGTATCGATTTTATAGTAAGAAGGAAAACTTCATGCAGTCAGAGAGAAAGCTGATTATTCGTTTTGCACTTGATTTTGATATCAAGGAGATCAATACGTATGCAGGGTACAAAGGTGATTTAATCGTTAAAATTACGACGACTGATATGAAAGCAGTCACGGAAATACGAAGGTATGCGAATAGTTTAAATATTAAAGAAGTTGTCGTTAAACAAAATCCGCATCTTTTAGAGTTTGAAGTCTTTTGTGTTACGCCGGATAAAGAAGTTTACCATCTCAAAGAAGAAGATGAGACGGTGGAAGCCATTCATATCAAACACCCGGTTAAAGATATTTGGAACGGAAGTAAGTAATTTATCCTATTTTTGTCCCGGTTAAAAATAGATAATCTTTACCCGTAACGGTAACTCGAAACTTTTTTTGCTGCAAATATTTTTTACAGTAGTAGATATCTTTGATGAGTATCGACATTTCTGAATAGGGATAATTAGGAGCTTTGGCACCGTAAATCATCTCTCCTCCCATCCAACGGCAATTTGGAAATCCTAAAATCATCGCCCCTTCTTTACTCAAATACTCTTGCACTAACGACGCAAAGAGGGCTTTGAACTCCAATGTACTGCTTTGCAATGTTCCGATCGTGATGATGAGGTCAAAGCGTCCTAAGTCGAGTGAGGCGAGATCGTTGATGTCGTGGACGTAAAAGATAGCATTCCCCTCATTGAATCGCTCTCGTGCAACACTGATGGCACTTTGTGAAAAATCGATCCCGACGAGGGAGAGATTCATGTACTCTTCAGAGGAGAGGATTTGACGGATGAGGTCGAATTCGTCCCCTGTATTGATCCCCAGATTAAGAATCCGTTTTCTCTCCCCGACTTTGACGCTATGTAAAGCTCGCAGGTAGGCGCTCAGAAATGCCGGTTCTTCGTTTTTATGAATCGCCGCGAAACGGGATGCGATTCCGTATTTTTCCTCTTTTTCCTCTGAACGGTGAAACGAATCGCTGAGGTCGAGTTTTTCGTAAGTGATTTGTACGGTGTGTTCAGAAATGATCTTCGGTGTCAGCATCCGACAAAACAGCAATTCGCCTAAATCACTCCATGCTTTGTAACTGCGATAGAGATACTCATTTCCATTGATCGTGATGGTTTCACCTGCATAGTGTCCGCGACCGATATCGGGATTGAGAGCTTCGAAGGTTAGGTGATCGGCCCCTTTTAGGGTTTCATGCGCCCATGAGAGGATATCGGTAAGGGGTTCGGTAGTAAAGGCTTTCAAAACATCTCCCACGGTTTATTCCATACAATGAGTTGAGTTTTACATGCCTCACTTCCAAACCGCTCCCCCTCATCGGGGGATGAAACAAACTCAAATGCTTCATCGTTTAAATGAAACCGAAGAGCGAAGGCGTGCAGATACCCCCGTTCTTCCTTGCGTGCTTCATCGGACTGTGCATAGCGCTCATCTCCTGCGATGGGGGAGCCGAGACTTTTGAGGGCGACGCGGATTTGATGGGTTTTACCCGTATGAGGCTTAATGAGAAAAAAGCGCTCATGGGTACGCAAGGCACAGCTGATAAACTGAGTGATAGCAGGATTCTCCATCGTCGTGAGAAGTTTATAATCCCCCCGTCGCGCACTGCTCATGTCTCCTTTAATCCACCCCATTTTCTTCTTCGGTTTGCGCATCGAGACGGCGAGATAGTATTTTTCAATCTCTCTATTTTCGAACATTTTTCCGAATTGTGCCGCAGTTTCGGAATTTTTGGCGAGGATCACAAGTCCTGAGGTCATTTTATCGAGACGGTGGACGGGGTAGAGGGGGATTCCGAGCTGTTCGGAAACCTGTACGACAAATCCCGCTTCGGTTTCGGAGTGGAAATTTACACCTGCACCTTTGTGGGCAAGGAGAAAACGGTCGTTTTCATAAACGATAAGAATAGATTTTTGATTCATTTTTAAACGGCTTTTTGATTTAAAATCTTATTTTCATATTGTACCTGCATTAACATACAGTTTATATTTCATAGTGCTTTATAGTGCTAAAATGATAAAAATGAGGATTGAAATATTCAAAAAAGGGGCAGGGATGTATGCATACGGAATGCACGGTTGGGGGATGTTTTTTGGTTGGCTGATTCCTATAGGATTGTTATTAATGCTTGTCTATTTTTTCAATGAAAAAAGAGGTTCATCCGCTAAAGATATTTTGGATCGGCGTTATGCCAAAGGGGAAATTGATACCAAAGAATACCGAGAACGGCTGAAAGAACTTAGTTCTGTGAACGAGGATAATAGCGATTAATAAAGGATATCCGATGGCAAAAGATATTGTCTGCGGAATGGAGGTTTCCCCCTCGACGCCGTATCAAAGCGATTATAAGGCTCAACACTATCTGTTTTGCTCCGGTCATTGTCAGCGCAAATTTGAAGAGCATCCCGAACACTACCTTTCCGAACCTCCCTCCGTATCGTGTCATAATCATAGCTGTGCCGTTGATACCGCTATTTATACCTGCCCCATGCATCCTGAAGTGGAGCAAATAGGGCCGGGCAGCTGTCCTAAATGCGGTATGGCGCTTGAGCCCAAAACATTGCAGCTCGAAGACGATACCACCGAATACGATGCGATGAAGCGCCGTTTTTGGATGAGCTTGCTGTTATCGGTCGTGGTATTGATTAGTGCGATGGGCTCGGAGTTTTTTCCCGAACAATTTGACGCGATGATCGATCCCAAATCGCGCCAGTGGTTTGAAATGTTCCTCTCCGTTCCGGTCGTTTGGTGGGGGGGATCGATTTTCTATATTCGGGCATGGGAATCGGTTCGTAACCGCAGTCTTAATATGTTTACCCTCATAGCACTGGGTACTGCAACCGCATGGAGTTACAGTGCCGCCGCCGTTCTTTTCTCAAACCTTTTTCCGGAAAATCTGTTGACCCATATGGGGGTAGTTCCGGTCTATTTCGAAGCGGCAGCGGTCATCACTGCCCTTGTCTTGCTGGGGCAGGTTTTGGAACTACGCGCCCGAAGCCGAACCAACGATGCCATCCGCCTTTTGCTGGGACTTTCACCGAAGAGTGCGCGTATTATCCGCTCGGATGGCAGTGAAGAGGATATCCCGCTCAATGGTGTACACTCAGGTGATAGACTCCGAATCCGTCCGGGAGAGAAGATTCCGGTGGACGGTG
Source organism: Candidatus Sulfuricurvum sp. RIFRC-1 (assembly GCF_000310245.1). Taxonomy (NCBI): domain Bacteria; kingdom Pseudomonadati; phylum Campylobacterota; class Epsilonproteobacteria; order Campylobacterales; family Sulfurimonadaceae; genus Sulfuricurvum; species Candidatus Sulfuricurvum sp. RIFRC-1. The sequence continues at coordinate 723,924 of NC_020505.1, forward strand.
ACGTGACCCTGGGGGAGAGTTATGTGGACGAATCGATGCTGACCGGAGAGCCGATTCCCGTCTCCAAAAAAAAGGGAGACCGTCTGATCGGTGCGACGATTAATACGACGGGAAGTCTCATTATGCAGGCACAGAAAGTGGGAGCCGATACGCTCCTTTCCCAAATTGTGGCGATGGTCTCGCAGGCACAGCGCTCCCGTGCGCCGATTCAGAAGAGTGCCGACAGAGTATCGGGTTATTTTGTCCCCGTGGTCATTTTGATTTCACTCATAACGTTTATTGTTTGGTATCTATTCGGACCTGAACCGTCGCTCGGGTATGCTCTCGTCAATGCCGTAGCGGTGCTGATTATCGCCTGTCCATGCGCACTGGGATTGGCCACCCCCATATCGATTATGGTCGGTACCGGCAAAGGGGCAACGGCGGGAGTACTCATCAAAAATGCCGAAGCGCTGGAGATAATGGAAAAAATCGATATCCTCGTCGTCGATAAAACGGGAACGCTGACGGAGGGAAAACCCAAAATGGTTTCCGTTATTTCCCAAGAGGGGTGGGATGAAAACAGGATTGTTACTTTGGCGGCTTCGCTGGAGAGAGGGAGCGAGCATCCTCTTGCATTAGCGGTAGTGAACGGCGCGCAGGAGAGAGGATTATCCCTGAGTGAAGCAGATCAGTTTCGATCGGTAACGGGCAAAGGGGTTGTGGGGATTATCGAAGGGGGCAGGATTGCGCTGGGGAATGTTGCACTTATGAAAGAGATGGGGGTCGAAACCGTCGCGCTTACGGCTGCTGCGGATGATTTGCGCCGCAGGGGAGAGAGTGTAATGTTTCTTTCCGTCGATGAAGCCCTAGTCGGGATACTCGGAGTCGCCGATCCGATTAAAGCGACCACCGCGCAGGCGATCCGTGATTTGCATGCGGAGGGGGTAGATGTCGTGATGTTAAGCGGGGACAACCGTATCACCGCCGAAGCGGTTGCCGCCCGACTAGGGATTGATCGGGTCGAAGCCGAAGTATTGCCGCAGCAAAAAGCCGAAACGATAAAACGGCTCCAAAGCGAGGGACATATCGTCGCTATGGCAGGGGATGGGATCAACGATGCCCCCGCACTGGCTCAGGCTCATGTGGGGATCGCGATGGGGAGCGGAACCGATGTCGCGATGGAGAGTGCGGGTATCACCCTCATCAAAGGAGACCTTCGCGGGATCGTCCGAGCACGCCGTCTCAGCCGTGCGACGATGCGTAATATCCGTCAAAACCTCTTTTTCGCGTTCATTTATAACAGTGCAGGGATACCGATTGCCGCTGGGGTTTTGTATCCCTTCTTCGGTCTTTTGCTATCACCGATGATTGCAGCTCTCGCGATGAGCTTTAGTTCGGTATCGGTCATTACGAATGCGTTGAGATTGAGAGGGGAAAAACTTTAATATCTTATAGGCAGAGGCATTATTTGATACAATACAGATACTATGAAAAAAATGCCTGAATTAAAAACCGAAGAAGAGATCGCAGCGTTTTGGGGCGAGCATGACTCGACCGAGTACATCGACTGGGATAAAGCCAAAAAAACACGGCTTCCTAATCTTCAAAAAAGCGCGAAAACGATCTCGATTCGTATGCCTGTCGATATGATCGAAACACTCAAAATTCAAGCCAATAAAAATGACATTCCCTATCAGTCGTATCTCAAGATGCTGATTTCGGATGGATTAAAGGCGCATGGGTAAATTACGTCATTCCCGACCTGATCGGGAATCTAACTATCTGGTGCCTTTAACCCTTAACGAGACTATTTTTAAATTCTAATAGTATTGTAGAATGCGTACTACTATTCTTATCATCAAAGATTTCAGGTAATTTAGTATTTGGACCGGTATCTATTGGAGAAGTGAGGGGTTCTTGAATAGCATTAGAATCTGTAAGGATGATTCCCAATGCGCCATTAATAAAATTTTTAATGGTAAGTGTTTCGCCAGTATATTTTGAAAATATCAGTGTATTCTTAGAAAGAGTATATATTCCATCATCTCCTCTGTATGAATTATGCTGATATGCAAATCTGCTATATATTTTATTTCCTCCGGTAAGGAGATTTTTTTCAAAAACAATAATTCCATTACCATCTGAATCATTTATATAATCTTGATTATTGCTGATGAAAACATCGTATCCTCTTCCACCAGCAAGATAATCGCCATGTTTATCATCGTTACCATTGATATCATTCCCAAAAATAATATCTTCACCTTTTTCACCGTATATAAAATCAGTACCATCTTCGCCATATAGAATATCATCACCCCGTCCAGCAAAAAAGAGATCATTTTTAGGAGAGCCTTTTAAAGTATCGTTTCCTTCATCAATATCAGCGAATTCTTCACCCACATCACCAATCCCTTCTCCAATGATAATCTTCCCATTGAGTTCAATTGTATGAATATTGGTCGTTGTAAGATGATCGTGTATTGAACAGCCAGAAGAAAAGAAAATAATAACTATGCCTAATAGTGTCAAAAATGGTTTTATAAAATAGGTCATCATTACTCTACTCTCTAAAAAAGTTAATTTTTATTATTTTAATATGATCAATAGTTTAAAGTGCTTAAAGTATGAAATTCAACCAAAATAAGTATTTTGCTTAACTTACTATAAAATACTTGACAACAATAATGCATTTAATATATACTACGTTAAATTAATGAGGAGGCGATATGAAAATCTCTCAGGAAAATAAAGAAATCACCAAAATGAAAATTTTGGCGGCAGGTGTTGAACTGATCATCGAAAAAGGATTCAAAGATGCTTCGATGCGTGAAATTGCGCAGCGTGCCGGAGTCAGTAATCCGACGATCTATAACTATTTCCCTACTAAAGAGCAGATGCTCTACGCCTATATCGAGTGGAAGCATCAGCAAACACGCGAAATTTTGGGAACTATCGAGGGGTTTGAGAACTATACGTTACGTGAACAGCTTCAAACACTGATCGAAACGGAACTCGAACTCTATCTCGAAGATCGTGAATTTATTCTCCAAATCTCAGAGATGGTATTTCACTCCTCTTCACTCAAACTCGATTCGCTTTATGCGACCAATCGCCTCTTCGTTGATACTGCCGCTGAGATGATTTCTATCGCCATCGAAGCGGGTGAGATCGAGAAGCCTCCGTTTGAAGAGTATCTGCCAAAGCTGTTTTGGGATTATTTTGTCGTGGTAGTGGCGTACTGGGTCAAAGATGAAAGTAAATCGTTCGAAAACACTACCCAGTTTATTGACCACTCGATGGGGGTGATCGAGGCAATTTTAAATTCGAGTTTGCTAAACAAGGCTTCGGATTTAGGGATGTTTTTGTTTAAAAACCATCTTCTCTCCGCTTTGACACGTTTGTCGACACAGCCAAGCCGTATGGGGAAAATCAAACGCAAGCTGGGGGAGGTTTTCCGTGGATAAGTCGATCCCGCTCAGTACTATCGCACGTGGCAAAGTGATCGGTAAGACGTTGATAAAAATCGGGGCGAACCATACGAAAGGATCAATCCGAAAAATGCTCGCCTCTAACCATACCCACCAATCGATTCACGAGCAAACTCACGAAGATACGGCGAAGATTATCATCGAAGCATTGGGGGAACTCAAAGGGGTATCGGTCAAAATCGCTCAGCAGGTGATGTTGGCACTGCCGTTTTTACCGCAGAGTTATCAGGGTGAGATTAGCAAATCGTTTAATGCCATTCCTCCGATTAACCGTGCTTTGATCCGTAAAATCGTGAAACAAGAACTGGAACGTTACCCCGAAGAGGTGTTTGAGCGCTTTGAATCGACACCGTTTGGGAGTGCCAGTTTGGGGCAGGTGCATAAAGGGGAATATTGGGGCAAAACGGTAGCGCTCAAGGTGCAATATCCCGGTATTGCCACGACGATTACTACTGATATGGGGATGGTTAAATTTATGTTGCAACGTTTTGCTAAAGGGCAAAATGTCGATCATTTGATCGAAGAGATTAATCAACGCCTTTTTGAGGAAGTGGATTACACGTATGAAGCGAAAAACCTTATGTTCTTTAGAAACAATCTCGTCCATCCCAATATCGTGATACCGGAGTTTTATCCTGAGCTTTCCACTTCCAAACTGTTGGGATGTTCGTATGTTCAGGGGCAGACGTTCGGTGAATTTTTACAATCAAATCCGACCCAAGAGGAGCGTAACCATTACGCTCAAATCTTGTTCGACACATTTTTTATCTCGTTGTATCGTCTCAAAGCGATCCATGCCGACCCCAATCCGGGTAATTTTATCTTTATGGAAAATGCTCAACTGGGGTTGATCGATTTTGGGTGTATCAAATACGTCGATGAGACTTTTTTGGTACGGTACAACGCTCTTCACCTCTCATTGATTGATGGGGTGGAGGAGGATACGATCGTCCGTCAATACGCGGAACTAAAAATGATCGATTTTGGCGATGTGGAGACCATGCGAAATTTTTACCGCGAGATTATCCAGCCGCTTGATTCGATCTATATTGGGGTTCTTAGAGGAGAGCGTTACGATTTCGGTACAAGCTACAGTTTTTCTAAAAAAGGGTTTGAGACTATCTTGGAAGTACAGAAAAAACAGACCCATTCGGTGCACAAATTTAACCAAGAGTATCTCTTTTTGAATCGTACATTGTTGGGATACTACACGATATTTGAGCAGCTAGGTGCGCAGATCGATACTCGATCGGCTAAAACACTCATGAGAGCGTTTCAAGGAGAAAATCATGGCTAATTTAACAGAAGAGATTCGTACGGTAGATTTAGAGGGGAACCGTTTTGCAAATGGATGGTTTAGTGTGACGTTGATCGGGGTGAGTTTGGCACTCGCGCTGTTTCAATCGTTTTTTGTCCCGAAAAATGCGGTCGGGTTGGGGAATATCCTCTTTTTTCTGATTGCGATGATTCCGATGCTATATTTGGCTTTGAGTGCACAAGTGATTAACCGCTATACGCTTTGGGTACTTCCATTTGTGACGGTATGGATCGCCGATGTGTTTATTTATAACAACACCTTGACACAAGCTTATCTCCCCGCGATTATCGTCTCGGCGATTCTCATTGTCTATCTCACGAGCATGCACAAAGTTGATCATTTGTATCAAACACTGATTCCGAGGCTATTGGTTGCGTTTTCGCCGTGGAAATATTTCAGAGCGTTTTTTTCTAATCTGTTCGCACTCAATCCGAACTATTCGATCTATAAGCGGATATTCAAAGGGGTGCTTGTCACCGTACCGTTTATTGCATTATTTTTGGCATTATTCATGAACGCCGATACCAAATTCAACAGCGCCGTAAATCGAATTATCGAACTCTTCGCGATTCCGAAAATCGATCAGATGATATCGGTACCGCTTTATTTTTTCCTCTTTTTAGGGGTCTATCTCTACAGCTATCTCAACCGTGCGCAACGCCCTAGTAATGATGAGGCAAAAGCGTATGATAAAGTGATAGTGGGGATTTTTTTAGGGGGACTTAATACCCTTTTTGCCGCCTTTTTGGCTTTTCAGATTGCCTATCTCTTCGGAGGGGAAGCGTACATTACCCAATCGGGGATCGCACCTGCTCAGTTTGCCCGCGAAGGGTTCTTTCAACTCGCATGGGTCATTGGTCTGGTCGTCGTTATCTTTTTGGGGATGATGCGCCGTTATAAAGGGGAGATGAGTATCCAAATCCTGATGGGGCTGTTTATGGCACAAACGGTCGTCATGGGGATTGCGTCGCTCAAAAAGATGCACCTGTATCAGACATTGATGGGGATGACGACACTGCGCTACTATGTGGAATGGTTTGAGTATTTTCTGATTGCGGTATTGGTCGTGGGGATCGTCCTCATGATTATCCGCCAATCGTATCACGTCATTTTGAGCACCGTCACCGCTATGGGATTGATCGCGTTTACACTTGTCGCTTCGCTTAATGTCGATTATATGATTGCATCGCACAATGTTGCGAAGTTCAAAGATAAACCTGAAAAACTCGATATAGCGATGCTCTCAACGCTCTCAATCGATGCTCTTCCGGCATTGAAACAGACTCCCGTGATGTTGAGCGTCAATTTTTCAAAAGGGAGCTGTAACTCTGCCATGCAATATCATTACGGTAGATGTGAACTGATCCGCCAACATAGTGATAAACAACTATTTTATATAACGCAACGCAAGACTGCTATCGTTGCAATCAATCCTACTGTAGAGGCTTCCAATGGACATTTTTGATTTTTATAAAACGTGTGGAATCGATATGAGTTGCCATAACGGCGGTCAGTTTTATGCGCTAAAGCGTTCGGATGCACTGGAGATGGTAGAACTCTTGAGAGAAGAAGGGGTAACCATTCACAGTATAGATGTATTGCATCGTAACATCAGCGGGTTATTCGATTATCGAAATGAGAGAGGGGATCGTATTTGCTGGGATTTTGACAGCGAAAATATCCCTGATGGGGAGCGTTATGGCGTATCGAAGATGAGAATAGAAGCTTTGGAGTCAGAGAACGTCGCGTTTTTGTTTTCAGATGAGAAATCGTACAAAGCATGGAAAAAAAATCATCAAAGAATGAGTGCGTAAACCGATGGAAACAGGAGTAAAACCGAACCCTCTTAAACGGCTCCTCTATCCGGGGCTGTTTTTTCTTCTCCTATTGGGGATAATCTATAAAGCCGATACGGCAAACTATAACTTCGCGTTTCATGTGGTGGGGATGATCCCCTACGGCGATAAAATTGCTCATGCCATCTTGTATGGGATCATGGTGTATTTGCTCAATTACGGGTTAAATGGGAAACGGTGGTTTAGGATAGAGATCGGGACGTTGCTTGTAATGAGCTTTGCGTTTGCCGAAGAGGTGAGTCAGCTCTATTTTCCAAGTCGCTCATTTGACTGGTTTGATCTTTTGGCGGATGCGGTTGGGATTTTTGCAGCGACGGTGGTTTATCGGTGGGGAAGGGGACATTAGATGTTAGAAGCTATCGGAGTTGTTTTTTTGATAGTATTGTTTTTTCTAGGATGTTTTTCACAATTGATCATTTATCCATTTTATTGGAGTGTCATTTATGTGGATATAGTTTATTTATCGATTATCGCTTTTTTTGTTTTAATGATTTTTGGCTTCTATGTGTTAAAAAAATATTATCGTCTTAATCGTTTATCTATTGCTTCATTGATCGGTGGAGGGATTATTTTTTTGGGATTTTCGGCATATATAGAAGCGTCGTTGTTTATTTGGAATGTAGCAAAAGAGAAACACCATACTAGTCTAACAGGTTTGCATATTAATTTGAGTAAATGGACTGACTTTTCATTATTTGATAGGGCAGATCATGGATGCACTCATGCGGAAATTGAAATTGAAGATCAACGGTATTATTGGAGTTTTAAGAAGAGAGATTTTGTTAAAGCTGAAGATAATTTAATGCGCTGTGATTGAGTACATAATACTCCCCAACCTCTAAATCCCCCAATCTCAAATCCCCAAAGCTAGAGCGGTGCAATGCAGTGACATGATTCCCCACTGCCGCAAACATTCGCCGTACCTGATGATAGCGTCCTTCGGTGATCTCCAATGTAGCGTGTATATCGTCAATGATAGTGAGCTTCGCCGGAAGACAGGGGCTTTTTTCACCGTTGAGCATCAGTGTTCCCGAGGCGAAAATTTCTGCTTCATCCCCTTTTAACGGTCGATCGAGTGTCGCTTCGTAGAGTTTTGGGACGTGATGGCGCGGGGAGGTGAGGCGGTGGAGGAGTTGCCCGTCGTCGGTAAGGAGCAGTAGTCCACTCGTCTCTTTGTCGAGTCGCCCTATGGTGGAGATTTTGGGATCGCGCATTCTCCAACGCGGCGGGAGGAGATCATAAACGAGTTTTCCCTCACCATCATCGTGGGAGCAGATGAATCCTATAGGTTTGTGCATCAAAATCACCATCCCAGTAGGAGGATCGAGCGGCTCGTTTTCAAAGAGGATTTCGTTATGTGAGACTTTGGTATCACTTTTTAGGGGAAGATTTTCGGTGTGGGTGATGATACCCTCACGTAGAAGAGCGGCAACCTCTTTGCGCACGCAATAGCCCAATGAGCCGAGGAGTTTGTCCAGACGGACTTTAGAGGGCTTCGAGTTTTTCATCGGTCTCTTTGGTGATCCGTTCAAAGTCATCACTGGCGATTTCGAGCCGCTCGAACAGCTCTTCGATCAGCTTCTCATCACTAGCAACCTGTTTGGAGAGTTCCATGAGTTTAGTGCTTTCTCCTTGATTGGAGTAGACGATCAGCTGTTCATGAGCCGTTTTCACCTTCTCCTCCAGAGTCATAATCGTATTCTCACAGTAATCGATCTCTTTTTTGAGAGGGTTCAGCAATCGGGAGCGCTCTTGGATCAGTTCGGCACGCTGCTGTTTTTGCTCTTTCTTATTGACATTCGCAGTCACTTTGACTGGTTTGGGAGCATCAGATATCTCTTCATCCCATCCGATCTTCTCCAAGAACTCATCGTATCCGCCATCGAAAAACTCTGCATTTCCCTCACGAAAGATGATAAGTTGATCGGCTAACTCACGCAATAGCATTTCGGAGTGGGTGACAATGACGACGGAACCCTCGAACCGTTTGAGTGCGTCACACAGTGAGTCAATGGACTGCATATCGAGGTGGTTGGTTGGCTCATCGAGGAAGAGGAGGTTGGCAGGGGTGGCGATGATTTTCCCCAGCATGACACGGCTGCGCTCTCCCCCTGAGAGGATAGATATTTTTTTATCGGCATCGTCGCCGCTGAACATCATGGTTCCGCAGATACCTCTAATACGGACATTTTGAAGCGTATTGTCGGCACTTTGGATCTCTTCAGTGATGGTGCGGTTTTTATCGAGGCGGTCGATGTTCGTTTGACCGAAGTGGGCGATGGCGGTGGAAGGGTGGGAAGTGATTTCACCGTTGGGCGTTAAAACCCCTGCGAGGGTGTTGAGGAGGGTTGATTTACCTTTACCGTTTTTCCCGATGATAGCGAGGCATTTTTTACTCTCCATATTAAATGAGAGATTATGGAAGAGGAGCTCATCGGCACTGTATCCGAAGGAGAGATCTTTCACCTGCATAATGATTTTGGCGGGGGTAGGTTTATACGAGAACGAAAAAGAGAGATCTTTTTCCCCTTCGAGTGATTCCATAACTCCCATCTTGTCCAGCTCTTTTTGTTTGGACTGTGCCATGACCGCCGTGGAAGCACGGGCTTTGTTTCGGGCAACAAAATCGATAAGTTCTTCACGTTTTTTGTCGTGATTGATTTTAGTTTTGACGTAGAGCTCGTCTTCGCTCTCCATCATTTCATAATATTTATGGCTATTGCCTTTGATTATAGAGACAGTTCTACGACGTAATCCCATCGTATGGGTACTGACCGAGTCCATAAAATCGCGATCATGGGTGATGAGGATCACTTCACCCTCAAAAGCTCGGATAAAGCTTGCCAGCCAGCGCAGAGAGACGATGTCGAGGTAGTTGGTCGGCTCATCGAGCAATAACAGATTGGGTTCGGTGACGAGGAGTTTGACGAGGTTGAGACGGATTTGATACCCCCCTGAAAAACTGAGCGGGTCTTTCTCCAAATCGTCTTGTGTAAATCCCAGACCGAAGAGGATTTTTTCGACCCGATAGACTTCGTGCTCCATATCCCCTGTGAGAACCGATGCACACTCTTCACGGACGGTTTTGTGGGTGAAGTGAAGATGTTGACGAAGGGTTCCGATGCGGTAGTTTTTCGGGATAATAATTTCTCCCGAATCATGAGGCTCTTCATCCAAAATGATTTTAAAGAGGGTCGATTTTCCGCTTCCGTTGCGTCCGACGAAACCGACTTTATTCCCGGCGTTCAGTTTGAGGGATAAGTTCTCGAAGAGAACCCGGGTTCCGTAGCTTTTGGTGAGGTTGTTGATTTGAATCATACGGTTGGGTTACTCTTCTATTTTATGAGGAAGTTTTCCGGGCATGGCCTCTTTGTTTGCGAGCATGTCTTCCATTTGGCGTTTTACTTTGTCGTAGCGGAATTGCTCTTTGAATCCTTGAATCCGCCCGCCTGCGGCATTAGGATGTCCGCCGCCGCCGACCCATTCTCCCGCCATCATTGCCACATCGACTTTGTCATGACCGCGTAGACTCATGGTGCCGCGTGTTCCAACATCGACAATAAAATCAAAATCGGGGAATTCAGTGAGAAAACCGTTTCCAATGATCGAGGTATTTCCCAGTCCGTAGCTTAAAAATCCTCTCCATCCTTTGTAATAGATGGTCATAGTCGAGCGTTTAGTTCCCAGCAGTGCAACAATGTGTTTCGTCGAGAGATTATCGAGGGTATTGTCCACACCGTCTTTGAAAAACTCTTTTTTCATTTTATGGAGTGCTTCGTCAAGGATGATGTTGGCATTGGGAAGATTGCGCATTGTGGCGGCATGTTCGAGCATGGCGAGTTTATATTCGCGATCTTCATCGGCGAACATGACGCGGCTGAGCTCTTTCGCATCACTGATGAGACGCATGCACACTTTGCCGTATTCAAAATCTTCAATTTCATCTTGATGCCAGAGATCGACTGCATTAACGACTTTAACAAATGCTTCGAGCCATCCGCCGCTCTCAAGTCCGTAGTTCTCCATTGCATATTCGTAGACGATTTTGGTCGCACAACGCTCGGTATCCAAAAAATACCACGGATATTGTGCCGCCGTATCTTTACCACTGCCGTGGTGATCGAGAAGGGTAATGGTAATGTTCCATCCGCCCTCATTGAGGCGATTGACCTCATTGTTAAGCCATCGTGCTTCATCGGGATAGAGGTTAAGGTCACTGATAAGGATAGTGGCACTTTGTTTGGCTTTTTTGATTCGCTCGATTATCTCTTCTAGACGATCCATGACTTCGGCACCGTAATTGGCATTAAAACTAATCATGGTGTGTTCAGTTTGGGCCATTACAAGCTGGCAGCTGTAGCCATCGAGGTCTATATGAGAGAGGTGATAAAACGTTTTTTGCATGAATATCCTATTTGGTATCTAAAGTGATGGAACCGAGTACTTCGAATTTGGCGTTCGAATCAATTTCGGCATGAGAGAGGGTGACAATATCGAGGCTGAAACGTTCATAGATTTCGGCCAACGGACGACGAAGTTTCGGATCAACAATAATAATGATCGGAGATATCCCTTTCTGGAGAAGTTCGGTTGCTTTTAGACTTGTTGCTTGGATAAGTCCGTTGATCTCTCCGACATTGAGAAGAAGCTGTTTCGCTCCGTCTCGTTCTTGTGATTTTTCCAACATTTTTTGCTCACTCATTGTATCGAACGTGAGGAGTTTGATAATCCCATCTGGTCCCGTATAGAGCTGAGTAATAATACGGGAAAGTTTTGCACGGACATGCTCGGTGATGGTATCGACACTTTTGGTGTATTCCGCCACATCGGCCATGGTTTCTAAAATTGTGATCATATCTTTGAGCGGTATCCGTTCATGCAACAATGCTTTGAAAACTCGTTGAATAAGACCGATATTCGCCACTTTGAGGAGATCATCCACGACAACCGGATAATCGTTTTTGATTTTCTCGATAAGCGACTGAGTCTCTTGGCGAGTGAGGAGCTCTTCAGCATGTCGCTTCACCAGTTCACTCATGTGGGTAGAGATGACCGTTGCCGGGTCGACAACGGTATAGCCGTTAATGATGGCATCTTCTTTGAGAGCAGGGTCAATCCACAGCGCATCGAGTCCGAATGCAGGCTCTTTTGTAGGTTCCCCTTGAATTTCGCCCATTACCATTCCGCTGTCCATAGCGAGATAACGATCGGGTTGAATCAGCCCATCCCCAATATTGACCCCTTTGAGGAGAATTTCATATTGGGTCGGTTTGAGGTGGAGATTATCGCGGATACGGACCTGCGGCATGAGAAACCCGAAATCCGAGGCGATTTTACGCCGCATGGATCGGATACGTTCCAGCAAATCTCCCCCCTGCGTATTGTCCGCGAGGCGAATGAGTTGATATCCGAGGGTGAGTTCGAGCATTTCGATTTTGAGAATATCTTCTAAGGCAGCTTCTTCCTCTTTGGCAATCTCTTCATTTGTTTTGCGGCGAGGAGCGGCGGATGTTCCCCCCTCACTGCCGGAAGCTCCGTCAGAGCCGGAGAGAACACCTTTTTTTGCAACGGCAGGGGCAGAGGTGAGTACGAGATCCCCTTTTTCATATTTATACAGGGCATATCCCAATCCGGCGAAAACAAGTCCTACAAAGCCCATTGAGAGGGTCGGTAGCCCCGGAACCATAGCGAAAAGGATCATGATGAATCCGACGATGATCATAACTCGAGCATTTCCCATGAGTTGGTTAATGCTTCCTTCGGCGAAGTTCCCACCGGTATCGCTTGAACCGCGTGTGATCATAATACCGGTTGCGGTTGAGATGATGAGCGCGGGTATTTGGGATACGAGTCCGTCCCCGATCGTGAGGATCGTATAGGTATGCGCACTGCTGGCGACATCAAGATCGAATTGAAAAATTCCGATTAAAAAGCCGCCGATGATGTTGATGAGGGTGATGATGATCCCCGCAACGGCGTCTCCTTTGATAAATTTGCTCGAACCGTCCATTGCTCCGTAGAAATTGGCATCTTGCAAGATCTCCGCACGGCGGCGTTTTGCTTCGCTCTCGTCAATCAATCCGCTGTTGAGATCGGCATCAATCGCCATCTGTTTACCGGGCATTGCATCGAGGGTGAAACGTGCCGCAACTTCGGCAACGCGGCCTGAACCTTTGGTGATAACCATGAAATTGATCAAGACCAAGATGGTAAAGACGATAACCCCGATGACCATATTGCCGCCGACGACGAAGTTCCCGAAACTGGTAACGATATCACTGACCGCTTCAGGCCCTTCGTGACCGTGACTCAAGATCATACGGGTGGTTGCAATGTTGAGGGCCAGTCGAAAGAGGGTAATGACGAGTAACAGCGTCGGAAATGTGGTTAAATCGGTCGGTTTAGGGATATAAAGTGAGATTAATAATATGAGAACTGACAAGGCGATGACAACTGCCAGGAGTAAATCCAGCAGCGCACTCGGGAGTGGCACGATAATAATCGCCAAAATTGCCATAACGAAAAAAACGACACTGAGATCGCGTGAGGCAAAAAGTGCTGATAATACCGTTTTAATATCGGGTGTTTTATTTTTTGCTTTTGCCAAGCATTACTCTTCTAAAATGGCTTCGAGGGTCAATGTACCTAAAAAAGTGTCCACTTTCCCTTGTAATCGGTTTAAAAATGGCCATAAACCGCAACTCATTGCTTTATTGGAAGGACAATCCTCTTGTGATGGGGAGCAACTAAATACGGCAGGGCTTTTCCCCTCAACCGTTTCCATCACTTCTAAAACCGTAATGTCGCGGCTATGTCGGGTAAGCTCAAATCCTCCGTTAACCCCTTTATAAGAGTTGAGAATCCCTTGTCTGGCAAGTGACTGGAGAATTTTGGCTAAAAAACTTTTAGAGATGTCGAGTTCACGAGAGAGGGTGTCTACATCGAGAGGACGACCCGCTTTGGCCAAAACGATAAGCGACAATAGAGCATATTCGCTGGCGCGGGTCATCAACATAGCGGATCCTCCTGTAATTGGAAAGTTATTATAGCTAAAAATTATTAGAGGTGACTTGCAGGGAAATTTAGCGCAAAACGGGAATTTTTTAGCTATAATTCCGACCCTGCTTGAACGAATTGTCTTTCAAGTAAAATTTATACCCATCAGGAGGCTATTATGGCTTTAGATACGGCAAACAAAACGCAAATTATCAAACAATACCAAAGAACTGAAGGTGATACCGGTTCAAGTGAAGTACAAATTGCACTTCTTTCAACTCGTATTGCAGCTCTTACTGAGCATTTGAAAACATTCAAAAAAGACCATTCATCACGTCTTGGTCTTTTGAAACTTGTTGGTCAACGTCGTCGTTTGATGCGTTATTTGAAACGTACAAACCGTGCGGTTTACAACAAATTAGTTACTGATCTCGGAATCCGCGACAATATCTAAGTTTTTCTTCGATATCTTCCCCTTTCGGGGAAACTCTTCCCCCTTTTTCTTTCATAGCAACTTCTTTTAAAATCTTTGTAATCGCATCTCGTAACTGAAACAATTGATGCAAATAAAATTCCCACTTGCAACACCCTCCAAAAAGATATACAATAAACAATCATTTATTCATTAAAGGGTGGGACGAACGATGGAAGAAAACCAATCTAAAAAATCTAAATCAACCGCTTTAATCGTTCTAAGTATCTTCTCGTTAGCCGTTTTTATGAGTGTGCTTATTTACTCGGAAGTGGAAAATAAAATGGGGAAAGAGACCCAAGAGATATATCATTCGGAGATAAAGAGCATAGAAAAATATCTGAATGAGGGAAATTGTACCGAAGCGGCTTCTGAATATAACCGTGCAAAAGAGACTCGCAATGTCATTGTGGAGAGAGGGCTTTATTACAGTCTTGATGCTCACGCGAAGCAGGCACACGCGATAGAGATTGCAGAGTGCTTTGCTAAAAATAAAGAGTTTGACAGCGCAGTCGCTATTTTGGACAGTGAACCGAGTGAAGATCCCGACTCTCTTTTAAGGGCATCACTCATCTATCAAGGTGCGGGAGAATTAGAAAAAGCTCAAGCCGCTAAATCAAAAGCGGAAAAGTTTTAACCTTTCTTGCGCAGAGAATACCTATCAAACATCGTGATGATAATGTTCTAATACCCGCTTGTACTCTTCATAAACCTGTTTTGGCGTGAGTGAGCTTTCATACATTTTTAGGATTTGACGAATAAAATCGATAGGATATTCGATCGACAACCCTGCATTTCGTGCGTAAATTTTAGTTAGTGTTTCGTACATCCCCTCGTAAATTTCCGGTTCTTCAGATTTAAGGCGTTGGAGATTCTCTTCGGCTTGGATAAGCTTGCTATCGTTAAACTCACCCCGTTCATGGATCGTTTTGCGAAGCTCAACGTATTCTTTTAAGTTTTTACGGTTTAGGACATAATCGGTAAACAGTTCTATGAGTGACATTTCTACACCTTTATTCGTTTTGATAATTTTACGCTTTAAGTATAGCAACAGTATAGCAGTGAAAAACGTTTATATTAAACTCCGAAAATTTTCTTCGCCCGCTCCAAATCCTCTACCGTATCGATCCCGAATCCGCTACTGGCCACTTTCACCATCGAGATTTTTTTGCCGTGATAGAGTGCGCGGAGCTGCTCTAGTTTTTCGATGTCTTCGAGCGGTGCTTCGCCGAGGGCGCAGAAATCATGTAAGGACTTTTTCGTGAAGCCGTAAATCCCGATATGTCCGAAATAGTTCGCCTCGCCGCTGCGGTTGAACGGGATCGGCGAACGGGAGAAGTAGATTGCGTTATGATCTACATCGGTGATGACTTTCACGAGGTTCGGATCTTGTGCCGACTCGGTGTTGATCGCGTTGTAGCAGCTAGCCATGATAAACGGAGCGCTCATGGCTTTGAGGGCGTTGAGACGCTCGATGAGTAGCTCAAGTACTTCCGTTTCGATAAACGGCTCATCGGCTTGGACGTTGATGATGAGTTCATCATCAGGTACATCGATGATCTGAGCGCACTCATTGATACGGTCGGTTCCGCTTTTGTGCGTCGTAGAGGTGAGACGCGCTTCGACACCGTGTGCCACACAGATTTCGAGGATTTTTTCATCGTCACACGCGACGACGACACGATCGATGGACTCGACCCGTTTTGCGGTACGGATCACCATCGGCAAACCGCCGATATCGGCTAAAACTTTTTCGGGAAAGCGGGTGGAAGCGAGACGGGCAGGGATGATAATCATAGTTAAACCTGATATGAAGTGATATAATTGTTGAATTATATCCCAAAGGGTGAAAGATTGGATGATTTGAAATTGGAGAGGAATTTATAGTGAATTCAGTAGCACTACAATCTATCAATGATGGCGCAAAAAAATTATTGAAAGAAACAATTGCAGAATTATCGAAATTTGATGGATTAGAATATATTATCATTGGTGGATGGTGTCCATTTTTAAGAAATACTCAAGAGATTCCTCATCCTGGAACTTTGGATGTCGATATACTGTTCAGAGAAGGTTATCAATCGAAAACTCTCGAAAAAGTTATAAAAGCTTTTATGGAAGCTGGGTTTATTCCATCAGCTAAACATCCATTTCAATTACTGAAAAAGCAACAAATACAAGATAAAGAATTTATTTTTAATATTGATTTATTACATCCTAAAATGACTGAAGCTAGTGAAATTAAAGGTATGTTTGTTGATCATTTGGATTTAGATATACCTTTAAACAGAGAAGAAGATACAGTAAAAATGATGTCAATCGTCTTGCCTAATTCTGCTTTGTTATTTAATAATGATTTATTTGATAAATATTCATTGGACGGTTTAGAATTTAATCTTGTTGATTTTACAGGTATGTTTCTCACAAAGATGGAAAGCTGTCAAAAACAAAAGAGAGAACGGGATTCATTTGATATCTATTTGGCATTTTTAAATAATGGTGCTGATATAAAAAAAATAAAATCGATAGCTAAAAAAAATATTCATGTGAAAAAAGCATTAAAAGGTTTTAAAAAATTTCTCAGAGATAAGTCTGATATTTTTGATTCAAATATTAACCATTTTTATAAAGAGTATTCAAAATCTCCAGCAAAAGAGCTATTGAAGAAAATAAAATGACCCAATTCACCCCGCAAACCTTACCTCTTCCCCAAAACATCGAAACCACTAAAATTCTCAAAAAATCGATCAGTGCTAACCGTGCATTAGCCCGTCTAAACGGTGTGGCGAAGATTATCCCTAACAGTGCGATCCTCATCAACTCTTTGCTACTACAAGAGGCGAAAGACAGTTCTGAGATCGAAAATATCATCACGACGCATGATGAACTCTATCGTGCGGGATTGGATATTTCCAGTGTCACGAATGAAGCCAAAGAAGTACAAAACTATCGTGAAGCACTGCTACAGGGTTTTTCTCTCGTACAAGATAATCGTTTGTTGTTAAAAAAGTATATTATAGAGATTCAGCAGGTATTGGAACAGAACAATGCAGGTGTGCGCCGTCAAAGCGGTACGATTTTGAAAAATATACAAACGGGGGAGGTTGTCTTTACTCCGCCGCAAGAGTATGAGGTCATACAAGCACTTTTGGATAATCTCGAAACGTATATCAACGAACCCAACGACATAGATGATCTCATCAATATGGCGATTATCCATTATCAGTTTGAGTCTATCCATCCGTTTTATGACGGTAATGGGCGAACGGGACGGATTATCAATATCTTGTATCTGATTTTAAAAGATTTACTCGATATTCCTATCCTTTATCTGAGCCGTTATATCATCACTCATAAGGCGGATTATTATAGACTTCTTCAAGAGGTTAGAACCAAGGATAATTGGGAAGAGTGGATTTTGTATATGCTCGATGGAGTGGAACAAACGTCGCTCGAAACGGTTGAACTTATAAACGGCATCAATGATTTGATGATTGTAACGCAAGATAAAATATCTACGCAACTGCCAAAGATTTACAGTAAAGATTTGGTTGAGGTGCTATTTATGCATCCGTATACGAAGATAGAGTTCTTGGTGGATAGATTAGGTATTACAAGACAAACAGCATCTAAATATCTCAATGAACTTGAAACTGTGGGAATTGTAAAAAATATTCAAATCAAAAACAGTAAATTTTTTGTCAATCTCGAACTTTTTGATATGTTAAGAAAAGGCATTTAATTTGACATATCCAAAGAGCTATGTTAAAAAAACTAAAAAAAGTTAACATAGCTTTAGACCTATGTTAAAAAAACGGCAAAATTCACACATTACACAAAAAGGTCTCTTAATGCTCCTTTATCAACCCGACGGAGGCTATTGTTACAACAGCGATTCGATATTGCTCTACGGCTTTATCTCCCGCTTTGCCCCAAAGGGGAAAATGCTCGATGTCGGAGCGGGGAGTGGAATCGTAGGGCTTTTGATCGGGCGGGATTTTCCTGCCGTGAGAGTCGAAGCGGTTGAAAAACAGCCTTTGTATGCCGAATTTGCCCGTCGAAATGCGGCGATTAACCATATCGGATACACCCTGCATGAGGGGGATTTCTTAGAACTCGGTGCTCACGGAAGCTATGATTGGATCGTCTCTAACCCTCCGTTTTATCATGAAAATGTGTCTCGTTCTGAGAACCCGATTCTCCATCAGGCACGCTATAACGTCCACTTGCCGATTGAGCCGTTTATGAGCAAAATATCCAAACTTCTCAAATCCAACGGAGAAGCGGTGATCTGTTACGATGCACGTCAATTTGTTCAGCTTTGCACTGCGTGCGAACGCTCACGATTAAGAGTCGTTGATGTACAATTCGTCCATTCAAAAGAGGATCGTCCCAGTACACTGGTGATGCTCCATCTGAAAAAAAACAGCAAAGCAATGTTAAATATTTATCCTCCGTTAATCACGTTTTCGGATGAGTGTTATACCCCTGCGGTGCAGGCGATTTACGATAAAGCAAAGGTGCACAGTATCAAATGTCCGAGTATATGACACAAGAAGGTTTCAGTTTTGCGTTTGATCCCTCCGCTTGCGCTAAATGCGGGGGAAACTGCTGTACCGGAGAGAGCGGCAATATTTTCGTTTCCGTCACCGAGATTGCGGCGATTGCCAAGCTGTTAGAGATGGATGAGGGGGAGTTTCGCCGTACGTATCTGCGTAAAGAGGGCTTTCGCTTTTCCCTCAAAGAGAAGCTGGTAAAGGGCTCATATGACTGTGCGTTTTTTGATCGTTCACTAAATGGGTGTAGTATTTACACTGCAAGACCGTTGCAGTGTCGAACCTTCCCGTTTTGGGATTATTTTCGTCACCGCATCGATGAACTTAAAGCGGAGTGTCCGGGGATAATCCATGATTAAATTACTATCGATAGCCTTCTTGATCGTTTCAATGGCAAATGCCGCACCCAAAGCCATCAATAATGGGAATCTATTAGAAGATACCTTTTCACTCTATGCGCTTGATGCGCAGATGCGTCAACAGCATCATCAAGCGTCAGCTTTTTTTGCTGAACTTTACAAGCAAACATCCAAAAAAGAGTATCTTTACCAGTCATTACGGATGTTGGAACAATCCAACGACATTAAAACGCTTACCCAAAAAACGGCAGAAGAACTGGTAAAATCTCCTGAAGATCAAACATTAAAACGATTTGAGATTATCGCTTTGCTCAAAGCGGGAAGTTTCGGAGAAGCGTCGCAAAAAGCTTTGAGCTTGAGTGAAATAAGCCAAAAAGCATCCGATTATCTCCTTTATGCCGAATCACGGCTCAAACTGGGAGATTATGCGGGTGGTGTAGGGATCCTCAAAAAAGCGTACGCCCAAAATTATGATGAAACGACGGCAGAGCGGATCGCTTTGATTCAATATGCGCAGTTAGGTGAAAAAGCCGAAGCGATCAAGTTTTTAAAAGAGCATCTCGGAACTCATGGAAACAGCCAAATTATCGGTAAGCGTTTGGGGAGTTTTTATGCCGATAGCGGCCAGCTGGGTGATGCGGCACTGATTTATGAACAAACGTACGATGCTTTTAAAGAACTTTCTGCTGCGGACGAAGCCCTTAAAATTTATTTGTATCAGCAAGACATTTCAAAAATGACCGTTTTGCTCGAAAAATCACATTTGAACGATCCTCTTTTGCTCGATTTGTACGTCAAAGTAAAAGTATTTGATAAAGCTTCAATCTTGGCCCAAACGTTGTATGAACGAGAAGACAATCCTCTTTATCTTGCGCAGAGTGCTGTTTTTAAATACGAAGGTGCGAGCAATCGAAAAGATCCCGTTTTGCTCTCACAGGTGATGGAAGGGCTTAAAAAAGCGCTGCAAGATATCGAAGACCCTCTTTATCTGAACTATTTGGGATATTTAATGATCGATCATGAGATCAATGTCCCTGAGGGGATGGGATATGTCCGTCGCGCCCTCGAAAAACAGCCTGACTCACCGTTTTACATCGATTCATTGGCGTGGGGGCATTACAAACAAAATGAGTGTGTTGAAGCACTGCGTTTGATCAAACAAGTCGAATCGATGATAGGAACGGATGAGCAAGAGGTGAAAGATCATCTCAAAGCGATTGAAAAGTGTAAAACCAAGGAGAATAATTAATGATATTAGACGACATCATCAAAAAAACCAAAGAAGATCTGATAGAACGCGAAGCCAAATTCAGTATGGATTGGCTCGGACGTTCATTGGCATTTAATGCACGGGCACCTCGTGATGTGAGACCTTATCTCACCTCTACTCCCGAAGAACCGTACCGCATTATTTCGGAAGTGAAAAAAGCAAGCCCTTCGCGTGGCGTAATTCGTGAAGACTTCGATCCCGTAGCGATTGCTCAGGCGTATGAACGCGGCGGAGCGAATGCGATTTCAATCCTTACCGAGCCGCACTTTTTTCAGGGTAATCTCGATTATCTCGCGGAGATTCGCCGTTATGTGAGTATTCCGCTTCTGCGCAAAGACTTTATCATCTCCAAATATCAGCTTCTTGAAGCGCTTGTGTACGGAGCCGATTTCGTCCTCCTGATTGCGGCGGCACTGAGCAAAGATGAGCTTAAAGAGTTGTTGAACTACACTCGCCATTTGGGGATGGAGGCTCTCGTTGAGATTCACGATAAAGCCGAACTGACCAAAGCAATCTATGCGGGTGCGGACATTATCGGGATTAACCACCGTAACCTCCAGACGTTTGAGATGAATATGAATTTGAGTTACGATTTGATACCTCTCATCCCGAACGGGAAAATCATCGTTGCTGAGAGTGGAATCTATGAACACGGTCAGTTGGAAGATTTGAACAAAGCGGGTGTAGATGCCTTTTTGGTCGGTGAATCACTGATGCGTCAAGATGATGTCGAAACAGCACTGAAAACTCTAAAAAACGGCTAAAAAGTACATTTGACTGTTTTTTAAGCAACCCTTGAGATTACTTTAGGATATGATTGACTTAGTCCTAATACTCAAGGGGTGAGAATGCTTGAACCTGTGTGTCCAGAATTACAAAAGTTTTATGATATCTTTGATGGCGTAGATCAAAGTAAAGTTTCCGAATTTAAAGAGTTTCTAGAGGCCAATGCGGTAAATTTCAATCTTTTTAAAGATGGAACATTTATAGAACGCTCTTTCCCTTTTGACATGATCCCCCGTATCATCCCCAAAGCAGAATTTGACGCCTTAGAAGCAGGAATTATCCAGCGCGTTAAAGCTCTCAACGCTTTTTTAAATGATATTTATAACGATCAAAAAATCGTCAACGATGGAGTTGTACCACGTGAGTACGTCGATTCGGCAAAAGCATTTTTGCCGGAGTTTATGGGTGTGAATCCTCCCAAAGGGGTTCGTACACACATCAGCGGTATCGATCTGGTCAAAGATGCGGTGAGCGGCAAATGGGTGATTTTGGAAGATAATCTTCGTGTCCCCAGCGGGGTAAGTTATCCCCTCACTATCCGTCGAGCGTTTCGTCATACGTATCCGGAATTTTTTGAATCGATGAAAATCAGTAAAATTAAACATTACGGTGATGAGCTCAAAGCAGCGATGGATTATGTCAATACCGGAGGGCTCAATGTCGTCCTCACTCCGGGACGCTACAACTCTGCGTATTATGAACACAGCTATTTGGCTAAAATCACCGGAGCGACTCTCGCTTCGGGGGATGATTTGGTGGTTGAAAATGATGAGGTTTTTTTATGCTCATATGACGGTGAACGTCAGCGTATCGGAGCGATCTATCGGCGGCTCGATGATGATTTCCTCGATCCCGAAGAGTTCGAGCCTGATAGCTTGATCGGAGTAAAAGGGATCACGCGAGCGTATCGTGCCGGAAATGTTGCCATTATGAACAGTATCGGAAACGGTGTTGCGGATGATAAAGGGATCTATTATTTCGTCCCTCAAATGGTCAAATACTATCTGGATGAAGAACCGATTCTCTCGAATGCTCCGACCTATCTGCCCTACTATGAAAAAGATCGAAAATACGTTCTGGAGAATATCGATAAACTTGTTATCAAGGACGTTGCTGAAGCGGGAGGATACGGTGTATTGTTCGGGAATCGCTTGACTCCTGAAAAACGTGCCGAAATTATCGAAATGATTTTGGCAGAACCGCGCCGCTGGATTGCTCAAGAGGTAATCGAATTTTACGATTTACCGTGCATGATGGAAGAGGGTATCGTCCCTCGTAAAGCCGATCTACGCGCTTATGTGATTCATGGCGAAAAAGTGACGGTCAGCATGGGAGGATTAACCCGTTATGCGATGGAAGAGGGGAATTATTTGGTGAATTCGTCTCAAGGAGGCGGCTTTAAAGATACATGGGTGGTGGAACTATGATAATCAACGGTATGGCAATTTCGGTAAATACCGCGCAAAGACTTTATTGGTTCGGGCGCTATGTTCAAAGAGCAGAGACAATGCTCAAAGAGCTGGTCAACAGTTACGATTACGTGATTGACCGGGATTTCGAGGATGGGCGAAAACTCTATACAAAACTGGGGGTAGAGATCGAGTACAAAAATGCGCTCGATTTTTTGAAACAAGGGGTGTATGGAACGTACGGCGGAAGTGTTGAGCAGATTATCAGCTGGGCACGCGAAAATGCCATTGAGACACGTCATCTGCTTGATGAGAGGGGTTTCGCCACCCTCAATAAAATTCATAATCAATTGGTTGCGGGGCGGGATCGTGCCGTGAGCCCTACCAATCTCGAAGAGATTATCGATAATTGCAGTTTGATATTAGGGATATTTTCAACCGAACTGGATCGTACCAGAGCGTATCAATTGATCCGGTTCGGACAGCAGATCGAGCGGTTTGATCTCATTCTACGACTTTACGGTGAAATTGAGATGGTAACGGCTGATATTGAAGTGATTAACAGTATTGCGAGACAGCTGAACCGTAATTATCGCCCTATCAATGTCACTACGTCGGATATTTCAAAATTCCTGCTTTTTCTCAACAGTGTCGTTGATCGAGTGATCCATAAAGATACCTGTGCTTCAGCCGTTTCGCAATCACAATCATGAGCGGTGAGGGTATGGGTATCATTGAAGAGGTTTTTTCGATCGATCTTCCGGTCGGGGAGCAGTTTCGGATTCAGCGGTGCCGATATACACCTGAGAATGGAGAAACAAAAAAGCGGATTTCGATTGTCAGCGGAATCCATGGGGATGAACTGGAGGGGCAGTATGTCTGTTTTCTCCTCGGCGAGTGGCTTCGGGCCAATCCTGATAAGATTAAAGGGACCGTTGATATCTATCCTGCGATTAACAGCCTTGGGATTGACAGCATTACCCGCTCCGTTCCCTTTTACGATGTCGATTTGAACCGTATTTTTCCCGGCAGTAAAAACGATTTTCTCCCCGCCCAGATCGCCGATGGGGTGGTTAATGCCATGAAGGGTTCCGAAATCGCCATCGATATCCACTCCTCAAACGTTTTTTTACGGGAGATTCCTCAAGTGCGTATCGCAAAATCCCAAGCCCAAATGCTTGTGCCGTTGGCCAATAAACTCAATATCGATTTTGTCTGGGTGCATGATGCGGTAACGGTTTTGGAATCGACCTTTGCTCATGCGATGAATACATTGGGAACAAAGACGCTTGTCGTAGAAATGGGTGTTGGGATGCGCTTAAGCAAAGGGTATGGGCATCAGCTTTTGGATGGGCTGCTAAACCTGATGGCGGAAGAGGGATTTTTAGCGATTGAACCGCTGAAGGTACGCCTTCCGATACAGTCGCATGTAGGAGAAGTCGCGTATCTGAATGCTTCGTGCCCTGGATTATTTGTCCCCTCGATCGAACACTGCCAAATGATCGAGAAAGGTTCCGTTGTGGGACAAATCGTCGATCCTCTCAGCGGGGTAACGCTCGATGAAGTGATCGCTCCGATCGGAGGGATACTCTTTACCCTTCGAGCGTATCCAATTGTTTATGAGGGATCGCTTGTCGGTCGAATTTTCGGAGAAAATGGATGAAACGGATCGAAATACTCAATTTTAAATCTCCGAATCGTGCTCCTCTTAACGTGGAAGGCTTCGTATTCGGTGAAGATGCTAAAGGCCCCTCCATTGCCATTGTCGGTGCGATGAGCGGTGATCATATCAATCAGCTCTATGTTGCGTCGCGTTTGGTGGATTATCTGCGTCAAAAAGAGGAAGAGGGGAAAATAAGCGGTAAGATTTTAGTTATTCCGGCGGTTAATACGTACGCTTTGAATATGGGACAAACCTTTTGGCCTCTCGATAAAACCGATATCAATATGATGTTTCCGGGGTATGCTCAGGGTGAAACCACTCAGCGGATTGCCGCGAAGCTGTTTGAATCGCTTCAGGGATACGATTATGGGATCATTTTGGAAGGCCGCCGTGATCAGGGGATGTGTATGCCCTATGTCAAACTCATTAAAAGTGATTATGAAGATATGGAATCGGCCTATGCTTTAGGGATGCGTTTTATCCATTATCGTCCTTATAGTCCGCTAGAGACCGTGATGTTGCAGTACAACTGGCAGCTTTGGGGGACAAAAGCTCTCTCCATCGTTTTTGGTAAAAACGGTTCAATCGATCATACCGCCAGCCGTGAAGTGCAAGACTCATTGGTACGCTTAATGTCAAAGCAGGGGATGTTAAATGTCCCGATATTTGACGGCTTTCAAAGCAACATTATTTTTCCTGAAAATATTACGGTTCTTAAAGCATCCTATGCCGGTATTTTTGATTCATTGGTATCCTGCGGCACCACGGTTGAAAAAGGGGATACATTAGGACGTATTACCGATGCTCTCAGCGGTGAGAAGCTAGAGAAAATTATTGCCCCGATCGGAGGAGTATTGACGTGCCAGTATTCTCATCCTCTGATTTTCCAAAATTCAATTGCCTTTAGGATTGCTTCCGTAGAATAAAGAAGCCTTCCGTTAGGATTTTAAAAGTTTCGTGTTATAATGATTTTATATTATGAAAGAATAGATGGGAATTTTCAATGAAGTCGTACACAACTTATAAAAGGCTCATCGCCAAAACGGTTATACTTTCGCTAGTAGCAAGTTTGGCGGTTGCCTTTGTGTACGGTGTTTTTATCAAAAAACGAGCTATTGATGACCTTGCTCGTGTTGATGCTCGAAAAACAAGCCGATTAGCATTTGAGGCTCTTTACTCCGCGATGGAAAAAGGGTGGAGTAAAGAAGAACTGGATGCGATTATTCTTCGTTTGAACAAAGTTGAACCCAATATGCGGGTAAATGCTTATCGCAGTCCTATCGTTTCAGAGTTGTTCGGAGAGCGTCCGCAAGACAAGCAGATCCGCGAACATGATCCGATGGTTTTACGGGCGATGAAAGGGGAAGAGATCCTCACCGGAGATGAAGAGATCCGCTATCTCTATCCGATTGTTGTTAATCAAGAGTGTCTTTCATGCCACACGAATGCCAAAGTTGGAGACATTAACGGTGTTATTGACGTCCGTTTTCCGGTAGCCAATCTCAAAATCTCATTGACGACGATGATTAATTCCTTTATTATTTTCTTCGTCGTCTTTACGATTATGATTTTCGCCATTTTGTATTTTAGACTCAATGCCCTATTGGTACAGCCTATCAACCAATTTATCGTGATGATCCAAGAGATTATCAGTAAAAACGATATGGCCAAACGGGTGAGTCTCAAGACCAAAATTTTAGAAGTAAAAAATATCGAGAATTATTTTAATAAAATGCTCGATTCGATCCAAGATTATTATGAAAAGCTTCAAGAACTCTCCGATCGCGATTATCTCACCGGACTTTACAACCGTCGAAAATTTGAAGAGTTTTTGACCTATGAGATTAAACGCTCTGTGCGTCACCGTCACAAGTTTACGATTTTGATGATCGATTTGGATAATTTTAAATACATTAATGACACGTACGGGCATGCTTCAGGGGATTTGGTTCTCAAAGAGGTGACCAATATTTTCGGTACAAATCTTCGAAACGCGGATATATTGGCCCGTTTGGGAGGCGATGAATTTGCGGTACTTCTCCCGGAAACGCCGTATGAAAATGGGTATGCAGTCGTTGAAAAACTTCGTTCACGTCTTGAGGCAACCCCTATTTCATTGATGTTTGATCAGATTACTTTGACAGCAAGTTTCGGAATTGCCGAGTATCCTGAGCAGGGAGAAAACATCGAATCTCTTCTTACGGGATCGGATTTGGCAATGTATAAAGCCAAGCGTGCAGGAAAAAATACGATTGCACGTGCCGATCAAAGTGATCAGGAAATGGCCGCTGAGATTCAGAAAAAAGGGGAGTTTCTCCGTCGTGCGATTGATGAAGATCGCGTTGAGCCGTTTATCCAGTCGATTTACCATGTCGAAACAGGCAAATTATTCGGATATGAAGTATTAGCCCGTATTCGTGACGGTAAACGTTACATGGCGGCAGGGCAATTTATCGAGGTCGCGGAAAGCTTAGGGTTCGCCTCGAAAATCGATCAGATTATTTTGACCAAAGGTCTCCGTATCCGAGAAGAAAAAGGGTGGTGGGATAAGCGGTTTTTCTTTAACCTCTCTACGAACAGCCTCTTTGGTGGGGAATATGTAGATTTGATTCAAGCGCATTACAGCAGTAATCCGATGCCGTCATTAAACAGCGGCGTAACCATCGAAATTTTAGAGCGTGAAGCGATCCATAATGTTAACGGTTTGATGGAAATTATCGAATCGATGAAAAATATCGGGATCAGCTTTGCTCTGGATGATTTCGGATCAGGATTTTCATCGTTTGTTTATCTCAAATATTTTGATACGGAGTATGTAAAAATCGATGGTGAATTCGTTAAAAATATTACGGTGAATGAAAAAGATCGTATTTTTGTCAAGCATATTCATCAAATTGCAAAAGAATTCGGCAAACAGACGATTGCAGAGTATGTGGAAGATGAAGAGACCCTTGAGGTCCTCAGAGAGATTGGAGTCGATTACGCTCAAGGATACCATTACGGTCGTCCTGAGCTGCTGGCGTAATCTTACTCTACCCGATTACGGCCATTTTGTTTGGCAAGATAGAGCTGTGCATCGACGGTATGGATATATTTTTGAATGGTATCTTTGGTAACAAACGATAGATCATTGGTATCGATTTTACATACGCCGATACTTACAGTATACGAAATATCGGAATTTTCATACGTAAGCTCTTGCTCAGCAGTCGCGAGACAGATTTTTTCGGCGAGAATATGGGCTTCATTGTAATTCGTTGATGGGAGGAGGATTAAAAACTCTTCGCCGCCGAATCTAAAAATAAAGTCCGATTTACGGAGATTTTTTTGTAAATTTGCGGCAAAATTTTTGATTACTTCATCCCCCGCGAGATGCCCGAAACGGTCGTTTATCTCTTTGAAATGGTCCAAATCACACATAATCATCGAGCAATCGCTTTCAGTTGCTTTGGCTATTTCGACTTGCCCCATAACGATTTTTTCAAAGAGTCGTCGTCCGAGAAGACCGGTTAAAGGGTCTTTGCTGTATTCACCGATAATGAGCATATCATTGATAATCGCAATTTCATTGCCGATTTCAAGTGAGGTGTAGTCAAGGTACTGTAAGAGTTGAATCATATTTTTATGCTCGATGATTTTGGATCTATTTTGAGCAAAAATATTGGATGCTAACTCATGCAGGTTGATGTGAAGCCGTTGGATATCGGCGAAGTGGCTTGTTGTGGAGAGATAGGGGATAGAGGGGTTATGGAGCCATTGACCAAAAGAACACTTGGTATGATCAAGCTCGCACTGACTCCCTTCTCGTGCAGTCCCTTGTAATTCTGCGATAAGTACCAGCATCCATTCCAAATGGTGCTGATAATGGATCATCAGATGCTTTTCAATCAAGTGTGAGAGATGAGAAAGACGTACGTGATGTTTCGTTGCTAGTTTACGTAAAAAATGGCGGTAGTACGCTTCTGCAATACGAGATTCCAGATCGGTAAAATGGGCATTGGTATCGTTAATAAAGGAACATTTCTCTTCCGAGGCCAAAAGGCTTAATATTGCTCTGGCGACATTGGAGAGCTCACTGTGAACAAAAAGGTAGGGAAGGTCATTGTGAATACAAAATTCTAGGTAATCTTCAATCGCTTCGCTTTCATCTTGAGTATCAAAGAGATTAAATACACTCAGAAGTTTCTCTTTTTGTTCATTGATGGTTTGCGCATAAGAGGAATCTTGCTTTGCAAAGCATTCACTGGTTTGTACTTCTTGGGTAAAACGCTCTAATGTTGAGCGAATAACCGGTAAATAGACTTTCCATTTCAGCATTAATTAGCTCAAAAGTGCTTTCGCACACTCGTTGATCCGTTTTCCGTCGGCTTGAGCTCCCAAAGTTTTAGAAGCGGCACCCATAACACGGCCGATATCTTTCATGGAGGCTGCACCTGTTTCTGCAATAATCGTGCGGATTGCATTCTCAAGCTCTTCATCACTCAGTTGTTTCGGCAGATAGGTTTCGAAAATAGCCGCTTCTGAAGCCTCTTTTTCGTATAAATCTTCACGTCCGGCATCACGGTATTGGCTCATGGCATCGTTGCGCTGTTTAACCTGCTTTTGGAT
Source organism: Candidatus Sulfuricurvum sp. RIFRC-1 (assembly GCF_000310245.1). Classification (NCBI taxonomy): domain Bacteria; kingdom Pseudomonadati; phylum Campylobacterota; class Epsilonproteobacteria; order Campylobacterales; family Sulfurimonadaceae; genus Sulfuricurvum; species Candidatus Sulfuricurvum sp. RIFRC-1. The sequence continues at coordinate 752,690 of NC_020505.1, forward strand.
GATTTTGATAATATCGTCATCACTGAGTTCTTTACGCTCATCAACTTCGATTTGCTTCATTGCACTACTGAGAAGACGCAAAGCATCACGCAAAGGGGCATTTTTTTCTTTCATAGCGGTTTTAATGTCATTACTGATTTGTTCTTTTAAACTCATCGGGATCCCTTGGAACTATTTTTGCTTTATTATAGCTAAATATGACTTGGATGGAATTATGCGCATACCTCTTTATTTATCGATTCTTTCCGCATCGTTGTTGTTAAGCGGGTGTACAGCGCATCTTACAGAGCCTGAAATTGCATTTACTCCCCCTAAATATGTTGAAGAGATGCCATCACGTGAAGAAGAGAACAGCTTTGTTGCGCGGGGAAGTTTATTCGGTCAGGGTGATAGCCCATTGTTTTCGGATCACAAAGCAATGCACGTGAATGATATCGTGACGGTTGTGATTTCAGAAACGGCAACCAGCTCAAATAAGGCGAGTAAAGCGCTCACAGAAGCCGATACATTGGGGCTAAACGGAGGATTGTTCAGTTCAACGGGGCAAAATTCTGCGGTAAATTCCGCCGTGAATAAACTCAACGGTGTTGCGAATATCGGATTTAGTGCCGGATCAAGCTCGGATTACTCAGGATCGGGATCATCGACTAAAAACGCTACCTTTACGACGACTGTATCGGCACGGATTGTGAAAGTGATGGCAAACGGGAACTATTTCATCACCGGACGACGTGAGATTATGGTGGATGAACAAAAACAGGTTATGCAGCTCAGTGGGGTAATTCGTCCGTATGATATCGATCAAAACAATCAAATCAATTCATCAAAAATCTCGGACGCAAAAATCCTTTATGCGAATGAGGGAGATATTGACCGTTCTGTGAATCAAGGATGGGCAAGCAAAATAGTCGGAGCCGTCTGGCCGTTTTAATAACAGAATATGGAGATTTTTCTCCCGCATCAGAAATATGCGGGTAGCTTTAGAGGGATGCAGGGGACATTTGTCCCCGCCACTTTGCGGGCTCACGTGCCCTTTGGGTATTGCCCGAAAAGTGTGTAACAACATTAAATTATTAGCGGATCATCTGGAGCGGGTCGATATGGGCGTTACGCTGCGTGACCTGGAACATCAGTTCCCGTCCTACGCGTCCGATGATTGATCCTTGCTTGAGCCGTTTGCCTACCTCTACCGTAGGGGCGATTTTATCCAAGTGGGCATAGATCGTATGCAGACCGTTATCATGTTCGATAATAATGACATTTTCGAGCATTGCGGTAGGTTTTGCCAAGATTACCTTGCCGTTTAGGACCGATCGGACTTTGGCATCGGCTTCGGTCGGTCGAAGGGATACGGAATCATTAAAGATTTTGATCCCATATATTGGATCGGTATAGGGTCCGAAACGTTTGGTCACTACATAGCCATCGAGTGGGGCAATGGTATGTTCCCCTGCGTAACCGGCAACACTGGAAGGACGATAATCCGCAATCGCTTGTTTGACGTTTTCCGGGACCGGTTTAGCACCGGGTTTAGCGGCTACAAGCGGTGGAGGAGCTTTTTTAGGTTTGAGTGATTCACGTTTGATAATATTGAGATTGGCAAGGGTGTTTTGGAGTGAACGCTGTTGGTTAAGAATTTTGTCCAACGATTTTTTATACAGACTCTTCTCTTTTTCGAGGAGTGCAATCGCCTTTTCATTCTCTTTTTTGGTTTCAAGTACCTTGTTTTTCTCCTGATCGATTATGGCAATCGATTTTTTTAACACGGTTGTCTGGGTAGAGAGTCCGGCGATTCGTGCATTGTTTTCGACAAAGAGGGTATTGAGCTGTTTAATCTCTTCGTTGATCTGTTTCAGATGGAGTTTCAGGGCTTCTTCGGTGATGATGGCATCGGCCTCTTTCGCTCGGTCATCATTGATGAGCAATGAGATAGAGGTATTGCGGGCGATGGCAAAAACAAGACGCTGCTCAATATCGTTTTGGGTTTTAATCAAAAGCCCTTGTTGTGTCTCCAATCCTTTAAGGGTTGATTTATTGGATTGATACACGGTCTCTTTTGATTTAAGTTCTTCGACGAGGGTACTGATTTGTTGTTGCTGTGTACCGATAACCTGCTTTTGCTGCAGGATTTTTGAGGCGGTTGCTTCGAGCTTCGCTGTAAGAGTTGAATAGGTCTGTTTGGTTTCAGTTAATTTTTTTGAGGTGTTTTGAATCTTTTCATCGATTTTAGCGCCCTGCAGTGAGAGGGCTAACAAAGAGACCAATAACAGCGAAAGGGAAAATTTCATCTATTCCTCTTCACGGTTGCCGATAACGATCGTAAGGGTTAATACAATCGATACACCTAACGCGATCAACAATGAACGCACGGCATCGTTTACAAAATCAAAAAGCTCGATAGTGATTCCTACAGTTCGCAACAATAGATCCATCCAGCCGTATTGTTCAATGATGAAAAATGCTAGACACAACACGATCGTTGCGATAATCGCATCCACGATCGCCAGACGAAAGAGAACTGCAGAACGAAGCCATACCGGAGCACCGAAAAGGGCCATGATAGACATTCGATCGGCATGTTGAAATTGCCACAAGCGCATCTCTTTGAGGATCAGTAACGAGGTAACGGCCGCGATAGCGATTGAAAAAATCTGAACAACATCTTTAAAGAGGAGCATCAGTTTATAAACTGTGTCATGGGTTTGAGCATACCCTTCTACCCGCTCAATCGCCGAGTGTTTTTGAAGCCGCTTTTGAAGTTTTTCAATCTCATAGGGGGTCGGGAAACGGCTTAGATAGATGCGGTAGAACTTCGGGAGAGTGAGTTTGAGCAAATCAAGATTTTTTTTGCTCATTTCTCCCTCGAGACGTTTTAAGACCTGATCGGTTGCGATAACATCACTGCGTTCAATAATTGAATCCATTGCTTTAAATTCTGTAGGGGTGAGGCTTTTGTTGGCAACTACGATGATTGAATAGTCATTTTTCAGACGTGTTTCGTAGGCTGCGATGGTGCGATCAACCGCAACATAAATCTGAACCGAAAACAAAACGGTAAAAAGGGCGATAATCAGAGAGATATGATTTTTAAGAGACTTCATGGATATTCCCCATCTCGATATGGTAGTGTTTGTATGGAATGTTTATGGTGTTTGGAATATTATGGGTCACAACGACGACCGTTGTTTTGAGCTGTGTATTTGCCCCCTCCAGCAGATTCCAGATTACTTGGGACGAATATTCATCTAAATTACCCGTCGGTTCATCCGCGAGGATCAAAATCGGATTATGGGCGAGCGCACGTGCCATCGCGACTCGCTGTTGCTCCCCGCCGCTCAGTTCAGGGGGATATTTGCCGCTTTGGTGAATCAGTTTGACATGTCCGAGGAGTTTTTGTACCTGTGTACTGCTGACATCTTTGGTATAGCCTGAGATGATGAGGGGAAGCATGACATTCTTCTCAATGGTCCACTCTTTGATCAGTTTATAATCTTGGAAAACGATCCCAATGTGGCGACGGAGGAAGTTGAGTTTTGAGGTACTGATACGGCTCATCTTAACACCGCCAACCATAAGCTGGCCTGCACGAGGTTCGATTGCACCGTAGAACGATTTGAGAAGGGTCGATTTACCGCTTCCGCTTGCTCCGGTTATAAATACGAAACTTCCCGCATCGATTGAGAAGTTGGCCTTTGAGATGATGGTTTCAAACTCTTTGTATGAGAGAGAGAGGTTTTCGGCAATAATGACTTTATCCATGCAGCAACTCGTCTAATAAGATATGGGCTTTGAGATTCGCACTGGTGCGAACCGGTAGGGATGGAAAATAGCGGGCAGAACCGTTTTCAATGAGTACATAGGTACTCTCAGGGCGATCGAAACTTCCCATCGCCAAACGGAGCATCCCGCCATCTTCACCGACACGGAAGATTCTCTCAACATGGATGAATCCCCATTCTTGTTTGTAGGTCTCTTTGGAGAGGCGACCCAGTGCATCGCTACCAATCGGTGTCGATGAAAATGCAAAATTTCCGCTCATGTCGGGTTCGGGAGATTCAGTTTCACAGGTGAAGGTGACATCATAGATGTTTTTCTCCATTTTCTTCCAGCGGTCTTCGTATTTGCTTACAATGGCTATCTCTTGATTTTTACGGACATCGAAACGGCTTATAGCCGGAGAACTGAATGTCTCTAGGGCAAAACGGTAATAGTTTTCGCTGTCGGTGCGAAGTTCTAAGGTTCCATCGACACAGAGTACCCGCTCCGATTCTCTTAAAAAGTCTTCGGAAATAACACGACGGTGGGGTTTTTTGTCCCATGGCACCGGAAAATGGACATAGATTTTACCGACGATATTTGAGGGGACAAATTCTAGAAAAAGTCGCGCATCGTAATCGAGGATCATGATGTTGGTGAGGTTTTGGATAACGATTTGTTTGAGTGCCTGTTCGATTGAGGGTTTATGAATCTCCAACCCGATAAACAATACCTCAGGATTTGCCGCCGCTTGGTGGAGGAGATGGCGGGCAGAACCGAATCCGACTTCGATTCGGACTTCTTGCTCACGCGGAAAATTATCGGCAAAAAACTGGATCGTTTTTAGGGCATCATGGGTTTTGAGATGGGTATTTTCAGGGGCATTATCGACATTTGAATCCAGTACAACCGATCCTGAGCACTCCGCGTAAGCGAGGAGTGCGTGTTTGAGGATAAAGTTCGGAGAAGGGCGGGTGATTTTATCGCTTTTGAGAAGCTCTTTCGTATCCCCTTTTTTATGAACTAAAAAGAATTCTCTTCCCTTATAGCGTGTTGCAATAAGTGCTCCCTCTTTGTCGTCTTTATAGTCGGCTTGAAAGAGAAACTCTACATCGCCGCAGCGTGTCGGCAAGGTGAGCGGTTTAAACGATTCGATGTGTAAATGCGGCATACTTTATTTGGCCTCGTAGCTAAGTTCGATCGCTGACGTCGGAAGAGAACGGATACCGTCTTTATCGACACTCATGATTTCGTAGAGGTATCCTGTACCCTCTTTGATATCGGTATCGCGAAAACTTGGTGCGGTAATGTTGTTGATATCGATGCTCTCACGGCTGACCCAGCTCGTTTTTGTCGTTTTGACAACGGTATAGGAAACCGTTCGAGGATCGCTGTTTTTCCATTGGAACTCAGCCGCTTTATTCACGATTTTCCCTTCATAGGCAATCGGTGTCTGCGGTTTTGAGAGGGTGGAACCTTGGGTTGCTACCGAAGAGATGGCACTTTCCAATCCATCTTTATCGACAGCGGTGATTTTATAAAAATAGAATTTCCCGTCTTCGGTAATCGTATCGGTAAAATTGGTCGTTTCGAGTTTGACATGATACGCAAACGAACCGTTCGGGTTGGATGAGCGGTAAATGTTGTAATGGCTTAAATCACTGATGGCACTTGCTGCCCATGTGAGAGTGATGGCACGCGGAAGATTGTTGGTCGAGGTGATGTTTTTAATTTCCGGCGGAAGCGGTTTGGTTACAACTTTAGCCGTTTCACTCGGCTCGGTTGCAAGTTTATCAAAGGTTGTCGCTTTAATACGGTAAAAATAAACTTGCCCGTCTTTGAGTTCCGTATCAATAAATTCAGCGTTCAAACGGCCCGTAATTGTAGCGATTTCAGACCATTTTTGGTCGGTCGCGTTTTGGCGTTCGATGATGTAGCCGTTGATTTTTCCGTTCGGATGCGGACGCCAAAGAAGTTTGGCACTGCGTGGCATATTGCCGACCGATTGGAAAAAACTGATCGGAGCGATCATCGGCTGTGTGGCTACGAGAGTTGTTTCACTGGCCACCGACTCGCTTCCCTCTTTGGTGATGGTTGCAAAGCGGTATTGGTATTCGCTTCCGGGTTTGAGATTGCTGTCAACATAATGGGTTGCGAAGCGACTGTCGATGGTTGCAATGCGCTCTAGCTTTTTATCGTCGGTACCCGGAGTGTTACGATAGACGTAATAGCCTGTTACTCTGGGGTCGCTTACCGGTTTCCACTCAAATGCTACCGAAGTGATATCGGCGATAAAACCGTTCATAGACGGAGTAGGAAGGGTCGAGTCAATCGTGACAGTTTTTTGCACAGCTGGCTGGGGAGCACAACCGCTAAAGAGACTCAGTGCTAAAGAGACGCTCAATGCGTATCGGATCGATGAGTTCATGCAATTCCTTTGAATCAAAATGTTTATGTAAATAATCTTCCATCACAGGGGCCAGAGGAGCGGTGAAACTGACTCTCTCTTTGGTCGTGGGATGGGTGAAATAGAGGTTGTATGCATGAAGCAAGATACGTTCCATTTTGTCGCTTTTTGCTGAGCTTCCATAGAGGTGATCCCCCATGATATGGCGGCTGATGGACTCTAAATGAACCCGAATCTGATGGGTTCGTCCGGTGTAGAGTTTGCATGCAATCAGCTCTTCGCTCTCATCATGGCTGGGGAGAAGTTTTCGAAATTCGGTTTTGGCATTTTTACCCGTCTCACTAATCGCCATTTTAAGACGATTATGGGCACTCCGTCCGATCGGGCGGTCGATGATGGTGATCTCATCTTTCATCGGCGGAGTTACAACCGCGAGATAAAAGCGACCCATGGTTTTGTCCTGGAGCTGGAGGGAGAGAGCCTCGTGCGCTTCGTTGTTTTTTGCGATCACCATTGCGCCGCTGGTCCCCCTATCGAGGCGGTGGACGATCCCGTGGCGCTCTTCACCGCTGAGGGTTGAGAGGGCAATCCCTTTGTGTTTGAGCCAATCCACGAGGGTCGCCTCTTTGACGCTTGGGGCAGGGTGGACGGTGAGAGAACTGGGTTTATTTATGACGAGGATGTCGTTATCTTCGAACAACACTTCAACCTCAAAATCGACTTCCAATGCCGGAGTCGATTTTTGTTCGGGGAAGCGGATATGAACGTTTTGCGAAGGTTTGAGTTTAAGCCCCGATTTGGAGGTCGGTTTTCCATCCACTGTGACACAGTTTTGTTCGATGAGCTGGGCAATCTGGTTGCGGGTTTGTCCGAGAGACTGCGTTAAAAAAACGTCTAAGCGGATCGCTTCGTCGGTCGTAAAATGGGATTCTTCGTGTGTCAAAACAATGTGCCTTTGGGTATCGTATCTGAATGGTTTAAAATGTTATAAGTCCGCTATGCTACAATTAGCAAAAATTAACGAAGGACCGTAGTGCTTAATATTGATCGCCGAATTTTAGCACACTTTGATTTCATAACCATTATCTTATTGATTCCGCTCATATTTACTTCAGGTTGGCTGATTTACGAGATACATCCTGTTCTAGGGCAAAAACACTTCGTTTACGTTGCGGTGGGCATCGGTGTCTTTATCTCCCTTTTCCTCCTCCCGATCCGTCGAATGTTGTGGATGATTCCGATAGCGTATTGGGGAAGTATTTTACTTCTGATCGCCGTAGAGTTCGTCGGGCATTCCCGTTTGGGGGCCAAACGGTGGATTGAGATCCCTTTTGTCCATTTCACCCTGCAACCCTCTGAACTCTTGAAACCGGCATTTGTGCTGATGCTCGCCTATCTCATTAGTCGTAATCCCCCTCCGCGTGAGGGGTATGGGCTGAAAGATTTTCTGAAACTTTCCTTTTTTATCATTTTGCCGTTTTTGCTGATTGCTAAAGAACCCGATTTGGGGACGGCTACGGTTTTGGCGTTGCTGGGATTCGGTATTTTGTTTATCGCGGGGGTACATTGGAAAATCTGGATAGGATTGGCAGTGACGTTCGTGATCTCATTGCCGCTTATTTACACTCAGCTGCACGATTACCAAAAGCAGCGTTTGACGGACTTTGTGGGTGAAAAACCGAGTTATCAGGTCGAACAGTCGATTATTGCCGTCGGATCAGGGGGCTTTTTCGGTAAAAACAAAGAGGACGCTACCCAAGCGCAGATGAAATTTCTCCCAATCGCATCGAGTGACTTTATTTTTGCCTATGTGGTGGAGAGATTCGGTTTTTTCGGGGCGTTTTTACTGATTGCCCTTTACGGTGCATTGATCGTCCATTTGATGATTATCGCCTTTTGGACGGAGGACTACTACATAAAAGTGGTCGCGGGAGGTCTATCGCTGCTGTTTTTCATCTATATGTCGGTCAATATCGCTATGACGATCGGGTTTGCCCCCGTTGTCGGGGTTCCGCTGCCGATGTTTAGCTACGGGGGGAGCAGTTTTGTGAACTTTATGGTACTTTTAGCCGTTATGGAAAATCTCGTTGCCTATCGGTTCCGATATCTTTATGGGGATACGGGTAAAAAAAGCTTTCTCTAATGATAGAGCGTTTATAATTGCGCTCTTTCAAAAACGGGTCAATAGTTCAGTGGTTAGAGCCCCCCGCTCATAACGGGGTTGTCCCAGGTTCAAGTCCTGGTTGACCCACCACCACATCAAATACTTTCTCATTAAAAGACAAACGAACTGCCGCTAAAAAATTTAACCGCGCATTACAAACAGTAATTGACAGCTTAATTGATAACCCTCACTAAGGTAGATCTACAGAAGACGGCAACCGTGAACTAATCCACAAAGGTTACCCCATCTCGTATTTGATTGTTGGCGAGAATATTGTTATTTTGGGTATTTTCAATCAGAATGAGTTGATGGTTGAATAGGAATAAGTAGACTGCTAGAAATTTATTTTTTATTTTTGCCTTCAAATTTCTTCATTTATTTTTTATGCTAAAATGTATTTTTTAATTAAAAAAGGATTTTTATGCGAATTAGAGAAATGGCTTATTATATCAATCAAGTAAAGTTCGAAGAATGTAGATTATCACTTTCAACTACTACTATAGGTAATATTCAGGCTTTTAAAGTAGCTATTCCATTTCTTCAAAATATTCCGATTTTTCACAAAGAAATTCAAGAGATTTTAGCAGCTGAATTGTATTCAACATCGCAAGATTCTTTAACATTTACTACAACAAGTAGGGCTTATAATGTTTATGCTGATGCAATAAAAGTTATTAATAAAGCCTCTTTGCTATTGGATTTGTCGAATGAGATATATCCTCCGCTTTCTGAAAATACCATTAGTATTAAATTACCTGAAACTAGTGACATGAGGGCTTTATACCATTCTATTAAATCATTTGAACAGGCTTTCTCAATCTTACTCACAGATGATGCTATTAATTCAGCTATTTCAATTGAAAATTGGGAACATGGTTCATTTTGGATAAATTTATATGCTGGATCAGCACTTGCAGTAGGGGTAATTTCAGGAACAGTATGGGCTTCTGCTGTCATAGCAAATAAATATCAAGAAGTTAAAATTCATGAGCAATATGTAAGAAGCCTTAATATAAAAAATGAAAGTTTAGAAGATTTATTACAAGCACAAAAAGAGCTAACAGATGAACTTATAAATATGGAAACAAGGGCTATCATAGATAAGCATTTAGGTGGTTCTGCTGATCAAGAAAAATTTGAAAGAGTTAAGTTAGCAATAAAAACAATTGCTGAGCTAATAAATCAAGGAGCCGAGATTAATCCTGCGCTTGATGCGCCTGAAAATGTACAAAATCTTTTTCCTGATTTTTCGAGATTAGATTCTATTCAATCTCGGATTCCACGAATTGTACATAAAAAAAATGAAGATTAGTTGATTATAGAAAAAACGGGACAGACTACTTTTTTACAATAGAAATTTTATTGAAAAAGTTTTACCAACTTCATACGCATTTCCTCAAATGTTTGAGGCTTTCCGACTAGTCCCGCCAATCCTTCATCACGTTCTGCCAAATATTTTCTAGTTTTAAAACTCTCTAGCCACATCGTTTGGAAATATTCTTCTGTGCAATAAAGCGGTTCATGTTGCATTATCAGCGATTTGGTTGTCTCTGGCGTAAAGCGATAATCATTTAGTTCGTAGAATCGGAGCATATCGTAGAGATCACGTGATTTGGTTCGTTTGTAGAACATCAAAGATTTCATTTTAAAGATCGTCTCCAGTGAAGCTATCTTGATATTTCCGATGGTTGTATAGACATCAGCGGAAAGAAATTCTTTTGTGCCGGTATTACTTCCACCGTCGAAAAATTGAATCTTTATACCGTTGACCATCCATGTTTGAAGATAGTATTCGACATTGTCCCCACCGAGTAAGAAATCTTCCTTGATTGCTTGAGAAGGTTGGATGTAATCGATATTGCTCATACCGAATTTCTCTACACAAAACTCAATAAATGATTGAATATCTTCTAAGGGGAGTTCTTGCGTGAGGCAAAAATCCAAATCTTCGGAAATGCGGTGATTGATATGATAGGAAAGGGCGGTTCCACCCACCAATCTAAAATCATGCTTGCTAAAAATCTCATGATCTTGGATGATCGGTAGAATCTGTTTGATGGCTTCGGTCATGCGCTAAGTCCTGTCATCTTTTTAATCTGAAAGAGGGTGTTAAACGGTACTTTTTTCTCTTGAGCCATTTTTACTAGCTCATCGGCAGTATAGTGTTTGGTCAGATACGTCATATAACGTTTTTTAGGATGGCGTAGAAGTTCCTCTAATGATGGTAACGGATGATTCTGAAAATAGGTTTCCGAGTCTATGGCGAATTCAATCTGCTCTGAAGCTTCATTATAATCTTCGATTGGCATGGTATGTTCGAGTTTCATCAAGATGGAACGGACGCGTTCGATCCCGAATAGACGGATCAGTGTTTGGGTATCCTCTTGATTTGGTGTTGAGAGATAAATGGAAATGAGACTATTAATCTCTATAAGCAAATGATCTTGCCGTGACCATAAGAGATCAATACTAAACCACTCTTTTCGAAGTTTGACGAAACGGGTTTTAGGGCTAAATTTTGACGGTATATTTTTAAGCTGTAAATACTCTTCAGCCTCATCAAGGCTAATAGTACGAAGGAGGGTAAGGAGCTTTTGACGTTTTGGATTGGATTCCCAATCGCTGAGCGTACTATCAGCAATTTGAAACATTTTAGTGATTTCAGCAGTTGTCATATTCTCTTCCTCCTCGAAATTTATACAGTTATTATATCCGAATATCGGAATTTACACAATTTTTACATAATCACCGATATTTCTTCGGAAAATCAAACCCGATTATTTCAGCCGAATTTGCCCCGATACTCTCCCAGCTATCATTTTTCAACCGCATCGCTACAACCCCGCAGGTGGGAATGTTATCGATATCGCCGTCCGTGATAAGGTTGGCGCATTCGGTGAATTCTGGATTATGTCCGAAAACAAAAAGGGTATCGACACTCACAGGTATGTCTCGTATGAGGGTGAGGATGGTTTCGACATCGGAGGCGTAGAGGGCGTGATCGTAGCGGATCGACTCCGATGGATACGAGAGGGCTTCGGCAATGGCTATCGCGGTGGTTTTGGCGCGCAGAGCAGGGCTGGATAGGATGAGGTCGGGATGGATACCGCTCTCCAAAAGCTTCGACCCCATAAACGGAGCGTCATTGGAGCCCCGTTTGTTTAGGGGGCGGTCATAATCGCTCAAGGAGGGATCGTTCCGATCCGATTTGGCGTGACGGATGAGGTAGAGTGTTTTCATAGTAATAAGCTCCTATTTAAGAGGGAGTAATGGATTGTTGTTTATAAAGACTAAAAAGATATCCCCAATATCTCGGACAAAAGAACATCAAGGTCTTGGCGGGATGAACCCGCGAAAGCATTTTGCATAAAGAGATTGAGCCCTTTGTTATCGTGTTTGAGGAGCGGAACAATCTTAATCCCTGTGATCTCCGACATAAAATGCGATTCATCTCCCTCTTCGTAAGCATGCAGGAGAATAGAGCGGGAGAAGTTGTTGAGGATATGGTAGTAGATATGCAAGAACTCCGCTTCAAGTACTTTTAGCCCGTAGAGGTGAGTGACAATACGGGTTTCGTGGCTTACGATAGGGTGGACTTGGGAAGGTTTGATCGTGATGCCGATCTCCTCTTTGATCTCCCGTACAAGAGCTTCCATGAGGGTTTCATTTTCATTCACCGTGCCTCCGGGGAATCCCATCCGTCCATCCCATCGATCGATCATAATCATGGCGGGACATTTTAGGTGCTGCATATTGTCTTTAAAATATTTCCATGGGGAAATAGATTCGACGTAGATAGCTAAAAAAACGGCATTTCTTTTCGGATGATCACTCCATCCAAACGGTACTCTTTGGGTTGTCATGGTTCTCGCATTAATTTATGTATAGAATTTTATCGGTTAAATATCGCAGTCATCTTCATCATTATAATTGTCTCTTTTACGATTGATGAATTTAACAAATAGGTACAAAAGAGCAAGTACACCGAATAAAATATAATAGGAATCCATACTATCCTCTTTGGATTATAGATGGATAAATTATAGCACTCAATTATGAATTTAATGATTTTACAAAGTTGGATTCGAATTTGCATAGACTATACTGTTTTAATAATTTTTACGGAGGATTTTCACATGATGCCGACGCTGACAACCAACCAAAATATCACAATGCCCGCTCTCATCTATGGGACGGCATGGAAAAAAGAGCGTACCGCAGATTTGGTGGAGATGGCGATATTGAGCGGATTTCGAGGGATCGATACGGCGTGTCAGCCCAAACACTATGAAGAGCCGCTGGTCGGTGAAGCATTGGTTCGATTGGCCGCTGGGGGGATAGGGCGTGAAGAACTCTTTCTCCAAACCAAATTTACCCCCCTCTCAGGGCAAGATCCTAAGCAGATACCGTATGATCCGAATGCGGCTTTGGAGGTACAGGTTGAACAGTCATTTAAGACGTCACAGCGAAATTTGAAAACCGACTATGTTGATTCATTGGTGCTTCACTCTCCCCTTTTCCCGTACGCGAATCTCTCGACAGTATGGTCAGCGATGGAAAAAATCTATCTCAGCGGCGGTACGCGACAACTGGGAATTAGCAATTGCTATGATGTGGAACTTCTGAAGCGTTTGTACCGTGATGCCGAAGTGAAACCCTCCGTGGTGCAAAACCGGTTTTACGATCAGAGCGGATACGACATAGAACTTCGGGCATGGTGTGATGAGGTCGGAATCCTCTATCAGAGTTTTTGGAGCCTCACGGCCAATCCCCATATTTTAGCGAGTCGAGAGTTTTTTGCCCTGACCCAAGAGTACAATAAAACCGAAGCTCAGATACTTTATCGTTATTTGAATCATATCGGTATCGTGCCGTTGATCGGCTCTACTTCGCAGAAGCACATTACGGAAGATTTGGATATTTTCAGCTTTGAATTAAAAGCAGACGAAATCACAGCTATTAGTTCGCTTTTATTTGATCCGCAAATCCTTCACGATTCGGATGTACGCTAACACAAAAGGATTTAGTCATGAAAACAATTATCTTTGTGTTAGCCCTGTTGTCTCAGATTGCAAATGCAAAAGTGATCAGTGCTACGTATGCAGTATCGTACGGGATTTTTCAAACCATGGGGATTGCCGATGCGCGGTTCGAGACCCGTGATGATGATACGTATAGTATTCGAATCGAAGCAAGAACAACCGGAATCGCCCAAGTACTCAGCAACAACCGTGTTGAAATCTATGAAAGCCACGGATCGATTATCAATGGAGAATTGGTTCCCAAAAAATACATCAAAATCCGACGAACCGATTCGAAAAAAACGACGAAAATCTACACCTTCGATCACGCTAATAAAGTCGTTTGGCGAGAGAATGTTGATGGCTATGAATGGGAAAAAGTCACACATGATTATTATGCTTCCGAAGATATTTTGAGCCTCTTTTTTAATGTCAAACAATATATGAAATCACGCCAAAACCAAGTATTGTATGCGATTGGAGCCAATAAAAATAATGGCAGAATCGATGTCGTATTCCCTAAGGGAGAAGAGATTGAGAAGTTAAAAAAAGAGCTTGAAATTGAAGAGGGTATTTTTGTCAAAGTGGTCTTAAATGATAGAATTTTTAGCAGTGCGAATGGGGAGTTGCTCATCAATTTGGACCAAGACGGATTATGTGAAAAAGCGATTTTGGAAGATGTTTTATTGTTTGGGGATATTGTCGGTAAGCGTATTCGATAAGTTCTTATCTTATTTTTAGACTTCAGAGGGTATAATTCTGCCAGTGATGCGGGAATAGCTCAGTTGGCTAGAGCGTCAGCCTTCCAAGCTGAATGTCGCGAGTTCGAGTCTCGTTTCCCGCTCCACTCTCTCTTTTTAACTAATCCACAAAAAATCTTACTTTTATTTTACACCTTGGTTATATCGACAGAGCCGAAGCTCCATCGTTTTTGTTATGGAATGATAGTAACCTCTTCATCGACGTGTAAGAATACATCATTACCGTTCACTGAGCTGGTGTAACTATCATATCCTGTGAGTTGATCTGTGGCAAGAGACCATGAGCCTGAAAGATCTATAGTGTCACCCGCATCTCCATTCACATAAAGCGTTCCGTCACTGATTGTATCGACGTGATCAGGAGAGACGTTCAATATGGTTGTATCTCCATTTTTCATGTCGATTTGATTGATGGTGCTGTTGGTGTCTGAAAGAAGAGCGCTGATATTAGAGAGATCGATTGTCTGTTCGCCATCGATGAGCAGAACGTCACCGAGAAAGGTGGTTCCTGCAGATGGAAGCAATGTAACGGTTACTACTGCAGTACTTGTTCCGCCATTTCCATCACTGATGGTATAACTGAACGTGTCGATAGCAGGAGCTATAATAGTATCATATGCATCTGTAGGATCATAAAGAATATTTCCGTTTGAATCCATTGTGACACTGCCTAACGTTAAACTATCATCGACACTAATGATATTGAGAGTATCTCCATCAGGATCTGTATCATTTGAGAGCAAATCTGCTTCTGAAAAATAGAGGAGAGAACCCTCTGTTAGTGTCGTTGTTCCGCTGTTTGAAGCGAGCAACTGATCAATTGAAAATGATTTGTCATTCGTTTCATCATTGAGAACTTGAATTGTATCGAATGCGACATCTGAGTTAATGGTGAGAATATCACCATAATGACCATTTTGCAAAATATTAAAGGTAACTGTGTACTCAGAAGAATCTATGATAGTGTCACCATCTTTGAGAATCAATGTAACCGTGTCATGAGTTGAATTAAAATTTCCTAAATCAATCAAAAGCAATTTTATATCTTGGTCAAAAACAAATTGAAGCCCCTCTCCCGGATCGATTTGTTGACCCGAATCGCTGGATAGGCCATCAACACCCATAGTCGGTCCGCTGCCATCCACTAAAAAACCTTCTCCGCCGAGAGCGGTGATAGTAACATTATCGTTGGAATAGTCATTTCCCGCATTGAGATCATAATTCCATGCCGATGTATAGGTGATGACGTCGGTATTCCCTGTGTCATTGACAGCTATTGGAGCATCGTTGATAGGAGTAACGACAGGGGTATCACTGTCAATATCAAATGCACCGTCCGTATCGGTTACTTTAAGATCAATGGTATCGAGTGTTCCACCCAAGTTGATTACGTCCACACCCGCTTGGGTTAGTTTGACCACACCGTCTTCGAGTATGTAGTGAGTGCTTGGTGTGTTGAAAGTCACCGTGAGGGTGTCACCTGTATCTTCATCGGATGTCACATACGTACCTGCGGTAGCACCTGCAAGAACGCCGCTGTCTTCGGTAAAGTCATTGGCGGTAACTTCGATCGTCGGAGTATCGTTGGTAGGAGTAACGACAGGAGTATCACTGTCAATATCAAATGCACCGTCCGTATCGGTTACTTTAAGATCAATGGTATCGAGTGTTCCACCCAAGTTGATTACGTCCACACCCGCTTGGGTTAGTTTGACCACACCGTCTTCGAGTATGTAGTGAGTGCTTGGTGTGTTGAAAGTCACCGTGAGGGTGTCACCTGTATCTTCATCGGATGTCACATACGTACCTGCGGTAGCACCTGCAAGAACGCCGCTGTCTTCGGTAAAGTCATTGGCGGTAACTTCGATCGTCGGAGTATCGTTAACCGGGGTGACATTGATATTGACTGTTGCTGTATCGCTACCTCCTTGTCCGTCAGAGATAGTATAAGTAAAGCTTGCAGGCCCATTGTAGTTTGTATTTGGAGTGAAGACAATATTGCCATCCACTAAGGCAACCGTTCCATTCGTCGCATCCTGAACACCGATGATACTCAAGGTATTTCCGTCGATATCACTATCATTGCTCAATAACGTAGCGGGAAGAATGGTAAGAGAACTATCCTCCGGTGTACTCAACGCATCATTTTCTGCTTCAGGGTCGTAGCTATCGTCTGTAGCGTCAGGTGCAGTATTCTGAGTCTGAGGATTATCCGGTTCTAAGGTGACTGCTAATGGAGAACTCTCGGTTCCTGTTAAATAACTGCTTGGATCTCCGCGTGCATCATTACGATCTGCGAATTCAGCTCCTGCATTTGCATCACCGACAACCTCTTGTCCGGCAGCGGTTTCTTCCAAATTCTCAGGATTTAATGTTTCTGCTAATGCTTGTTGAAGGGCTTTGACATCGAGAGCTTCTCCTTCATCAAGGACTGAAAATACCGATTTGTCGAGTAAAATTTCATCATTTCCATTGAGGGTCAGTTCACGTCCCCCTTCTAAAGTTAAGGTAACTTTTGAGTCGGTGCCCAAAGCATATACCATCTCATTCTCATGAAGTGCTTCACCGACATTTAATACATGTAACTGATCATTGAGTGTTTTAACTGCAGCTTTTCCACTGATAGATTTAACTGTCCCGACTGTACGTGCCATGATAAACTCCTTCTTTTTTGTAACTTCTATTGTAGAACAAAGAGGAAGGGGAAACTATTGTACCTTGGTCCAATTTTACAATTTACCTTGTACTTTGGTCCAATATAAAATACGATTTATAGGGATATATCGTTAGCGAAGTATCAAAGCGAGGGAGAGACGATCGGTAATTTGAAGTTTTTCAAAGATAGAGGTTATATGCGCTTTGACCGTTCGCTTGGTGATTTGTGTCCGTTCAGCAATCTCAGTATTATTGAGTCCTTGTGCTACATACTCTGCCACTTCTCTTTCCCGTTTACTGAGAAGACTGAGTCGAGGGGGCTCTTTTTTTTCACCGGTGGGGACATAGGTCTCTTTGATCAGCGTATCCAAAAACTGTGGAGTGAGCCAGACATTTCCATCGCTTACGACATCCATGGCGTGGGTAAGATATGAACTGTTCAGGTAACTGTTTCCATACCCTTTTACCCCCATTCTAAGCATCGCTACCCCTTCTTGAAACTTCGGTACATCGCTTAAAAGGAGGATATTGGCCTGAGGAAATTGGTAATGAAGAATCTTTAAAAATTTTGTGATTTCATCTTTCATGGAGTTGTTATGGAGTAAAAGGGTGCTTTGAGGGTGTATTTTTAACATCTCCAAACATGCATCTTCGCTTTGGCAGTGGATCATATCGTATTCGCTACTGAGCGCTTCTTTCCACTCTTGTAAAATGGATTCACGTGTTGTATAGGTTAAAACTGGTTTCATCTCAGTGTTCTCCTAAAGCGTTTTGTTTAACTTTCAAGATTGGTTTGAGGATAAAGTCCATGACCGTTTTTTTGCCGGTGAGGATATCCACATCAACGGTCATCCCCGCCATAATATCGAGCGGTTTTCCGTCTTTAACCAAAAAACTTTTATCGGTTGCAATGCGGACCAAGTAGTAGCTGTTATCTTTCTCATCCGTGATAGTATTGGCACTGACGTGTTTGACTGTCCCTTTAAGTCCTCCGTAAATCGAAAAATCGTAGGCGGTAAATTTAACATTGGCACTTTGCCCCGGATAGATATAGGCGATATCGGAAGGTCTGATTTTTACCTCTACCATCAGCATATCATCCTCAGGGACAATTTCGAGCATATCCATCCCCGGTTTGACAACCCCCCCGATGGTATTAACCAAAATTTGGTTAATAGTTCCGTTTACGGGCGAGCGGACGATCGTGCGGTCTACCCGATCGGCGAAAACGGATTCGGATTCTTTGATCTGCTGAATTTCAGCGGTGACACTGTTAAGCTCCTGTTTGGCTTTATTACGGAATTCGTAGACGATTTCCATCCGTCTCTTTTGAAGCTCTCCGATGTTTTCTTGAATTCTTGCAATGGCATGCGCCGTTGCTTGATAGTCACCTTTGATCATCGCCGCTTGACGCTTCATCTGTAAAAACTGTACTTCGGAGACAACCATGTTTTTGGTTAGCGGTTCTGTGATCGCCATTTCTTGAGATATAAGGTCATAGGCATTTTTGAGCTCTTCTCTTTTGGCTCTGTTCTCTAAAAGCTCTTTTCCTTTTTGAGAAATCTGTGCGTCAATGATCGCTACAGCATTTGAAAGTTGGCTTTGTTGCGACATATGCAGATTTGCCTCTTGGGAGATGAGTTGTGACATCCCTTGATGATCGGTGGCCGGAACGGAAAATCCTTGTCCGCTTGCTTCGGCGTTAAGACGATAGGATTTGGCTTTTAGCTCATTGATTTTGAGCTGCTTTTCATTAAATGAACCGGTAAAACTGATATCTTGTATTTTCATCAAAGGTTGACCTTTTTTAACCCGATCCCCCTCTTTGACAAACATTTCCGAAACGATACCCCCTTCAAGGTTCTGTATCGTTTGGATCCTTTGAGAAGGGATAACTTTTCCTGAACCGCGCGTACGTTCATCAATCTCAGCAAAACTGCTCCAGAGGACAAGCCACAGAATACCGATACAGGCAATCCAAACGACAATGTGAGAACGAGAAGTTTGCTGTTCTAAAACAGCGGCGCTCAGGCTCGACATGTACTCGATATCTTCAGGTGAGTAATCTCTATCGGAATCCAAAGATTTAGGATTGAAAAACGGGAACTTAATCATTGGTCGGTCTCGTTTGCGGTTTATTTTTCGTAAGTACTGACAAGATTTCTTGTTTGCTTCCGTCCATGACTACTTTCCCTCGATCGAGAACAATAATACGATTGACCATATTCAACATTTTTGTATCATGGGTTGAGAGCAAAAGCGTTTTCTCTTTCGTATTCTCATTGATATTTTGAACCAGATGTAATGCGAAGTTTTCATCCATCGAATTCGCGGGTTCATCCAGCAAAAGAATCGGTGAATCGAGTAAAAATGCCCGTGCGATCCCGATACTTTGCCGTTGTCCCCCTGAGATTCCGTCCCCACGCTCTCGAACCGGCATATCAAACCCTTTGGGATGATACTGAACAAATTCATCCACTCCACCGATTTTTGCGGCTCGAAGTATTGCACCATCATCCGCGTAAGGGGCTTTGGCAATAATATTCGTTTTGACGGTACCTCTGAACAAGGTCACTTCTTGCGCGACGTAAGCGATGTTTTGACGCAGGTCTGCCGGATCGATTTGGTTAATATCGATATTGTCGATCAGAACTGAACCCTTGTCCGGTGCATAAAGCCCTAAAATAAGTTTTAAAATCGTTGTTTTACCGGAACCGATCTTTCCGATAAATGCTACGCGCTCGCCCGGATGAACGGTAAAGCTTAAGTTTTCAAATATAGGTGAAATTTCATTCGGATAGGTGAACGTAACATTCCGAAATTCGATCAACCCCATAAATTTCGGGAGATTGAGAAACTCTTTTTCCGCCGGACGCTCTTCGGGTAGATTCATGATATTATCCAACGTCAAATAGGCCGTTTTAGTATGCTCGTAATTGGCCGATAAGGATGCTATTTGTCCCATCGGAGCGAGAGCACGTGAAGAGAGGATGACAACTGCGATCAGCCCTCCCATTGTCATCTCATGGTCTTTGATCAGATAAACACCGACAATCAAAATGATGACGTTACTGAGCTGAATGAGAAATGTGGTGACACTTCCCAGCGAGTTAGATAGAATCCGCGATGTCAGCCCCTTGGAAGCTACATTTCCGGTTGCTTCTTCCCAAATGTACTGTGAATGGCTGTTTATTCCGAGTGTTTTGATCGTTTCTAATGTGTTAAGACTCTCTACCAGCACGGCATTTTTTGCTGCATTGGCATGATAGGTACTCTCAACGCTTCGCTGCAATGAATTTTTGATGCTTAATGCGTATCCGATAATTAAGAAGATAAACACAAGCGGCACCCACGTGATAATTCCGCCGATAATGTAGATAACCAACAAAAAGATGATGGTAAACGGCAGATCAATCAACAAGGCTAACGTCGAGGTGGCTAAAAAGGAGCGTATGCTGTCAAACTCTTTGAGGTTGTTGGCGAACGAACCGACGGACTCGGGAACATTGGCGAATTTTAGATTCATCACTTTTTGAAAAAGGATGGAAGAGATAATGATGTCACTTTTTTTCGCGGCAGTTTCTAAAAAGTACGAACGGGTAAATTTCAAGACAATATCAAGTAAATAAACAACAATTACCCCTAACGCAAGGACATAAAGGGTCTCGGTTGCGTCATTAGGGACTACTCTATCGTAGACATTCATGGTGAACAGCGGACTGGCAAGCACAAAAAGGTTGATAACCAAAGAGGCCAGTAGAACATCCGAATAGATTTTTCGCGAATGTTTTAATGATCCCCAAAACCATGACTCTTTATTGGTATGAATCAGCGGGTCGATAAATTGGTTAAAAGAGCGACTTTTTTTAAGATAATAGGCAAACCCTAAATATTGTTCTTCAAGCGTTTGGAGGCTGATCCACTGTTCAACCCCTTCCTCATCTTCGGGGATGATGATAAAGGCTTCTTCTTTGACAAGGTCGATTTTTTCCAAAATACACGCACTTTGATCCTTGAGGATCAAGACAACAGGGAGAACAAGAGGTGAAATGTTCTTTAGTGCGCGTTCAACGAGTCTGGCTTTGAATCCTGCTCGAGATGCCGCACGTGAGAAAACCGCTTTGGGATTGTTAATGGAAAACATTTCGGCCGTGGCTTTCCCCGGCGCTATCGGGAGATCAGCCGTCAATGCTTCGATGCTGTAGGATTTCCCATAGCGTTTGGTAAAAATCGATAAACTGACCAAAAGAGGGTCAATTTTAGAATATTTCAGCATGATATCCCTTTAGGCTAACTCATTACTTTCGTAAAACGTTTGGTAAGATCTTCCCATTGGTGCAATTTTTTGGTTGCGATGGAGCTTTTATGTTCCAATCCTTTTTCATACGCGATGAAATCATTGAGATTAAATCGATAGAGCGGTATATAATTCTTGGATAAAGTTTCCGGTACGATCGTGAATGCACGATTATCCAGAATCAATGGAACGGCGCCTTTGTATTCGTAATACGCTAAAACCATATGACGTGTTGTGAGATTATCGGTGACAACATAGGTCAAAAACAGTTTCTCTTCGGGGATACCCATCTCGAGCAACGTGAAAAATTTTGCGATTGCGTAGTCCTCACAATCGGCTCTCCCTTTCCCGAGCATCTCTGTGGGAGTTGCCCAATAATCACGATCCCCCCACACTTTTTCATCACTGGAATAAGGGACCTGATTAAAAAAATCATTGACACGGAATAACCGCTCATTCTCAGATAGACCCTGTGCATCCTTCAAAAGGTTTTTTAAAGAGATAAAGCGCTTTTTGGCACTCTCATCATACTGTATCGCAATCGATTGAAAGTTATACATTTGAATCTGTCTGGCACAAAGAGATGCTTTTACCCCAAAGACTAAAAAACTTACGATAACTGTTCGACGTATTAGCTTTTTAGGCATCTTGCTTTTTTATCTGCCCAACTCATAAAGTGGGGACTCCCCCAAGTTCTTTGGCTAATGTTCCGGTTCCTTCAAGAATACGGTAATTTGAAAATAGGAGATCATATTCGCTTGTTGTCACCTCTTTTTCGGCAGTGAAGCGCTCATTTTCGGTATTGAGCATATCCAGAAGGGTACGTCTTCCGAGTGCAAATTCTTGTTGATACGATTGGAGCGTATTAACGGTGTAATCCCTGTGCGCTTTAAGATAAGGAAGCTGCTTTTGGAGCTCTTCGTGGGCGATCCACGCATATTCAAGATTCTCTTTGACCCGTAATTTAATGTCGTTACTGCTTTGTTTCTCTTTTAAGACGTTGACTTTTTGTTTTCTATGGTTGGCCTGATAATATCCTCCGGAAAAGAGGTTATAGGTAGCTATCAGCATCCCCGATTTTGTTTCATCCGGCCCAGGTTGTCCGGAAACGTTATCGTTGTCGCTTCTGCGCAGTTCAAGATCGACACGCGGATAATACGTTTTCATAGCAAGATTGACATCGTGCTCAGCCGCTTTGATATTATGGCTTTGGACCAAAAGAGATGGATAGTTGGTATTTGCTTCTGCCAAAGCATCATCAAACGACGAAGAGACTTTATATCCGAATACCGGTTTTACTAGAGTTTCTGCAGCGACATCTTCACCGTAAAAACGTTTGAATTTTGCCATTGCATCTCGGTAATTGCTTTTTTGGATAATTACATTTGAATTTGCAAGTGCTACCCGTCCTGAAGATTGATCGATCTCTGATTTTGATCCGAATCCGCTTTCAGTACGCTCTTTGATTTTTTTATGAATATCTTCATGGGTTTTAAGATTGGTTTCGGCCAATTTCAAAATGTCGTATTGTTTTAACAATTCTAAATAGGCTTCTGTTGTTTGAAGGCTTAGCTGATTGGCTTTTTCCAGTATATTGGCTTTGGCGGCCGCGAGTCTCGCTTCTTGTTTTCGGACATCTTCGATAGTACCGAATCCTTCAAAAAGGTTTTGCGTCAACTTGATTTCTCGATCGTACCTTGTTAAGGAGAGCTCGTTATAGGTTGAATTGGTTGTTTTTTCATTGCCATAACGGCCGATTACATCTATACTTGGTAAATAACCTGCCTGTGCCATTTCAATGTCATACTCAGTGGCTTTATAGTTTTCGATACTTTGGAGAATGATTGGATTGGTTGATGTTACGTGCTGTACCGCTTGCTCTAACGTCAAGCCAAAACTGCTTAATGGAATCAAGATGGAAGCTAATCCGATTGATAAACCTTTTGTCATTTTAAACTCCTCATTTATAGATCATATACGGTTATCTTAATCCTATAAAAATTAAATTAAACTTAAGTATAGATGTATTGTTTACATCGCTTTGCGCAGAAGATCGATGGGCATTACAAAGAGTGCTTTAAAGAGTGGAGATACGCGCGTCGTTTTTTCATCGATTACTTCCAATGCGTTAAAGGTAAATCCTTCTCCATCGGTTGTGTTGGTCGGAGTCACGGTAAAGCTTAGCGGTTTAAGGGTGCGGATCATATTGAGGATGTTTTTATGCCGTTTGTCTTCGGAGGGGAGGAGAATATTTCCGTCTTTGGTTCGTACTTTTGACGATTCGATTAAAAGTCTCCAGTTATCGGCATGGAGAGTTTTATTCCATGTCATGGTGCCGTTTGTGTAGTTGATCTGTTTTTTTTCACCGACGATAATCCCTTCTCTGGTCGTTCGGATCGTTTCGGCGAGGGTGAGAAAAAAGTTTTTGCCTCCGATCGAGTCTGCGCATTCACGTAATAATTCATTCAATGGTTGTTCGGTTGTCATAAAGTATCCTTTTCTTTATCCTCATGATATCCAAATTTACCCTAATGAGTGGTTCCCTTTTTCTCCTCTTTATCGACTGACAGCAGTAAAACAGGCAAAATAAACAGATCGCTGAGGAGTGAAATGAACATCAAAACTGCTCCGTAAGCACCGATAAGTTGCAGAGATTGGAGTTGAGTGAACGTCAACAATGAAAAAACGATCATTAAGACGGTGGCACTGATGATTGCAGGAACGGCGGCATAGAAAAACATAATTTCCAAAGCATGTTTTCGGGTACGCCCGAAATAACGGCTTCTGAAATATTTGTATCCGAAATGGATAATAGTGTCAGAGGTCAACCCCACCGATATGGTCATGGCGATCAATGCCTCAATCGTGAGTTCAAATTTAAACAGTATCATAAATAATACGAACCAAATGATGGGGATAGCATTGGCTGCAAATCCGACCCATCCGATTGCGACAGAGCGAAAAATAATCCCCATTACCAGAGCAATGATGAGCAGTGCTGAGATCAATGATGAGACGAACAAGACCATTTTTTCCATTTTTGAACTTTGGGAAAGACTGTCGGTATCGGTAAAATAGATCGGTAACGCTTTATAGGATTCCAAAAAGCGTATAACGGCAGAATGATCTGCATTTTTTAACGTGATGGTGATATTGAGGGAGTCTTGATCCATATAGGATTTTTCAAGATCATACAGTTCGAGAAAAAATAATGCTTGCAAAAGGCGCTGTTCATCCAAAGGATTTTTCGGGGTATTCGCCAGATCAAGCTGCCTAAGAACTGTGATAACGGAATCGACTTTGACAACCCCGCCGGTATGATTGCGCAGATCTTTTTCGAACGTCTCTATTTTTTGGAGCATCCCTAAATCGATCTCTTGAAACGGCACTTTGAGCGTCATCGTCTCATCCGCAACATCACGTTCGAAAATGCTCGGAGAGAGGTAGAGACGAATCCCGACGAAGATGAGGATAAGCAGTGTGAAAAACATAAATTTTTGAAGCAGTTTCGGATTGTAGTGAACTTCTTGATTGGCAAACCAATAGCATAGTCGTGCAAGAGAAATTCTGGGATGTGAAACCGAAAAATAACTGAGCAGAGCAGGTAAAAATACAATGCTTGCCACATACGCTACGATCGAGGAAATCATTAAACTCAGGCTCATCATTGTGACAATGTGAGAGTCGGCAAAAAGGAGCGATCCTAAACTGATGAACAGTACCGGCAATGTCCAAACCGCCGGGTGAAGATTTCGATTAATACTTTTTTCGAGGGCTCGATTCGGATCACTTTTAAACTGTGAAACATGCCATCGATAGTAAAAATAGAGGTAGTGCCCGATGGCAATACTGACGACCATGAGGCTCATGGCAATATGAATTTGCTTATTACCGGTTAAGAGATAAATTAATGAGAAAGTCCAAATCAGGGTAATGATCGTGACGATGATCGCTCCGAATGCGGCAATGATGTTTTTGAAAACAATTTGTGACATTGCCATAACAACCAATAAAATGATCCCTATATACCAGAGATAATGAGATAATTTGGCTTCAACAAGCGGTTCGGAATATTCGTATACAAAGGGAATGTTCAATTGATCGAGTTGGATAGGCGTTTTGGAATGGATAATGAAATGAAATCGGCGGAAATCATCATTCACAAATCGGCGATAAGGCTCAGGGAGCGTTTTGACAAAAGTAATGATTTTTTTCGAAGACATTTGCGTGATCGGCAAGGCCTTGACCAAAGCAGATTCTTCAGAGGTTTGATCGTTGAAAATCATATACGCTGAAAAAAGAGATTCTACTTGCTCAACACCCTCCATATGCTCAAGTTCCGTTTGAACTGCTTTAAGGGTGTTTTTTGAAGCATCATTAAACATCGGAATATCGATGCTTAGACGTCCTACATACGTAGTCGCATACAATTGCTCCTGATTTTTTTGAAGCTGTTTGGATTCACTAAGCCAAAGGAGCGTATCTGAGGATATTAATTCAGGTTTGAGAAAATTAAGGGCAAACGATGAAATGATAAGGAAGAACGTTAGGATGAGTATTCGAAACCGTCGAATCAGGCGGATGTATCGTGATGTGTCAGGGGTGTGGTAATACATGGCTAATGGTTCTCTTTCAATATAATCAGATAAGGACGTTTTGAAATACCTAAGGCATTAGCGACGCTGGCTATATCATCTATTTTTGCTTCAATTTTGGGTTCATTTCGGAGATCTGTTGATATAACTTTAGCGCCTACCATCACTTCGAGTGTTCGTTGCAGGGGCGAAGATGACGCATATATCGCTGCTATTAGATGATGCGAATGGAAACGTTTTAATTCATAAAAAAAGATATAGTACCGATACATACTTCGCATTTTTGTATTCTCATTAATCATAGTGATAAAATCGCGCGAATGAGGACATTTCGGGTCGACAAATACATATACTTTTCGTTCTCCCTCTCCATAAATGATAGCATGTTGTTCGATGGGTTGAATTAAGGCAATTTGATGTTTGTTCGTATTCTCGGCCGCATGTAGTTGTAGGATAAATACACCGTGCAGTAGAATCATAAAATGAATGGCAGATGATAAAATTTTAGTTATGTACATCATAACGTCATTCTACATTAACTTTTATTACCATTTTGCTACAAATGTGATGAAAAAGTGATCAATTTCTATTTATTTAGTTTTTTTGTACGTTCATCTAAATTGGATAAATAGATTGTTTTAACCGCAAATATGTTATTTTTCGACTATGAAACAACATGAAACTGCCCCATTTTGGGAAACGAAAACGCTCGAAGAATTGAACCCCCAAGAGTGGGAAGCATTGTGTGACGGATGCGGACTGTGCTGTCTTAACCGGCTACAAGATGAGGATGACGATCAAGCACCCATCTATCTGACCCGTGTTGCATGCCATTGTTACGATATTGTCGCTGGACAATGCAGTGATTATGCTAACCGTTTTACGAGAGTGGAGGGATGCATGAGACTCACACCAGAACGGGCGGCAGAGTATACGTGGCTTCCTGAAACTTGCGCGTATCGTTTACGACATGAGGGCAAAACGCTCCCACTATGGCATCCGTTGATTACTAAAGACCCTCATTCAGTGCGTCCTTACGGTATGTACGCACTTGACCCTGTTTTAGAGAGTGAGGATATCGAGTTAGAAGATTATATTGTGGATGAATTTATCGAGGATTAGTCATTTTATAGATAAATTTGAAGACTTCCGCAACGGCGACATAGAGTTTTTCGGGGATCTCTTTATCAATTTCGACTTTGCTCAGAAGTTCGACCAAATCTTCATCCTTATGGATTGGGAGATTGTGGAGTTCCGCGATTTTAATGATGTTTTCCGCTGTAGCTCCTTTGCCTGAAGCAATGACGCGCGGAGCGTTCTCTTTTTCGCTGTCGTAGCGCATCGCAACCGCTTTTTTCATACCTTTACCTCAAAACCTAAATCCGACCCGTGCTGATATCCTGTATAAGTTTCACTAAGCAGTGAGGAAATTTCACGCATCTCCATGACCCGTATAGAGCGTGGTGTGAGATCGGCGTTGATCAGGAGTGATCTCAGCTCCCCAATATTCTCTTGGATGAGGGTTTTGAGCTCGCTCTTTTGGGTGTGAGCTTGGATTTCGAGTTGGTTCCCTTCGTACAATGCCATCAAGAGGTTGAGCTCACCGTACTCTTTTAGCTGGAGATTAATTTCACAATAGAACTTTTTGTCGGCGGTTTTTTTAAACGCCATAGAACCCGATTCGAGTTGATCCCATGAAAAGGGGATGTAAATAGAGTTAGAAGCACCCAGATAGGAGGTGAGCTGATGATAATCGATTTGGGTGAGGAGCTTGTCCGTTAGCTCCAACAGTTTCGGTGCATTGGGATCACTTGAACGGGAGAGCTCATTGTGCAGTGAGAGGAGATTCGATTTTAGATCATTGCTCATCGATTCACGTAAAAAGGTTTCGGTGACCAGCTCTTTAGGATTCGCAAACTCTCCTAGTTTCGTCATCAGGGTGGAGAGCTCTTTCGTGACATCTCCCTCTTTAATCGCGTTTTTGAGTTGCTGGGTAAAAGCTTTTAACTCATCGGTTGGGGAATCGGGCAAATTTTTGAGGAGTTTTTCGATGGAGTCGAGCAGATCATTGGTTTGTGTTGCGTTACTGGACAATAAAGAGCCATAGAGCTGCGAGAGGGTACTTCTGATCTCTTGGGCGACGCTGAGCTGGTCGAGTTTTTGGGCGAGTTCTGAGACCTCTTTGGAGTAAAGAGGATCGCTTTTGGAGAGGAGGGTGTGGAGATTTTCAGAGAGTTTTTTTAAGCTTTCGGTGAGGGTGACGGCGCTTTGCAGATTTTGTGAGGATGCGGTGAGAATGGGGTTTTCTAACAGTTTGGTGATTTGTGTCTGAAGTGCTTTTGCCTCGTTTTGGGGAGCCTGAGCGAGAACATTTTTAAGCTGTTCGAGGGTTTGGGTGAGATCAGGGAGCTTTTGTAACGCAGCGGCAAATTTGGATTCCATAAAAACCCCGCTGTTAGCCACTTGATTTTTCAGCGTTTGGGTATCTATGAGAGCGATATTTTTGAGAAATTTCTCCAACACGGCGGTTTTAGGGGAGAGATCGGGAGAGGTTTTGAGATCTTTGAGGAGCGATTCGAGGTTCTCGCTCAGGCTCCCCATCGTTTTAAAAGCGGTCGAGTTTTTTAAAATATCGAGTAAAACAGTATCGGATTTGGAGGCAGTGATTTTATCCTGAAACACCGAAGTAAGGAGGCCTTTGAGGTCTTTTCCCTCTTTGAGGGTTTCGAGTTGTTCAGGGGTAGCGTTTTGTATTGCTTCACCGAGGGCTTTGTTCATGTTGGGGAGGATGATGTTAAGCCGTGCTTCGGTATTTAGATTTATCATGAGTTTAATAATAACACAAAATCATTTTTTCGTTGCCGTGATAAAGATGAGGTTATCGATGATGTCGATGCTCTCACGGGTATAATTTTCTTCTATTTCACGAATCCCCTCTTCAATCTCTTCGTCGCTAAAGACTCCGAGATCTGACATAAAACGGTGCCGAAGCATCTCGTACCAGCGCTCTTTTGAGAGGGTGAAGGTATGGCTTCGTAAAGTGGTTTCAACCTCAAATCCGCACTCTCTCAACTGGGATTCGAAAAGTTCGTGCGGAGGCTGGTTTCGGGCAAAGGCTTCTTTAGCCGCTTTGAAAAATGGAAAAGCGACATGTTGCGGGCGGGTAATGATCAGGAGTTTTCCTCTATGAGGCAACATCGTATGCACGGTTTTCCAAAAAGCTTCTCTCTCAGGGATATGGTGGATAACCTCTTTGAGAAGTATTTTGGTAAATGGCGTTTTTGTGGCTAGAAAAGTATGAGCATCACCGCAGATTGCTGTGATATTGGTTAGTTTTGAAGCCTCCTCGCACATCGCAGATGCGGGTTCGATGCAGTACGCTTTTTTCAGACAGCTTTCCTGTTCGAGTCGGCTGGTAAATGTTCCTGTTCCCCCTCCGATATCGACGAGAATATCCTCCCCTGACAAGGTAAGCTCATCGATAATATGTTGAATCACAAAATCTTTGTAATCGTCGGAAAAATACCATAGACGGTTAAAACTATCTGCGATAGAATCGAAATGGTTGGAAGTACTCACAAAAAGTTCCTCAAAATATAAATTCATCTTTGGAAGTATGACGTAAAAAGAGAACACAAATCTTTTGTTTTGAGCAAATTTAAGAGATGTTTGGCTATTCTCTTTCAGATGACTAAGGATAGGAAACATGGTTGATCCCAATGCGCTGAAACAGTTACGGATTGCTTTGCAGCCTTATACTCTATTGTACGTAGAAGATAATGTTGGGCTAAATAACCAAGCAACCATTCTATTCCAAAAAATTTTTGAGACGGTGTACAGCGCGTATGATGGAGAAGAGGGATTAGCCCTGTTTAAAGAACACCATCCTGCCATCGTAATCACCGATATTATCATGCCGAAAATGGATGGCTTAGAGATGGCGGAAGCGATTTTGCATATCGATCCCGATGTAAAGCTAATCGTTACCACAGCCCATGATGATCATGATCTGCTTCATCGTGCGATTCGTGTCGGTGTGTTTGAATATCTTGCCAAACCGATGCATATTGAAAATTTGGTTGAAACGCTCACCCGATGTGCCATTATCCTAAAAGAAGAACTTCACCGTAAAATTTTTAACGCCAATTTGCACTCTATTTTTAACTACCAAAACAGCCTGACTCTTTTACTGCAAGATCAAAAAGTGGTGATGGCAAACCAACCTACTTTGGATTTTTTTGATGTACAGAGTGTTGAGAAATTACGAGACAAGTTTGTCTCCTTTGGAGAGATGCTGTTATCTCATAACACTTTTTTGTATAACCATGATGAGTGCGACTGGTTTAATGAAATCTCTAAAAATCCAGGGAAACTGTTTAACGTCAAAATAGAGGGAAACGATGATGTTCATCACCATTTCATCCTTAGATTTCAAAGTATTCCCGATAAAGCAGGATATGGGGTGTTATCGCTGAATGATGTGAGTGAACTTGGGCTTCTCAAACTCTATGATGCTTCCGCAGTAGAACAAGAACGTTTGGCCAAAGATGAAAAAATCGTTCGAGGCTTACTCGATATGGCGATGCGAAGCGGAGCAAAAATACGGGCACACAATCTGTATAAAGGTCTCAGTATCACCAATGATGCGTTAATAACCGGGGTCGCTAATGCAGAAGTTATCCTTCAAACTCCGTATGTACAGCTTAAGGCGATGCAATACGAAGAGGTGTTTTATCTTACGTCTGAGCTGTTTCCGACGGCAATTTTTTGTGAGGGAATCAAACGGTTTGATTTTGAGGCACAGCGTGTCCATTTTAGCCATTATAAAATGGTGAAAACTTCTCCGACGCGCAGGGCCGCAATTCGGGTGATTCCCGATGATAATTTGACGATTACCTTTTTGTACGAGGGGAGAAAATTTGAAACCGACGTAGATATTTTAGACATTTCAATCAATGCCGTACGGTTGTCTTTTCCTTCGCTTCCCGCAGGTTTGGCCCTGAAACAGTTCGTTGTGCTGGACATTGTTATAAAATCGGTACAACGTCCGGTTATTATTAACACAGAAGCCGAAGTGTATCGGATACAGGAGAATCAACGTCATTATGAGGTGGTTTGCAGCTATGAACTTCATGCTCAAGCTCAAAAAAATCTGATCGATTACATCGCAAAACGACAGATGGTGTTAATTCGCGAATTTAAAGGACTGCAATTATGAATAATGAAACTCTGCTGTATCAAGATGAAAAGCATAAATGTGTGATGTTCAGTCTCGAAGATGAGGAACATCAAGAATACTCCCTCTCGGTAAATCAGTTTTTGATTATTCAAAATGACAGTGCGGTGTTGATCGATCCGGGAAGCGGAGGGATCTTTGGGGAGTTATACGATGCTGTATCCCGTCATATTGACCCGCAAAAGATTAAATTTATCTTTTTCTCTCACCAAGACCCTGACGTTGCCGGGGCAATTGCCGAATGGAGTGTTGCCACGTCGGCTAAACTGGTGATGTCACAACTGTGGACCCGTTTTATGGGGCATTACGGTTTGATGGATATGGGGCGGCTTGTGGCTCTTGAAGATCATGGTGCACGTATTAAATTCGAGCACGATTTTTTACAATTCATTCCGGCTCATTTCCTCCACTCTCCGGGAAATTTTTCGCTCTATGACAGCCGCTCAAAAATCCTTTTTTCCGGTGATATCGGAGCAGCGGTTCTCTCTCCTCAAAATCTCAATAAAAACGTTGATAATTTTGAAGAACACCGTGTGTTTTTGGAGAGTTTTCACTCTCGTTACATGGCATCAAACCGTTTTTGTCGAGCATGGGTTCAATGTGTACGAAAATACGAGGTTGAGATGATTGCTCCTCAACACGGCTCTTTGTTCAAAGGGATAATGGCACAACACTTTTTAGAATGGTTTGAAAATGTCGAAGGTGGCTTGGAACAGTGCGAGAAGCTTTACGGGTGCAACTGATATAGACTATCACCCGCTCATTCACGTTAAGTTGAAGATTTTCAAATAAAGTGACAAAAAAAAGATACTGATATTAATGATTTAAGCCTATACTACAATTATCTAAACAGTGGAGAATTACCATGTTAAAAGAATTACTGTATACGGGAATGGGTGGAGCGCTTCTTTTAAAAGAGCGCGTTGAAGAGGAGCTAAAAAAACTCGAAGAGAAAGGGAAACTGAACACCAGCGATACCAAAAGCTTTTTAGAGAGCCTGAAAACCAAAGGGGAAGACGAAGAGAAACGTCTCAAAGAGGAGCTTAAAACTGCGATCAAAGAGGTGATTGAAGAGCTTGGAATTGCGACGAAAAAGGATATCGAATCGCTGCGATCGTAAGTTCTCTCTATTCGCCACGACGGCTTTGGAGTGTTTTTCGGCTTCTATTGTCCTTTTATCTGCTGATTAAAAAGAGGGAGAGTTTTTTAGGCTTTTCGCCTCTCTCACCCGATAAACTTGCTTTCACGATCACACGTTTGGG
Source organism: Candidatus Sulfuricurvum sp. RIFRC-1 (assembly GCF_000310245.1). Lineage (NCBI taxonomy): Bacteria > Pseudomonadati > Campylobacterota > Epsilonproteobacteria > Campylobacterales > Sulfurimonadaceae > Sulfuricurvum > Candidatus Sulfuricurvum sp. RIFRC-1. The sequence continues at coordinate 784,844 of NC_020505.1, forward strand.
GGCGAGTTTTATCAAGCTGGCACAGGTGTTGGCAACGCGAAACGATTTTTTTGATGAATCATATCTAAATGCCCTCAAAACCCTTCATGATGATCTCCCCCCGATGCATCAAGCGGCTTATGAGCGGGTAATGGCAAAGGCTTTTCCCTCTTCGCCGTTTATCCGTTTTGATCCCCAGCCGATTGCTTCGGCATCGATCGGACAGGTGCATGCGGCATGGATCGATGAGAGTACGAAAGTAGCAGTGAAACTGCGACGAGAGGGGATCGAAAAACAGGTGCGTGCCGATATACGGATACTCATTCTCTTTAACGGACTGTTTAGACCCCTCTTTTCTCATACCACCGCGCACTCGATCGAATCGGTTATTGCCGAATTTGCTTCGATGATCGTCCAAGAGTGCAGTCTTAACCATGAACGAAGCAATCTGGAAAAATTTTCAGCGATGTATAAAGGCTCAGGGATTATTTTTCCTAGTTGTTATCCCTCTCTTAGCTGTGATGACGCACTGGTAATGAGTTTCGAGGAGGGGTGGCGGTTTGATGATCGTGACGCTATCCTTTCACACGGATTGGATATCAAATCACTCATCAATCAACTGGTCCGTTTTTATACCGATCAAATGTTGGTAAAAGGGTATTTTCATGCCGATCCTCATCCCGGAAATCTTTTGGTCAATTCGCAGGGAAAATTGGTACTTCTTGATTTTGGAATGGTAAAACGGGTTCCTAATGAGACCCGTATCGCCATCATCGAGTTGATCAAAGCAGCGAATGAGCGTGATTTTGATGCGTATGTGAGTGCGGCCAAACGGCTGGGAACGGTAGCATACGATGCACCTGCCGCAGAACTGGCTGAATTTACGGAACGGATGTTTGATATTTTCGGTAATGATGCATTAGATAGCGGCAGTATGCAAAAGCTGGCATTCGAAGTGTTGGAACAGACCCGTAATCTCCCTTTTAAACTTCCGCAAGAGGCGATTTACATTCTCCGGGTGAGTGCGATTATCGAGGGGCTTGGAACCACCTACATTGAAAATTTTAACGGGATTAAAGACATTCTCCCGATCTTGCAGAATAATATCCCAAGAGCGCTAGGGATGAAAGAGTCGATCATCGAGACATTAATCGATGAGATAAAGCGTATTCCTACTGATATCGCGGCGTTTCGACATGTCATCGAACGTGCCAGCAAAGGGGAACTCAACGTACATCTCTCAGCACTGCAGTATGGAATGATGAAAAAAGAGCTGCGTGAAGCGACAGCTCCACTCTATGGCGCACTGATTCTCGCATTGGGAGCGTTCGGTGCATGGATGGGAGGAGTAGAAGAACTCGCCTACGCACTTTTAGGCGGAGCAATTCTGAAGCTGTGGTTTAGATAAAGAAGATTGAGGAGATAGGTTCTTTTTCTCTTAATCCTCACAAATAACCCTAAAAAGGGTACGAATATTTCAAGAATTTCATTACAATGGCATGATTAAATACAAAGGAACTCTCAATGGCATCGTATGACGCACTTTTTGAAGATGAAGACGATATTTTCGGAGGGACTCCCGAATCGAAATATTGGGATATTGTAAAACAGGTCAGCACCGATATCGCACGTTATGAGTTTGATACGATGATCGCTAAAATGGCGGCCATGGAACAGATGCTGATGGAAAAATACGATGAAGAATCACTTGATAAAGTGATTGATCGGCATATTTGCTCGAATGAGAGTGCCATCGAAAACCGAAAAAAAAGTCTTTACATGGAATACGCAGGACGTCTTATCTATAAACTTTCAGATTGAACCTCTAAAGAGGTTCCCAACATCTATTCTTTGCCCTCTTTTGCTTCTGCATACATAAGTAACCCCAAAGGATCAAAGCGGTATTCTTATAACGAATTAAAACAATAACATTTTTAGACAAAGCAGAAAAATTGAAAGAATACAATACGTTTCTATGGCAATTGCATGACTGTAAGTGGATTCAACCCAAGCCTTTGACGCGACGTTTAATGATCCCCCTGACACTGCTCATCTTTGTGTGTACATTTGGAGCAGGTCTATTACTTTACCAACTGCATTTCCACTATCTGCATGACACATTTCATAATAATATTGCTGAACTCAATCACGACATGGAAGTATTGCTGAATGAACAATCTTCAGCACTCTCTCTCGCCATCAAACCGATCGCAAACGATCCCGTAGTCCTAAAAGCGTTGCGTGAAGGAGACAGTAATACCCTTTTGATACGCTGGCAAGATGTTTTTGAAAAAATGAAAGAGGAAAACAGCCTTACCCATTTTTATTTTTTGGATAAAAATCGTGTTTGTTTGCTGAGAGTTCATAACCCCGGGAAAAAAGGGGATGTGATTAACCGTTTTACCGCATTGGAAGCGGAGTGGACACATAAAAGTTCATCGGGGCTTGAGATAGGTCCTATGGGGACATTAACCCTTAGAGTGGTTCAACCTGTGATCGTGGATAATGAACTGATCGGATACATTGAACTGGGCAAAGAGATCGAAGATGTACTTCAACAACTCCATTTCCAATCTTACAATCATGTCGCAGTCGTTTTACATAAAAAGGGGTTAAAGCATTCCGATTGGGAACAAGGGATGCGATTACTCTCCCGGGAAGGGAATTGGAATCTTCTCAAAAATGATGTTCTTATCTACTCATCACTCGAGAAGCTCTCTCCTCCTTTGGTAGAGATGATGAATCAACAATTAGAGATGCGACAGGTACTCAAAGAGGAGGATGAAGAGGTTTATGCGCAGGGGAATACCTATCGCGTCTCGATGGTAAATCTCAAAGATGTATCCGGTAAAGAGGTGGGCAATCTCTTTATCATGAGGAATATCACCAATGAAAATGTCGAGTTTTTCGATGAGACGATGATTGGTGCGATGCTGGGATTGGTAGTGATTGGATTGGTCACCACGTTTGTCTATTTGCTGCTTCGCCGAACCGATAAGGGGATAAAAAATCAACAGCACTATTTGTATGAGAGTCAGCAGCGTTTGGAACAGCTGGCGCGACACAGCCGAAGTATTGCTTGGGAAGTGGATATTGAGGGTATGTATACCTTTGTGAGTGATGTCGCATATGAAGTTTTAGGTTACACGCGTGAAGAAGTGATAGGAAAGTATTTTTATGATTTTCATCCCATCAGCGGACGAGAAGCATTTATGAAAGCTGCTTTTGAGGTTTTTGAACGCAAAGAGCCCTTTAGCAATGTTAAAAATAGAGCGGTGACTAAAGATGGAATCAATATTTGGTTCATGACGAACGGTATCCCGATCATTTCGCCTGATGGGCGATTAGTCGGATATCGTGGAAATCATACCGATATTACGGCGTGGCAAAAAGCCGAAGATGCGATTATCGAATCGCGTAATCTTCTGAATACGATTATTGATACGATTCCGATTCGTGTTTTTTGGAAAAGCAAAACATTGCGCTATTTGGGGTGTAATACCCTTTTTGCCCACGATGCAGGATTGAAATTACCGCAGGAACTTATCGGAAAAGACGATTATCAAATGCGATGGGCTCCGCAAGCTGATCTTTACCGTGAGGATGATCATGCCGTAATGGAGTCGGGGGAATCGAAACTTTTTTACGAAGAAGAACAAACGACACAAGATGGAGAGAGTATTTGGCTGAGTACTTCAAAAGTACCGCTTAAAAACAGTTCGGGAGAAATTATCGGAATCTTAGGGACGTATGAAGATATTACGGCGCAAAAAGAGATGCAGCTCAAACTCCTTTTAACTGCGAAAATGCTTAATGAAGCACAGCATTTTGCACGTATGGGGAGTTGGTCTCTTGATTTGAGAGAAAATACCCTTGTGTGGTCGGATGAAGTTTATCGGATATTTGAAGTCGATAGTGAACGTTTTGGGGCAACGTATGAAACCTTCTTGAGCCGAATCCATCCCGAAGATCAAGAGTTGGTCAACAGTGCCTATCTTAATTCCCTCAAAAACAAGCAGCCATATGAGGTGGTACATCGTCTTTTGATGGAAGACGGGCGGATAAAATGGGTTCATGAAGTTGGAATGAATGATTTTGATGAAGAGGGGACCCCATTACGTTCTATGGGGACGGTTCAGGATATCAGTGAACGTAAAACGGCGGAGGAGGCGATTAACAGGTTGGCATTTTTTGATTCTTTGACGGCACTGCCTAACCGTACATTGCTAATTGACCGAATCAATCAGGCGCGTGTATTGAGTGATCGAAATAAACAATTTTACGCTCTTTTATTTATCGATTTGGATAACTTTAAAACACTGAACGATACGTTGGGGCATGCAACGGGGGACAATCTGCTGCGCCAATCGGCCCAGCGGCTTATGAGCTGTGTCCGTGATGAAGACAGCGTTGCACGGTTGGGAGGTGATGAGTTTGTTGTTCTCCTCTCAGGCTTGGGAAGGGAAGAACAACATGCCGCAGCATCGTGTGAGATGATCGGTAAAAAAATCTTGACAGTTTTGAATGTACCGTATGAACTGGAGGGGACAACGTATCAATCGACTGCCAGTATCGGAGCTACCCTCTTTAACGGAGATGAAGTGAGCGATGATGAACTGATGAAGCAGGCCGATTTGGCAATGTATAAATCCAAAGAGGGAGGGCGAAATGCTCTGAGCTTTTTTGATCCAAAAATGGAAAGTTCTCTCAAAGAGCGTGCATTGCTCGAAGAGGAGATCCGCAGAGGAATCGAAGAGGAGCAGTTTCTTCTCTATTATCAGCCGCAGGTACGGCAAGACGGGAGAGCTTACGGAGTCGAAGTATTGGTTCGCTGGAACCATCCGCAGCGAGGGATCGTATCACCGGCGGAATTTATTCCGATTGCAGAAGAGACGGGGCTTATTTTACCGCTGGGAGAGTGGATTTTAAAAACAGCTTGTTCTCAAATTACGCGTTGGGCAGCTCAGGAGATCTTCAAATCTTTAAGTGTAGCGGTGAATGTGAGCGCACGCCAGTTTAATCAGAATGATTTCGTGGAACAGGTTCTGAAAATTTTGGAAGAGAGCGGTGCTGCCCCGGATCGTTTGAAACTCGAACTCACCGAAAGTCTGCTGATTCAGAATGTCGAAGAGACAATCATGAAAATGGAGCACCTAAAAGCAAAAGGGGTCCGTTTCTCACTCGATGATTTCGGGACAGGGTATTCCTCGCTCTCCTATCTTAAACGGCTTCCGCTCGATCAGCTCAAAATCGACCAAAGTTTTGTACGGGATGTTTTAACAGATCCTAATGATGCTATTCTCTGCAAATCAACCATAGCCTTAGCCGATAGTATGGGGTTATCGGTTATTGCTGAGGGGGTTGAAACACAAGAACAGCTCGATATGCTTCTTTCATTTGGGTGTTACGCGTATCAAGGGTATTGGTTTAGTCGGCCATTGACATTGGAAGCATTTGAAGAGTATCAGCGCAATACTATTTTAGACTATTTGCAAGAGGAGATCAAAAGATGAAAAATATAAAATATAAAATCATTCTCATCTTGAGTTTCCTGATCGTTATCGTTTCATCGATCATTACGATTTATAACCTCTATCATGAGAAGCAAGAAGATCAGCGGCGGCTTAGTGAAGCGTACAATCAAGTCCATCGTACCTATCATGAAACGCTTCACGATACCATCCGTTTTTATTCTTCCAGAGCCGAAGCCAACCTCCGTTCTCCGGGCATCATAAAAGCATTTAAAGCAAGAGATCATGATAAACTTTACGAGCTTGTTCGTCCCCGTTGGGAAGTGATGCAGCGCGAAAATCCTTGGTTGGTTGTCATGCAGTTTCATAATGCGGACGGGACATCCCTTCTCAGACTTCATCAACCGAACGTGTATGGGGATAAAATTGCTGCACAGCGTTCGATGGTAGCGCATGCACACAAAAGTGCTCAAAGTGTTTCAGGGTTTGAAGAGGGACGTCAGGGGCTGGCGTTTCGTATTCTTGTTCCGGCATTTGATAAAGGAGTCTATGTCGGTTCCGTTGAGTTTGGTATTTCAGCCCCTTATTTCACCGATAAAATTCGCCGGTTTGCGGGGTATGAATCTTTTTTCTTTGTGAATGAAAATGCTTTGGGGATGTTTGGACGGATCACTCAATTGATCGCTATCGGCGATTATATCGGAGTAGACATCCCCACTGGATTTCGTCCTCTGATACAAAAATATGCTCAGGAGCGTTCAAAACTCGAAAATGCTATTATTCATCATGCTAACCAAAGCTATGAAGTGAATGTGTTAACTGTTGGAGATTACCGTGAGGAGCCGGTCGGAGCGATTATGTTTATCCGTCCGGTCAGTGATTTCAGTGCACATGTCCGACACATGATTGTTGCATCTTCCCTTATAGTGATAATCCTGATACTGATGAGCGTGGTCATTGTGGATCGGATTTATACGATTGTGACGCAAAAAATGAGTTTTCAGGAACGGTATGCTCAGATGATTCTCGACTCCGTTCCTTCTCCTGTGATCGTCACCAACGGAGAATATCTTATTGCCGCTAATGATTCATTTTTGGGATATTTGCAGTATCCAAATATCGAAGCATTCAAAAAAGAGCATAATTGTGTCTGTGAATTGTTCGAAGAGGGAGATACGAATGAATATCTGATGCCGATGCATGATGACCAGCGTTGGACCGAATATATGATTGATCATCCTCTCAAAGTTCATAAAGCAAAAATAACATTCAATGGACTTACCACGATTTTTGAAGTCCGTATTTCGGTTCTGAAAGTGAATGAAGAGACCCGTTATGTTGTGATTTTCAACGATATTTCGACGATGCAGATGCAAACCATGACGGATGCGTTGACGGGAGTTCCTAATCGGCTCCATTTCAGCATGGTGTATCAGCATACCATCAATATGGCACGAAGAGGAGAAAAACCTCTGAGTATTATCTTTTTTGACATTGACCATTTTAAAAATGTGAATGATCGTTATGGTCATCTCATTGGAGATGCTGTGTTAAAACAGATCGCGGCACTGGTACGACAGCGTATACGTAAAAGTGATATTATAGCCCGTTGGGGAGGGGAAGAATTTGTTCTTCTGTTACCGGATTCTGAACTCGGTGAAGCCATTAAAATTGCACAGATGCTTAGAAAGGTGATTGATGAAGAAGATTTTGAGAGTGTCGGACAGATCACCTGTTCGTTTGGAGTTGCCGCACTCGAGGGGAATGAAGATGCTGAACATTTGTTGAATCGTGCCGATGAGTTGTTATACGAAGCGAAAGCAAATGGACGCAATAGAGTTGTGTCATAATGATGAAAACGTTATAGACCGCATCATAAAAAAAAGGATATGAAAGTTTGCATAAAGTTGTTAAAAGAGTTATTAACCACAGATATACTGCGATAAAACCGACGTTTTTAGTAGAAGAGAGTGTTATTGATTTTGACTGCTTCATCAAACGATTTGATGATTACGTCATCATCATTGAAAGCGGAACTTTTATTACGGTTGAATTGGCCCATCGAGTTAAACAAAATGAGACAATCTATATTTTGACACTCGATAGTGAGAAAGTACAAATCTATAAAAAAATGCATGGAACACAAGATTATCATCTTCCTTTAAAGAATCTGCAACAGGTCGCGCTGAGTGTGATGGATCTCAAGGAAAAAATTGAATCGCTGAGGAATGATGAAGAAAAATTAGAGACACTTTATACAACGACGACACTGTTATTGGAATCCATCTTTGAGGAAATGAGTGAAACACTACCGCTCGAAGCCCTAAATCTTTGCATAGAATCGATGCTTCAATGCATAAATTCGATTGATACGGATCTTATGCCGAAGGTGTTACGATTAATTCCACATGAATACAGTACGCATCATCACAGTACAAATGTTGCAATATTTTCAATTATTCTAGCTAAATCAATCGGTTTGTCTCAACAAGATTTACTGGATTTAGCGTTTGTAGGATTGCTGCACGATATCGGAAACATACGGATAAATAAGAGCATACTGAATAAATCTTCGACCTTGGATGATGAAGAGTATATCCTTATTCAAGCGCATTCAGAATATGGGGTGGAGATTCTGCAAAAAAACGGTATCGTAAACCAAAAAATTCTGGATGGCGTTCGCTATCATCATGAAAAACTCGACGGGAAAGGGTATCCAGGCAAATTGCGTGGTAAGCGTATTCCTAAATTTGCACGTATTATCGGTATGTGTGATGTCTTCGATGCATTGACCACACGGCGCACTTATCGTATGAGCTACACCAGTTACGAAGCGCTGATGCTCATGAGGCAAGAGATGGAAGATCAGTTTGATGTCTATTACAGTGATACCTTTATACGGCTTCTAGCCTCGTCGTAACTTTTTTTCCCGTCTGTTAATCGTACATAGGAATTTTGAGAGGAGAGTGTGGTAAAATACCACTATTATTTGCGCCTACGGTTGGCGCTCTTGACGAACTTGCGTTAAACTGCACTTTTCACCTAATTTTCCCCCTTGCCTAAAACCGTCCACAGTTGCGACTTTGGTTGGGCCGAACCACCAAAGGAATCCCTTTATGACTTTCACCGATTTAAAACTAAATGACTCGTTGCTCAAAGCAATCAATGACCAAGGCTATACTACCCCTACGCCCGTTCAGGCACAAGCGATCCCTTATATCTTAGAAGGGCGTGATATGCTCGCAGGGGCTCAAACCGGTACCGGCAAAACCGCTGGCTTTACCCTCCCGATGCTCCAAATCCTCAGTGAGCAAAAAATGCCGAAAAATCATCGTAAAATCCGTGCTCTTATCCTTACGCCAACACGTGAGCTTGCGGCACAAGTGGCGGATAGTGTCAAAATCTACGGTAAATATCTCCCCCTCAAAAGTGCCGTTATTTTCGGCGGGGTGGGGATTAATCCTCAAATTACGATGCTCAGAAACGGAATCGACATTCTTATCGCTACTCCGGGACGTTTACTCGATCACGTAGGGCAGGGGACAGTTGATTTGAGCGCGGTAGAAGTTTTTGTCCTTGATGAAGCGGATCGTATGCTCGATATGGGATTTATTCGCGATATTCGCCGTGTTATCACCATACTGCCGAAAGTGCGTCAAAACCTTATGTTCTCTGCGACCTATTCGGATGAGATTAAAACATTGGCAAATACCTTGTTGCGCAATCCGGCTGAAGTCGAAGTAGCACGCCGCAACACCTCCAGCGAGCTTGTAACCCAAAGTGTAATCTTAGTCGATTGCAAACGTAAAAGTGCCCTTTTGGGAGAGCTCATCGGCAAAAATAAATGGGAACAGGTTCTCGTCTTTACCCGCACCAAACACGGAGCCAACAAACTCACCGAGTATCTTCAAAAGATCGGTATTACTGCCGCCGCGATCCACGGTAATAAAAGTCAAGCCGCACGTACAAAAGCGTTGAATGATTTTAAACTTAGCTCGGTTAGAGTCCTGGTCGCCACCGATATCGCCGCGCGCGGTATCGATATCGATGCACTCCCGCATGTGGTAAATTTTGAGCTTCCTAATATCGCCGAGGATTACGTTCACCGTATTGGACGAACAGGGCGTGCAGGATGCGAGGGAGAAGCACTTTCACTGGTATGTGTCGATGAATCCGATTATCTGCGCGGCATCGAAAAATTGATCAATAAAAAGCTTCCATCCCGTATCGTAGAAGGGTACGAACCTGATCCTTCTATCAAAGCCGAACCGATTCAACGCGGCCGTGGCGGCGGAGGCGGAAACCGTGGCGGGAATAGCGGCGGTGATCGCAGCGGCAAACCGGCACAAAAACGTGACGGTGGACGCCATGAGCCTAAAAAACGTAATTATGACGGACGTCGCTAAGTTTTTTGATTTAAGGAAAATATTTATATTTTCAAGTGTAGAATAAAGAATATGCTTTTGTGAGAGTAGAAAATTGGTTGGTGCATGGTGATACGTTTTTTCATTGTTTGTATAGCACTGGTTTCGCTTTTAAACGGTGCAGCGTTGGAAAAAGTATCGATCCAGCTCGATTGGAAATATCAGTTTGAGTATGCCGGTTATGTCGCGGCAAAAGAAAAAGGCTTTTATCAAGAAGCAGGCTTGGATGTCGAGCTGCGTGAGTATCAGAGGGGCATTGATGTCGTTTCCGATGTATTGAACCATAAAGCCCAGTACGGTATCTATAACAGCAGTATCGTTGTAGAAAACGGTCGTGTTCGCCCTATCGTTTTGTTGGCAACCTATTTGCACCATTCTCCTTTGATATTTGTAGCTCAAAAAGGGCTCGAAAACCCTGCTGATCTCATTGGTAAAACCCTCATGGGGACAAAAAATGAGCTTAAACACAGCTCTTTGTCCCTTTTACTCTCCCATTTCGGCATTACTCCTCAAAATAGCCGTCTAATCGATCAAACGTTCAGCATTGACCCTTTTATTCGCCGTGAGATAGATGCAATGAGTGTGTATCGCTCCAACCAGCTTTATGAACTTGATCGGCTTAAAATCCCTTACGATATCATCGATCCGGTTGAATACGGATTTGTGATGAATGCCGGAAATCTTTTTACTTCGTATGAAGAAGCAACTGAACATTCTAAACGGGGCGAAAAGCTGATCGAAGCGACCAATCGAGGTTGGGAGTATGCACTCGAGCATCCCGGAGAAATGAACGATATTCTGAAAAAAAAATACGGTGTTAAAAAGTCCTATGAAGCGCTTTCCTATGAAGCTAAAGTGATTAAAAAACTGATGATGACGGACTTGTACGGTATCGGAGAAACAAACATCGAACTCACTCAACGTCTCTTTAAACAGCTGCTTCGAGCCGGTATTATCCGTGAAGATCAAAAATTGGGACAGTTTTTATTTCAAGATATTGTAGCCAGTTCGAAAAATACCTTTCAACTCACCGCCAGTGAAAAAGCCTATCTTTCAGAAAAGAAAAAAATCACGATGTGTGTTGACCCGGAATGGTATCCGTTAGAAGCAATCAGAGAGGGGAAACATATCGGAATAGCTTCGGATATTATGAAAACCTTCGAATCTAAAATCGGTATTCCTATCGAGTTGGTTCAAACATCTACATGGAGTGAATCATTGCAGAAGGCTAAAAATCGTCAATGCGATATTTTATCCTTAGCAGCCAAAACTCCTGAACGTGAGAAATATTTGGATTTCACATCGGCCTATTTGGCTTTGCCGTATGTCATGGTGACAACGATGGAGAAACCTTTTAGTGAAAGTATAGCCCTTCTTAAAGGGGAAAAAATCGGAGTAGTCAAAGGGTATGAAATTGTTAATCGATTAAAATTTTATTATCCTGCACTTACCATTGTCGAAGTTGAATCGATTAGTGATGGATTAACAAAAGTCGAAAACGGCGAAATATATGGATATATTGATAACTTGATGGTTGTTTCATCGTATATTCAAAAAGAGTATACCGGTAGCTTAAAAGTTTCATCGCGATTGGAAGAAAAAGATGAATTACATGTCGCGGTACGTAATGATGAAACGATACTCCATACTATTTTTCAAAAATTGGTTCTCCATCTCGATGAGTCTACGATGCAGACTATTTATAACCGTTGGTCATCGACGATCGAGCAGGTAGCATGGATTGAACGTTCTCTCATTTGGAAGGTACTGGGGATAGTATTATTGGGAATCCTTGCGTTTGCATGGCGTTATTTTATCCTTAAGCAATACAACGCAAAACTGCTTGAACTTTCGATAACAGATAAGCTGACAGGGTTGTATAATCGGCAAAAAACCGATGAAATGTTGGGCATTGAGCAGCTAAAAGTGGATCGATATCCAACGTATATGTGCACTATTATGATAATCGATGTGGACTATTTCAAGACAGTGAATGATCGATACGGCCATCAAACGGGAGATACGATTTTACGGTTACTCGCTCATATTTTTAAAACGACTCTCCGTCAAACCGATGTGATTGGGCGATGGGGCGGTGAAGAATTTATCGTTATTCTTCCTCACACTTCGATAGAAGAGGTTGCTGTTGTGGCTGAAAACCTTCGACATACGGTAGAAGTGTACCCTTTTGAGTTGGAACAACCGATTACGATCAGTATAGGTATTGGAAAACTCAAAAAAAATCAAAATATACATGAAACGATCGGTTATATTGATGAAGCTCTTTATGAAGCTAAAAAGCGTGGCAGAAACAAGATTTACAGTGCAGACTGAATTCATTCAATAAACTTCCCTAGGATTTTAGGGAAGCTGTAAACGTATTACGTTCGAAAGACGGAAATTTGTGCGGTAAGCTGTTCGGTCATTTGGTGTAGATGTTCAGCAGCAGCAGCGATTTCTTCGACACTGCGGGCATTCGAAGTCGAGAGATCGTTAATGTTTCCGATTTTTTGGATGATCGATTCGGTTGTTGCGGCATTGGTTTGAGTGTCGTTTGAGAGTTTTTCGATGGCTTGGACCGTATCGGCTAAAGCACTGACGGCAGTTTCCGTATGATCGTTTACTTCTGCGGATGCATCCACGAGGCTCTCAATCCGTTTAGTATTGTGGTTCATCTGATCGGTGATATCATTGATCGATTGAACGATAACATTAACCGTAGCATTCGTTTCGACAAGGCTTTTCTGGGTACGTTCAGCCAGTTTTCGCACTTCATCCGCCACAACGGCAAATCCGCGTCCATGTTCACCTGCACGCGCTGCTTCGATCGCGGCATTAAGGGCAAGGAGATTCGTTTGATCGGCGATATCGGCGATAACGGTAAGGACTTGTTTGACTTGGGATGCTTCTTGAGAGAGGGAGTTGAGACGATCATTAATTTCCCCTTCCATTTGAACCGTGAGCGAGAGCTGTTCGATGGTGTTATGAAGAGCCGATTGCGCTTCTTGAAGGTTTTCGCGTGCACCGATCGCTTTTTCTTGTACCACCTTGGCTTCTGCAGCAGAGGCTTTCATTGCCTCTTTCATACGATCGGATTCATTGGTCGTTTGGGCAACGATTTTGGACTCTTCTTCGGCCGCTTTGCCGATAGCGAGAGTAGTCGCTGAGAGGTCGGCCGAAACCGAAAGATTTTCGCTTGATGCGGAACGGATCCCTTGAAAGGCTTGGCGAAGTACACTGACAAGATCATTTACTTTGTGGCTCATTTGAGAAAGTTCATCGTTCCCTTCTACCTTTGTGCTGCGGGTAAAGTCACGATTTTGGGCGACCGCTTGGATAGTCTCTTCAAGACGCGCGATAGAATGAGTAATATTTTGGATGATAAAATAAAAAATAATCATCATAACAGAGGCACTGATCGCGATGATGGTTTCCATAAGCATTGCGTTCGAATCGAGAGTATCGAGATTTTTTTGCTGCATGGATTGTACCAAATCGCTCTCTTCTTTGACAATTCCTTCATAGCTGGAAGCCGATTCTTTCGTAATTCGTTGAAGATTTTTCCCCTCTTGTGTTGCTAAGAAGTCAAGACTGTGTATTTCATTTTCATTTTCGCTAATGATAGTGATACGAGGTTCATTGAGCTTAACCCACTCTGCATGATGAGAGGCGATGTTTGACAAACGCTCTTGATTTTCTTTTGAACGGGTTATATCTTTTAGTTTCTGAACGGCTTCAGCCAACTTGCTATTACGTTCGTTGTAACGATTTAGGAAATCTTCACTGTAGAGGAGTTGGTAGCCACGGAGCTCCATCATCGCACCATTGGTATACGCACGAATGTCTCCGAGAAGAACCATTCTTTCGGCAGTTTTTTGGGCGTCTTTGTTATTAGAGTAGGCAAGATAGCCCAATGTGGCATAGGTAATGAAACTAAGTGCCATTAAGGCGGCCAGTTTTCCTTTGATGGTGGATAGATTGAACATAAGCAGCCTCCGTGCTGTAAGAATAAAAAATTATAGCATTAAATAGGTATGAAAACCTCATTAATATCTTATTCGTGTAAGCGCAAGGTTGTTGTTTGTGTGTCCAGCGGCCTGTCATAGAGATAACCTTGCGCCAGTGTACAACCATTTTGGAGGAGAAAGTTCTCTTGTTCAGCCGTTTCAACCCCTTCGGCAATAACATCGAGCTTGAGATTCCGGGCTAAGCCGATGATGGTTTTTGTAATCGCCATATCATCTTCATCCTCAGGAATATCATGTATGAAACTCTGATCGATTTTTAGTTTATCGATGGGAAGTCGTTTGAGATAAGAGAGGGAGGAATATCCGGTTCCAAAATCATCGACCGATATCTCTAATCCTAATGCTTTAAACTCACCCAAAATTTCGATCGCTTCTTGCGGATTACGCATAATTTGGGATTCCGTTACCTCGATTGCAATACACTGATACGGGCAATGGTAAAATTCCAAGATGGACCAAACCTCTTTGGCAATGTTTCGATTGGCGAGTGTTTTGGCGGAGAAGTTGACAGCGGTTTTTGGGGCGCATATCCCTTCGTTTTGCCATAGGATATGTTGCTTTACAACATTTTCCAAAACCATAAAATCAAGCTCTTGAATCAAGCCCATCTCTTCACACAAAGGGATAAAACTAGCAGGCGAGACCACTCCCAAAGTTGGATGAATCCATCGTACCAGAGCTTCCATACCGACCCACTTATGGCTGAGTAGATCAACTTGCGGTTGATAATAGACTGCAAATTGATTCTCTTTGAGGGCTATGCGTAACGAATTTTCCATCATAACTCGCTCAACAGCTTTGTCCCCCATCTCATTGGCATAAAATCGGTAGGTATTTCTCCCCTCATTTTTGGCTCGGTACATCGCGGTATCGGCATTTTTAAGGAGGAGTTCGGTTGAGATACCATCATCAGGAGAGAGGGCGATACCGATGCTGAGCGTTGTGTATAAAATATGTCCTTGGACGGAGAAGGGTTCTTTGAAAGCGTGGATTAATTTCTCTACGATGTCGGTAAGGTTTTCGATTTGATTCAGCGAATCGATAAGGATATTAAACTCATCTCCCCCCATACGGGCTATGGTATCGCATTCCCGTAAAATCGATTGAAGCCGAAGGGCTACTTGAATCAGGAGTTTGTCACCCATTGGGTGTCCCAATGAATCATTGATCTGTTTAAAGTGGTCGAGATCGATAAAAAGTACCGCTATTTTTTCATGATGGCGCTGATTCTTTTTTAGGGCCATTTGGAGGCGATCATTAAATAAAATACGGTTAGGCAGCCCGGTCAGTGAATCGTGTGTTGCAAGATGAAGCAGCTTGTTTTGGGTTTCATTGAGTTCTGTAATATCGGTATCAAAAATAACCACAGCGGGTCGTCCGAGATAGCTTAATCTATGTACGCTTGCCTGCACGGGGTAAATGGTTCCATTTTTTCGTTTATGATAAGAGATGTTACTGAGTACAGGGCTGATCGTGTTGAGATATTGCCGAAACGTTTCGATTTGCTCCTGCGTCAGTTCGGGATTGATATCGCTGATAGAGAGTTGCTGGAGATCTTCCAGCGTATACCCCAGTGCTTTTAATGCCCCGTCATTAGCATAGAGGTATTTGAGAGTTTCGGCATCGGCGATATAAACCTCCATCGTAGCATGTTGGACGATGGTGGCGAGTTCCTTTTTGTGGTTTTCGAGCTCGACTTGATGGGTGATATCGGTTCGAAATCCCGCAACGATAAGGGGGTCTCCGTTCGCATCAAAGAGAATCTTAGCGCGGTCGTATATCCAGAGCCAGTGACCGTTTTTATGACGAATTCGATAGCGTACGTGTGCGCTTTCAATTTTGTTCGCAATGGAGTTAAAGAGAATCCCTACGGCCTTTTCGACATCATCGAGATGAAGCATCGACTTCCATGCTTCGATGGAACTGTGATACTCATTTTCAGCGTAACCGATAATTTCAAGCCATCGTTTTGAGACATAGGTTGTTTTTTTTTGGATATTGTATTCCCAAATGCCGTCTTCGGAAGAGCTGATGGCAAATTTCAGCCGTCGAAATTCTTCTAACTGCTCGTCGCTCATACAATCAAATGCCGGAATAAGAGTATTGCTGTCCAAGGTTCAACGCTCCTTTCAACAAAAAACATCGTAAGTAAATATGATAGCACATTTTTGAGGGATTTATTTTGAATGGTGATAAAAATATTCCAATGCTTTTTTTGAACTGACTTTATGGCTAACGATGGGGGGCGGATAGTTGTTGAGATCCAACAGGCTTAATGCCTCTTCATTATGGAGAATTTGAGGAGAAATGGCACCAAATTCCGGAACCCATCGGCGGATATAATCCCCTTTAATGTCAAATTTTGCAGCTTGGGCATAGGGATTGAAAATCCTAAAATAAGGTTGAGGATCAACCCCCGTACCCGCACTCCATTGCCAGGATAGTATATTGGAACTTGCATCGTAATCTATCAGATATTTTGCAAAAAAATGCTCACCCCATTGCCATGGCAACAAGAGATTTTTGGTAAAAAAAGATGCGGTAATCATCCGTACACGATTATGCATGCGGCCTGTCTGCAAAAGCTCTCTTATTCCTGCGTCAACAATCGGGACACCCGTTCGGGCTGTGCAAAAGGCTTCAAAGTAGTCTGTGTTTGGTATCCCTTTGAACGGATAGCGAAAATTACGTTCGCTGAGATGGGGAAAATGGACTAAAAGCATTGCGTAAAATTCTCGAAAGATGAGTTGTCTAAAAAACGGTTCGGTATCAATTCCTTCTTTTTTTTGTATGCTCATCCATCGTAGCAACGCACGAATGGAAATGGTTCCAAAACGTACGTCACTGCTCAAATCGGACGTTGTCTCTTGAACCATAAAATCGCGATTATTTGCATAATGTTCAAGTTTTGACGCAAACAATCCGAGTTTTGTCTCAGGAGAGCGTTCTTGCTGAGGGATTGGATTATGGGCAAATCCGATTGATTCGAGCTCTATAGGTGCTTTTGCGTACTCCATACACGTGATTTGATGGAGTGATTCATAATCAAATGAGTGAAGTTGTTGTTGTACCGGTAGATATTCATGCATATGAAAAGGGGTGAAGAGAATTTTGGCACGGTTATAAAATGGGGTGAAAACTTGATAGGGGGTTCCGTCATTTTTAACCACTTCATCACTGCGAAAGATATAGGTGTCATGCAGATAGTTAAACGGCAGTAAATGGGATATCTGCCGATCACGTTCGAGAGCATAGCGATCATAGTCGCCCGAAGCACATACTTCGTCATAGTGGTCATGTAAAAGAAGCCATTGAAACACTTCACTGGGTTTGCCATAAAAAATAGCTAAATCAAGCCCCATTTTTTTCAAAGAGGTTTTGAGATTGATGAGGGAGTGGTAAATAAATGAGATACGACGGTCATCTGCGTCAAGTGATGAGAGAATATTAGGATCAAAAATAAAGAGAGGAAGAACGTTTCCCTCTTGTGAAAGGAGGGGGTTGTCTTCCGTCCGTAAATCTCTGCGAAACCATAATATCCGTCTCATCGTTATTTTCCTGCGGTGAGATGAGACCGCAATGCTAGCGTTTTAGGATAGGGATTTAGAAAAGTTTGTCCCAAGAGATACTCGGTACGGTATTTTTGTGCATAGAGGGAGATAGTAGAGAGAGGGACGATCAGAGGGATAATTTTTTGAGCATAATCAGTGATCTGAGTATGAAGGGCCTCTTTTTCATCTTTCGTGAGTTCATTTTTGAAAAATCCGGCTAAATGTTCCAAAACATTACGTGTTTTTTTAATCGAGCTTTTTTTAGAAATAGCTGTTTTAAAACCCTCTTCATAGCGTTTCAAAAGGGCCTCGAAACTGATATTATCACGGTTGGCTACGATATTTCCAAGAAAGCGGTACAGCTTTTCGTCTTTGGCCTGAAGCATAAACTTATATTTCGTGTGAAATTGAACTAACTCTTTTATCGCAGAATCAGAGGCTTTAAACTGTTCAAACGCATCGAAGGCAAAAATCTGCATAATAAAATTTTCTCTCAACCATGCATCCTGAAGCCGTCCTTCCTCTTCCATTGGCAGGAGAGGATAGTGTTTTTTGCAAAGGGCTGTAAATACTCCATCTTCTTTCCCTTCGCAAAATCCATTGTCCAGATACATTTTGGCACTTGACATGCCGCAGCTTGGAGATTTGGATTTGAAAATAATTCCACATAGCGGTTGAAGCGAAATTTTTGCGAGTTCAGTATGGCTTGTTTGTAGAAGCGCTTCAGTGAGATCACTTCCGTCTTTGTTGGTTTGTATATGAGTTCCACCTTGTAAGCGTACCAGCCGTACAGAAGGTCGGGGTGTACCGAATGCCAAATGTTCAGGACAAAATGAGATAAACTCAGCAAATTGACTAAGCTCATCGGTAATAAAATATTCTTGTTTATGTCCACCGTCAAAACGGATTTTTTCCCCCACTAAACAAGCAGATACGGCAATTTTCATCACTCTTCCTCACGCTAAGTAGAATATTATAGAGTAATTAACTGTTGCTTTTTGCATAGCCTAATTGTATTGCTTCAAATGAGGTGCAATTAGTGTTCAGGAGGAGGAGGGGTATATTTGTTTCGTTGGTACTCTTTGGAGAGCTTCTGCAACTCAGAATCCATTGTTTTTTGCGGCACCTTATCAGGATGAATAGGGAGAATGAAAGCGAGGAGGATAAAGATGAGACTAAAAACGACACCGCTTAAAATAGCGAGCATTACTTTGAGCTTATCATCATTCATAATCATCCTCCCCTGCGCAGTAGATAGGATATTATAGCTTAAAAATTATGATAGCTTACCCGAAGAGACGAGATGGTTGACCAGGTTCATATTCTTCATGACACGATTGTAATAGGGACGATTTGAAAAACCGCCGTTGTAGCCGCTAATGGCATAAAAATTATCCAATCGTTTATTTTGGAGCAAAACCAGATAGTGGGTAGCGACTTGAGCAGAGAGTTTAATATCTCCCAACAATCGTCCAGCCAACTGTACGTCGCTAAGCTTATTAAGCCAGCGGAGTTTTTTAACGTTTTGTGAGACGTGGCGTGCGGTAGCAACTTGAATCTGCATCGGACCCAGAGAAGCTTTGGTAAATGATTTTTTATGTCTGAAGTCGCCTATGGTATTTTTCCCGGCACTGCTCTCCGTTAAACAAATCGCACTGACTGTATTTTCATACGTGTTGCCGTTTCTATCGGGAATCGATTTTGCGACATCGCGTACGGTTTGTAATACATGGAGTTGTTTAGGGGTCATGGAATCACCAAAAAGTGATAAAGCAAGCAGTAGTATTAGGGAAAGAAATCTCAAATTTGCACCTCGATTATGGAATATGAAATTTTAGGGTACTGGGAGGATTATAACAATGGTGTGTCCTTTCTAAATGAATCAGTTAAGAAAAAGTAATAGAAAAGGGGGGTACGCTACCGTACAGAGGGAAAGCTGTGTTTAAGTTTAGGCAACGATATGGTTGTATTGCGTGTTAAAATGTTAACTATATTGCTGTTACTTTAAGTTTCAAGCTAAAAAGTTTTCTAAAAGCTGTAAAAAAAAGGTTAAAAAAATAGCTCATGAGTAAAAATGAAACATTTTTTTCCAAAGGTTTACGACTCTTCGCTGGTTAAATAGATCCAATACTCTTTGTGACTTTTTCCCTGATCGAGAAAGTAGAGCTGTAAAATGGCAACCCGATAAAGGGTAATGACCATTTTAGCGTAGGGGATAGCGAGTGAGAGAGAGAGCCACCATGGTTGCTCGCGATCTCCTTTGGAGTGCATCATCTCTTCGACTCCGATATTGTTGCTGAGATAAAGACCAAACGCAATCGAAAAGATAAAATTAAGTATCAGTCCAAAAATCGCATAGGCAAAAAAATCGCTAGAGCCGAAATCGATCATCTTTGTTTACTCTTTGTAATTTTTGATAGCATCTTCTAAGATTTTAGTTGCGGATGCTTTGTCTTCAAACCCTTTTACTTTTACCCATTTACCCGGTTCAAGCATTTTATAGGTTTCAAAGAAGTTTTTGATTTTAGCTAAGGTGTGTTTTGGAATATCACCGAGGTCTTGAATCTCTTCGAATGTCGGGTCGATTTTTGAGGTTGGAACGGCAAGCAATTTTTCATCGATACCGCTTTCGTCTTCCATAATAAGAACACCGACTAAACGACAATTAGTCACACACCCCTCAACCATAGGATACTCGGTAAGAATCAAGATATCAGCCGGATCGCCGTCTTGGGAAAGTGTTTTGTTGACAAAGCCGTAGTTTGCCGGATAGTACATAGCAGAGTGCATAACACGGTCAAGCACAAGTGCACCGCTCTCTTTTTCAACTTCATATTTGATGTTTGATCCGCAGGCAATCTCAATAATTGCTTTGACTTTATCCGGATTTTCGCCGTAACCGATTTTGCTTAGATCCATAAGGCACCTCTGTGTATAAAATAATGAGGCGGATTGTAACGAAAGAAACTAAAAGGTTCATTGAAACCGGTCGCAGTAAATCTTTTTTAATGAACTTTATACTAGAATCACGCATCGTGTAAAGATTACGCGTGCAAATTAACTAGGGGATCTCGAATGGAATTACTCAATAAAGTAATGAAATATTTGACTATGTTTCAATCCAAGAATGCCCCGGAATCTCAAAACTTTGCAGGTGAGGGTGCCGTTGCATCTTCATGTGATCGTACACAAGGTGCCAAAGTAGCAGCGATTGCAGCAGCATTACACCACCATGATTTGGAAAACAGTGATGTAAGAGCAAAAGTAGCTGCGATTGCAGCCGCGCTTCATCATCATGAAATGGAAAACTCTCAAAATGGCGGTTTATTAGGAATTGCGGCACTTGCAGCAGTGATTCACCACCATAATAATCTAAAGAAGTAGGGATTACGTATAATGGCAAAAAAATACATCGATGTGATGGACACTACGTTCCGTGACGGCTTTCAGTCCGTATTCGGCGGACGGGTGTTGATGGAAGATTTTTTCCCTGCGGTTGAAGCGGCTGCGGAGGCGGGAATCCGACATTTCGAATTTGGAGGCGGTGCCCGTTTTCAAAGTCTTTTTTTCTATCTGAATGAAAATGCATTTGATATGATGGATCGTTTTCGTGCTATCGTAGGGCCGGATGCAAATCTTCAAACCCTTGCACGCGGGGTGAATACGGTGATGCTCGATACGGGCAGTCGTGAAATGGTCGATTTGCATGCCAAAATGTTTAAAAAACACGGAACGACAACCATTCGTAATTTCGATGCCCTCAATGATGTCGAAAATCTGAAATATTCGGGTGAACGTATCGCTTATCATGGATTGAAACACGAAGTCGTCGTTACGATGATGGATCTTCCTCCGGGATGTGTCGGAGCGCACGACGTCGCGTTTTATGAGAAAACACTTCGTGAAATCTTAGATTCCGGGATTCCATACAGCTCTATCTGCTTTAAAGATGCGAGTGGAACGTCGAGTCCGCAAAAGGTGTATGAAACGTTAACAATGGCACGTAAACTCGTTCCCGAGGGGACCCATTTGCGTCTTCATACCCATGAGACGGCAGGGGTCAGTGTTGCATGTTATCTTGCCGCGCTCGATGCCGGAGTTGACGGGATTGATATGGCGGCGGCTCCAGTGAGCGGCGGTACGTCACAACCCGATATCTTGACTATGTTGCACGCGGTTAAAGGAAAAAATTTCGATCTTGGCGGGCTTGAACTCGAAAAAATC
The DNA here is from genome assembly GCF_000310245.1 of Candidatus Sulfuricurvum sp. RIFRC-1. Taxonomy (NCBI): domain Bacteria; kingdom Pseudomonadati; phylum Campylobacterota; class Epsilonproteobacteria; order Campylobacterales; family Sulfurimonadaceae; genus Sulfuricurvum; species Candidatus Sulfuricurvum sp. RIFRC-1. Next base: position 806,521 of record NC_020505.1, read on the forward strand.
CTCAAATACGAAGATGTTTTGGGTGATTGTCTGAAGGACTATTTCATGCCGCCGGAAGCGACACAAGTATCGCCTCTTATTCCATTTTCTCCGATGCCGGGGGGAGCGCTTACAGCGAATACCCAAATGATGCGTGATAACAACATGCTCGATCGCTATCCAGAAGTAATCCGTGCGATGCGTGAAGTGGTTGAAAAAGGGGGATACGGTACATCGGTTACTCCGGTATCTCAGTTTTACTTCCAACAGGCATTGAACAATGCCCTTATGGGGCCATGGAAAAAAATTGCTCCGGGTTATGGAAAAATGGTTTTGGGGTATTTCGGAAAAACCCCTACAGCACCGGATCCTGAAATAGTTCGTATTGCGCATGAACAGCTTAAACTTGAACCGACTACCGATCATGCTATCGATATTGCCGATCGTGATGAAACCAAATCGGTCGCTTATTGGACTAAACGTTTGAGCGACGAAGGGATTGAAGCAACGGATGAAAATATTTTCATTGCCGCTTCATGTGATGTTAAAGGGATTGCTTTTCTTAAAGGGGAAGCGACAGTTAATGTTCGAAAAAATAGCCCGAAAACGGCAGAATCTAAAATTCAATCAACACTACAGGAGAATTTAATTATGGCAAATGGTACTTACACAGTAATCGTAGACGGACAACAATACAACGTACAAATCGTAGGCGGAAATGCAACGGTTCAAACTGCTCCGGCAGTATCGGTAGCACCTGCTGCTCCAGTAGCAGCACCGGCGGTAGTTGCCGCTCCTGCAGCGAACGCAAATGCGATTTGTGCTGAACTTCCGGGTTCTGTCTTTAAATTGGTTGCTGCAGTTGGCGACAGTGTGAATGCCGGCGATAAAATTATGATTTTGGAAGCGATGAAAATGGAGATTGACGTAGTTGCTCCACGCGCCGGAAAAGTAACATCAATTAATGTAAACGTTAATGATAAAATCGAAGCAGGTCAAGTCTTGGCGGTTGTCGAATAACTCTTTTGATCTTCTCCCTTATTTTGGGAGAAGTCTCATTTCCATCTCATTCATCTTCTCTACAATCAATGGTAAAATATTTTCACTTTTTGTTTTATCGATAAACCCATCCGCTCCTAAGCTGGCCGCTTCACGTTTATTATTATCACCCGTCATTGAACTGTTCACAATAATAGGGATAAATTTGGTTTCAGCATTCGCTTTAAGGCGTTGAATAACCGTAAAACCAGACATTTCAGGCATTTCGATATCCGTGATAATGGCGGGGATAGAGGAAGGATTCGGATGTTTGGCAATGAACTCTATCATATCTTTGCCATTATTGAAAATCTGATAACCTATATGGGCATGTTCAAAAATATGGATCAAATGGCGCTGAGCCGTTTTGGAATCTTCAGCGATGAGAACAACGCCATTTTTGAGTTTAGGCGGCATTGTAATATTTGCGAGTGATTTTGCTGCAATTTCCACATTGACCATTGCTTGGGGAATAACTTCAGCGAGGAGCTTTTCGTAATCGAGGACCAGACACAAACTCCCATCATCCAGACGGGTATCGTTGATCACTAAACCATCGTCTCCCAAACGATAGCTGTCAGGCGAGTGCATTTCGTTCCAATTCTTTTTGATAACACGATACGCGTACATGATACGAATTCCGATAATGATTCCGTTAAAATCGCATATGAGGAGATTAGAGGTTTTTTTATGGGCATCGTCAAGTTCAGCATCAAGCCATCGTGGGAGATTGAGGATAGGGATCTGCATTTCGCGCAAAACGATGGTTCCCTCCAGTAATGGATGCGCCCCGGGAATTTGGGTGAGGTGATGGCGTTTGGCTTCAACAACTTCGCGGGTTTTAAATACGTTAATAGCATAATAGGGGGATGATTCTGCCGAATCAATTTTAAAGACTAAAAGTTGGACTTCGTTGTTTTTCGCTAAATTGGTTGCAGCGTCAACGTGTTCAAGTAGAGACATAGTGACCTCAATAATTTTATATTTCTTTATCATATCCTATTCGAGAGTTTTTTTTACTAAAAACTAAAGGGTGTGAAGGGTAAAATGCGCACAGGATCACAATATTTTTTATCTAAACACCTATTTTTAAAAGAAAAGTAATAGAACATGAATCAAGCTACTGCCTGCCCTCTCGATTGTTACGATGCATGCCGTATACTCCTGGATGAGAATCAGAAGCTAAAGGGCGATAAAACCCATCCTGTTACGCGAGGTTTTTTGTGCCCGAATCTCAACCATTTCACAGAACAGGATCGTTTGATTACTCCCAAGCTTCGAGGGCAAGATATTTCGATGGAGACAGCGATACAAACTCTGATAGATGTATTGCAAAGTTCTAAAAGCGATTCTGTCCTTTACTATCGCGGAAGCGGAAATGTTGCTCTGATGCAGCGTGTAAGTGAGCATTTTTTCGCTTCTATCAAAGCAGTCGGAACCTCTGGATCGTTATGCGACGGTGCAGGAGAGGCCGGTGTATTAGCGGGACGCGGTAAAAATGAGGTATTAACACCGCAGATGATAGCACAGAGCGAGGTGGTGATTTTTTGGGGACGCAACCCCCATACGACCCACTCTCATCTGTTACCGTTTTTGGAGGGGAAGACGATCATTGTGATCGATCCGATAAAGACTCCAATGGCACAAAAGGCCGATTTACATATTCAAATCAAACCTCATTGCGATTTACATTTGGCATTACTGCTCAGCCGATTCGCCATGATTGAAGGGTTGCACGACAAAGAATTTTTAGAAGAACATGCCAGCGAGTACAACGATTTTTATGAACTAACCCAGAGTGTTCGAATCAAAGCGACCCTTGATGCAATCGATGTGAGTCTAGGGCAAATCGGAGCAATGCTGGAATTGATTCAGGGAAAAAAGACAGCTGTTTTGGTCGGTATCGGTGTTCAGAAATACCGTAACGGTGCCGATGTACTCCGCGCTATTGATGCCTTTGGAGCAATTATGGGACTTTTTGGCAAGTGCGGAAGCGGAGTAAGTTATCTTGGGAATTCTCTGAGTGGTATCGAACTTCCGTTTAAGAGTATTTCTCATCGTGTCAGTAAGCCAACAGTTGATTTTTCGAAGTATAATTGTGTTTTTATTCAAGGTGGCAATCCCCTCTCACAAATGCCCAATACGGCAGTGGTAAGAGAACGGTTTGCCTCCTCAGGATTTAGTGTTTATTTCGGATTGTATGAAAACGAGACTTCTCGCTTGGCTGATTTGGTGATACCGGCAAAAACATTTTTAGAAAAAAATGATTTTCGCAGTTCGTATGGTGATTATACGCTTCAAGAGATGCCACGATTGCTCAAGAGTGAGATCGGGATCTGCGAATATGAATTGACTCGGCAGTTGTGCGAAGCGTTCGGAGTAGAGTTGGAGAGCGAAGAATATTATCTGGATTTTTTTCGACAACAAATCGAGTTTTCTGAGGGTGTCGGATATCGTTCAAATTCTCCTAAAATCACCTATGCAGAGGGATTTGAAAACGGTGAATTTGAATTTTTAGACGAGGTCGATTTAGAGATTGATAAAGAAGAGGGATTTTATCTCATCACCTCGAAATACACAAAAGGGCTTAATTCGCAGTTTAAAAGGGCTGAGGGAGTTTATCTCCATCCTGAGGCAGGATTTGAAGAGGGGGAGATCGTTCAGCTCTCTTCGCACACGGGAACGGTTGATATGCCAGTGCGGCATAATGCCTCTTTGAGGCGCGATTGCGTGCTGATTTATTCAGGAACTCCCCATGTGAATGTACTTACTCCTTCATTGCTAAGCTATGAGGGGGAGAGTGCCGTGTATCAAGAAAATAAAATAAAGGTGACAAAAAAATGACTAAAAATTTTGATAATTATGTATTGCCGACGTATGGACGCCAAAACGTCAGTTTTACGGCAGGAAAAAATGCGATTCTGATCGACAGTGAGGGGAAAGAGTACATTGATTTTGCAGCGGGAATCGCAGTGTGCAGTGTCGGACATGCTAATGACCGTCTTACCAAAGCAATATGCGATCAAGTTAGTAAAGTGATCCACGTATCGAATCTCTATTACATCGAACCCCAAGCCGAATGTGCACGCCGTATCGTTCAGCTGAGCGGCTATGACATGAAATGTTTTTTCGGCAACAGCGGTGCCGAAGCAAACGAAGGGGCTATTAAAATTGCCCGCAAGTACGGAGAGATAGAAGGGCAGCCAAAGCGCTATAAAATCATCACGCTCGATCACTCCTTCCACGGTCGTACGATTACGGCGCTCAAAGCGACGGGACAAGAGTCGATGCATAATTATTTCGGTCCGTTTCCAGACGGATTTGTGTATGCCAAAAATATCGATGAGATCGAATCATTAATCGATGATCATACGGTTGCGGTGATGATCGAATTGGTACAAGGGGAGGGTGGAGTCCAGCCACAGGATCGCACGAAAGTGCAAGCATTAGCTGCGATGCTCAAATCACGCGATATCTTACTGATGGTGGATGAAGTGCAGACGGGAATTTACCGCACAGGTGAGTTTTTGGCTTCAAACCTTTATGGGATCGAACCCGATGTTATCACGTTGGCAAAAGGGCTTGGCGGGGGTGTCCCGATCGGTGTCGTTATGACAAGTAAAAAAGATATTTTCGCCCCAGGAGATCACGGATCGACTTTCGGGGGGAACTACCTCTCAACCGCAGCGGCGAATGAGGTGCTTGACATCCTTGAAGAGATTAAAGAGAGCGGCGAACTGGATGAACATCTCCTCTATTTCGAAACGTCTTTAGCGAAATTCGCAAGTGCTCATCCTGCGATTTTCTTAGAGCATGTCGGTTTGGGAATGATGCGCGGGCTTCGTGTCGTAGACGCTGATACTTTGGGTAAAATTATCAATGCCGCACGTGAAGCAGGGGTAATCGTCCTCAAAGCGGGGCGCAATACCCTTCGCTTCCTCCCGCCGCTCACGATCACCAAAGCGGACATCGATGAGGGGTTTGCGCGTCTTGAAAAAGCGATCGCAACTCTTTAAGGGCAGACGTGCAATTTAGCGAGTATATGGAGCAATGGCTTTATGGAGCCGAGGGGTATTATGCCTCGTATCGTCCGATCGGTAAAAAAGGGGATTTTTACACGGCGGTGAGTACGTCCAAATTCTTTGGAGGCTCTATTGCCAATCATATCATCAAACGCATCGATGATGGGTTTTTACGTTCCGACTCGCTCATCTGTGAGATCGGTGCCCATCACGGCTATTTACTCGCCGATATCATCGAGTTTATCCATACCCTCCGACCGCAATTAGTGCAGAGTCTTCGATTTGGGATCATAGAGCGGTTTGAAAACCTAAGGATGGCTCAACAAAATTATTTTGACGAATCGTTCGGCAATGCGGTTTCTTTAGAACACTACAGCGATTTGTGTGAACTGAATGAACAATCGACTTTTTTTATCGCCAATGAGATTTTTGATGCGTTTTCGTGTGAGCTTTTTTACAAAGGGAAAATTGCGCACGTGGAGAATCATGAAATCCATTTCGATATTGATGATCCTAAAATTGCTGCATTGGCACAAAAATATCAGCAAGATCGTGGGGAAATTGTTTTAGGATACGAATCATTCGCTCACGCGATGCAAAAGAGCTCGAAGCGGTTTGAGTTTATGAGCTTTGATTACGGTGAACTGAGTGCACGGAGTGATTTTTCGATCCGTGTCTACCAAACGCATCAAACCTTTCCCCTCTTTGATGAAGCACTCAATCGCTCTGAATCTTTTGGAAAAAGCGATATCACGTATGATGTCAACTTTACGCATGTGAAAGATGCCTACGCAGAGTCAGGAGTAGCGTGTGCCCAGTATGCAACTCAGTTGGTCGCATTGGTCGAAATGGGGATTCTGGATCTTCTTGCGATGCTTAAAGAACATGCCGGAGAGGATATCTATGCCCAAGAGCTGGAAAAAGTAAAAATTCTCATCACCCCCTCGTTGATGGGGGAACGATTTAAGATGATACGGTTTGTTAAGGAGTAATCAATGCGTTTAGCTTTAATCACTATTTTTATTTCAACACTCCTTTATGGAGGAGTTTTACATGATTATGCTTATGAGGGAAACAGTGAAAAAATCAAAGCACACTTGAAACTTCATAAAAATGTTGATGAGCAAAACAAAGCCGGATTGACGGCACTGCATGTGGCTATCAAAATGGGTGATTTGAAAATTTCTCAGCTTTTGCTCGATTACGGTGCCGATATCAACGCACAGGATTTTCAGGGTAATACTCCGCTGATTTTAGCGATAAAGAAAAAAGATTTGGAGCTGGTTACGTTTGTAGTGATGCGCAAAGCCGACGTCAATCTCGCCAATAACGACGGGATTACACCGCTCCATCAAGCCGCATTCAGCGGAAATGAAAAAGTGGTCGATTTTCTCCTAAAAGCGAAAGCTGATCCGAATGTAAAAAATAATGACGGAGCAACACCGTATGATTTCGCAATGGCAAAGAAAAATTTTGCTATTGCCCAACTGATTAAAATGTCGATGTAGGAGAGAAGATGCAGATAAAAGTAAACGGTGAGATGAGGGAGATAGCAGAGGGATCGAGTATGCTCGATCTTATCAGGTCTTTGGGATTGGAAGAGCGTGTTATGGCATCGGCTTTGAATATGGAGATTGTGAAACAAGACGCTTGGAGCAGTACCCTTTTAAAAGAGGGTGATACGATCGAATTGCTTGATTTTGTTGGGGGAGGGTGAAATCTCTTTATTTTTTGTTTTTCATATTAGTGGGTAGCTTACTTGTTAGCATAAATTGATCATTCTTATTTGGGCTGAACTCGACAAAGAAAGATTTTTTATTTGCCACATTAATTGAGAATTTGAGATGAGGTTTTTGCTTTTCATCGAAAGATAGTGTCGAAAATGTAATTTCGATCAATTTGTTTTTATAATCATGATATTTTGATCCTATTGTCAGAATACTGCTATAGGGATTTGTATCGCCTAATGTTCCTAGATTATCATCGGTATTCATCAGAATAATTTTTTCAAATTTTTCATCTGATGATGGATTCGAAGGCATTTTTAGTAGAAAATATTCTGAATAGCTCTTACCCTCATGTAGATAAGCTTGAGACAAGGCAATATAATGATGTCTCTGATATGAGAACTCTTTATGAATATCTGTGATTACTTCTGGACTATATGCAATGTTGATTTTATCAAGATCATCATCTTCTAAAAAAACTCCGTTTTTAATATGAAAAATACGTAATTCATTATAGTAATGGTTAGATTTTTTCAAGCCTAAAAAATTGTTTTGGTTGACAGCAACGCACTCATCATAGTTTTCTAATTCATTACTTTCATAAAGCATTTCAGCTATTTCGTTGTACACATCTGTGGCTTGAGCGTTTCCATGTATTCGATTATTAGAAGCTGCATTTTTCCATTTTCGGTGTTCTAACTCTTTTTGATCATTGAGTGAATCGATTAATGGATTGAACTCAGGATAATTCATAATATCTTTACAAGGAACAATCCGTGAGGGGGATTCGGAAGCCATGAGAGAAATGCTTAGAATAAAAAATAAAAATATTTTCATAATGATCTCCAACTCAAATAAAATGAGGGGGCAAGGGGTAAAACCCCTTGGCTACGTCAGGATCACCTGAGCATAGGCGCAAAAATGCACATAAGCAGTAGTGCTAGTATCAGCTTATCCATAAAGAACCCCCTTCACGTATCGTTTTTGGAGGGCAAAAAAAAAGGCCGAAGGCGATTAAACCCCCGACCTTGTCTTGCCGCTCCATTAACGATACGGAAAGTGATACTAGCGAAAAAATTATACCACAAAAAATAAATAAAAACGTAGGCAGACTGAATAAATCTCCCGTCATTCCGTACTCGATACGGAATCTAACTTTTACCCCTCGAGCATATCAACGAGTTTTTGATACTTCGTTTTTAAAATCAGATACTCTTTGTTCAAATCTTCATACGCTTTTTTATAATCGATTTCAAACTCTTCACTACCGGTGTTGTTTGTTTCTGATTGAGGCTGGCTTGATGATGGGTTCATAACGATATAGGTTACCTCTTTGCCGTTCTCTTCTTTGACCACGGTGGGCAACTCTCCGCTCATCGTTTTTTTAATGACATTAAATGTACTGATATGGTGTTTTGATGCATATTTTTGAATGCTTAGGAGTTCTTGCATAGGGATTACCTTAAGATATTGGATTCGAGTGCAACGACAGCAATCGCATACTCTCCGTCATGGGTGATCGAGACGCTGAGGCTTTGGATAGCAAACGCTTCTTTGACATGGACTGAGAGGTCGATGAGGGGTGCACCTTTGGGTGTTTTGGAGAGGAGGATGTCATGAAATCCGCATTCGTGCCCTATACCGCATCCCAAAGCTTTAGCACATGCCTCTTTGGCTGCCCAAAAACCGGCGGCGTTACGATAGTTTTTGATTAAAAGAACTTCATTCTCGGATAAAAATTTATGAAGACCACGGTCGCCGAAACGCTCCATAAAACGTTTCATCCGATCGAGTTTGATGAGGTCGATGCCGATCATTGCACCACGAAATCAGTAAAATAGACGTTTTTGACTTTTCCGTCTTTCAGACGGGTATTGAGTTCGCTGACGATTTGTTCTTTGAGTTTTTCTTTCCCTTTGATCGTAGAGATCTCTTCAAGGGATTTTGAACTTAAAATACGGATAATAATATCGCGGAAGACCGGTTTTTTCTGCTCGAGTTCCGGCGATAGCTCTTCCCCTTCGATTTCAAGATTCATTTCGACTTTGAGATAGCGGCGTCCACTCTCGCTGAGTAGATTAACCGTGAAAATATCAAGCGGGTACATAAGGCCAACTTCTGTCGATTCTCCACCGCCGTGTGATTCTTCATCCGCATGTTCAGCATCGGCTTTTGCTTCTGCATCGTGTCCATCGGCAGCTACTTCCGTTTTGGCTCCACTTCCCGCTTCGGCTTCAGTGTCGTGATTACCCAGCATCAGGGCCGCTACAACACCGCCTATGATTAAAACCAATACCAATACAGCAATAATAATGATTAATAGAAGATTACTTTTTTTCTTTTCACCACCCTCGGGTGCTTGTTCTTCGTGTTCTTTCTCTTTATCGGCCATCCGTTGCTCCTTTGAAAATATTCATCGCTTATTGTAGCGAGAAACTTTTGAATTTTGGTTTGATTTAGCTAAACTTACTTCAAGAAAAGAAGGGAAACATTATGCTTGAGACGCTTTTAGGTTATATCGGTCGTCCATTTGTCCATTTTTATGAGACAATTGAGCGATTTGGCCTATTTATTTTATTCCAATTAAAACTTTTTAGACTTTATCCCCTCGCTTTTAAACGGTATAAAATTGTGTTGACACAGATCGACGTGATCGGACTGGGATGTATGGGGGTTGTTACCCTTACCGCACTCTTTACGGGAATGGTTTTGGCCATACAGCTTTACAACGGGTTTCATCAATTCGGTGCCGAAAACTTTATCGGTTATACGGTATTTTTCTCGATAAGTCGGGAACTCGGTCCTGTTTTTGCCTCTTTGATGCTTATCTCCCGCTCTATCAGTGCGATGGCGGCGGAACTGGGGACGATGAGAGTAAGCGAGCAGATTGATGCAATCGATATTCTGGGGGTTAATTCGAAAGAGTATTTAATCACTCCCCGTATCATCGCGACGGTTATTTCACTCCCTTTATTGGTCATTTGGTTTGACTTTATCGCTATCGGTTCAGGTTATATGATCTCGACCGGCGTTTTGGGGATCAATCCGATATCGTATCAAGAGACGCTAATGCGATTGGGTGAATTCGATGATATTATGACGGGTGTGGTTAAAGCGGCAGTTTTTGGATATATTGTCAGTTCAATCGGGAGTTATATCGGTTATCATACCAGCGGTGGAGCTCGGGGAGTAGGGCAATCGACGATTTATGCTGTTGTCTATTCGGCAGTGGCGATTTTTATCACCAACTATTTTCTCTCGGCGCTGTTTTTATATTTGGATATGTAATGCAAAAGGGGAAAATTAATCCCCTAATTCGCTGAGTGGGCGGAATTGATAGATATCGGGGTCATAATATTCAATTCCTCCCGTCTCAATATCGTAATACCATCCATGAATAAATAGTTTCTCTTCTTCCACCATTTTTTTCACGTACGGATAAGTAAGAAGGTTTTCGATTTGGGTAACGATCGAGAGATGCTCGGTAGCTCGGAGTAACTCTTCGCGTGGAGCATTCTCTCCTAATGCCAACATTGCCATAGATTTTGCTTTTTCCCCAAGGGTAAGCCATTTTGCTGTATGAACCATTGAGGTATCGCAGGATGATTTATAGAGCGCCTCAATAGCACCGCAGTGAGAATGACCGCAGATAATAACCTCGGATACTTCTAGCACCAATACGGCATATTCTATCCCTGCTGCCGTGGAGTGAAAATCTTCATCCGGTTTGTAGGGAGCTACAAAGTTACCGACGTTACGAACGACAAAAAGGTCACCCGGAGTTGATTGGATGATGAGATCGGGAATAACCCGTGAATCGGAACACCCGATAAAAAGAGCTCTCGGATTTTGACCCTCTTTGACAAGACTGAGTAATTGGGTTTCATGTTTTTTAAAATAGGTTTGTTGAAACGTTTCGTTACCGTCCGCAAACTCTTTGAGACGTTGGATACTTAGGTCTGCAGCATTTTTGCTTAGTGGCACTGATCAATTCCTAAGTGTTTAATAATAGCGTCAAAAACTTTCCCGCCTTCACGATCGCAATCATCATGATATTCAATCGTGACCATTTTTTTTCCGCCGGTTACATCACCACTGTAAATATTTGGAGTGATAGGGCACAAAGGAGTACACACATTTATCGCTTCTTCGATCATTTTGTGTTCCTCTTCGGTAGAATAGGCTAACGAGAGCTTGCAATAGCGCTCTTCAGATTTATGATCGGCAAAAATGGAACACATTGGCATGTGGGTTCTCCTTGATTTTTGTAATAGTGAATTATACTTTGTTTAAATTAAAACCACTCTAGCAATTTGCTTACTTCATCGATTTCATAACATTTAACGGCTGTTTTTTCGATCGGTTTTTTCGGTATTAATGCTTTGGTAATTTGCTGAGAAGCCGCTTCTTTGAGTCGCTGATCGAGCTGATATACTTCTCGGATATCTCCGACGAGGGAGACTTCACCGATAAACACGGTCTCTTTGGAAATGGCACGGTTGCGAAAACTGCTGATGATGGCGGCAAGAATCGCCAAATCGGCAGAAGTTTCGGTGATTTTGATTCCACCTGTGATGTTGATAAATACATCGTAGCTATTCAGCGGTATTTCGAGTTTCCGTTCTAACAATGCCAGGAGCATATTGAGACGGTTGTTTTCAAATCCCGTCGCCTGACGTTTCGGATTCGGGGCATGGGTATCACTGACGAGTGCTTGCACTTCGAGCACTATCGGGCGAGTCCCCTCCATGATAACGGTGAGGGCGGAGCCGCTTTGCGATTTTGTACGGTTAAAAAAGCGCGAGGAGAGGTCTTTTGCCGAGACAAGTCCGTCGTGGCGCATCTCGAAGACGCCGATCTCACTCGTGGGACCGAAACGGTTTTTAAATCCGCGTAAGATACGCAGTTCATGAGAGCTATCTCCCTCGAAATAGAGGACGACATCGACCATGTGCTCCAAAACACGAGGCCCTGCGATGGAACCCTCTTTGGTGATATGTCCGATGATAAAGATGGCAATGCGGCGCTCTTTGGCAATCCGCATCAGATCAAAGGTAATTTGACGAACCTGTGTCACCGATCCGGGTGCTGAAGCGATGGTTTCGGAGTAGAGGGTTTGGATGGAGTCGATGATGATACACTCATACGCGCGTTCATGCAGTTCTGCGAGTACCTGCTCCAGTCGTATCTCGGCAAGAAGGTAGAGGTTGTCGACGTTCGCACCCAGACGGTTGGCGCGGAGTTTGATCTGTCCTTCGCTCTCTTCTCCTGATACATAGAGAACGTTGCGGCGCTGTTTCGCCAAATTTGAGCCGATTTTGAGAAGGAGGGTTGATTTCCCGACTCCAGGACTTCCGCCGATGAGCACCAGCGAACCGGGAACGACACCGCCACCGAGCACCATGTCGAGTTCGGCATCGTCACTGGTGAATCGTTCGGTATACTCCTCGAGTATTTGGGTGATCTCTTTGGCTTTTGCCCCGGCTGATGGTGAAGAGGTTGAGGTGAGTTTGATCACCTCTTGCTGTTGTTCACTCAGCTCGACAAAACTGTCCCATCCGCCGCAGTTGGTACATTTTCCCATCCATTTTGGGGTGGTGAACCCGCAGTTTTGACATTCGAAGAGGACATTTTTTTTCTTTGCCATTATTTGTTGGGTTCTTCCCCAAAAATTGCATCCAAAATCCCATCCACAAATTCGTATTTATCAAACGGAATTAAATGCTCAGGTTGTTCACCAACCCCGATATAGAGAATCGGGAGCGAGAGGGCATAGGCGATAGAGAATACCGATCCCCCTTTGGCCGTACCGTCGAGTTTGGTGATGATGATTCCATCTACTCCTACCATCTCATTAAACGCTTTGGCTTGCGCAATGGCGGAAGAGCCTTGTGTCCCGTCTAGGATGAGGATTTTACGGTGCGGTGAGCCTGCGTGGGCTTTGTCGCAGATACGGACAATTTTTTTCAACTCATTACCGAGGTTTGTCTGGGTATGGAGCCGTCCGGCAGTGTCGATGATTACCTGCTCAAATCCGCGTGCTTTGGCTGATTCGATCGTATCGTAGGCAACTGCGCTCGGGTCATGCCCTTGGCGCGATGATATGATCGGGACATCGAGTTTATCCGCCCATCTCGTGAGCTGCTCGATGGCGGCGGCGCGGAACGTATCACCCGCACCGAGGATTACCCGCTCACCGTTGTTTAAATGATGTTGAGCCAGTTTAGCAATTGTCGTTGTTTTGCCGGCACCGTTGACCCCGATGATAAGACTCACCGTCGGTTTGTCGGGATTATCGGCAAGGGTATTTTGGGCGAAACTGAGCGTCGCAAGAAGTTTGGAACGGAGTTGATCGCGGGTGATGTTCTCTTGATAAAGTTCACGAAGGATGATTTCGACAAGATCGTATTCGACATCGGCTTCGAGGAGGATATTCTCAAGATCGTCTTTGCTGATGGTCGCTTTTTTATCGGGGATAATGGCACTGATAGCTTCAACGGTTTTTTGAAGCCCTTTTTTAATAAAACTGAACATATTTATTTTCCTAATGCCGTAGCGATATCGTGATCGATGATCTCTTCTTGGGTGGCTCCGGCATAGTGGGTAACATACTCACCGTTTTTATACAAAACCATCAACGGAATCGGAAACTGTTGTCCTACCCCAATCGTTGAAGCAATGGCGCGGGCGAGCTCTTGGTTATCGGCTTTGTTGGAGATGAGGTATTCGCCCCCTTTGTATTTTTCACGGAAGGCATCAAGTTCAGCATTACTTTTATCCTCTTCGATGGTAACTCCCATGATAATCAGATCGTCTCCGTATTTTTTCTGTAAATTCCCCAGATGCATCACTTCGGCTTGGCAGGGAGGACACCACGTAGCGAAGATATCAAACAATACGACTTTGTCCTCTCCGGCATCAAGGGTAAAATTAGTCCCTTTTTTTTCAACGTTGTAACTTTTGCCTTGGGTGTCCATAAGGGCAAAATTAGCCGTTGAAACCATTGCCTCATCAGAAGATTCTTCGGAACAACCTTGAAAGAGGAGGGTTAATGAGAATAAAGGGATTAGGAGTGTTGAAAAACGCATACAAAACCTTTTTTTAGATAAAATAATGAAGATTATAACGAAGCAAAGGTAAAAAGTGTCCAAAAGTGATTTTAGAGCTCATTGTTTGAATCGGCTCAAGTCTCTCTCTCCCAGTACCAAAAAAGTTCGTGATGCAACCGTTAACAGCCAATTGCAACAGGTCTTAAAAGCTTTAGCGGGAAAACGGATATTGGTCTATTGGCCGATTGGTTTTGAAGCCGATATTCGTAAAACAATTCAATTATTGCGTCGTACAAAAGAAGTATATTTACCGTTTATGGATGGCGTCAGTTTCAAAATGGTACCATTTAGGCACCCGTTGGAATGTAAAGCTTTTGGGATTTATGAGCCACGGAATTCGTATAGAAAATATAATTTAATAGATGTAGCTATTGTCCCTGTAGTAGGGGTAGACGGGTCATTGCGCCGAGTAGGTTTCGGTAAGGGGATGTATGATCGATTTTTTCCGACCCTGAAAACGAAACCATTTACGATTTTTATTCAATCATGCGCGTGTCAAACGGCGCAAAATGTATGTGATGATTACGACGTGCAAGGAGACCTGCTCATTACCCCTTACGGGGCTCAGGGCATGAGGAAAACCAATGTTAAACAGCCTACTCGTAGGGGGCGCAGTTGCCCTCATCAGCGGGTTAGTCGGATTTTTAATTTCAAAAAAGATTACCGCCTCACATTTTGATCTTTATTTAGAACAAGCGAAAGCAAAATCGAAAGCGATTGAAAACGAAGCACAAATGATTTTAGAACGTGCTTCACTGCGATCGCGTGAGATCGAAAAAGAGGCACAAAAACATTACGATGAGACGTATGATCAGGTCAAAAAAGATCTCTCGATGCGTGAAGAAAAAATTGAACGCGTTGAGCGTGAATTTGAACTGCTTCGTCACAATGAAGAAGAGAAGATAGCGCACGAGCGATCGAATGTTGAAAATCGACGTCTCAATTTAGAACGTAATGAACGTGCTTTAGAGAAATTAAAAGAAGACTACCGCCAAAAAAGTGAACAAGTTAAGGTGATCGTTGAACAGCGTGCCGGATTATCGGTGCAGGAAGCAAAAACGATTCTTTTAGAGCAGGTGCGCGAAGATGCCCGTTTGGATTTAGCGCGACACATGCGTGAATTGGACGAACAATCCAAGGAACAGCTTAAGCGTAAAGCCAACTATATTTTGGCGCAAGCAACGTCTCGCTTTGCGGGAGAGTATGCGGCTGAACGGCTGATCAGTGTTATCCACCTCGATGATGACGAGCTCAAGGGGCGTATTATCGGAAAAGAGGGGCGCAATATTAAGGCGCTAGAGATGGTGAGCGGAGTCGATATTATCATCGATGAAACGCCGAACGCGATTATCGTGAGTTCATTTAATCTCTATCGTCGTGCGATTGCGGTAAAAACGATCGAACTGTTGGTTCAAGACGGTCGGATTCAGCCTGCACGTATCGAAGAGGTATACCAAAAAGTATGCGATGAATTTGATGAGGAAATGACCCGTGAAGGGGAAGAGATCATTTTTGAGATGGGGTTACAAGGTATCCATTCAGAGCTCACTAAACTGATCGGACGGCTCAAATACCGCTCCAGTTATGGGCAAAATGCATTGGCACATACCCTCGAAGTAGCTCATCTGGCCGGAATTATGGCATCTGAGATGGGAGGGGATGTGAAACTCGCCCGTCGTGCCGGATTACTACACGATATCGGTAAAACTCTGACTCAAGAAAATGGAGGGAATCATGTCGATATCGGCGTGGAACTCTGTCGACGTTACAACGAGGACCCGGTGGTGATCAACGCTATTTATGCTCATCACGGTCATGAAGAGATCAAAAGCATCGAGTGCGCCGCAGTGTGCGCCGCAGATACCCTCTCTGCCGCCCGTCCGGGTGCTCGTCGAGAAGTGCTGGAAAGTTTTTTACGCCGGGTAAGCGAAATCGAAGAGATTGCAACCCAAAAAGCAGGGGTTAAACAAGCCTATGCGATTAATGCAGGGCGTGAAGTTCGGGTTATCGTGAGTGCTCAAAGTGTCAATGATGATGAAACGGTATTGATTGCACGAGAGATTGCTGATGAGATTTCTCAAAAAGTGCAGTTTCCGGGTGAAATCAAAGTGAGCGTGATACGTGAAAGCCGTGCGGTAGAATACGCCCGATAATCGTATTTTTGTTAATTATTTTATAGATCAGTGTTATATTGTTGTGATATAAAAATGGTATTATTATCCTTTTAATGGCTAATAATCTCAAATGAAAGAATATTATATGAAAAAAGAAGAGACTCTTACCCATCTTCATAACGCGAAAAAGGCTCATATCTCATGGGTTCATCGCGCACATGCCCTTATCGAAGGGCTTCCGGTTGAAAAAGAACAGGTCCCGGTCAGCTGTACCGATTGTAAATTTGGACAATGGTTTTATGGCGAAGGACAAAGACTCAATCGGATTCCAAGTATGGATTGTCTCAAAGAGATTGAGGCGCTCCATTATGAACTTCACGATATCTATATGAAAATCTTTAAAATTTATTTCAGTGATGAAGACCGCTCTTTTTTCTCAAAATTTTTTGGGACACGAAAAAAAATCTCTCCGGAAAGTCAAGAAATAGCAAAAGAGCATTATAAAGAGCTAAAAACAATTTCTGAAAAGCTGATAACGGCAATCGAGCGTTTAGAGCGAAGATTGTTCGCTCTCCAAGAGAGTAATTTCGTTTAAAAACTTGCTAATTCTCAATCTTCTACTTCAGAATCATCGTACGGATCGAGATGGATAAGGGGGTAAACATTATTTTCGGGGAAAAGATTTTTAAGAGCCAGTTCAATCCGGTCTCCTACCATGTGAGCATCATAGAGCGATGTGCTGATACTAAAAACAACATGAACACTCAGATAAATATCGGATCCTGAACTGCGCGTACGGAGGTCATGATATCCGCTGATATCGAGCTGATTATTGAGTAATTTATTAATCTTAGTGACACTTTGAGGATCGAGTGCCGCATCGAGGAGCATGAGAACCCCTTCTTTGATGATCGGATAAGCCGAATAAATCATGTAGATACTGATTCCAATCCCCAATAGAGGATCGATAAAGGTGTAGTCGGTAAAGGTGATAACAATCAGTGAGATTAAAACAGCTCCGTTACTCAGTAAATCGGTTTTGTAATGGAGTGCATCGGCTTGAATGACCATATTGCCGGTTTTCTTAGCGATCAAAGTTAAAAAGATGACAAGACCTGTCGTGATGATCAGTGACGCACCCATGACCCAGATGGAGAGATCCAGATGGTTTATTACGCTCCCTTGAACCATTTTAGAAATAGCGGTGTAGAGGATAAAAAGTGCTGAAAGGCTGATGATCGTCCCTTCAATTACTGCGGCAAGCGGTTCAAGTTTTCGACGACCGAAGTTGAAATGCTCATCCGGTTCTTTATCGGAATTATGCAGTGCAAAATAGTTAAAGAGGGAAATAACCGTATCGAGGAGTGAGTCGATAGCGGAAGCAAGGACGGCAACGGAGCCGCTGATAATCCCGACAGTGAGTTTAAATGCCACCAGTAAAAAGGCGACGATGGTGGAGATGAGAGTGGCTTTTTTTTCTATACGCATGGTGCCATTTTAGCCTAATATGGATAAAATTTCGAGATTATTGTGAGGAGCCATGATGGATTTAAATGCAATTCGGCAAGAGCGACAAAAATGGATGACATGGAAAAATATTGCTCCACTGCGTGAAGCGCTGAATCAGCTTCCTCATATCACTGCCGAGGTTGATTTAGATAATACGGTAAGCCTCAGAAGCAATGATGCGGTTGATGTAGATGAGCTTGAACGAATCGCACGTTTGATGATGCCATGGCGCAAAGGGCCATTTGATCTGTTTGGTCTGTTTATCGATACTGAGTGGCGCAGTGATCTTAAATACAATTTTCTCCGTCCCCATTTTAATTTGAGCGGTAAAAAAGTAGCCGATATCGGGTGTAACAACGGCTATTATATGTTCCGATTCCTCGAAGACGCTCCGGCAAAAGTGGTCGGCTTTGATCCATCGGCTCTGTTTAAATCACAGTTTGATTTGATCAACCATTACGTTAAAAGCGAAATTGTGTATGAACTTCTGGGGGTGGAACATCTCCCGTTTTACGAGGAAAAATTTGATATCATTTTTTGTCTTGGGGTATTGTATCACCGCAGCGATCCCATTGCAATGATTAAGGCCTTGGGACAAGGCTTGGCGGAGGGGGGTGAGATTTATCTCGACACCTTTATCATTGAGGGGGAAGAACCGTACGCTCTTTGTCCGAGCGAGAGTTACTCGAAAATTACCAATGTTTATTTCGTTCCGACCCTTAAAGCGTTAGAGAACTGGTGTATCCGTGCCGGATTTACCTCTTTTGAAGTACTTGGCAGTGTTGTGACAACCTCGGATGAACAGCGCAAAACATCTTGGATTGAATCGCAAAGTCTTGAAGATTTTCTCGATCCTGCCGATACTACCAAAACAGTTGAAGGATACCCGGCACCGGTTCGGGGATATGTTCGGATTAAAAAGGGATAATTTTGTCAAACAATCAAACAGAAACAGAAGAATCGATTCAGGTCGCGATCAATCAGCAAACTTCGTTGAATACTCATGAGAGAATCAATACGGTTTACAGTGGTGAAATAGTCAAATTACAAATTGGCTACGCAAAAGTTTCGCTAGAAACAACAGAAGTAATGCGTGCGGATGAAGTGGGGCTGGTACATGGCGGCTTTATTTTCAGTGCAGCTGATTTTGCCGCTATGGCAGCGGTCAATGAACCTAATGTCGTATTGGCTTCGTGTAATTGTCTTTTTTTAGCTCCGGTGAGAATCGGAGATATCGTTACTTTTGAAGCAAGTGAACACCAAAAAGAGGGACGAAAACGAAACGTATCGGTTAAAGGTTATGTCCATGAGATCAAGGTCTTTGAAGGGGATTTCAAAACCGTTGTCACCGAACGCCATGTATTGCGTTTGGATTTGATGAAGAATACGGACGTTTAAATCGCGCGAATCCAATAATCGACATGGCGTTGTTCCGCCTCTACGCTGGTCGCTTCTCCATGTCCGGGATAGAGTGTTTTGTTCCCGCTCATTTGTGAAAACTTTTTCAAGCTTATTTTCATCGCTTCGGGATCAGAGTAGGGGAAATCAACTCGCCCGATCGAATTTTTAAATAAAAAATCGCCGCTAAACATCACATCACCGATTTCGATCATCGAGCACCCCGGACAATGTCCCGGAAAGTGGTGAAACTTTACCTCAATCCCTGAAATATCAAAGATTTCATCACCATTTACTTCGACATCGGGTTTGGATGGTGGTAATCCCGGCATCCATGTACTGTTTTGGAGCAGCATGAGATCCCCTTTGGGGGTGTAAAGAGGGATCTTCAATTTTTGTTGCAGTTCGCTGTTACTCCACACGTGGTCAAAATGCCCGTGGGTATTGAGAATAGCGACGGGGTTTGTAACGTTTGCCAGTACCCACTCGGTAGCCCCCATTCCCGGATCGATGATGATCTCTTTATCACCCTCTTTTACAATATAACAGTTGGTTTGATACTCACCCATCGGGCGTTTTAGGATTTCCATCATAGGCTCTTTTTTAGACAAATTTTAGCATAATTACCACATGGAACTTTACAACACTCTTGAAACTATTTTAACGGCCTCTATCCCAAGCGAAAAAATCGCTGCATTCAAAACCTTTTATACCCTTTATCGTAACGGCGATATTTATCGTGATATGAGTACCCCTTTCACCGTTTTTAGCCACCCCTCGTATCGTGAACATTGTACGATCATCGATCCAAAAGAGGTTCCAAAACGGACCAAACTGGGTACTCCTCACGGTCAAATTTTATTGCTTCATGCGATTGCCCATATCGAATACAGTGCGATTGATCTGGCGTTGGATGCGGTGTACCGTTTTCGCGATTGCCCTGAGGCATTTGAAGAGGATTGGTTGGTTGTAGCCGACGATGAGGTTCGCCATTTTGAGATGATAGAAGGGCTGCTTCGAGAGTTGGGGAGTTTTTATGGGGAATATCCGGTGCACGATGCGCTTTTTGAAGCGTCACAGCGGACTCTGGGACTGCATGAACGGATGGCGGTAGTTCCGAGGTATCTTGAGGCAAACGGATTGGATGCTACGCCCTTGATCTTAAAAAAGCTGTATTCCCATCGGAGTGATCCGATGATTCAAAAGATCATGGCGGCATTAAACGTGATTTTAGCCGAAGAGGTCGATCATGTCCGTAAAGGGGATGTGTGGTTTGAATATGCTTGTAGAGTGGAAGGGAAAGAGAGCTCAAGTTATTTTGAGATTATCGAAAAACACTATCCTCACAGTTTTCCCCGTAAAATCGATATTAATTGCGAAGCACGGCGTAATGCTGGATTTACCAAGGATGAACTCTCCAAAATTTCATTTACTTCGTGTTGATACTTCGTTACCAAAATTAGTTATAATGCAAATTGTTAATACAAAAATAAGGTTAAGCGGTGGGTAAATACGAGCTGATCAGCCGGTATTTGAGCGAATTTTTGAGTCAAGAAGTTCGTAAAACAGGGCTGAAAAAAGTGATTGTCGGTTTGAGCGGAGGGATTGATTCCGCCGTCGTAGCGGTGCTGGCGCATCGTACGTTCGGGGATGATTTGCTTTGCGTCAAAATGCCCTCACACTATTCATCTCAAAATTCTTTGGATGATGCGGAGGAATTGTGTGCCGCGTTTTCCCTGCGTGCTGAAACTCATAGTATTGAGCCAATGCTGCGTGCGTATGAAAGTCCCGAAATGTCACCGCTTCGGGTAGGTAATCTTTCGGCTCGGTTACGGATGGTAACGCTTTTTGATATTTCGGCGCGAGAGGGAGCTTTGGTACTGGGAACCAGCAACAAAAGCGAACTGATGCTTGGATACGGGACTCTGTATGGGGATTTAGCCAGTGCGCTTAATCCTATCGGGGATTTGTATAAAACCGAACTATTTGAATTGGCCCGTTATTTAGGGATTCCAAGCTCAATTATCGATAAGCCCCCGTCTGCGGATTTGTGGGCAGGTCAGAGCGATGAAACGGAAATCGGATATCCCTACAGCGAGCTGGATCGTGTCTTAAAACGTTACGTAGAAGAGAGGCACACCTCTGAAGAGATGATTGCGACTGGAGAAAATCCTGAGTTGGTCGATATGATAGTGACAAGAATATATAAGAATCAGTTTAAACGTAAAATGCCTGTAATAGCGAAGTTGACCTCACGGACGGTCAATCATGATTTTAATTATCCCAGAGATATAACCTTATAAAGGAAGAAAAATGAGTATCCCCTTTTACCGCGTCGAAGTTGGCGGAGATGAACGTGAAAAGATCGATGAAGTTCTCGATGGCGAGGCTCCTAATATCATTGAAGATTTAGAAGCGGCATTTGAATCGTATGTGGGTGCCACCTATGCACTGGCCACGTCACACGGGACGTCAGCACTTCATTTAGCGATGTTGGCGATTGACCTTAAACGAGGAGACAAAGTCCTTTGTTCGATTAATGCGTATCCTTCTGTTCCTGAAGTGGTGCGCCATTTTGATGCAGAACCGATTTTTATCGATATCAATCCTGATACCTTTACCATCGATTTGGATAAACTCGAAGCGTATTTGAGTGAAAATAAATCCAAAAAACTTAAAGCGGTGATTGTCTCTCACGTAGCAGGACAAAGCGTTGAACTGGATCGTTTGTATGCCATTGCAAAATTGTATGATGTCAAAATCGTTGAGGACGCTTCGGATGCATTGGGTGCGACGTATAACGGGCAAAAAATCGGTTCTACCGGTGCCGATATCACCTGTTTTGATTTCAGTCCCCATTTACGCCGTAATGTTTGCAACGGAGGAATGATGGTGTGTGATGATGAAGAGATCATGGAACGTGCCAAATCACTCCGCAATCATGCAATGGTTATCGAAGATGAGGGATTGGGCTATATTTATGATGTGACCGATATCGGGAGTCAATACATGATGAGTCCTCTGGATGCAGCGACGATTCTCGTGCAGTTAGAGAAACAAGATGAAAATATAGCGCGTCAGCGTGAAATTGCTGAAATTTTCAACGAACGTTTATCCGATGCACCCCATATCAAACTTCCTGTTGCCAATGATGAGCATGCGTATGCTCTTTATATTATAAAAGTTGATAAAAACCGTGACTCATTTGCGCGAGAATTAGCCGCTCGCGGGATTGAATGCGGACTGCATTATATTCCGCTCCATTTGTTGAGCTATTATAAGTCAAAATATTCATTGCGTGTTAACGATTTTCCGCTTGCACTACGTAACTATCAGCAAGTTCTCTCTATCCCGAACTACGCGGCACTTAGCGACGATCAGGTAGAAGAAATTTGTGACGCAATTTTGGACGTAGCCGCAACACGCGTTTGAAACATTGGTTCGTTCAGTGGGGTGAAGGGTATCTTTATACCCCTTCGCTGATCCAAAAAATCCTCTCTTTTTTACTTTTGCCTTTGAGTTGGTTGTATTGTCTTATCGCGTATGTACGGTATCGTCAAAGCCGCCCAAAGTTTATGGGAATTCCGGTTATAAGTGTCGGAAATCTGACCGTCGGGGGGAGCGGAAAAACCCCTGTTGTCATAGAATTGGCAAAGCAGTTTGAAAAACCGGCGATAGTATTACGCGGATACGGCCGTAAAAGCCATGGGATGGTGGTTGTTAAAGATAAATCGACGATTCTCTGTGATGTGATCAAAAGCGGTGATGAAGCGATGCTTTATGCAAAGACTCTTCCTAATGCGACAGTGATTGTGAGTGAGATTCGAGAGCGTGGAATTGCCGAAGCGGTGTCGATGGGGTGTGAGGTCGTACTACTCGATGACGGGTATGGAAAACACCGAATCGATAAACTTGATCTTGTGATTGACGTTGAGACGCCGAATCGTTTTTGTCTTCCATCAGGGGCGTATCGAGAGAAATTGTGGCATGATAAACAGGTTATTATGCTCTATGAGGGAAAATCCTTTCAACGCTCCGTGAGTGTCCGGAACCCTACGGCAAAAATGGTACTGGTTACGGCGATTGCCCGTCCTGAGCGACTAGAGCCGTATTTGCCTGAGACAATCGAAAAAGTCTATTTTGAAGATCACCATTTTTTTACACCGTGGGAACTCGAAGCGATAGTGGAGCGGACAGGGGCTACGAGCTTATTGGTAACTTCAAAAGACTTGGTTAAAATGTCGTCTATGAATCTTAATTTGTCCGTTTTAGAACTTTCGTTGGAACTGGATGAAACACTGATAAAAATTGTCAAGGAATACGCTGATGCAAAAAAAGATTGATACCGTCAAAACCCTGATGGACGCGATGCCGTTCATTAAAGAGTTTCGTGATGAGATTGTTGTCATTAAATACGGCGGGTCAGCACAAAGCTCGGATGAATTAAAAGCCAAATTTGCTCAAGATATTGTTCTTCTTCATCTCGTCGGGGTGAAAGTCGTCATCGTACACGGCGGCGGAAGCCGTATCTCTCAGCTTCTCGGCGATCTAAAAATCCCGACCGAGTTTATCGACGGTGAGCGTGTCAGTACACCTGAGGTTATGCGGATTGTTGAGATGGTGCTCAGCGGTGAGATCAATAAAGAGATTACTTCACTTCTCAATTCCTACGGTGCAAAAGCGATCGGTATCAGCGGTAAAGATGCCCATTTCCTGAAAGCTAAACCTAAAGACGAAGCGAAATTCGGTCTTACCGGACGGGTGGAAAGTGTGAATGCGGAAGTGATCCATAATCTTTTACGCGAAGGGTTTATTCCGGTTATCGCTCCAATCGGAGCGGATGCTATCGTTGGTCATCCGGGGTATAACATCAATGCCGATCTCGCCGCGTCAGCCGTAGCCGCAGCAATCGGTGCCTGTAAAGTGATTTTTATGACCGATACTCCGGGGGTATTGAACAAAGAAAAAGAACTTTTCTCGACCCTGACCGAAGCAGAGGTTGAAGCGCTCAAAGCAGACGGTACGATTATCGGCGGGATGGTTCCAAAAGTCGATTCGTGTTTGGAAGCGGTCGATGCAGGGGTTCAAAAAGCCCATATCATTGACGGGCGGATAGAACACGCTATTTTACTCGAACTCTTCACCTCAGAGGGAGTAGGGACACAAATCACCCTCTAAGCAAGCACTGAGTGGTGCTTTGTTATAATCACGAAAATTTTATAAAGTGAAGCAATGAAATTTATTGAAACACGCGGAAATGACGGAGTTCATCCACAGCAGGTTACCTTTTCAGAGGCGATTTTAAGTCCTATCGCATCATTCGGCGGATTGTATGTTCCCAGTGAACTTCCTAACCTTGGTGAAGCGTTTCTCTCAAAACATTTAAACTCATCGTACAAAGAACTGGCCAAAGATTTACTCACAACGCTGGCAATCGATATTGAGCCATCCGTGATCGATGAGGCGCTGTCGCTTTATGATAAATTTGATGATCCTTCCAATCCTGTTCCTGTTGTAAAAGTGCGTGATGATCTTTATGTCAGTGAACTTTATCACGGCCCAACCCGCGCATTTAAAGATATGGCGCTTCAACCGTTCGGTGTCGTTCTCAGCTCAATCGCCCAAAAGCGCGGCGAAGAGTATCTGATTTTGGCAGCAACGAGCGGCGATACCGGTCCTGCAGCATTAGAGACATTTAAAAACAGAGCCAATGTTCGTGTCGCATGTCTCTATCCTGATGGGGGAACATCGGACGTTCAGCGCCTCCAAATGGTGACCGAAGATGCGAAAAATCTAAAAGTGATCGGCATTCACGGCGATTTTGACGATGCCCAAAGTGCACTCAAACGACTTCTCGGTTCCACAACCTTTAAAGAGGCATTGAAAGCTAAAAATATCTCTCTTTCAGCGGCGAACTCAGTTAACTTCGGACGAATTATTTTTCAGATTATCTATCACATTCACAGTTATCTTGAGCTGATTCGCCAAAATGTTATTGCGATGGGTGAAAAAGTGTATCTTGATGTCCCAAGCGGAAATTTCGGGAATGCTCTTGGGGGATATTACGCCTATAAAATGGGACTTCCGGTTGAGAAGATTATTATCGCATCCAATGAGAACAATGTCCTTACCCGCCTGATCAATACTGGGCGCTATGATTTGCGTGGTGAGCATGTTGTGGCTACGACCTCTCCGGCGATGGATATTTTGATCTCCAGCAATGTTGAACGTATTTTGTTTGATCTTTTCGGATATGGACGGACTAAAGAGTTGATGGCAGGATTGGAAGCGGAACGTTTTTATGCATTGAATGATGATGAAACGATGAAACTCCAAAACTTCTTTGCGGCCGATTATTGCAATGGAGCAGAAGGAAAAGGGTATATCAAAGAGGCCTTCGATACCGGTTATTTGATGGATCCTCATACGGCCACCTGCTTTAAAGCATATGACTGTTGCGCAACGCAGCCGCTAAAAACGATTGTCTACTCTACTGCGGAGTGGACAAAATTTTCTCCGACCATTGCGAACGCTCTTACCGGAGAAAAAGATGCAAATGACATTGATGCACTCGAATCGATCAGTAAAATCGCTAAAACTCCTATTCCTCCAATGATCAAAGGGTTATTCGATAAACCGATTACACAATCTACGGTCATCGAAAAAGAGAATATCGAAGCTGAAATTCTCAAATTTCTCTAACCCTCAAGGGTTACCCTTTTTTCTGTAGCCCTTTATCATCTTTCCCTAACATCATCGTCTCCATGAGTTTAATCTCTTCATCTCCCCAAATCAGAATTTTTTTCGACGTTTTTAAATTCGGCGGATTTTTGGAAGGGTATTGAACGCTGGATAAAATGTGTCTGATACAATTGATACGGGCTTTTTTCTTGTTATCGGATCGGATGATAATCCATGGAGTGGAACCGGTATGGGATGCTTTGAGCATGGAGTGTTTGACAGTTGTATATTTGTCCCATAATTCTTGAGACGCAGCATCAACTGGGGAGAGTTTGAACTGTTTGAGAGGATCGGTTTTGCGCTCTTTAAATCGTCTGGCTTGTTCAGTTTTAGAAACGGAAAAATAGAATTTAAACAAGATTATGCCGGAGTTTACAAGCATCCGCTCAAATTCACTGACATGATTCAAAAACTCTTGATGCTCTTCGGGGGTACAAAATCCCATTACGGGTTCAACACCTCCTCGGTTATACCAGCTTCGATCGAACAAGACAATCTCTCCCGCGCTGGGAAGGTGCTGAGAATAGCGCTGAAAATACCATTGCGTTTTTTCGACATCGGAAGGTTTGTCAAGGGCTACGACACGGGCACCGCGAGGATTCAGGTGTTCGGTAATCCGTTTGATGGTTCCCCCTTTTCCTGCCGCATCACGTCCTTCAAAAATCATGAGGATTTTAATCCCTTTATCTTTGACATGATTTTGAAGTTTCAGCAATTCAATTTGGAGACTTTTGAGATCTTTTTCGTACTCTAGAACAGATTGCTTGATCCACACCGGAAGCCGCTCTTCTTTGGAACCGCTTTTGCGTTTTTCATCTGAAGGTATCACCTGATCTTTACGTCTATCTTCATGAACGATATCTTCGATTTGTGTAGCTTCGGCAATCTCTGTTGTTGCCATAGAGTGTTTAGCGCCCATTAATTCTCACTCCTTTTTTTGATTATAACGTTGAGTTGATTAAATCGTCAATATTCTTAATATTTTTGGTTGCGACGAAACAGGAACTTTCACCGCAAATGGTAAATTCATCGAGAGATTCATCATTTTTGAGGAGAACAAACGGGTAGTTCAGAGGTTGGATGATTTGAGATAGGTTTACCGATTTGTTTTTGATAAGGCGCTGCTCATTGAGATGACGGATCACTTCACCGGTAAGTGTCGGATAGTAGATCGGTGTTTTCATCAGCTTGATTGAGACGTATTCGAGGCTTTTAAACCCAAAATGGCGGTATTTCGGATCGACCAATATACCAAGAGTAAACATGACATTGACCATAATTCCTAAGGCGCTAGGGTAGGTACCATCATCAAGCTCCGCCACCGTTGTAAAGGCTCCACGGCTAAAATACCATTTTCCCCCTTCGTAAAAGAGTTCCAGAGCTTTGTTGGCAAATCGCTGTGCATTGATAAGATAGCTCTCATTTAGCGTTGACTGATATCCTTCGATCAATGCGCCGCACAAATAGGCATAATCCTCTAAAAACGCATCGATTTTCGGTGTTTTATGGATAAGGGTCGAGTGTTTGAGCTGATCTTTTAAGAACATGGTTGATTTGAGTTTCTCTAAGCTCTTGATTGCTTGTTCAGTGTAGTGTGGATCGGTTTTACCTAAAATAAAAAGGGATTTAATCATCATGGAATTCCATGCCGTGATCACTTTCCGGTCGATAAAAGGGTAGATTCGGTGCTGTCTGAATGTTTGCAATTGCAAACGAAATTCGTCAAACCACTCAGGGCGATCGTGAGACGATAAACGAATGATAGTATTCCCCTCAAAATTTCCCTCAGGTGTTGCACCGATTATCTTTGCCGCTTCATGGGGCTGAGAAACAGAGGCACTTTCGAGTGCAGTAATAATTTCATCATAGCTGTATATGAAATATTTTCCCTCTTCTCCTTCAGAATCGGCATCGCTAGCACTGTAAAAAAGATCCTCTTCCATCATGAAATTGATCATGAAATCAGCGCTTTCACGAGCAATTTTGAGATATTTTTCCTCTTTATACACCCTTCCCGCTTCAGCATACAGAGCACAGAGCAAGGCGTTGTCGTAGGTCATTTTTTCGAAATGGGGAACCAGCCACGCCTCATCCGTACTGTAACGGCAAAAACCGCCGTCGATCAAATCGTACATCCCGCCCAATGCCATAGAATCGAGAGTGTGGGTAATCATCGATTTTATTTTGTTGTTGTTTTGGAGCCTCTCCATCGTGAGGAGTGTTTGGAGTGTCGAGACATGGGGGAATTTAGGAGATTTAGAGAATCCGCCGTTTATCTGATCATAGTTGTGTTCGGCTTGGAGGGCAAATTGGGTAATGATTTTATCGTTCAAGTTTGTTGCTTGGACAGGGTCGTTGTTCGGGCGGAGAAATCCGCTGATCTCATCGGCGTTTTGAAACAGTTTTTCATCATTTTGGGCTATTTTTTCGGCGATAATAGCGGTAAGTTCACTAAATCCCATCATTCGCTCTTTATTAGTGGGGGGGATATAGGTGGCGGCGTAAAAAGGTTTGTTTTCAGGGGTGCAGAAAATAGAGAGAGGCCATCCTCCGGCTCGGCGGTTGAGGAGGAGATGAAGTTCTTGGTAATGCTTGTCGATGTCGGGGCGCTCTTCACGATCCACTTTGATACAGATGAAGTGTTGATTGACAAAAGCCGCAATCTCAGTGTTTTCAAACACTTCATGCTCCATCACATGGCACCAATGGCAGCTGCTGTATCCGATAGAGATAAAGATCGCTTTGTGCTCTTCTCTGGCCCGATTAAATGCTTCATCACACCATGGATACCATTCCAGGGGATTCTCTTTGTGCTGCTGGAGATAAGGGGAATCTTCAAGTGCAAGGCGGTTTGACATATCATTCTCCATAGGATTATTGCGTGTAGTGTAGCATTTGAGGCTATAATGAAGCTGAAAAATATTAACAATGTTGCTCTGTGGGTTTCGTAACAGTTAATTGCGATAAAATAGAGATAAATTTTTTCTGGGGTCATTTATGCGTTTGCTATTCTTTTTACTTATTTCATTAAATATTTGGGCTGTTGGATTTTTGCAGCCGGATGAAGCATTCAAACCCAAAATCAGCATGATTGATCCTTCTACAATCGGTATTGAAATCGAGTTGGGCGATCAAATCTATATTTATGCGGATAAACTGAAAATCGAAGATGCCGATCCCAAAGACGGGATTGATTTTGCTTCGATCACAATGGCCGATGCGGTTAAACACGAGGGGGAGAGCGTTTATGAATCTTCACCGGCGGTTCGAATTGGGCTCTCAAAAAGTTCTGATATTACAGGGGAACAAACGCTCAAAGTGAAACTCTCGTATCAAGGATGTTCAGCTGCCGGATTGTGTTATGAACCGATGGAAACTCTCCTTGATATTACCGTTGATGCCGATAAATTGAGTAAGAGAAGTCCGTCCGGCAGTTCCATTTTAAAAGCTCCTGCGGTTGAGAGAGCGAGTTTGGAAGCAACCCCTCCTAAAGCGGTGGTGAAAACCTCAGAAACCGATCAGATTGCGCAGGTGATTCAGGGGGGAAGTCTTTGGTTTATCATTTTGAGCTTTTTTGGATTTGGATTATTGCTCGCGTTGACTCCGTGCGTATTTCCGATGATCCCGATTATCTCGTCCGTTATCTTGGCTCAGGGCAAAGGGATGGGGGCAAAAAGGGCGTTTTTCCTTTCACTTGTCTATGTATTGTCTATGGCGGTAGCGTATACGATTGCGGGTGTTTTGGCTGGCCTTTTCGGAGCAAATCTTCAAGCAGCGTTTCAAACGCCGTGGGTTATTACCCTCTTTGCCCTTATTTTTGTCCTTTTGGCACTGTCGATGTTCGATGTTTATGAATTGCAAATTCCAAACTTCATCCAATCGCGTTTGAGTAAAATGGGTTCTCAGCGAAGCGGAGTGATCGGGATAGCGATCATGGGCTTTTTGTCAGCGTTGATCGTCGGACCGTGTGTCGCGGCACCGCTGGCAGGGGCACTGATTTACATCGGACAAACGGGTGATGCATTGCTTGGAGGTGTCGCACTCTTCTCACTCTCTATCGGTATGGGTATTCCATTGCTGATTGTAGGGACTACGTCGGGTAAATTTATGCCGAAGCCGGGGATGTGGATGGACATCATCAAAGCGGTATTCGGTGTTATGTTGCTCGGTATTGCGATTTGGATGATAGGGCGTGTGTTGGATGAAAACACAACATTGTTGTTATGGGGCGGTTTGGCGATTTTTGTGGCGATCAATATGAACGCTTTGGAACCGTTAGGGGAACATCCCTCATGGAGTTCCCGTGCAAACGTTAAAGCCCTAGGATTTATGGTTTTATTGTATGGGATCAGTTTATTGATTGGAGGGATGGCGGGAGCCAAAAATCCACTTCATCCGCTTGATCCGTTTTTACCAAATCATGATTCTATGCCGTCCGTTGTCCAGCCTCAACATAAAACCTTTGAGAAAATCACGTCGATTGAAGAATTGGATGCCATTTTGGCAGAAAATAAAGGGAAAAAAGTGATGGTCGATTTTTATGCCGATTGGTGCAGTGCATGCAAAGAACTGGAAGAGAAAACTTTTAGTAATGAAGCAGTGAAAAGTGCGATGGATAACTATGTTCTGGTTCAAGTCGATTTGACGGCAAATGATGAGGCAGCACGTGCGATCAGTTCTAAATACAGTATTTTCGGGCCACCGGCGATCTTATTTTTTGATGAGAACGGTGAGCGGATAAAAAGCGCCGATATCATCGGATTTAAAACAAGCGATGAATTTCTAAAACATTTGGGAGCAATCTAATGGGAAAAATATTTTTAGTTTTATCGGTAATGGCCAGTTTGGCATTGGCAGAGATCAAATGGGCATCATCGTATGATGCGGCGTTAGCTCAGGCGGTAAAAGAGAAGAAAAAGGTAATGGTGATGCTCTCGAGAGAAGAGTGCCCGGCGTGCGAATATATGAACGATATCGTTTTTGAAGAAAAAGCGGTGGAAAATGAGATCAATAAAAACTTTGTCCCCGTTCATCTTGATATTCACAAAGATTTCATCCCTGAGGGATTAGGGTATATCGGAACTCCGACATTCCATTTTTTGGATGCAAAAGGGAAAAAAATCGGTCGTCATGACGGCGGTGCAAATATTCCGACATTTTTAGGGATTTTGGGAAAATATAAAAAGTAAATTTTTCTATTGCGCTATAATTTCCTCATTTTTTAATGGATAGGTGTTTATAGGTGCGATGGAGTAGTCTCATAGGAATTGTATTTGCGACTGCATTGCCGGGGATGGAGAATAATATTTTCGTTTCCCCTTGCAATACGTCGCTTCCGATATGGGCATACCATCAGGGTGGATGCGAAAAAAAAACGCTTCAGTACTCTCAAAATGCGCTCTCTTCGCAGGTATTGGGAGGTGTGAGTACGATGAACTACGATTTGAAGAAAAATAATACCATCGAAACGGTATCGATGGGGGCCCAATATTCACGCGATCTCTTTTCTGCAAAGCTACAAGGCTCCTATGTAAAAGGGAGATTCGACAATACTCCCTCAGTAGGCAAAACAAATCTATCGGTGCAATATCGAAATAAACTATGGGATTCGCTAACGCTGAGTGCTTCGGAAAACGTTACTATCCCTGTTA
Organism: Candidatus Sulfuricurvum sp. RIFRC-1; assembly: GCF_000310245.1. Lineage (NCBI taxonomy): Bacteria > Pseudomonadati > Campylobacterota > Epsilonproteobacteria > Campylobacterales > Sulfurimonadaceae > Sulfuricurvum > Candidatus Sulfuricurvum sp. RIFRC-1. The sequence continues at coordinate 837,809 of NC_020505.1, forward strand.
AAACAGCCAATGATCAGAGTGATCCGATGAAATATACGAGTTTGCTGAAAGCCCTCTATCCGCTAAACGATGCTTATCGTGTTTTTGCGGAGGGGAGTTACTCTTTGTTGGATACTCCCGCGTCGGAGAGTACAATATATCGAAATCCGTACAGCTATACTACGGGGATAAGCTATGCTGAGGGTACGAATACGGCGATTAACGCTTCTTATATGTTAGTGCAGGGTGCAGATCCGACTCTTGGTCCCAATAAAAAAATCAAATTGGCGCACAAACATAAAATTAACAAAAAAATTAAAACGTCAGTGAGTGTGATTCAAAGTTTAGAAGCTGAACAACCGGACAACAAGGCATCGTTTGATTTGATTTATGCCTTTTAGTCTATAGCGATCGATTATTTATTTTCTACCAATTTATCCAAAATATAGAGCTGCATATTTTTATGCGGTATCTCTTTCTCCAATGCTTCTGAGTAAATCTTCGCGACCTCTTTGGCATGTAAATCATAATCAAAATGGGGAAAATGATTTTCCCATCCATTTTTAATAATTTTCAAAGCGACCGTATCGATTAGATATTCTTTATAAATAGCATAGGTTGCAAAAAACATCCCCGTAAACAAGACGGCCATTATGATTAATAGATGGCAGTCGATTTTGGCCAAAAAGGGATGGAATGCGACCGAAACCGGTAAAATAAACAGATGCCAAAGTCCGATAAAAACGAGATAGCTTCTCCCGATGCTAAGGCGAAATCCCGGAATTTTTCCCTCCAGTTTCAATCCCTCTTGATACATTTTATTGGTTTTAAGCAGATCGCGAAAGAGCATTGGCCCATCACCCAGAGTAAAGACGTAAGGGATGATTTTTTCATCCGTAAAGTTTCGCGTTTTGGTTTTCATCCATGAAAATATTCTAAGCATTATAATCCTTGATAATTTGACTGACACGTGCGGCACTTCCATGGCCTAAGAGCTCACGGAGGGCGCTGGCATCATGGTAAAAAGCGGTTTTATCCATTTGCTGATAAGCATTATACAGATTTTGAGCATTGACTTCGTTTTGGATGAATTCAGGGTGCAATTTTCGTCCGTATTTGTGGGAAAACAAGATATTCCCTAATCCTACATAATCAAGTTTGACCAGACGTGAAGCGATAGCGTAATCGAGTGATTTAGCGATATAGGTAAGGATAAAAGGGGTACCAATCAAAGAGGCTTCAAGTGTGGCGGTTCCACTACAGATAAAGGCGAAATCAGAATCCGCCAAACTTTGATGGGCTTCATGGGTAATTTCAAAACTCGAAATATCGCCATAAAGTTCTGCGATTTGATCCGCAGTGAAATGGGGCGGGATGACAATGAGTGCACGTGTTTGTATCATAGAACGAAGTTCACGAAAAATCGGCATTAGCCGTTTGATCTCTCCGGGACGGCTTCCGGGCATAAAGGTCATTTTCCCGGTAGGTTCGAGAGACATTTTTCGAATGTTGATCTCATCAAGGAGCGGATGCCCGACGTATTCGATGGGGGCATTGGGAGAGTAATACGAAGGTTCAAACGGTAATATAGAGCAAAGTCGGGTAATGGTTTTCTCTAAAACCGGAATCCGTTTTTTCTTCCATGCCCATGCTTGGGGGAGAATATAGTAGATTATCTCTTTATTAGGATAACGTTTTCGGATTGCTTTGGCTACTGGGAGATTGAATCCCGAAGAGTCGATCAGCAGTACTTTATCGGCATCTTGTGCGAGTTCCACCATCTGATCTTTCAAACGAAAGAAGAACGGGAGTTTTTTTATCGCATCCACAAATCCCATCACCGAAGTGGAACGCAAATCGACGATGCTCTCTCCGAGCGTATTATCAAAAATCCCCGATAGCTCTACATCACTTCCGAGTTCTTTAACCAAAAACGAGAGATGAATATTGGCAGAGTGCTCTAACGCGCTGACGAGTAGTTTCATGATCCTCCGTCTCCCCGTGTGGATGTATCGCTTTTATAATTACTCCTTCCTTCATGATATTCACTGAGAAAAGTAGTAAGAGCATCGATCTCTTTATCGCTTAACCCCATAGCAAAAGGGATCATCATTTGAGATTGTTGTGTCGTTCCTTGTTTTGCTCGATAGTTTTTGAGCTTTGAGGCTAAAAACGGTTGGCGTCGATGGGCGAGGGCGGGATATAAGTTGGTTCCGCTCGCTGATATACCGTGGCATCCGCTGCATCCTTTTGAAAAATAGAGATTTTTACCTATCTTATAGAGATCAGTACCGCCATAAAGGAACATAGGTATCAAAAAAAGGATGATTTTAACCACACGTACCCTTTTTATAACATTTCTTTGACTAAAATTGCGTAATTATACCTAACGGGAGCAATCTATGATCATATCGGGCGCAATTATCTGTGATATTAACGGAGAACGTCATGCTGACATTCAGATTGAAGAGGGGATTATTACGCGCATTGGCGAAAATCTCAGCGGTGATGAAATCATTCGTGCGGAGGGGTGTTATCTGATCCCCGGTCTCATCGATACCGATGTACGGTTAAAAGACTCTCAGCTCAGTCGAACCAATCTGGAAAAGCTCTCATATCGAGCCCTTAGCGGTGGTGTTACTACGGCAGTTTTGGCAAGCGATTCGACTCCTCGTATCGACAATGAGATTACGCTGGAATTTGTTCAACAGCATCGTTTTTTACCTCATGGTGCAACGATTGAATCGGCAGTAAGTGCTTTGAATGAAACAGGAGCTTTGAGCAACATTGCGATCATGCTGAAAAAAGGGTGCGTATCGGTGCACACTTCGACGATCAACGATTACAACCTCATAACCCGCATTGCCCAATATCTGAAAATGGCCAATAAATCACTTTTTTACAAAGCAGAAGAGAAAAGTCTTGTCGAGAGCGGTGTTATGAGCGATGGTGCTGTTGCTTCGCAGCTTGGATTACCGGGGATATCTCCACTCTCAGAGGTAGTTCATGTTGCCGCGATGATCGAAATTTCCCGTTATTTCGGGATTAAAATTGTATTCAAAAGTATTACGGAACCCCGATCGATAGAGTTGATCGCTGAGGCGCGTAAAAGCGGAATCGCCGTAGAGTGTGAAGTTGCTATCCATCATCTGTTTAAAAATGATTCGGCCTGTACAGGTTTTGATACCGATGCCAAAATCAATCCTCCGTTGGTGAATGAAACCAAACGACTGGCTCTACTTGATGCACTGGTACGAGGTGATATCCATTCGCTCACTTCACTGCATCAACCTAACTCTGATATCCATAAAGATATCACATTTTACGATGCTAATGTCGGTACAACTTCCATTACTGAATATTTGCCGTTAGTCTACACCTATTTGATTTCGACAAAAATTATTGATATATCCAAATTTGTGAAGGTAGCATCGCGAACTCCGGGAGAACATATCGGAGTGAAAGCCGGGGAAATCGAGGTTGGATGCAAATGTGATTGTATTCTCTTTGATCCTGACTCGACAACAGTTGTAGCTCATCATCACAGTCTGTATAAAAAAGAGGTGTTAAAAGGAAAAGTGATTATGGCAATCTGCCGTGGCGAAGTGACACGATTTTAGTTTTTACCGTTCGCCCTGAGCTCGTCGAAGGGTGTTGAGGCATTCATAGTTCGACGCTCTCACCACGAACGAGCTTTTACAACGATTTTGCATTCCTGAACTCTGAAATCTCTGCTTCCACCATCGCGTCAATCATGATACCGTAAAGCTTTGTAAGAAGATTCGGTGACACACCGAACTCCATTGCTTTATAGCGAACGCGATCCATTACCGCTTCCATTCTTTCATTCGCTTTTATCTCTTCGATGGAGTGTTTAAAGTTTGCAGCTTGCTTAACATAGCCGTTGCGAGCAGCGATAAGCTCGACGATTTGATCGTCTAAGCGGTCAATATGATTACGAACTTCCACAAGGGAATGACACTCTTCAATTTTCATCCAAAATCTCCCTTTTAAACATGGTGACATGATACCATATAATACTAATTCTCTCAATGTATCACATTTATATCACACAAAATCATATAATAATATCTTATTCGGCTTTTTTTGATACATTTTACTATTTCTTATAAATATTTAAGAATAACACGATTATGATGTCCCCAGCGATAAATCAAAATTCGCAATCGATTTTGCATAGAATGAAGGAGAACTCATTATGAACATTTCAAGACGTGACTTGCTTAAATTCGCCGGTCTTAGCGCAGCAGCAGCTGCCGTAACTGGTTGTACAACCGCTACAGGTGCAGCTCCGGGTGCACAAAGTGCAGCAGGTAAAATGCTTGGTAAACATCAAGTAGTTATCATTGGTGGTGGTTTCGGCGGATTAACCGTTGCTAAAGAGTTGAAAAAAATCGATCCTAAATTCGATGTTGCAATTATCGAGAAAAATGACAGCTTTATGTCTTGCCCATTCTCTAACTGTAATCTTGGCGGTATCAAAGGTGTTAGTCTTAGTACATTAACGCATGACTACTCTCAAGCAGTTGAGAAAAACGGCTATGGAATGTTGACAGCAGTTGTTACCGGAATTGACCGTGTAAACAAAGTGGTTCATACCTCTAAGGGCGGCGTAGGTTACGATATTCTTGTTCTCGCTCCTGGTATCGACTATAACTACAAAGGGCAGTTCCCAACGTGGTCAGACGCAAAAATCGCAAAAGCACGTCGTGTAGCTCCAGCGGCACTTGTACCGGGCGGCGAACACGTTGCTCTTGACCGTATGGTTAAAAATATGGAAGACGGTGATGTTATTATTACTGTACCGGCTGGAAAATATCGTTGTCCTCCGGCACCGTTTGAGCGTGCAAGTATGATCGCAAACTTCATGAAAACTGAAGGGCTAAAAGGTAAAGTTATCATTTTGAATGAAACGGCTGAAGTAGCTAAAGGTGCGGCATTTAAAGAGACTTGGAAAGAGTTGTATCCGGATGTTGTCGTTCACGAAGACAATTGTAAAATCTCTGATGTTGATTTCGATAAAAAAGAGATCACTTACGTTCAAACAGTTTTTGCAAACAAAGAAGATACAACAGGTGTAAAAACAACCAAAACAATCAAATACGGCATCTTTAACTTTATCCCGCACAATATGTCTAACCCGGTTATCGAAATGGCTGGCGTTGCAACAACTCCGGACGGATTCAAAAAAGTTAAAATGGCTACAAGCCCAGAAAAACCGGTTTCATTCCAAACCGCAACCGATAAAGCTGTATATGCAGTTGGTGACGTTGTTGGACATGCGATCCCACCAAGTGGTCAATCGGCTATCTGGTCAGGTAAAGAGTGTGCTAAAGAGATCGCTCACGTTCTTCACGGTAAATCATACAGTGTTGCATCAGCGCTTCCATACAAAAGTGCAAACGTATGTTACTCAATGGTTAACGGAAATCCTGAAGAAGCGATCATGGTTAATCATGAATTTATGGTTGCTGGTCCGGTTATCGGTTCAAAAGGATCGGTTCCTAAAGATGAAGCAACTGGTAAATTCCGTACAACCGGTCTTGGTAAAGCGACTCACGATTGGTACAAAGGTGCTATGCGCGACTTGTTTAACTAATACAAGTTATCTTACTCTCCACTCGGAGAGTAAAAGAAAATTCTGCTACACTAACTACTCAAAATAATTCACACGGAAAATATCATGGATAGAAGAAATTTTTTAAAAGTTGTTGCCGGTGCAACAGTCATCGCGGCTAGTCCTTCGTTAATTCGCGGCAATCTATATGCGGCGGACGGTACATTATACAAAGCTTATGAAAAAACGCAATTGGTGGATGCTGCCGGAAAACCGATCAAAGCATCGGCTTTGGAAAAAGAGGTTACTTATATTTTTAATTACCCTCATGCCTCAACTCCATGTATGTTGATCAACTTGCCGAAGCCAACTACTAAAGATGTTGAATTAACTTCGGAGGGTGGTGAAAAATACGTATGGAAAAGCGGTGTCGGAAAAGAGCGCAGTGTTGTCGCTTATGTAGCGATTTGTACGCATCAAATGACTCACCCGACACCAAATGACAGTTTTATCGCCTATGTTCCAACGGCGAAAAAAACGATGGCGTATGAAAAAAGCGGCATTATCGTTTGTTCATCTCATCTATCAGCATTTGATGCCGGGGCCGGTGCAAAAGTACTCGGTGGAGCAGCGACCCAGCCTCTTAATTCGGTTGTGCTAGAACATGCAGCAGATGATACCCTTTGGGCAGTCGGTATTTTGGGATCGGATAAATTTCAAGATTATTTCAAAAGTTTCCGTCCAGAGTTAAAAGAGTTCTACGGCGGCCCCGCTGAAGCGAAAAAGCTGGTTTCTATTTCGGCAAAAACCGTTAAGCTCACCGAATATTCTAAAGAAATTATCCAATACTAAAAGGGGAATTCATGAAAAAAGCTTTAGCAGCCTTAGTGGTAGGAACATTATTGGCCGGATCGTTGAATGCGGCAGAAAAGAAAGATCCTCGATTAGAACTTATGCAGGATATGCGTACGATGATGGATGCGATGGAGCAAATTCAACGCGGTGGTTTGTACAGCTCAACCGATGAGATGAAAGCAGGGGTTAAAAAACTTCAAGGGACACTTAAATCACTGGAGAGTGAAGAGGTAAAAACGATTTTGCCGAAAGATCAAGTTTATGCCTATAAATTTGCCCAAAAAACCGCTCAAATGCTCCGAATGTATTCGGATGATATGATTGTATCGATCGAAGCAGGTCGGATGGATAACGCATTGGATGATTACACTCAGTTACTCAAACAATGTACCTCATGTCATATCCGAATCCGTAACTGGTAATTCCTCTTTATTCCCGTACATACGGGAATAGCACGCTTCTTTTATTTTTTTTCATTATCTAATCATTTCTTTTTCTAATTTATAATACTCCTTATATAAAGTTTTTCAGCTAGTTTTCTATTTTTATCACATTTTTGTCTCACACTCTGACAAATTTGTCTCAATTATTACTAAATACTATATAAATCAAGAAATCCTTAAGAAATAATTGTTATGATGAGTGCATGATTCGGAATAAGTAAATCTTATCTCGAACGGTTTCTTGAAGGAGAATGAATGAAATTAGGAAAACTTAGTCTAGTCGCTGTAATGGCATTAGGAACAAGCGCATATGCTCTTGATAATATTAAAGTTGATGGTGAAGCAAAACTTTGGTACCAAACATCAGAGTACAGTGGAGCGGGTGCAACTGCAGCACAGTTGACACAAGATTTTTTTGATAAAACGGCTAACTCTATGGCATTGGGTGCATTGAAATTCGGTGCATCAGCAGGTTTGGCTGATAACTTGAGCGGTGCGGTTAAAGTAACGGCTATCTCTACTCTTGGTCTTGAAAATAACATGGTAGGTGCTATTCCAGCTGCAAAAATTGATATTGATACAGGTGCTGCGGCAACTGGCGCATTGAATGATCAAGCATGGGTTGAAGTATTAAATCTTAAATATGCAACAAAAGATTTCGATGTTGCAATGGGTCGTATGGCGTTGCAAACACCTCTTTGTTTTACCGAATCATGGAACGTTGTTGACAACACTTTCGAAGCGGTTGTAGCACATGGTTATTTCTTGCCGGATACTATCCTTGCAGCAGCATGGGTTGGAAAACATAACGGTGCTGGTCTCTTGAGCACAACATCACGCGGAAGTACTGTAAACTACAACGGTGAATTCCGTGATTTCGCTGTAAACGGTGCGTATGCGGCGGCTGTAATCAACAAATCATTGCCGGGTACTACATTACAAGCATGGTACTATAATGTGCCGGATGTTGCAGATGCTTACTGGTTGCAAGCGGATGCTAAAGTCATGGGTATGGTTGATTTTGGTGTACAAGTTGCTGGTATGAATCCTGACAACTCTTCAGCAACTATTGGTACACCGGCTTCTACTACTACTAACCGTACCACAGATGCATTTTCGGTTAAAGCAGCGGCGGATGTAGGACCGGTAAACGTGTATGCAGCGTATTCAACTGTCAGTGATGGTTCAATCGGTTTTGCCAACGTTGCAACGGGTGATAAATCAATGTTGTACACAACTCTTGGCAGTATCTACATGGATGGTGAGATCGTAGCGGCTCCGGACACTGATGCATGGAAAATCGGTGCTTCAACCAAAGCTGTTCCGGGTGTAACTCTTGCGGCTAGCTATTGTTCAGCTGAAACTGGAGATAACGGTGGAACTGCAACGGCTGTAGGTGGAGCAAGTACACGTAATACTGATTTCTCTGCATGGGATGTATCGGCGAACACTAAAGTTGGACCAGTTGGCTTGACTGCAATTTATACTCAGTATGAAATTGATGGTGCAGGTAATGCTGGAGATGGCAGTGCTGCAGATAAAGATACCGATACTATCCGTATCATTGCTTCTTTGAAATTCTAAGAAGTCTTTTTTCTTCTCAGGGCCTTCGGGCCCTTTCAATTCTCCTTATGTTAAGCTTTCCGCCAGAGGATTCGTCACCCTCTGGCACCCTCAACACACTCTTTTTTAAATCCGTTTTGCTTGCCGTTTCGGAGTAACCGAATGAGTTTCTTTTATTTTTTTATCTTGGGTCGATTGTCGCAGGAAAAAAGGGATCGTTTTCTCAGGACGCTGTGCCAAATCGTCTATTAATGCCGCTTCAACAATCTCTTTGTCGTGATATAAACACAGATAGGCATGGATCAATGCGATTTGACGTTCCAGTGATATTTTCCACGTGGAGAGGGTTTGGGTGTAGATCCAGAGGCTGAAGGTGTAGAAGTTTTTAAATACGGCTGGCAACTTGTCATCCCGTACTTTCTCTTCGTCATCCTGAACTTGATTCAGGATCTCAGATTGCGGATCGAGTCCGCAATGACGGTTAAGTGGAGAACTCCACAGCAACGGAACCGTTTTAGTAAAACTTCCGCTGTTGTAGAAAATATCCCAAAACCTCGCAAACCGCTTCATTTTTTGAATATCACTAAAGCTGAGCAGATTATTTTGGAGGATATCATAGGGGGGTGTATCGCTGTAGATCATCCCATGACGCTGATCGTGGCGTGAGAGGGTGGTACCGGAGAGATTTTTGAGGATACCGATCTGGATTTCGCTATGGGTGAGAGAAACGAGTTTATCGAGATTTCGTCCGAATCCCTCGATACTCTCTCCCGGCAATCCGACGATGAGATCAAGGTGCATATGAGCAGAGGTCTCATTTTCTAAAAAGCGGAGGTTATCAAAAATCTTTTCGAGTTTTAGAGGTCGATTGATCCCTTTTGCAATTTCAGGGTCTAGGGTTTGGATACCGATTTCGAGTTGCAACGATCCTGCGGGAAATTGGGAAATTTTTGCTTTCAGCACCTCAGGAAAGTGATCGGGAATGACTTCGAAATGGGCAAAGTACGGCGGTTCTTTGGAGAGGAAAAAGTCCAATATCCGGTTTGCGAATGTCATGTTGAGGTTAAAAGTACGATCGATAAATTTGAAACTGCGTGCTCCCTGCTGCCAAAGTATCTCAAACTCTTCGAGAAGCTGATCGAGGGGAAAATTTCGTACCTTTTCGTCAATGGAAGAGAGGCAGAATTCACACTCGAACGGACATCCGCGTGAGGCTTCGACGTAGATGTAGCGATGGGCTACGTCTTCGTCATTGAAAGCGGAGTAGGGGAGGTTAATCGCTTTAAGGTCGGGAAGCGGAGCTTTAATAAATTGAGGCTTCCGTTCGCCCTGAGCCTGTCGAAGGGTACATGGTTCGACAGGCTCGCCACGAACGGGATTCAGCAACTCTCTGCACAACTCATAAAACGCCACCTCTCCTTCACCACTGATAATGTAATCGGCTTTACTCAAATCAACACGGTGGGGTAGATACCCTGCTTCGGGGCCGCCGAGGACGATAATCGTGTCCGGAGAGACTTTTTTGAGCGTTTGGATCAATTCTGCACTTTGCGCCGCATTCCAAATATAGACACCGATTCCGATGATTTTAGGAGAGTATTTTAGGAGATCTTCGGTGATGCTTTGAATCTGTTCGTTCATCGTGAATTCGACAATAGTAGTACTCTTTTGTAACTCGTGCATATTGGCGTAAAGAGAGCGTAGACCAAGTGCGGTATGAGCATAGCGGGCATTGAGAGTAGTCAGTAAAATTGTGTGCATGGGTTTTCCGATAAAAGATAAACGTATTATATGCTATTCTATACATACTAAGACCCTAAAGGGAGTGTGTATGAAGTATATTCGCCGTTTGGATTCATTGAGATTAGAGGATATTGCTTTAGTGGGAGGTAAAAATGCCTCGTTGGGGGAGATGATCAGTTCACTCAAATCATTGGGCGTTAAAGTTCCCGAAGGTTTTGCCGTAACTGCTGATGGGTATCGTTTTTTTATCAAACATAATGATTTTGAAGCTCCGATACGACATTTTTTTGAGGGGGTGGATCTCACCGACATCGAAGCACTGAATCGCTGCGGGGATGCGATACGTTCTTTAATACTAACGGGTGAAATGCCAGAAATATTAAAAACTGAAATTGCCGAAAGTTACCGTATCATGGAACGTGAATACGATATGGTGAGTGTGGATGTTGCGGTACGATCTTCCGCAACGGCAGAAGATCTCCCCGATGCAAGTTTCGCGGGTCAACAGGAGAGCTATCTGAATGTACGTGGTGAGACAATGCTCATCGAACACGTCAAGCGGTGTTTTGCCTCCCTCTTTACCGACCGTGCGATCAGTTACCGTCACAGTCGGGGATATGATCATTTTGCCGTCGCCCTCTCGGTGGGAGTGCAGAAAATGATACGCAGCGATAAGGCGAGCAGCGGGGTGATGTTCACCATCGATACCGAAAACGGTTCAGAGAATCTGATCCTCATCAACTCGATTTGGGGATTGGGGGAGAACATTGTCGGCGGGCGGGTGAATCCCGATGAATTCTACGTCTTTAAACCGACACTCAAAGAGGGAAAAATATCCATCCTTAAACGCCAACTCGGCTCCAAAGCCCTGAGCATGACGTATGATGAACGTCATCATACAATGAACCTCTCAACCCCTAAGGAACTCCAAGAGACTTTTTCGATTAATGATGATGAGGTAGCGACATTGGCTACTTATGCATTGACGATCGAAGAACATTACACCGCTATCGCAGGAGAATATCGTCCGATGGATATCGAATGGGCAAAAGACGGCCTTAGCGGAGAGTTATTTATCGTTCAAGCACGACCTGAGACGGTTCAAAGCCGTAAACTCAGCAATAATTCTTTGGAACAATATCATTTGAGTGAAGCAATAGAGAATAAAATTTTATTGAGTGGTAAAGCAATCGGGGAAAAAATCGGCTCCGGTCGGGTAAAAATCATCCATTCTCCTCATGAGGGTGAGAAATTTAATGCCGGCGATGTCCTTGTCGCCGACATCACCGATCCTGACTGGGAACCGATCATGAAAAAAGCATCGGCTGTGATCACCAATCGAGGAGGACGGACATGTCATGCCGCTATTGTAGCACGTGAGATCGGTGTTCCGACAATCGTAGGAACGGTGAATGCGACGGACATGCTGCATGATGGCGATGAAGTGACGGTGAGCTGTGCTGAGGGGGAGAGCGGTCGTGTGTATGCGGGGCTGATTGATTATGAGATCACCAATATCGATTTGGGCAATCTTGCTCCGACTGTAACGAAGCTCTATATGAACGTCGGTAACCCCGATATCGCATTCAAAGTGGCTAAACTCCCAAATGACGGAGTAGGATTGGCACGGATGGAGTTTATCATTACCAATTACGTGGCGGCACATCCGATGGCATTGGTAGAACTTTCTCAGGGCAAAGAAATTAATGAGATGAAAGCTGTGAGAAAAGCGATGCGGGGATATGATGATCCTAAGAGGTTTTTTATCGACAAAATAGCGGAAGGGGTAGGGATGATTGCGGCGGCGTTTTATCCCCGTCCTGTTATCGTCAGAACCAGTGATTTTAAATCCAATGAGTACAAACATATGGTCGGCGGTAAGTCGTATGAAAATGATGAAGAGAATCCGATGATCGGATTTCGCGGAGCCAGCCGCTATTATTCACCGGAGTACAAAGAGGCGTTTATGTGGGAGTGTGAAGCGCTCAAACGGGTACGGGATGAGATGGGGCTCTCTAATGTCAAAGTGATGCTCCCCTTTGTCCGTACGCCTGATGAAGGGCGCAAAGCAATCGCAGTTATGCATGAGGCGGGATTGGTACAGGGGGAGAACGGTTTAGAAATCTATGCCATGTGTGAAATCCCCTCCAACGTCATCCTCGCAGATCAGTTTTTGGAAATCTTCGACGGCTACAGTATCGGTTCCAATGATCTTACGCAGCTCACCCTCGGAGTTGATCGTGACAGTGCATTGGTCGCGGCCGTATTTGATGAACGTAATCCTGCTGTGACACGGATACTGTCACAGGCTATTCGTGCGTGCAAAGAGCGAGGGAAATACATCGGTATCTGCGGTCAGGCTCCATCGGACTATCCTGAAATTACCCGGTTTTTAGTGGAAGAGGGGATCGATTCGATCTCTCTTAACCCCGATTCACTCCTCAAAATGCGACAGGTTGTGAGTGAGTTTGAAGCTAAAAAATAAGTTTTAGAAATAGTATTAGTTTGTAGTTGTATTTTTTTATTTACCAAATTGGACTAAAGTATCTGTAACGTAATAAAAGCAGGATTGTATGCAGCAATTTAGTGAGGAAGAGCTTCGAAAATACAACGGGAAGGACGGTATGCCCGCTTACATCGCCTTTAAAAATCAGGTGTACGATGTCACTTCGTCCAAATTCTGGCAAGAGGGTACCCATTTTAAAAAACATTTCGCGGGGTGTGATCTGACTGACGCAATGGCGCATGCGCCCCATAGTGACGAGGTGTTTGAAAATTATCCCTGTATCGGCCAATTTGTCTCTCCTTGCTCATTAACTCCCGAAAATAAAAAAGATCGGTATCGGCAATGGTACAGTAAATACCATCCCCATCCGCTTATCATACACTTTCCGATTGCATTGCATTATTTCAGTGCATTTGTAGATATTCTGTTTTTAGACAATCCCTCCGCTGGGTATGAAACGGCTGTTTTCCTATCGTTTTTGATTGCGACGATAGCGGGATTTTTTGCTTTGATCTCCGGTGTTTTCAGCTGGTGGATTAATTATGATTTTTCGATCTCGAAACCGTTTGTCATCAAACTGATCGGGGCATTGTTCACCCTCATCGTCGGATTAATTCCGCTTGGGCAAAAACTGTTGAACCCCAATGTCGCTTTTAGCACGGGAGTAGATGGAATAATCTATCACGCCGTTATTTTCATGACGGTCATTTCGATAACGATTGTCGGTTATTACGGCGGAAAAATCACCTGGGGGGCGAAAAAATGAGAAGTTCGGTTTCGGTATTGATCGGGGGGAGTGCGGGGAAGGGGATCGCGAGTATCGAAACTCTTTTGACCAAAGGGTTTAAGCGCTCCGGATTTTATACCTTTTCGACCAAAGAGTTTATGTCCAGAGTCCGTGGCGGGAGCAATACGACGCTGATACGAATCTCCGATAAGCCCGTCAATGCACCCGATTACAAGGTCGATATTTTCGTACCGCTGGATGCAAACGCGTTTGCTCACGCACAGGAGAGGATAAATAAAGAGACGTTTGTGATCGCCAAAAAAGGGGATTTTGAGTGCGACTGCGTAGTGTACGATTATGATTTGGAGAGTTTGGCGAAAGAGATAGGCAACCCCATCGTCTCTAACACCATTGCGGCGGCACTGGTCTTTGGATTGCTGGGTTGCGATGGTGAGGTGTTGAAGGAGATTGTTGCGGAGTTGTACCCTGATGAGTTACTAGAGATAAACCTTAAAGCATTGGAGATTGGAGCAAAACTGGCACGTGAGAACGGAAACTGCCGCTACTGCATCGCACCGCATCCTTCGATCAAAGAGAAGAACGATTTCTTTTTGAGCGGAACGGAGGGGGTCGGATTCGGCGCGATTGCCGCTGGATGCAATTTCATCTCCAGTTATCCGATGAGCCCTTCGACGGGGGTGTTGACCTTTTTAGCGAAACAGAGCCAAAAATTCGGTATCTGCGTCGAGCAGGCCGAAGATGAAATCGCGGCGTTTCAGATGGGATTAGGGGTTTGGTACAGCGGCGGACGGGCGATTACGACGACGAGCGGGGGCGGATTTTCTCTGATGGGAGAGGGGATAAGTCTCTCAGGGATAACGGAGACCCCGATGGTCGTTTATCTGGCGCAACGTCCCGGCCCCGCTACCGGACTTCCCACGCGGAGCGAGCAGGGGGATTTGGAACTGGCTATTTATATCGGACATGGAGAGTTTCCGCGAATCGTGCTGGCTCCGGGAGATGTGAGAGAGTGCTTCGAGCTTGCACGAGCGGCGTTTGATCTCACCGATGCTTATCAGGTTCCGGTGATACTCATGAGCGATCAGTATTTGGCGGACAGTTATTTTCATGTCGAGCGGTTTGCAATCGATCCGAAACAGAGTGCTCATCACATCGTCAAAACCGAGGCGGATTATAAACGTTATCTTCTCACTCCAGAGGGGATCAGTCCCAGAGGAGTTCCGGGATACGGTGAGGGGCTGGTACTGGTCGATTCGGACGAACATACCGAAGAGGGGCTGATCACCGAAAGTATGTCGGTGCGGAACGAGCAAAACGGCAAACGTCTCAGAAAACGTACTTTAATAGAGAAAGAGGCTATCCTCCCTGAAATCGAAGGAACGGGTGAAATCGTACTTATCGGATGGGGAAGTACGAAACACATCATCAAGGAGGCGGTAGAGAGGATAGCGGATGAGAGGCTCTCCTGTATCCATTTCTCGTGGGTTCACCCTCTTAGCGAATCCCAGCTTGCGCCGCTTCGAAAAGCCAAACGTCTTATCGTGATTGAAAACAATGCCACCGGGCAGTTTGCAAAACTCTTGAGACTGCACGGAATCATCGCAGATGCACAGATACTGAAATCCGACGGGTTGAGCTTTTTTGTCGATGAACTCTCCGAAAAGCTCGTATCACTGTTAAAGGAGATCCGATGAATACGCGATTTGATAGAATCGTAGAGGATAACGCATGGTGCCCCGGATGCGGTAATTTTTCCATTCTTTCGCATTTAAAAGAGGCGTTGGATGAGATGGGGCTTGATCCGAATCAAACGGTGGTGGTTTCAGGGATAGGGCAGGCGGCGAAAACGCCCCAATACATGCATGTCCATATGTTCAACGGACTCCACGGCAGGGCATTGCCGATCGCGCAGGGGGTGAAAGTCTCCAACCCCTCTCTAACGGTAATCGCCGAAGGGGGGGATGGCGATATGTACGGGGAAGGGGGAAACCATTTTATCTCCGCGATCCGAAGAAATGCCGACATCATCAACATCGTCCATAATAATATGGTTTATGGGTTGACCAAAGGGCAGGCCTCCCCGACGTCTCAGAGGGGGTTTAAGACACCCGTACAGACGCAGGGGGTTCATGTCGAGCCGTTTAATCCCATCGCTACGGCAATATCGCTTGATGCATCGCTCGTTATCCGGACGTTTTCGGGGAATAAAGAGCACTGCAAAGCAATGCTTAAAATTGCCATTGCTCATAAGGGGTATGTTTTGATCGATATTTTTCAGCCGTGCGTTACGTTTAATAAAACCAATACCTTCAAATGGTTCAAAGAGAACGTTTATCTTTTAGAGAGTGACTATAACCCTGAGGATAAGGTCAAAGCGTTTGAAAAATCGCTGGAGTCTCATCCGTTTCCGATCGGAGTTATCTATAAAAGTCCGCAAAAAGTTGTGTTGGAAGATGCTCTTCGGGATGAAAGTCAAAGCGGAGATATGCCGTTGTATTCGCATGAAGTTGATTTTCAGCGGCTTAATGAGGAAATGGAAAAAACCATTTAATAAGGGGTAGAAGATGAAAAAATATGAGTGCAACGTATGCGGCTACATTTATGATCCGGCAGTAGGAGATCCTGATGGCGGGATCGCTCCCGGCACCGCATTTGAGGATATCCCCGATGATTGGGTATGTCCGGTATGCAATGTCGGAAAAGAAGATTTTAGTGAACTTTTAGAGTAATATTAGGCTTTTTTTGGATCTTTTAGGTAATACGTACACCAACCTTCCGGATCTATTTTTCCTTCCACTAGCTTGCATTCTTTTGTAGCTGCTAAGAAATGAAGACACTCTTTGCATTTTTTACCGTTGGTAGATTTTTGCTGATACTTTACGAATATTTGTGTCACTTTAGCCTGCAATGGAGAAGTCAAAAAAGTGACTGCTCCGATTGCCAACATATGTTTAAAAAAGCTTCTGCGGGATAATGCGGTTGACATCTTATATCCTTTACTCTATTAGGTTTTACCTGTATACCTATTAAGAAGGTGTACGCTCATTGTTTTGCATAAAATCAACATACTCACAGACTGAATTTATAGCGTTGCACGGTTGATTATAACCTGCAATCGGATCATTCATAAAATCTGAAAGATTATCTGAAACAAAATTCCAATTGATCAGTTTCCACCAATTTGAAAGATACTCTTGGCGAGTGTTTCGATAATCAATGTAATAGGCATGTTCCCAGACATCACAGGTCAATAAAGGGGTGTCTCCGTGACGTATCGGTGTATCGGCATTAGAGGTCATTTTAATTTCTAATCTCTTCTCTTTCGAAATACTAAGCCATACCCATCCCGAACCGAAAAGAGCTGCACCGGCAGTTAAAAAAGTATCCTTAAACGCTTTCATTGAACCAAAGTCACGCTCGATCAACCCTAAAAGTTCTACCGAAGGGGCAGAGGGTATATTCTTAAGCCCTTTCCAGTAAAAATCATGGTTATAGATTTGAGCCGCATTATTAAAAATAGCATTGTGCGCATATTTGACAATATACTCTAACGGTTTTTCCTCGTATTCTGTCCCTTCGATAAGAGAATTGAGTTTGTTGACGTATCCGGCATGGTGTTTACCGTAATGATAAGCGATTGTTTCAGCGGAAATATAAGGCTGTAATGCAGTTTGCTCAAAGGGCAATTCCATAAGATTATGTTTCATTTCAACTCCTTCATTCAGAAGATATATCCTTATAATAATTTATAATAGTTAAATAGTATTGTTTAATTATAAACTAACATAATACGTAAGTAAAATTTAATTTTTAATAGAAGCAGATCAATGCCTATATATTAGTCAGCTATTTAAACAATGTGATTGGATGTTAATATAGTATTGTGTTACAATCATTGCAATATGAATTATAAAAGTGAAAGTACTTTGTGTCAGGGTTAATGATGAAAAAAGAGAGTATTGTTTTCTACCGTCTAATCGCTTTAGCTATTGGAACCTTTTTGTTTAGTGGGATAGCCGTATGGATTCTTCAAGCGAATGGATTAACCGAAAGTATTCCCTTACATGCGGTTTTGGAAACATCCGGCTCCATTATTGCACTATTCTTTGCTTTGTTTATTTTTAAGTTTGACAATAATAAATACTATTTAAGCCGATTTCATTTTGTCTCTATTGCCCTTATAGCCATCGCAGTAATAGGGCTTTTCCATGCTATGAGCCTTCCGGGATCGATGTTTGTTTGGTTGCATACAATCGGAATGTTTGTCGGGAGTATTTTGATTTTCGGTGTATTTATACCGGAGCGAAGAGTCTCTGCCTTTTTTTACATTGCACTTCCTGTGTCCGCTGTTACGCTTTCAGTCGTTATTGCTCTAATTTTACTCAATCAGGGGGAGAAGCTTCCTGCCGCAATTATTAATGGACATTTTTCAGAGAGTGAAAGCGCTATAAACAATCTATCTGCGTTATTTTTCTTTTTTGCTTCTATCCGCTTTGCATACCATTACCGACAAAAACATCAAAATGAAGATATTTATTTTTTTGTTCTTGCATTGCTATTATCAGGTGCGGCATTTCTTTTTCAATACTCCCAACTTTGGGGAGCGACATGGTGGTATTGGCATTTTATGCGATTAAGCGGTTTCTTTTTTGTGCTCCTTTATTTCATCCGTTTAATTGAAGAAAAAAATAAACTTTTTGTCAGTCGGGAGATACAATCGGGTGCAATTGAATTTTCAGCTGATGCTATTATCACAAAATCACTGAGTGGAATAATTCAGACGTGGAATACAGCATCTGAAAATCTCTTTGGATACACGGCAGATGAAGCGATCGGGAGATCAGTTTCTATACTTTATCTTCCATCTTCAGAGTCTAAAGAAAATGACAATATCGCTCAGATCAAAGACGGAGCATCGTTTAAGCAGTATGAAACGGTATTTATGACCAAGAATGGTTCGTATGTTAATGCTTCCGTAACGCTTTCTCCGATCAAAGATTCAAATAATACGATTATCGGGCTCTCAAAAATCGTTCGTGATATTACCGAGCATGAAAAATCCCAAAGAGAACTGCGTAAACTCTCCCAAGCGATTGAGCAAAGTCCAAACAGTGTCATTATCACAGACAATGAAGCAAATATCGAATATGTAAATGCCGCTTTTACAGCGGCAACCGGATATAGCTTGGATGAAGTAATCGGAAAAAATCCCCGTTTACTTCAATCCGGAAAAACATTGCCATCTGCGTATAGCGATTTGTGGAATCAACTCAAGCAGGGAAAAAGCTGGCATGGAGAGTTTATGAATCAGAGAAAAGACGGAACACAATTCATAGAAGAAGTGAAGATCGCTCCCATTTTTCAGGCGGATGGAAGCATCAGCCATTATATGGCGATGAAAGATGATATTACAGAGAAAAAGCATATTGAAGAGCGTATTCACTATCTTGCCAATTATGATCTTTTAACCGGGCTTCCTAACCGGTCTCAGTTTATTGAGCGCATTACCTATTTTATCAATGTCGCAAAACGTCAAAACAGCGAATTCGCCATTATGTTCTTGGATCTTGACCACTTTAAAGATATTAATGATACTTTAGGGCATAGCATTGGAGATGCTTTGCTTGTTGAATTGGCCAAACGGATCCAAGAGTGCATGCGTAATGAAGATACTGTCTCTCGCTTAGGGGGAGACGAATTTATTTTTATGCTTCCTAACACAACGACACAAGGTATTGTCACTGTGGCAGAAAAACTTTTAGAAAACATTACTAAGCCTTTTTCGGCTGAGCATAATGAACTAATCGTGACGGCATCCATCGGCATCGCCATTTATCCCATTGACGGGACAGACCCTGAGACTCTTTCTAAAAATGCAGATACCGCAATGTATCAGGCAAAGTTAAATGGGCGTAACAATTTCCGATTCTTTACCAAAGTGATGCAGAAGTCTTTGGAACGAAATATTCAACTTACCAATGCATTACGTCATGCACTGGAAAAAGATCAACTGCATGTAGTCTATCAACCGCAAGTCGCAATAACGGATGCACATATCATCGGTGCAGAAGCATTGCTGCGGTGGAATCACCCAGAATTAGGGGCTATATCCCCTTTAGAATTTATTTCGATTGCAGAAGAGAACGGTTTGATTCTCCCTATTGGAGAGTGGGTATTGCGCAGTGCGGTAAAGCAGGCGAAAGAGTGGATTGATCGTGGATTTGCTCCAATGATTGTAGCCGTCAATCTCTCTGCGGTACAATTTCGTCATTCTCATCTTCCTGAACTGGTGACAAAGATACTGGAAGAATTTGGTTTGCCTTCGGAATATTTAGAACTTGAGTTGACGGAAGCGGTTACCATGCATGATCCGAAAAGCGCTTTTGCCGTCATGGATAATTTGCATGAGAGAGGGATACGGATGTCCATCGATGATTTCGGAACCGGATACTCCTCTCTTAGTTATCTTAAAAAATTTAAAGTATACAAACTCAAAATTGATCAGTCATTTATTCGGGATATCACTACGGATTCTGAAGACAAAGCCATTGTAAACGCTATTATTAGTATGGCTCATTCGTTAGGTTTACAAGTAATAGCTGAAGGTGTGGAAACCATAGAACAGCTTGATTATCTCCGTGAAGAGGGTTGTGATGAAATACAGGGATATTATTTTAGTAAGCCTTTGAGTGCTGAATCGTTTAATACGTTTATAGCAGCTCAGTTGAAAAAATAAAACATTAAAAACGATTTAGAATTTTCACTCTTTCCGCTTCATATTCCGTCCGATTAACAGATTTGGCTATACTTAGCCACAATTTTTTAAAAGTGAACCGAAATGAATTTAGTCTCTAAAAATGCCCCCGTAGAAGAATCCATTAAAAAAATGGAGAGTATATTAAGCGAGATGGGATGTATCGTTAGCTACTCGCAAGAGAAACACCCCCTCAACAACTGCTACTCGGTGAATCTCGCTTCACTTGAAGCCCCAAAACATATTTATTCCAACGGTAAAGGGATCTATTCACAAGCCTCTACGGCAAGTGCATTGGGTGAATACATCGAACGGCTTCAAACCAACAACTTTTTTATTGATTTTCACCTCCCCCAGCGGAAGTATTATCCCGACGAGGCGGCGTTTGAATTTGGCGGCGGTTATCTGAATCGTGAGTTGATGGAGTTGTTTGATCCCAATAGTGAACTGAGCATGGATGAACTCCTCGATTTTAACAGCGATTACGAGGATAAGATCGTCGCATTGCCGTTTCATAAACTCTCCAGTGATGAGGTGGTCTATTTTCCGATCAATATCCTCAGCAATCTTTACGTCAGTAACGGGCTTGCTACGGGGAATACGGCTCAAGAGGCACAAGTGCAGGCGATGAGTGAAATACTGGAGCGGTATGCGAAGATAGAGATTATCAAAAACGGTTACGCTTTGCCGCATTACAGCGATGAATTTTTGCAGCAGTTTGAGCGTCTTTACAGCGATTTGATGAAATTACGCGAATTAGGCTATATCGTTAATGTTTTGGATGCGTCATTAGGTGGTAAATACCCTGTGACCGCAATTTCATTTATTAACCCAGAAAACGCCACACTTTTTGTCTCATTCGGCGCTCATCCAATACTGGAAGTGTCGTTGGAACGGACGATGACGGAGCTGATGCAAGGACGCGGATTAGAAAATTTGGAGAGTTTCGAAGTACCGACGTTTGATATGTCGGTTGTCTCCGAGAGCTTTAATCTGGAATCGCATTTTATCGATTCCAACGGCAAGATGGGGATACAGTTTTTGAGTGCCAAAAAGAGTTTTGAGTTGGCTGCATGGGGATACAGCGGTGAAAGTACCGCAGAGGAGTTTGCCTATCTCTCTGCTATCTTTGCTTCGATGGGTAAAGATGTCTATATTCGAGATTACAATTACCTCGGCTTTTATTCTTGTCAGATGATTGTCCCCGGAGTTTCCGAGGTGTACCCGATCGATGATTTGATTTACAACAACCGTAATCGGGGTAAAGCGTATCGTGAAGTGATTTTGAACGTTGCAGGTTATGATCCTGAAACGGTGCTGGATGAGATCGAAGCGCTCGAAGATCATCTGAATGTTGAGAAATTTATCGGGGTTATTTTCGAGGAGAATTTCACTATCGGAGAGCTCAAAGCTCAGTTGCATCTATCGTTAGGGAATATCGAAGAGGCGATAAGTTATCTGGAATTTAGCACCAATACGATGAGCGTTCTGATTGTTGAATTGATTCAAATGGCGGAATTTGGGCTTGAATTTAGCGACTATGTCCATGCACTTTATGCTCTTTATAGCGCTGAGCGAGTTGACAAAGCGGTAAGCATTGTAAACGGAGAAGAGCTTTTCGTTAGTACTGCTTTACACGCTGATTATCAGAATATGCTTGCCATGTACGATCGGCTGGAACTGAAAAAAGTTGCCGGACTTTAATATACCGAATTCTCTTCGGTAAAAATCTTCAAAATCTTCGAATACTCTCCATACGCTTGTTTATACAAGTGTTGGGTGTGATTATTGCTCTCATACAGCTCTGTAGCACTCATTCCGCTTTCCAACGCATTTTTCAATAATTTTGTCCGGCGCAGATACGTAAAGGCAAGATTCGGGAAGTGTTCATGGATCTTATCCCGAATCATCACCGCATCATTGGGATTTTCAAGCATGTTGGCAAAGACAAGGATTGTCTTCTCTTTAAAATTTTTAATAAATACCAAACTTTTCATAATAGAGTTGAGATCGTTCGTTGTCGGGAGAATAATGATATCGGATTCTCGAAGTATCTCATTGGCATGTGGATTTTCAAATCCCCCGAAGTCATAGACGGTATCGGGATAAAGGGGAATTTTATTGGGATAATAGCGGGCATTTTTATACTTCGTCAGAACAACCGACATATCGTTGGTCGCGTAGCGATAGCGCAGATCTTTGGCAAGTGAAAAAGCCAGCGAGGTTTTACCTACTCCACCTTTAGTGGAAGCGATGGAAATAATAGCCATAAATATCCTCAAATTTTTTGGAAATAGTAGCACAGGTCGATGAAAGAAGTGGGAAATATACCATATTTGACCTCTGTAAGAGTTGGTTTAAATAATACCTTAGTAAATCACTATGAATAATATTGTATCTTTAAAGTCCACAAAATAGGGATTTTTGAAATAAATATCAAATAAACACTACTAATTCAATAGAATTACTTGACAATGAAAAAATATCTCCGTATAATTCTTCCAGTTTGAAACGAATGAGCATTCATTTAAGATGAATCTCACCAAGGAAAGGAGTGAACAATGAAAATTGCAGCCAATGTCACGGAACTGATCGGAAATACACCGCTCATTACGCTAAACCATTTTTCGGACGGATTAACAACGATCATAGGAAAATGCGAATTTATGAATCCATCTGGATCGGTTAAAGACCGAATTGGATGCAATATGATCCTCCAAGCCCTACAGCGTGGTGAGATTACCGAAGAGAGTGTTATTATTGAGCCGACAAGCGGGAATACCGGGATCGCCTTGGCAAGTGTCGCCGCAAGCCTGGGTTTAAAATTAATTTTGACAATGCCAAGTTCAATGAGCCTGGAGAGACGACGTCTTTTGGCGGCCTTGGGTGCGCAGATCGTTTTGACCGAACCTGAAAAGGGGATGGGCGGAGCCGTAGTCAAAGCAATCGAGCTTGGGAATTCAATTCCCGGAGCGGTTGTTTTACAACAGTTTAACAACCCTGATAATTCCCAGATTCATAGAGAAACGACGGCGGAAGAGATTTGGAGAGATACCGATGGGCAAATCGATATTTTTGTCGCGGCTATCGGAACGGGCGGAACGATTACCGGTGTGGGAGAAATACTCAAAAAGTATAACCCCAACATTCAAATCATTGCGGTAGAACCGGATGCTTCAGCGGTACTTTCGGGAGAGTTGGCAGGTCCTCATAAAATACAGGGGATTGGGGCCGGTTTTATTCCTCAAGTGCTTAATCGGGGTATTTATGATGAAATCATTCGAATCACGAATGATGAAGCGATTACAACAGCAAGAACGATTGCAAAAACGGAAGGACTTTTAGTGGGAATTTCATCGGGAGCCAATGTGGCTGCGGCGAAAAAGATCGCAGAACGTCCTGAAAATCGAGGGAAAAAGATCGTAACGATTTTGTGCGATACCGGAGAACGGTATCTAAGTACGGAGCTTTATGAATACCCCTCTGAGAATACGTAAATGCGTTATTAAGGAAGGGTCGTAATGGGAGAAAAACATTATAGAAGTGTGATTAAAGCTATTTCATGGCGTACCGTAGGGACTATAGATACCATGATCGTATCCTACTTTATCACAGGGGATTTAGTGATGGCCGTCTCAATCGGCTCCATCGAAGTGGTTACGAAGATGTTTTTATATTATTTACATGAACGAGCATGGAATAAAACGAATTTCGGTCGAGTCAAAGTGGTCGAAAACGATTATCAGATATAGGTTGATGGGATGAAAAACGATTTTGAATTATTAAATGCGTGGTTTGAGGATGCATCGATCGAAACGGTACTTTCTCACTTTTTACAAACGTATAAAGGCCGGATTGCTTTAGCTTCGAGCTATGGTGTGGAAGATCAGGTTTTGACCGATCTGATGGTAAAAATTGATCCGGTAGCAAAGATTTTTTCACTCGATACGGGAAGACTTCCTGAAGAGACGTATACCCTGATGGATCAAACGAATCGAAAATACGGGATTAATGTCGAGGTTTTCTGCCCCGACAAAACGAGTCTCGAGGAGCTTTATAAAAGTCAGGGGATTAACGGGTTTCGAGAGAGTATCGAAAACCGAAAAGCATGCTGTCAGGTTCGAAAGCTAGAACCGCTGCGCAGGGCTTTGAGCGGCTTAGAAGTATGGATTACAGGATTACGCCGATCTCAATCTCCTACACGTGAGACGATGCAACTCGTCGAATGGGATGAGGCAAATGGCCTGATAAAACTCAATCCTCTCATCGAGTGGAGTGAACAAATGGTCTGGGATTATGTGATAGAGAATAAGGTCCCTTACAACGTGCTGCATGATCAAGGTTATCCGAGTATTGGATGCGCACCGTGTACGCGAGCAATACGCGAGGGAGAAGATCTCCGAGCCGGACGATGGTGGTGGGAAAATCCTGAGCATAAGGAGTGTGGACTCCACATAAAAAGGAAATGACAATGAAATTTTTGTTGGATATTTTGGATGGATTACTCGAGGATAATGAGTACTCGAGCCGCAAAGAGTTGGCCGATTGGGCTATTTTTATTTGATTGAAAAACGGTAGCAAAGGAGAAGACCATGATTAGTCAAGAACGAAAAACACATCTTAAGGCATTAGAAGCCGAAGCGATTCACATCATGCGCGAAGTGGTCGCGGAATTTGACAATCCGGCAATGCTTTATTCGATCGGTAAAGATTCATCGGTGATGCTTCATTTAGCGATCAAAGCATTTTATCCGGCAAAGTTGCCATTTCCATTACTGCATGTCGATACGACATGGAAGTTCAAAGAGATGATCGAGTTTCGTGATCGTCGTATTAAAGAGTTGGGATTAACGTTGCTAACCCATGTAAATCCCGATGGGATTGCACGGGGGATCAACCCTTTTATCCACGGAAGTGCCGTGCATACCGATGTGATGAAAACCGAAGGGTTAAAACAGGCTTTGAATTATTATGAATTTGATGCCGTTTTCGGCGGTGCGCGTCGTGATGAAGAGAAAAGTCGGGCAAAAGAGCGGATTTATTCGTTCAGAGATAAAAACCATCGATGGAATCCGAAAAACCAGCGTCCTGAGTTGTGGAATATCTACAACGGACGGGTTCATAAGGGGGAGAGTATTCGTGTATTTCCCCTCTCGAACTGGACGGAACTCGATATTTGGCAATACATTTATCTCGAAAGTATCCCGATTGTTCCGCTTTATTACTCGGCGTTGCGTCCGGTCGTTGAACGTGACGGGGTAAAAATAATGGTGGATGATGAGCGGTTCCCGCTCCAAGAAGGCGAAGTACCAAGCATCGAAAATATCCGTTTTCGAACGTTAGGGTGTTATCCGTTGACCGGTGCGGTGAACAGTGATGCTACAACGCTTCCGGATATTATCCAAGAGATGCTTCTGACAAAAACGTCTGAGCGCCAAGGGCGTCTGATCGATGCCGACAGCTCAGGTTCCATGGAGAAGAAAAAAATTGAAGGATATTTCTAATGGCACATCAATCAGATTTGATAGCCACCGATATCGAGGGTTATCTTAAAGAACAAGAACACAAAGAGTTGCTCCGCTTTATTACCTGCGGGAGCGTGGATGATGGTAAAAGTACGTTGATAGGGCGTCTGTTGCACGATTCAAAAATGATTTTCGAAGATCAGCTCGAAACGATAAAAAATGACAGTAAAAAGTCGGGGACGACAGGGGATAAGATTGATCTGGCACTTCTTGTGGACGGTTTGCAGAGTGAACGGGAACAAGGGATTACGATCGATGTGGCGTATCGCTACTTTTCAACCGATAAACGCAAGTTTATCATCGCCGACACACCGGGGCATGAACAATATACCCGTAACATGGCGACAGGAGCCTCGACAGCGGATTTAGCGATCATTTTGATCGATGCTCGTTATGGGATCGTGACGCAAACGCGCCGTCATTCGTATATTGTCCGTCTTTTGGGGATTCGCAATGTCGTTGTGGCCATCAATAAAATGGATTTGCTGAATTTCGATCAAGAGGTATTTGATAAGATTAATGCCGAGTATCGTGCATTTGCTGAAGGACTTGGAATCAAAGGTATTTATTCGGTACCGCTTTCGGCACTGGATGGAGACAATGTGGTCACGAAAAGTGATCGCACCCCTTGGTATCAGGGATCAACACTTTTGGAGATACTTGAAGAGGTTCCCCTCGCATCTGCCTCGGTTGAGGGGCCGTTTCGTATGGTGGTACAATATGTCAATCGTCCGAATCTCGATTTTAGAGGATTCGCTGGAACGATAGCATCAGGAACACTGCGTGTAGGGGATTCTATTACAACGTATCCGTCGCTCAAAAAGGCAACGGTGAAATCGATTGTAACGTATGACGGGGATTTGGAATCAGCCTCAACCGGAGAAGCGGTAACGCTTACATTGAATGAAGAGATTGATATCAGTCGCGGAAATGTTTTGATTAAAACGGATGAGTCTATTTTGCAAAGCAATGCGATCAAAGCAAATTTGGTATGGATGGATGAGGAGAGATTTCTCCCGGGTAAAAGCTATCTATTTAAACGAGCATCAACCGTTACGACCGTGTACGCGGATGGAATTGACTATCGTGTCGATGTCAATACCCAAGAACGTCATGATGCAGTGGATTTAGGGCTCAATGATATCGGATCGGTCCGTTTGGTTTTGGGTGAAGCGATTGCCTTTGATTTATACGAAGAAAATCGAGAGATGGGGGGCTTTATCCTCATCGATAAAATTACGAATAATACTGTAGCTGCCGGAATGATTACCCAAAGCGCGGAGAAGGAGAGAGCGGTACAAAGTACCGTATCTGAATTTGAGATAGAGCTAAATGCTCTTATACGGCGGCATTTTCCGCATTGGAATGCTGCGATAATCGAATAAGGAAAATGTTATGGCGAATGAAACAAAAGCTGAACGAATTGAGCGTATTAAACGCGAGAAAGATGGATTGGAAGTCATCGCCGACATTTATCGATATGCTTTAACCGGCGAGGTGATTGATCCTGAAGATATTGATCGTTTTAAATGGTATGGAATTTATACCCAAAACCGTAATCTTCAGGAAGCGGATGATACTACTCAGTATTATATGCTGCGTGTGAAGCTTGAGGGAGGGAGTTTAACCTCTAAACAAGTTGAAGTTTTAGGAAAAATCTCCGTTGAATTTGCCCGTGAAAGCGGTGATTTGACGACCCGACAGGATATTCAGTTTCATTGGCTGAAAATAGAAGATTTCCCTGAAATATTGGAACGTCTCTCCAGTGTTGGACTGAGTGTGGTCGGTGCATCGGGAGATTGCCCGCGTAATATTGTGAGTTGTCCGGTGAATGGAATTGATCACGCTCAGATCGATGATGTCCGTGATGTGGTGGTTGCATTGAACAACCTGTATCGGGGAAATCCCGATTTTTCGAATTTACCTCGTAAATTCAAAATTGGTGTCAGCGGGTGTAATAAACATTGTATTCAGCACGAAGTGCAGGATCTGGCATTTACCGCTGTCAAAAACGGTGATGAGCTCCGATTCAGCGTAAGCGTCGGAGGTGGACAGGCGAGTAATCGACGTATTGCCGATCATATCGGTTATGTGAAACGTCGTGATATTGTCAAGATCGCCGAAGCGGTTGCCCGTATCTATCGGGATGCAGGTAGACGTGACAATCGAAGCAAAGCCCGTTTGGGTCATTTGATTGATGATTGGGGTGTTGAACGCTTTGTTGCTGAACTGGAAAAAGAATCCCGTGTAGAGTTGGAGCGTTACGATACGGCACCTTTTACACCGTATCCGCGACGCACTCATTTCGGTGTTGCCTCTACGATACGTAAAGGGTATAACACGATAGGGTGTGCATTGACCAGCGGACGGATCAAGGGTGAACACCTGTTGAAACTCGGACGTATCTTGGATTTTTACGGTGCTGAGGGGATAACGCTGACAACGACACAAAATTTTGTGATCCTGAACGTCCATTCCGATGTAACGGAACCGATGCTCGATACCCTGCAGGCGGTGGGATTTCATCCTCACCCGAGTGTTTTTGAAGCACGAACGTTGGCATGTACGGGATTGAATTTTTGTAAGTTTGCGGTGAGTGAGACAAAAGATTTGGCGATTGAGGTGGTGAATTATCTGAATGGTAAATTCCCCGATTTTGACGAACCGGTGAGTATCAGCATTAACGGCTGTCCAAACTCGTGTGCCCATCCGCACATCGTAGATTTGGGATTTGTCGGAGCAATCGTAAAACGGGGTGATGAACGTCTCAAGGGTTTCGATTTAATTGTCGGGGGGCATCTTGAAGGTGAACAAAGCCGTTTTGCCGTAAAAACGGGGGTCAAAGTTTCTGCCGATGAGGTTGCACCGCTTATTGAAACATTGATCCATGAGTTTGAAACCAGTAAGAGTGTCGATTTTGGAAATTTTTTATTGGAGAAATACGCACATGAATCAGTTATTCCGTCCATTCCTTGAAGAGGGTGATAAATACGCCCAATTAGGGCGAAATACGATTGGTGTCCATAAAAAAACCTATTTCGATTTTACGGCGTCGGGTTTGGCGTATGAACCAATCGAAGCACGGGTTCGGGAAGTGCTTGAAACGTATGCGAATACCCATTCTAAAGAGGCATCAATGGCCGCACGGACGGATCGTTATTACCGTCAGGCGAGAGAGCATTTAAAAACCTTATTGGGGTTGGACAGTTCATTTGCCTTGATGCCGTGTGGATGCGGTGCTACGGGAGCGGTGAAACGGCTGCAGGAAATTTTGGGACTTTATATCCCTCCGGCAACACGTGCACGTTATCGTTCATTGCCGCCTGTCAATGAAATGCCGTTGGTGATTGTCGGACCGTATGAACACCATTCCAATGAGATCAGCTATCGTGAAGCACTTTGTGAAACGGTACGGATCGGATTGAATGTAAAAGGATTGGTGGATCTTGAGCAGCTTGAAGAAATTTTGGAAGAGAACAAAGATCGAGAGCTTATCGGGTCGTTTTGTATCGCATCCAATGTGACCGGAACGATTACCCCTTATGGAGAGATCTCGGCAATACTTCGACGTTACGGAGCTATTGTCTGCTTTGATGCGGCAGCTTCGTCACCGTATCTGAATATACCGTGCGAGCTTTATGATGCGATGTTTTATTCACCGCATAAGCTTTTAGGCGGACCGGGATCATGCGGTTTATTGGCAATCCGAAAAAATCTTTTCGATGCAGATGCCAAACCTACCTTTGCCGGTGGTGGCACGGTACGCTATGTTAGCCGTACCAGCCACTATTTTATTGATGGTGTCGAAGATCGTGAAGATGCAGGAACACCGGGGATATTACAGCTTATTCGCGCAGCTTTGGCGTATCAGCTTCGTAACGAACTCGGATTTGAGTGGATAGCGGAACGTAAAAAAAGCTTGTATGGGCGTTTTATCGAAGGATTAAAAGAGATTGAGGGCGCGACCTGTTACGGCTGTCGAAAGGCAGAAAATATAGGGATTGTCTCATTTAACGTAAAAGGGATTGATCCGTACGCCTTGTGTGCGCTTCTCTCGGAATCAAAAGGGTTTCAAACACGTGCGGGATGTTCGTGTGCCGGACCTTACGGACATGATTTATTAGGACTGGAGGATGATACACCCTTCCAAGCGCGGCCGGGTTGGTTGCGTATCAGTATCCATTATTCGCAGGATATAGAAGATATCGATGCGTTATTGGAAGCAATTAAAAAATCGATAAAGAGGCTCGGATGACCAAAATATTACAACCGATTTCGGCCGAATCACATTATTCATTTTCGGCGAGAAAAGGAAAAGTATATCTCGTAGGCTGCGGCTTGGGAGATGTTGAACAGTTGACACTCAAAGCGTATCGGATTATCCGTGAAGCTCAGATTGTTTTGTATGATAATCTCATAAGTAAAGAGATTTTAGATTTGATCCCACCTGAAACACGGAAACTCTATGTAGGAAAACCAAAAAAATCTCATAGTATTACCCAAGAGCGGATCAATCATTTAATAGCGGATTATGCTGATCAGGGATACAGCGTTGCACGCTTAAAAAGCGGTGATCCCTACATTTTCGGACGGGGAGCGGAAGAAGCGCTTTATTTACTGGAGAGAGGCTACAACGTTGATGTGATCGCTGGGATATCTTCCTCAGTAAGCGGACCTGCCTGTGCCGGTATTCCTCCGACCGCGAGAGGATACGCTACCAGTTTTTCGGTAGTATCGGCGCATTTGAAGGAGGGTAAATTTAATGCCGATTGGCTGCCGTTGTTAAAACTCTCTAACCATACCACGGTTGTGTTGATGGGGCTGAGTATTGCACGAAAGATTAAAACGTCGGCGTATGCGATCGGAGTTCCCCATAATCTGCCGGTAGCGATCGTATCGAACGCTTCGCGCCCTGAACAAGAAAGTATTATAACGACCTTGGCAGGATTGGAACGAGCCGCTAAGAATGTCGATGGTCCGGCGGTGATTGTGTTTGGCAATGTAGTTAAACTTTACGGAAAACTGCCGCAGTATCAACGTCAGGAAGTTCCGATTATATAAAATACATTGATTGTTGATCGAGTGCATTGCCTTGATCGACGAGATCTTGGAGTGTTTCGTTAAAAACACCTCTCATATCATCTCGGATACGATTCCAATACAGATGCAAAATCGGTTGCAATCGTTCGTCCGATGGGTTGCACAACTCCCCTTCCAACGCGATTAAGATATCAAATACTGAGATGGTATTTGGAGATTTAGCCAGTAAATAGCCTCCGCCGGCTCCCCGTATACTTTGAATCAACCCCTCTTTACGCAATGTTGCAAGGATTTGTTCCAGATAATTTTGGGGGATATTGGCTTTTTCAGCAATATCACGAATTTGAAGATGGCCTTGCCCGTAATGAAGTGCTAACTCATACATGGCTGCAAGGCCATAGCTCCCTTTTGTCGAAATACCTGCCACTATTTTCTCCTTATCGGATTGTTATAGAGGTATTGTATTTCAGTTAGCGTTAATACACCATTAAGGACATCGATTTATCAGAGTTTATTCGCTATCTTTTGGTGATTTAAACGATTTTACATCGATTCGGCGAGGTGTCCGTTTTGGTGCTGCAGGTGCTTCGGATGGTTTTCGATCCTGATAAGGTTTTTTGTCACCGTAAGGCTTCTTGTCACCGAACGGTTTTTTGTCGCCATAAGCTTTTTTCTCACCAAAAGCAGGTTTGTCACCGTAAGGCTTCTTATCTCCGAACGGTTTTTTATCACCATAGGCTTTTTTCTCACCAAAGGCAGGTTTGTCACCGTAAGCTTTCTTCTCCCCGTAAGGCTTTTTTTCTCTATCGGATGGCTTTCGCTCGTCGGAGCTTTTTTCCTTGTCACTGAAGAATTTTGGTTTGCTGCTGTAAGGAGTTCGGGTTGCTTTTTCTGCATCTGAACGAGGTGTACCGTCGATGTAATGGTTCCGCTCGCGGGTTTTCCCCTCAAAGATCGGTTTACCGTTTTCATCTTTACCGACAAATCGAGGTTTGCTGTTGTACTGTTTTTTAGCGGAAAAACCATCCCCCTCATCGCGCTTGCGTTCAGGACGGGTATCACGGACCGGCTTTTTATCACGATTTCTCGGATCTTGTGCATCACGAGCTTCGCGCTCTTCGCGGCGCGCTTTTGCTTCGGCTTTTTGCTGATTGCCGACTGCGATTCCGAAGTCAGGTTCGAATCCTTTTACTACCTCTTGAGTGATAGTGCGTCCGTTGAGCAATTCGATAGGATAGAGACGTTTTTGATCCTCTTCATCGAGGGTGATGAGGGCATACTCTCTCGCTCGTGCATATCGTGACATATAGACGATCGCTTTTTCCGGGAGATCATAGCTGATGAGTACTTCACAGCGTAAATCAGGAGTTTTTGCCAATTCGGCATCACTGAGAACAGTGATGTTTTTTCCTGCAAATAGGGCTGGAAGCTCTCCGGCATCATTAGAGGTAGCGATGAGAATGGTTTTTCCCGCATTGCGATCGATTAAAAAATGGATAAGTTCATTTTTACGTGGGCGGTTACACGGGTGGATACGATGGTTCTGGCGTTTGATTGGTGTCGATGACATAAAAAGTCCTTGGATACATAAGCCTCATACATGAGGTGGGGATAAGCGGTCGGTGAAGAGTCTCAAGCGTAGACCGAAAACGCAAATGATTGTGTAATTATAGCGTAATTCAGATGGCTTAATCGAGGGTCTTTTTGTAAAACTTGACGGCAAGCGTCATCATCACCAAAGCAATGATGATCAACGGCCAAATATTAGGCCAAAGCATCGCAAAATCGTTGTTTTTGAGGACGATACCTCTAATCAGACGGTTGAAGTAAGTGAGTGGAAGTATCTCGCCGATATGCTGTGCCCATGTCGGCATTCCGGAGAAGGGAAACATGAAGCCTGAGAGGAGAATACTGGGGAGAAAATAGAAGATTGTCAGCTGTAACGCCTGCAGCATATTTTGCGCCAAAGAAGAGATGGTGATACCGATCGTGAGATTGACGGCAATGAAGAGCAGAGCAACACTATAGGCTAAAATAATCGAACCGTTAAAGGGGACGTCGAATACAAAATGGGAAGCGAATAAGATCAAGGAGGCTTGGATAAGCCCGATAAAGACATACGGGATAATCTTTCCTGTCATAATCTCCAGCGGTCGTGCGGGGGTGGCAAGGAGATTTTCCATCGTACCGCGTTCACGTTCGCGAGTGATAGCAAGTGCTGTCATCATGGTGAGGGTCATGGTCATAACGGTTCCCATGAGCCCCGGAATGATATTGTACTGATTGATACCATTGGGATTATAGAGGCGATGGACCCGTATATCAAACGGTTTTTTTTGAGACCAAAGTCCTGATAAAGATCCCGTTAAATCTTTTTTAACCACCTGCTCGGCGATCCCTTCGATTGACAACAGGGCAATGGAAATTGTGATAGGGTCAGTCGCATCGGCTTCGAGGAGAATAGAGGGTTTTTCGCCTCTTAGAAGCTTTTGGGTGAAACCCGGAGGGATGGTGAGGATAAACTGGATTTCCCCTTTTTGCAGGGCGTCTTGGGCATCTTGGGGATTTGTAATCTGGGTATCAATGGCAAAATATTCAGATGTCTGCATCGATGAGAGTAATGTACGGGTAAATTCGCTCTTATCATAAGAGACGACGGCGGTTGGGAGATGTTTGGGATCGGTGTTGATCGCGAATCCGAACAGTGCAAGCTGGATGATGGGTAAAACCACCATCATGGCAAACGTCACACGATCGCGTTTGAGCTGTAAAAACTCTTTAAGCACGATTGCCCACCAACGTTTGAAACTGAAAGCATTAAAGGGTATCACGAGTCTCTCCGTAATTATCATGCGTCTGTTTCATGAGATAAATAAAGACATCTTCCAAAGAGGTTGGTATGGATTTATAGTGTTCTGCACTCAGTACTTCTTCGATCGCTTGAGGATTTTTTCCGCTGACATGCAGGGTTGATCCGAAAATAACGGTTTGCTCGATGGCAGAGTGCTTTTCAAGCGATTTTGAAATATCCATCAACCGATCACCCATAATTTCATAGGTAAAAAGTCTTTGGCGTTCAATAATGCTTTGGGCACTTCCCTGTGCGAGGAGATTTCCGTACGCGATATAAGCGAGTTTATGGCATCGCTCTGCTTCATCCATGTAGTGGGTACTGATGAGTACTGAAACCCCTTGAGCGGCGAGTTGATGCAGCTCTTCCCAAAAATCGCGTCGTGCACTGGGATCTACCCCGGCCGTGGGTTCGTCAAGCAGCAAGAGTTTAGGATGGCGTAGCATGCAGGCTGCAAGTGCTAGACGTTGTTTCCATCCTCCTGAGAGAGAACGTGCCAGCTGGGAGGAACGGGAGGTAAGTCCGAGCGTTTCGAGTGCTTCGTCAACGATGTGTTTACGGTTGGCGAGTTCGTACACCCGTGCAACAAAATCGAGGTTTTCGCGGATACTTAAATCTTCCCAGTAGGAGAATTTTTGGGTCATATATCCTACTTCCCGTTTGATTGCATCGCTTTGGGTCGTGATGTCATAGCCCAGACAGTGACCCTCACCGCTATCAGGGGTCAGTAACCCGCACAGCATCCGAATAGCGGTTGTTTTTCCACTTCCGTTGGGCCCTAAAAATCCGAGGATTTCTCCGCGATTGACCGTAAGCGATAAATCTTTAACGACGTGCTTGTCGCCAAAATATTTGTTCAGACCTCGAACGTCGATTGCAGTGTCAATGGCGTTCAAGTGAGACTTCCACAGGCTGACCCGGATGGAGGAACGGTGCATCGATCCGATCAGGATACGCTTCGATCATATAGGTGAGTTTATCTTTGGTCTCGTTGCTGTAGATAATCGGAGGTGTAAATTCCGCTTCGGGAGAGATATAGGTGACTTTGGCGCTGATCTTTTTCCCGTCATTGCGGGAAATAATCGCTACTCCATGGCCGATTCGGAGGGATTCCGCGATATTTTGAGGAACAAAAAAACGGATTTTTATGTTTTCGGGTGGGAGGAGTCTAATGATGATTCCTCCCAGAGGGACGAATTCCCCTTCGCGGTAGAGTGTGTCGAAAACCAGCGCGTTATAGCGTGATTTCACCCCTTTTTCATCCACTTTCCATTGCGCCAGTGCGACTGCTGATGTAAGCTGCTCTATACGGGCTTTTTGTGCGGTGATTTGATCGAGACGTTTGGAAAGTTTCGCCACGTCCACCGTATTTTTGAGTTCTTTGACCTTAGCGGCAGTCGTTTTTGCCAGAGCTTCGGAATCATCGAGTTGAGTTTTTGAGACGGCATTGGCGGGATAGAGTGCTTTATTTCGGTTGAGTTGTATAGCGGCATTGTCCGCATTGGCGAGTGCTTGAGAGAGTTGAGCCTTGAGTACTTCGATCTCTTCGGGGCGTGACCCTTTTTGATAATCTTTGAGGGTTGCTTCCGCCGCAGAGAGATCAGCAGCAGCTTGCTGCAGTGCCAATAGCTCGCTATCGCATTCCAAAGCAAAAAGATTGGAATGAAGAGATACTTGATCTCCCCGTTTAACGAAAAGTTTATCGAGTTTGCCGCTTTGGGTTGAGGCGATATTGATATACTCCCCTTCGGCATATCCGTTATATGTTTGTGTGTCTGCTTTTTGGCATCCGCCAAAGATGAAAAGAGGGAGGAGAAAAAGGAGTGTTGTCGTTTTCATAAAAATTATTATAGCGCTTTAGTGCCCAAGTTCGCCACGTGATTCGGTGTCAATGTTTATCGGTACGCTTTAATCCCCAGCATATCATCGAGACGTAGGAACGTATAGCCTTTGCTTTGGAGCTGTTCGATGATACCCGGGAGTGCTTCGACGCTCGCATGATTGGCACGACTGCTGTGCATCAGGATAATATCTCCGTTTTGCACATGGGTAATCACATTTTCGGTAATAGCATCTTTATCTTGGAGTGCCCAGTCGAGTGAATCAAGGGACCAAAGAATCGTTGTATATCCTTGATCATTGATCGTATCCATTACCTCTTGGTTGATCGAACCGTACGGCGGACGAAAGAGGAGGGGATGTTTTCCGGTAATGTTTTCGATCCGATGGGATGTTGCATTGAGTTCATCTACGATTCTTTCTTTATCGATCTTACTAAAATGGGGATGTGTGAAACTGTGGTTCAGT
Source organism: Candidatus Sulfuricurvum sp. RIFRC-1 (assembly GCF_000310245.1). Classification (NCBI taxonomy): domain Bacteria; kingdom Pseudomonadati; phylum Campylobacterota; class Epsilonproteobacteria; order Campylobacterales; family Sulfurimonadaceae; genus Sulfuricurvum; species Candidatus Sulfuricurvum sp. RIFRC-1. Next base: position 873,701 of record NC_020505.1, read on the forward strand.
ACCAAATGCCCCTCATCAAACACCCGTTTTGTGACGGTAATATTCTGATCGACCATCGGTGCACCGATCATAAAAAAGCTCGCTTTGACGTGGTAGAATTTGAGAATATCCAAAACTTTGTCGGTATTGTTCTCATCCGGAGAATCATCAAACGTGAGAGCCAATTTTTTTCCCTGTGAACCATCTCCGTTCAGATAAATATGGGTGTAGTTCCCATCACGGATCGGAGCCGTTGTATTATCGCGCCATTGGTGTAAAAAGTGTGTGAGGTTTGCATCCAGCCGGGGAGAATCGCCTCGAATGCAGTAGTGAGAAATACACCCGGTAAAAAGAACAATAGGTCCGAGGGTGAGGAGAATAATCAGCAGTTTTTTCATACGGTCATTTCAAAGTCAAATAAAATCGCGTTATTATAGCCTAACGGGAAAAGGCTTTAACCCGCTCTTTGGTATCGGGATGACTTGAAAAGAGTGTTGATGACGTGTTGGTGTCTGGATCGATTCGCATGAGAATATCACTAAAGCGGTGCGGAGGTATATGCGCTTTTAGGAGTGTTTCAAGGGCGAATGTGTCAGCTTCATCCTCCATATCACGTGAATACCCCTGTTGGAGCAATATCGCCGGAATCCCTGCGGCAAGATCGGAATAATTACTGATATCACCGGTCACCATGACCAAAATAACTCCCGAACCGATGGATTGAAGCATCATTCGTACAATATGCTTTTGTTTGACGTGTCCCAGTTCATGAGCTAAGACGGCCATGATCTCTTCATCGTGTTTGGCTTTGTCAATAAGCTGATCGGTAATGATGAGTTTATTTCCCGGAAGCGCAAAAGCATTTGCTCCGATGGTTGTGCTGTTCCGAAATAAAAGCTCGAAGGGCGGACACTCTTGTGTCGTACAAATGAGTTTGAGATGCTCTAACAGTTCTTTTTGTCGATGGACGGTTAATGTCGTTGGATTAAGATAGAGTTCATCGAGTGTCTCTAATGTTTCAGCCCCTATTTTCGCTTCTGTATCGGTTGGAAATACGGTCGCGGCGTATTGGGCGAGCGAGGGGAGTCCCCAGCGTAATAATGAGGCGATAATTGCCACCGTCACTATCAGTGCAGCTGCCGCATAGAGGAGCTTGTTTTCGAGATGGCGGGCAAGATTTTCGGGTGTAGCAGATTTTAATGTTATTTCCAAACGTCGAATCGCATCCCTATCGCTGCTGTGGATCTCTGCATTATCCGAAAGATGAATAACCGTGCGTGCGCTTCCGACCGTTGGATCGATAGTAACATTCGACAGGGGTATATCAAGGCTAAAATCGGCACATTTTAGGGTGAGAATCGTCTCATAGACCGTGATAATTGCCGGATAAAGACGGGAGGTTTTCCCGTCATAATATTCCCCTGCGAACTCTATCATGCGATACCGATATCCATATCGAACAGATCGGAGATCTCTCCGCCGAGGGCACTTATGTTCTCACGTGCTTGGGTAGCAAAAGCGCCTAAATCATCCGAGAGAAGGTTCAAATGCTCTGATCGGTAACGGGCGAGGCGGACAGCGGCAAACGGGATAAAAAGCCCGAAGGTAACAGCAATAAGGATCAGATTGGAGATATAAATCCAGATCAGATCGCGTGCGCGTTGTGTTGAGTTAAAACGGACCGTTCCCAAGACGAGATGGTTGTAAAAAAGGTTGGCTTTTCGGGCTTGGATAAAAGCGATAAGGATAGGAATAATAAGGTAAAAAGAGATGAGTCCGACGAGAATCAGCGAACTGATTGCCGTGATGATAAGCTCTTTCGGCATTCCCATCGTTGAGAGTTGATAGGCACTGAAGATACCGTAGGCGAAAATCCCCATTGGAATAAAGAGCAACCCAAGAGCGATTAGATAGACACCCCAAAACGGCTTTAATGACCCATCGTACGTTGCCGGTGTTTCTCCGTAGACATAGTTTGAGGCCAAGAATTTTACTTGACGATACGCCGTGTAGGGGAGGGCCAGACCAAGACTCACAAAGGAAAGAACAGGGAGGAGTAAATAGACGATAGCCGCTTCGCCGACGGTCCCGATAAAGTTAAACTTCAATCCGCGATAAGCACTTTGACGGGATGCAAAACGCAATGCCATAACGATAATCCAGGGTGAAGCGATCATAATACCCAGCATAATCAAACCTGCAATCATCGGTGCAACAGAGCTGGTGATGGTGTAGGCAATCAAAAGAGCGGCGGCAACCAGTCGCCCTTTGAGGATTTGCATCGGTGTCGCCAGATATGAAAACGGGGTATTGTCCAGCAACGTATGCCCGTAAAACCATCGATTGGTTCGTACTTTTGCCCATGCGGAATAGATGCCGAGAGTGATGATCGTCAATGCGAGGTTGACGATCCAAATACGGAAATATTCACCCCCGGAACCGGTGAAAATAAAGGGATAACTTTTTGGGATACTCATCAAAAGCCTTTAAAAATTGGTATTAGAATGAACATGATACAATTATTTTAGTTTTTTTGTGAAATTTTTGTTTTTGTTGCTACTTTTTTAAATGTCCCGCTAAATACCCGCTGGCAAACGACCACTGCAAATTGTACCCTCCGCAGGGACCGTCTAAATCCATCACTTCACCGCAAAAATAGAGACCGCCTATGATTTTGCTCTCCATCGTTTCGGGGGAGATCTCTTTGAGTGAGATACCGCCACGGGTGATCATTGCCATTTTGAATCCATCGTGTCCTATGACGGTGAGCGGCGTCCACGCGAGGAGTTTGATGAGGCTATCACGCTGAATTCCTTCGAGTTTATTAAACCCTTTCTCAGGATCAGCACTAGCGAGTGTGCAGAGGGCGCGGCAGAGTGATTCGGGGAGGAGAGTCATTATATGGGTTAATATGGGTTGTTCCGGATTTTTATCGATTGCTTTTTTGATATGGGCTCGCAGCTGCTCTTCATTAAGCCCTTTGGTCATGTTGATCATCAGAGGGACGGAACCGTACTTTTCGATCAATGGGGTGATCTCGCGGGCAACGTCGAGGACGACAGGGCCTCGGATACCGTTTTGGGTAAAGATCAAATCCCCAAAAGCGCGGATATTTTTGGCTTTGGGGAGGTCGATGCGAATTTCTACTTTGGGGATCGTGTCGGCACGGCACTCGGCCACCCATGTCTCACGTGTGCGCAGAGGCATCATGGCAGGATAAAGCTCGGTGATTTTGTGTCCTGCTTCGGAAGCGATGGTAAATCCATCCCCTTCAGCTCCCAATTGAGGATATCCCATTCCTCCGGTTGCGATGATGACATTGGGGGCCATGTAGGTTTGATCGGAGGTCCTGACTCCGCGCACATGCTCGCAATCATGCTCTAATGCTTCGATACGGCAGGATGTGATCAGTTTTACCCCCAAATGTTCCATCTCCTCTTCGAGGGCTGTAATGATGCTTACCGAACTGTGGGAGATTGGAAATACCCGATACCCGTCCGGTGCATGGCTCTCTACCCCGATTTCGGAAAAAAAGGCGATGAGTGCACGATGATCCAGAGCATTGAGGGCAGGGGTCATGAATCGTCCGTTTCGTCCGAAACGCGCCATAAAATCTTCATTGGAGAGGGTATTGGTCAGATTGCATCGGCCGCCGCCGGTCGCTTTGAGCTTGGCGGCGATTTTAGAGAGTTTTTCACAGAGAAGTACTTTCTTACCCGTTCGTGCCGCCGTGATAGCGGCCATAATTCCGGCTGCTCCGGCACCGACTACGATTACATCATACGAAAGTTTTGAGGAGTTTTGCATATCGCATTATAGCGGCTCAGAGGGGGAAACCCAAATTGGGAATCGTTAAATATCGGTAATACGTACCAGTACGAGATAAGGTTCGCTTTCTAAAATATTGAGCATCACTCCAAACTTTTGGGAGATATGTTTACGCTGCCCTTCGGTCAGTTCGGAGAGATGTATTTTATAATAGTGGTGATTGTTGTCAGAACTGACTTGCATGTGATATAAGTGGATATCTTCAGGAGAGGGATCATAATGGATGTATTTCTGCATTTTTGACTCTTTTACGGCTTTGGTCAACCATTGTAGAGTCTATTGCATTAATACACCATTATATTTCTCCTATTCTTCGATAACGGGATACTTGTTCTCTTTCCATTCTCCAAATCCGTTCAGGAACCAATAAACATTTTTGTATCCCAGTTTTCGTACTGCCAAAGCGGCTTCATACGAGTTGGCGCATGTTTCGCCGTAGCAGTAAAAGACAAGCGGCTGCACTTTATCCTCGGGAAGTTGAATGACGATATATTCGGCTTTCGATACGTCGAAATAGACAGGGTACGCACCCTTTATATGCTCTTTTACATAATGGCGTTTTTCACGGGCATCAAAAAAATAGGCTTTTTGGTCATACAGCGCTTTCGCTTTTTTCACATCGATAACGTTGATCCCTTTGGCGATTGCATCGTCTACTTGCGGGGGGATGATACAGATGTCGTATTTCGTTTCAAAGATAATACTTTTTTCACCGTCGTATTCGACACCATTAAGCGCCGTTGCCAATAAAGCGGCTAAGAGCGTAGAAAAAATCAAGCGTAACATGATAAACTCCTTAAATCAATATAACTAAATAATAAGCAAGGATAGATTATTAAATTATAATATTTTTTAATAGTTTGTAGATCTAAGATAGGATTAATATAGCAGGCTAATTAGCCGAAAATAGGAGTTTTATCAAATACTCCAAAAATATCCAAAATAAAGCGGACGATAGCCGCTTCGCTAATGCCGGCTAAAATACCGATAAAGAGTCCATGGCCAATGATGTCAAATGAAGGGGCACCAGCTCTCCACGTCATAAATGCTTTTTCCATAATATACTCCTTTATTCAAGTCTGTATTGGGGTCGTTTAAAAATAAACGATATTGCATTATGATAGTTTTTGTTTACTAATAACAATATTTAAAAACTGGATTAATTTTTATTTGATTTCAATCATCAGGAGAACTTTACGGTGAAGGAATGGATTTTCTTCGGCAGATAGAGGTGTGCCGAAGGGAGGGGAAATGAGATTATCCTCTGCTGGTTACTTCTAAAAGATGGTAGCCGAATTGTGTTTTTATCGGACCGTATAAAACACCGACATCACCGGTAAATACCGCCGTATCAAACTCTTTTACCATTTGACCGGGTGTAAAACGTCCCAAATCACCACCTTTGCGGCCGGATGGGCATTGAGAATGATCTGCCGCTACTTCAGCGAAAGAAGCTCCGTTTTCAATTTGTGTTTTCAGTTCATTACACTCTGCTTCGGTGTTGACTAAAATATGTCGTGCGGTTGCCCATGCCATGATGATCCTTTTTTTGTTTTTGAAATTTTACACTATTGCATCGGTTTTTAGAACGCCTAACTTTTCGCGAACGTAATTTTTTCCGAGTTTTAGAATATCCGCTTCGTAGATAAGGAGTCGTGCAGGGGAAAGATGATGCTCATTTCCCTCTATTTTGGCATATATTTTGTCCATATTTGAGCCAATCAGCGTTTTGAGATCATTCTCTTGGATCATTCCTATCATCCCCTCCAAGCCATTCTTTGGCAGCGGGAGATTACAGTAGTAATCACCGATATCATTGATTCCCCAGTAAATGAACCCCAGAAGTGTATAAAAATCCAGAGAGGTTGAGACGGACGTGAACGTGATTCGGCGAACATGTTTCTCGAGAGCCTGATCAAGTATCAGCCGGAGTATTTGAGTTGCGTACCCCTTGCGTTGGGAAATGAGAGGGGTAAAGAGATTATAGAGTGTGAGATATTGGCTGTAACGATCGATTTTGGAAAAAAGATAGCATAAATGCTCATTGCGCTCATCACAGAGGACGACACATCCTTGTGTATTCCAACTGAAATGGCGGTCCCACCACGCGAGTGACTGATTAGCGAAACGTATACTTTCGGTATCTTGGATGAGGGCCGTAGAGGCGATATAGGCATCACGCCCCAGCAGTTCTAGATGATAGAGTGGCATCGGTATCCTTTTTACCCTCTAAGGATGTAAAAAGTTCCCAATACGGGAGCCGATTCAATGGTAGTGAGTAACAATAGTATAGCCGAATAGATGGAGCCATTGCCGATTGGAGTGATTAAAAGGTATACAGTATTCAGTATCTTTTATTGGTATTGACGAGAAGATCTTTTTCGCTCAGTTCGTCCATCAGTGTTTTGAGATTTTTGAGGGAAAGGAGCTTTAGGGTATCACTTTTCTCTTTTTTAAATTCACTCGAAAATCCGCTTTTGGAAAAAATGACGAACCAATCGGGTTTCAGTGCAGCCTTCGTACATTTTTCCTGAAGTTTGGTTAGCTCCGATTTGTTGGCTTTGGATTTGGCATATTTGCACGATCCTGCTATTACCTTACCCGATTTACTCTGTCCGAGAATCTCGATTTCGGTGTTTTTATCCCAGTAGGAGCCGATTTTAGCGACCCAGTCCTCTTTATAGCTTTGTTTGACCAGAGCGATGATTAGCCCTTCGTAGATGGGATCAAAAAAAGTCTGTTTGGTATTTTCCCACCGTTCTTTGACCTCGGTGAAATCTCCTTCTTTAATCCCTTTGTAATACGGTGATACGGAAGAGAACCAAAAGCGCAAAAACGGAGCGGTAAAAATAAGGCGATCGGAGACCTCTTCACTCTCATCGGCAGGTTCTTCTTGTGAGCCTTGCCGAGTCAGCAAGCCGAATTTGATCAAAAAGGCTGCGGACTCTTCTCCCTCTTTGCGGGTTAGGTTGGCACGGCGATAGGCTGAATATTCTCGTCGATCACCGAGTGCCAATGCCGAGAGAAGTGCATGGTGCGCTTTGTTGCTCTGGGTAATTTTGGTCAAATCGGCATGGATGTATCGGTAGTTGGCGAGTACTTTTTCCTCGATCAGCTCTTCGAGAGGTTTTGTCATATCGACACTCCATCCCATCCCGCCGAACACGGCGAAATATTCGATCGCTTTTTCAATATCGGTTGCGTTATTCTGGAAACAAAAAGAGCGAAATTGTTGGAGGAGGGTCGGGTGTTTGGACATGGTGAAGCTACCTTCTATTAATTATCGCATTATAGCCTAAGTGAGTGGTGGAGAATAGGTCGGTGGAAAAGGGAGTTTAATTATGAAGAGTGCCCCATCTTTAAAATTGTGAGCTTCGATGGTGCCGTTAAGCTTTATTTCGACAATCATTTTTGCAATAAAAAGGCCTAATCCTGTCCCCTGAGATTGGTGTTTGGTTGTAAAATAGGCATCAAATACTTTGTCAATGATATCCGGTGAAAATCCTCCACCGTTATCGTATATCTTAAGAAGATTGCCCTTTTTACTCTGTGTGCACTCGAGCGTTATTTTAGTACTAAGAGCATCTATGGCATTGTTAATAATGATTAAGATTACCTGTTCCATTTCACTGATCGAACCGTAGGCACATGCTTTTTCATCGAGATTAAATGTTATGGATACCTTGTTGTTTTCTAATCTGCTCCCAAGCAGATGCATACTGTCTGTGATGGCTTTTTTGAGGGTAAATACCTCCATCTTTTTGTCACTTTGATCATCATTCAAAAAGTTTTTAAAGATATCAATGGTTTTTGACATGAACTCTACTTGATTATGCATGTTGCTAAACAGCTTGTGCTGATACTCTTGATCGACACTTCCCATCATACTTTTTACCGTTAAATCGGTGATGCACAGCTCGATAATGTTGAGGGGCTGTTTCCACTGGTGGGCTATATTGTTGATCATCGTTCCCATTTCAATAAACCGTGACTGCTTCATCAAAAGAGCATCTTTAATTCTATTGTTCTCTTTTTCGATCTCTTTTTTTTCCATCGTTTCATCAATGTTGTGCTGCATATGGAGAAATCCGTTGACAATCTCTGATATAACATCATCCCTATGCCTGTTAATAGACTCAAAAACGAGTTTATCTCCGGGTATATAGCCTTTGATCTCGGAAGCAATTTTCCGTAAAGGGGTAAGAAGCTCTTTTAATAGACGCATTTCTAGGTAAAAATACAACGTGAGCAATACAATGAGAATGGTTCCAACCATGTAATATTTCATAGAAAGTTCTTTGAGCGTATGGTGCGCATACGCTATTTGAAGCGTTCCTAGCTTGTTTTTCTCATTGCCTTCTCCCGGGCTATAAACGGCTTTTTCATAGGTTAAATTATACGGATCATCCAGCGTGTATTCGGATGACTTGACTTCGGAAATTAGGATTCCATTTTGGTCTTTAAAGGTTATATTCTCTAAATGATAGTCGATCAGCATACTTTTGAGAAACTCATCCATATTGAGATGCTGATTGTCTTTGTTGATAAAATACCATATGCTCACTTTTGATGAAAGTGATTCAGATATTATTTTAATGTGCTTTTTCTCGGATTGTATAAAGGAGTCATTTACCAGTGTATAAATAAACATACCGCTGAGAGTAAAGATCATGGAGAGGGCAATAACAATGAACAACAGCAATTTGCGTTGTAATGAAATAGTGCTAAATGTCTTTATAAAGCCTTTATATGATGTCAAAAAATAGTCCCTACTGTCTATAAGATAAAATAGTGATTTTATACTTTGAAATTGATTGTATAAAGTATTGTAGGACGTATTGCTTTAGAGATGTATTAACTATGTTTTTTGTTAAATAATAATGTCGTCAAAATCGTGGTTTGTTTATGGAAAAAGTTTTGCAGAATTCATCGGATAGCAATAATGGTCCTCTACAACAGCTATTTGCGATCGAAATGGTAGATCGAGTGGGTAAAACTGAGCTTTTTCTCTTTCCACGCGAAATAGGAGCTTTTGAGATGTTTTCCCTCATTAGAGAGTTCATGGACGATTTGGTGAATGTGATCCTCATCCGATTGACACAGTTCGGTAGACATATCACAGTCGAATACGATTCGATTCGGGGTACTTTCACGCAGATTAGCGAGAAATTCGGGTTGGTTTTGTTTGGAACAGTAATGGGTTGCTTTGAGGTTGGTACATGCGATATCTTTGCAATGGTACATACTTACCATTTGTTTGGCAGTACCCGGAAGTAACTCTTCTTGGATCGTCACTTCACCGCCGATGAGTTTGAATGACATTCCTGTTGCGTCGGTCCCCGTGATGGGCAATACCGCCTTATGTTTGTAGGATTCTGTTCCGATTTGTCCTTCGGCGGGTGATAGTTTCCAATCACCGATAAGGGCGTCTTCCATCCAAGCAAACAGTTCCCACGCGCTTGCTTCTGCTGCATGGGCTGAGGTGATGAGAGCAAAAGAGGTCAATAGGGAGAGGATCAGTTTTTTAAGCATCATGATTCCTTAGAGCTTTTCGGCACCTTTTTGGGTCAGTACGACGGTCACGCCGTCTTCTTTGATCTCGATAACACCGTCATTTTTTAGCTCATCCATCGCAATTTGAAAAGGGCGGTCTTGTTTTGAATCGAGTTTTTTTAAAATCGCGCTGATGACATCTTGTTTGGTCATGACATGACCTGCAACGGCACGACTGCTTTTGAACCAGTTCATAAACATCGTTTTGATCTCGTTTTTTTGGGTCGTTTCGATGTTCTCTTTTTTGGGCGGTGCTTTGCGTGCAAAGTTTTTGGGAGGATTTTTAAAATCTCGTTTTGGTGCAGGCTTTCTATTGACAGGTGGTTTGATGGTGTATCCTTGGTATCGTATTATCAGTTAGCGTATTGTAGTGATTTTTGCTAAAAATATGAAGATGTGGTATCTCGTTAGGGATTTTAGATAAAATATCAGACCAAGTGAATTAAAACATTTATAGCTGAGATACAAGGGATCGCATGAAAGAGTTGAACTTATTTGATTTAAAACTCGCGTTTGAACAGGACATCAAAATGGCTCTCTACACGCTTGAACGCTACAACGTTGAAGCGAATCTTGCTTTGGTTGCCTGTGATGATTATGATATTGACAAAGTGCATTTGATGGACAGCGTGCGACAAAGCGATATTATCAAAAAAGTGAATGAACATTACATCTCCGTGTTGTTTACCTTTGTGGATCATGTGGGTGCTCGACGTGCTTTGGATAAACTGGTGAATCTTTATCAAGAGTATGATTTGAAAGGGAGTCTCATCATTTTAAAAAAAGGGGAAACGATTGAGGGTGTTTGCGAACGCTTGTTAGAAGCCAACCATATTATCCATCGAGATCCTGACAATAATATATATTGCGAATCCGATTACGCGCTCACGCAATAAGAAAAGGGGTTAGCCCTTTGATATCAAGCAAACTTTTTACGGATCATTTTAAAATGTACGAAGGAGATTACTGCTATCACACTCATAAGCACGGCAAATTGAGAACTTTCCAATCCTGCTGATTTGGCACCTAGTGCGAATCCAAAAAGCAGAAGAAGAAAAAGTGTCATAAATCGAGAAAAAAGTTTGGTTGTTTTCATTGATACGGCTCACTTAAATTATTGGATAATCTAAATCGGCAATTAAACGATATTCTTTACCCCCTTTATTATGAAATTCTCCCCCTTTTGATTTTTTTCAGAATAAAATGCATGGTTGATTTGAAGCAGTGGGTATAAAATGAAGTTTATTTCTATTTATAAATATAATATTGCAATAAAATGTAAAAAAACTATCTAAAATATTATACAATAGTAAAACTAAAAGATATGGAGGATGCTGTGGTTAGAAATCTCTATAACGAGTTGTCGAGAATGGAATTGAAATATCATGAACTCTTGGAACTTGAAGGGCATAAAATTTTTCTTGCCGCCACCGCACTTATACCCGAGGGGATAGAAGAAGCGATGCATATCAAAAGGCTTGCAGACGAATACCGGTTATGTACGGTATGGGATGGAGAAAATATTGAGATTTTATGTTGTCATCAGGCCCCATAAAATCGTCGTTTGAGCTTTTTTGAATGGCCGTTTATGTTAGAGATGCATAAACTGCTATAGAGATTTCGAGTAGCGAAATCTCGTCTTTTATCCGTCTAAAAATGTTTCCCACTTCAATGGATTCCATTGATAGGAAGCAGGGGAAACTTGAGGCGGTATAGGAGGGATCGGTGTAGCCGATGGGATGATGAGTATCGGCGGAGCAGGTGTGATCTCCGGGATGGGAAGCATCGGATCGTCAGAGGCTTCATCCATGTATGCTATGCACTGTCCTCTTTTGTCACGAAAGATTCCTTTATAAATGATACCAAGATGTTGGGCGTCGTAGGTGAAGATATTACCGTCACGTATGAACGCTCTGTAGCAATTTTTACGGTCATAGATGACACCATTATAAAGCCATCCGATTGTTCGCCCATGACGGTTAAATATAGGGTTCATTGCTGTTTATCCTTCCGTCGGATTTTTCAAGGGTATTGATTATAGCAAAATTTAATAATAAAAAAATCATATTCAGTATTCTTAAACACCATAAATCTATAGTTTGTTGATTGAACATATATTGCATATTTAGCACAATATGATAGTATAAACATAAGGAGCAATTGATGGCTGTTATTATTACCGACTCTTGTATAAATTGTGACGCCTGTATAGAAGAGTGTCCAGCGACTGCGATTGTCAGTGCCGATGAGTCGCCGCTCAGTAAGGGTGAATACACCTATGTGAAACCTGATAAATGTATTGAGTGTGTTGATGCCGCAGTTCCGAAGTGTGCCGATGTCTGTCCTACGGAGGATTGTATCATTTGGGATATGCCCTACATCGCAGAGTACAATGATTACTTTGTCCTAAGCGATCGCTACGTGATCCGTGAACATAAGAAGAGGGGGTTGATGTCTCCTGAGATAAACCCGCAACCGTGGCGCGAGAGTATTACGATAGAGCAAAGAGAAGGGCATGTGAGTGTCGGTAAGACGTTGAAACTTTATAATTAGGTTTTTTTTCCTTATCTTATTTCGGAAACGGGAGCATCATCCGCACCCGTTTTTGATACTCCTTATAGGTCTTCCCCATCGTTGCAACTAAATCCCTCTCTTCATACTTAAGACCGATAAAAATATAAAGGGTAAGCGTGAGTGAGAGCATCAAATGCGAATAGGACATAGCCGGTGTCAGCCATAGTCCGATCAGCACTCCCAGCTGGATCGGATGGCGTACAAATTTGTAAAACAATTTTTCTTTAAAATCAGCGGGCGGGGTAGGTTTATTGAGTAGATTTAAATAAATTTGCTGCAGCCCGAACAGTTCAAAATGGTTAATGATAAAAGTAGAAAAGAGCGAAAAGATCCAGCCGAACAGATATCCGGCTGTTAATAAGGCTTTTCCTGTTTCATTATCCACTTGCCATAAAAATCCCTCTAACGGCTGCCAGTACAAACATATCAAGCCCAAGGCCAATCCTGAAAAAAGGACATAGGTACTTCGTTCTGCCGCTTGTGGAATAATTTTGGTTAGATATTTTTTGAAGAATGAACGGGCCATGAGTGAATGCTGCAGAGCAAATATCAAGACTAAAAGGAGGTTAATACTAAAAGCGGTAATGAATGGCATCGGATATTGCGTGCTAATGGTTCTCTCCATAAATTCCCACTCACCGATATAGAAAATGAACCATACCTGTGCAATCAGTGCAACGCTGTAGGCTAGTATTCCATAGATAAAAATAATTAATTTGTTCATGTCTCTCTTTTACCTTGGGCTGTCGTGTAACATTATAACCTATCGTTGTGGTACGAGATACGGTAGATGGCATTTGCCTTGTCATCCGATACGAGCAGAGAACCATCGGGCAGGATCAGCAGATCGACAGGTCTTCCCCACGAAGTGATCCCTTCGAGCCACCCCTGTGCAAAGATGGTGTAGGATGGGGGAAACCCTTTGGCAAAACGGACAAGAGTGATACGGTAACCCAGCGGGGGGATACGGTTCCATGAACCGTGTTCGGCGATGAATATCTGATTCCGGTATTCCTGCGGAAACTGGCTGCCTGTGTAAAAACGGATCCCCAGTGCGGCAACGTGAGGGTCGAGTTCCCTGAGCGGTGGGATAAAATCTGCACACTTTTTCCCTTTGTTAAATTTGGAATCGGAGAGGTTTTTGGCATGGCAGTAGGGAAAGCCGAAGTGCATCCCTTTTTTCGGTGCCGAGTTCAGTTCATCGCTCGGCGCATTATTTCCCATCCAGTCACGGCCGTTGTCGGTGAAGAAGAGGGTGCCGCTTTGGGGGTGCCAGTCGAAGCCCACGCTGTTTCGGACACCCCGTGCAAAAATTTCGAGTCCCGTTCCATCGGGTCGCATCCGCATAATGGAGCCATAGCGCGGATCGTTTGAATCACAGACGTTGCAGGGTGCGCCTATCGGGACGTAGAGGTATCCGTCAGGGCCGAAACGGATAAATTTCCAGCCGTGGTGAGGGTTTGTGGGAAAGGAGTCGTTGACGACCACCGGATTGGGCGGATTGGCGAGGCGGCTTTCGATGGCATCAAAGCGGAGGATACGGTTGATTTCGGCGACGTACAGTGCGCCGTTTCGGAAAGCGACACCGTTTGGGCTGTTAAGCCCGCTGGCGATGACGTAGCGCCGGTCGGCGCGAAAGTCGCCGTCGATGTCCTGAAGAGCGTATACCTTCCCCTCAGCACGTGTACCGACGAAGAGAGTCCCCCGCTCGCCAAGAACGAGGGAACGGGCCCCCTCGACGTCACGGGCGTATAGGCCGATCTGAAACCCGCTCGGCAGTTTGAGTGTATTGAGTTTTTCGGAGAGTTCGTCCGCATGGGCGGGAAAGAGTGAAATGAGAAAGAGATCGATGCCCGCAATCAGCCACGCTGTCCTATACCATACTTTATTCCACATGATCTCCTCCTGATATTTAGCCGTAGAGGTTGTTGAGTGCCGCTTCGATGGTTTTGAACTCAAACTCAAATCCCGCTTCGGGAAGACGTTTGGACGTGACGTACTGTCCGCTCGAAATTGCTTCGGCGGCTTCGGAACCGAAGCGCAGCTGTAACAGGAATTTCGGGATTGCAAAGAGGGTAGGGCGGTGGAGAGCTGAGCCGAGCGCTTTGGTCAGGCCGTAGTTGGTGGTCGGGTTCGGAGCCATTAGGTTGTAGACCCCTTTCATCTCGGGGTGTTCTATGACAAAGAGATAGGCTCGCATCAGATCATTGATATGTACCCAGCTAAAACTCTGTTTTCCGTCGCCGATTGTCCCTCCCAGTCCGAGTTTGAAAGGGAGCAGCATCTCTTTGAGTATCCCCCCGCCGTGACCGAGGACAATCCCGTAGCGGAAGATGATCGTTCGGATACCGAGCTCTTTGCTCTCGAGAGCGGCACTTTCCCACGCTTTGACCAGCTGTCCCAGAAAATCGTTCGCGTAGAGGGCGTGCTCTTCGTCGTACTTGCCGCTCTCCGCATAGATCCCCACAGCCGAGGTGCAGATAAAGAGTTGCGGCTTTTGTTCCATCTTCGCCATTGCGGTGACAATCTTTTTAGCCGTATCGACACGGCTTGCGTAGAGCACTTTTTTGTAGTTTTCGCTCCACCGTTTACTGATGGAAGCCCCGGCAAGATGGATAACGACATCCGCGCCCAAGAGCTTTTTGCCAAAAGCCGTCTCATCAAGATCAAAGTCGGCTGTGTGCAGAGTCGATACCTCCCACCCTTTTTCTTTGAACATAGAGACCAAATGGGTGCCGATAAAACCTCCCGCTCCGCTTATGGCTATCTTCATGGCCGTATCTAGAGGGTGATCAGGAGTGCCGCTTCGGGGTTGATGATGCGGAACGTGCAGCTCTCACTTATAAAGAGGGTATAGTTCTCTTCTTTTTCTTCGGCAAATCCGATGCTGACATCCAGACCGTTATAAAGGATAAAATCTCCCCCTCTTTGCGAAAGGGCCAAAATTTTGTCGTCTCCGATATTTTCGCATACAACGAAAAAGTTTGGTCCGATAAGGGTCTCCAAACGGCTTTTAACACTGACCCCCCCTTCGCTTTCTCCGACCATTTTGATCAGTGTAGCGGTGGAGAGGACGAGTTTGTAGGGCCCTTCGACAAATTCGGCTCCGAAAGCGGCGATCATCGAGGCGACCGCATCGATCAGCCCCTTGGTATGTTTGGCATGGATGGGTTTGCGCGGGATGTTGTTCAAAATCCCTTCGATATCCGCCTCTTTCACCCCATCAAGAATCAGCGAATTCTCAACCGCGCTGAAACGATTGGAAACTTTTTTGAAGACCGAGTCGTCAAAATCGGGTTTGTCCCGCTTGAACGCCTCGACAATCGATTTGGGCAGATCGAAATCGTACCGTATTTCCACCATCGGAATGGGTTTTCTGACCGATAGCGTCAGTTCTTCCGAGGATGTGAGTGTTTTCAGGTTGCCCGTTGCGACGGCATCGGTTTCAAAAGGGACGGGGGTAAACCCGACGAGGCTGCGCAGTTTCAGCCGCTGGCTGAGCAGGGGGGTGAATACACCGTCAATTTGGGCCCATACAGCCGCCGCAATCGGAGACGTTTCGCGATTTAAAAATTTCATGGTCAACTCCTTAGCTATTGTTACCGATTTTCAGTGTCCCCGTTGGCGCTGCAACGATTGCGGGACTGCCCTGAACGGTTTGATCCGTGTTGCCGGACTCCTGAACGATGATATCACCCTCTGTGAACATAAATTTTTGCATCATTTCATTCCAAACAGGAGAATTGCGTCTAAGCCATTCGAGTCCCATGCACGCGTGTTCGATCTCTTCATCCCTGTTGTGTTCCATGATCGCTTTTGCTGAGGGGTCATTTGCGGCTTCTGCACGCTGGTTGTACCAGTCTATTGCTTCAAGCTCTTCCATGGTACTTTGGATAATGCGGTGATAATCTTTTGTAAATTCTGAGAGTTTAGTGGGATCTTCGTGAAAACCTTCGTGTGCCATAACTGCCCCTTTACGTTCAATCCTGATATCCCTAATAGTACAGAGGCAAAAGAAAGGATGTCAATAAGATTTGACGGGAAGTGTTTCTTTTAATTTTCAATTAAGAAAGCATTAGTTGAAAAAAAAGCTGTATTACTATTCCATCGAATGGTGCAGGCGGCAGAGGAAGGGGTCGCACAGGCTACGGTTTAGTTGCGACAATCAGACGGAGTATATCAAAGACTTTGTTTTGGGATGAGAGAATCCTTAAACCGGAATTTTCGATCCCTTTTTGGGTTTCTCTGAGCATCGATGTCCCCAGCAGCGGTTTGGAAAATCTCTCCATCCCCCAAAGGATGGCATTAAGCCCTTTTGAATCGCTTTTCATGTGTTCGAGAAAGATCGCCTTGCCTCCGGGTTTAAGGACGCGGTAGAGTTCGTGCAGCCCTTTGTCGGGATGGGGAACGGTGCAGAACACAAAGGTACTGATGATCGTATCGAAGGTATTATCAGGAAAGCTCATCGCTTCGATGTCCATTTCGATCAAAGTTATATGAGTTAGACCTATTTGAGCCGCTTTTCGTCTGGCTATGTTGAGCATTCCACTGCTGAAATCGATCCCGATCAAATCGGAAGTGTAGGGATAATAGGAGAGGTTTTTCCCCGTACCGACTCCCACTTCAAGAATTTTTCCCTCCGCTTTTGCAATCACCTCACTCCGAAGATGGGAGAGATGCAATAGTTCCAAAGGCCACTGGAACAGATCATAGAGTTTGGCGATGCGAGTATATCTTCGGGCTGTTTCATGTTCCATTTGGCTCTCCTTCAAGCACTAACGTTAATCTTTTCCGTTTAGCTCAAAACTTATACTTGATTCTACATCTTTTTCGATAAGAAATAATAATGGATAATTGTATACGTGATGGAAAAGTATTACGTTGGAGCAAAGAAAAGGGCATGTGTGTCTGGACACATGCTTCTTTCATTCCCACTCGGAAGAGGGGGAGTTTTTACTTTTTGAAGTTATTAAATATTTTACTAATTTCTAATGATAAAAAGCAGATTTGCATTGTAAACATAGTCGACAATACATCATATAGCATGATCTGAATTTACTATTTAGAAAAACTTATATTATTGTATTTTTCGATAACACCGAATATACCATTCGTCACTTTTAGAGTTGCTTGACATATTTCCTTGACGATTTTTACCACCGGAATAGTCAAAATAGATTCGCCATGCGGAATTATGTGAAGCTTCTGATGAGGTCCAGTACAAATCGTTTGCGACATATTGTAAATCCGCTTGTTCAAAGAAAAGATCGAATAATAGTTCTTTGTCGGGCAAAGTCCAATCGCTATAGCCGTTTAAATAAAGTGTTTCACAGTAATGCATTGCCCCGTTCCAAGAGCGCTTCACACGAATAACATCTTCATTATCCTGCCACATAATATTCGTTTGCGATGATTTTTTGGGCTCGCGGTAGGGTGCTTGCGTTATGACAGGTTTATTGGCATAAGGTGCTGCCAAGATTGGCTGGAATCTTTCCGTCTGTGCGATGGACATTTCTTTTTTCGGAGTATTTTCCGATGGTACGGGGGGCTGACTGGCAACTTCGGGCTTTGTTTCCACACTCTCTTCAGTATCTGATGGAGCAGAAAGGATGCGCTCGTTCTCGTGTATGATCTCAATGTTTCGCTGTGCCGTTTTATCACCGTTCGCAGCTGCCAACGTAAACCAGTATAAGGCTTGTTTTTGATCTGAGTCTACGCCGATCCCCCGATCATAAAAACGTCCCAAACTCATTTGGGCAAAAATATTTCCGCTTTGGGCCGCTTTTTTGTACCAATACATCGACTGCTGCAGATCGATCCCGACTCCATACCCTTTTTCGTAGATTTCCCCTAAAGCCTGTTGAGCGTTTTCTGCCCCGAAATAACCCATCACTTGAAAACGTGTCACATCTAATGTCGATATATCCTGCAATCTATCGCCCTTCGTTTGTACAAATCCGAAGTAAAAGAACACTGTCCCTAGCAAGATAAAAAAGAGACGAACGGTTTGTTTGTAGGTGGTAGTCTCTTCCTGCGCGAGCATTTTCATCGTAGGGTCCTCCATGTTCTTGGCCTCCATATTTTTGGCCTCCATTCCATTTGCTCTCATCAAAGGGAATAACACTTCTAGTCTTTTAATTTGTTTGCCTTCCTCGTCGGATATCATTTTGGAGATCAAATCACCCCAGCCTTTTGGACCGAGTTCTTCCACCTTTTTCTCAACATCGCTACCCTCAATCCACATCTCACCGGTGATCAAAAAATAGAACAACTCCCCGATTATTCTGATCTCTTTTTCTCGGCTTTCCCGGGACGCTCGGATACACAATCCGTCATTGAAAAGGAGCTGTACACTTTGCGTTTGCGCTGTGAAATAGACCTCGTGAGGCGACAGATGGTTGATTCCGAAATTATGGTTTTGAAGCCATTGGAACAGACGGACTGTTTCTGTAGCAATTGCCTTTAGCGTATTTTCATCGGATCTCGACCATCGGGAGAAGGGGCGGCCCTTGGGCGGTTCCGTCACAACATAATAAACTTCATTTTCGTGAATGAAATCATAAATCGGCGCGACCTGACCTACATTGATTTTTTTGATCTCTCCTGCGATCTGCCCGAGCCGTTGAATCTCTGCCAGATCTGTGGCACTGTCGCCGGATTTTGGATAAATGTCGATCCAGACTTCTTTGCTATGACGCATCTCTTCGGCAAGAACACGTTTTTGCCTTCCGGCCTCTTCCATTTCTCTGATCACCATATAGTTATGAATAAATTTTTGCTCTTGTGACGGATACTCGCTCATTAAACTCCATTCAAATGTAATACATTGCCGCACCGTCGAAAATCAATTGATTAGAACATACGATCTGAATTTCATGTCCCGGATGTTTTCCGTTTCATTAATGAACGTTTTGCCGCCATGGTAGGTTTCATAGTCGCCGCTCCAGGCATACGTGCAGCCCCCTGGTTCCGCATCGCTCTTGAGATAGATGGCGTATTGCTCTCCCGGTTTGACCATCGGCCCATAGTGTCCGAAATACAACCGCGTTGTGGGAGAAATTTCATTCGGATGCAACTCCCGGGTGTAATAGCTATGCGGCCCCAATCTTCCGTTTTCCATCGTGACTAAAGAGACATGCAGGCTTTTCGTGGGAGTGCACCGATGGTGTTTTATGTCTATCAGATCGAATGCTATGAGCCTGCCGCTTTGGGCAATCAAGAAAGACTGGGCTACCGTCTGATTGGCTGTGATTTCCAACCCTCCTCTACCGCCTACAAGGGTATGTTCCTGATCTATTTGGGTACCGTATTTTTTGATCGGTTTTTTTGTCACGTAAACTCCTTTTCCATCGTGTGTCTGCAGCGATTCGGCTTGCTGGGCGAGTTGTTTGTCACAGATTAATCGCTCTAAAGAAGCAATCCTCCCCCTGTGCTTATTTTTCTGATAAAACGCTATAGCCTGACTTTCTAGAACATACGATTGCAAAAAATCGGATGGGGCACTGGTGTTGATTTTGAAAAAAGTATCGTAGTCATTCTCTCTGATGCTGCTTAACATCATCTGGTGTAACAAATGGACGATGCCGATATACTTATTTTCAAGCAATCGCAGTGATGAAAGGTATTCATTGTATTCATTGGCAGAAATATTCCCTTTTGATTCCAAAGACAAGCCTTGTTCGCGTAAGGATTTGCTTTGAACGCTGTATGCGAATATTTTGTCTTTTAGAATCTCATAATGAACGAAGGTTTCGAATTTAGAATTTGCATCGTAGAGTTTATTGCCTAACAAAGAATAGAGGGTTGGATTGTTTTGGGCTAGAAGAAATGTTGTCAACGTCGACAGAAGGAGAAATTTTGTGGACACTGTTGAGCCTTTTATATGCCGTTTTATATCTAGAAATGTTATTATATCAGAACAAAAAAAAATATTATTATGTATTAATGTTGAAAAATTTAATGGAATGAAATAAGTATATATCTCTCAATGTTTTTTATCGGTTATTGTAATCCTGTGTTGTGTTAGATTGAAATTATCTAATATTTTAAACGTGGGGTGAGAGAGGGGTAATAAAAAAGTGAAGATTGAATACCTGACCACATAATCCCTCTATGCATGCCTATTTTCTCAAGCGGAAACATGAATAACGTGGACATTGAGGATAATAGAACGTTAATTATTTTTTTATACCTTTTTATGTTTTTTTATTTTATAATAAACAATATTAATTTTGATTGTTAGATGAGGTGTAAAGCGTGAAATATAAAATTTGTTTTTTAATTATATTTATATTTTTTAATTTTGGGCATTTGAATGCAGACATTCTTGAAAGTTTAATTGGTTCATACAGAAATCATATAGATATCCAAGGAACATATAAAGGTGGTATATACACTCCACCGGATAAAGATTTTGAATTTACTGTTCCATCACTTGTTGAGCCAGGCTATAGAATTAATGACTTTATGAATCCAAATGATAAATCACAGGGATACGTAACGTTTCTTGATGATGTTGGACAACTGTTTAGAATAGATTTTTGGGATAACTATTTAAATAAAACGCAAACACAAAGATTAGAAGAGTTAGATGAGGAAGTATTAATTACATTTAAAAAATTTATGAACAATGTACAAATAATAAAAAAAGAAAAAATATCCGATGATGTTTATTTTGTTTTTTACGATTTTCCAAAAGGTTCATCTGTTTTAGTTAATGAACATAGAATCAATGCGACTAGAGGTGTTTTATTTTTTGCAAAAGAGAATAAAATCATTGTATTGTCTCAACAATTTTTAGAATCACGCAATGATTATCGAAACTATGAAAAAGCAAAAAATTTACTTTTGTCTTTAAAGGATACAAATTTTAAATTTAGATCTATGATCCGTAATGATATACAAGATTCTAATGAACAGCTAATGATAGGTTATAAGTATCTTGAAGCTAAACAGTTCCCTGAAGCAAGATATTGGATTGAAAAATCAGCTTTACAAGGTAATGCTATTGCTGAATGGACTTTTGGATTAATGTTTCTAAGAGGTGATGGTGTTTATAGGGATTATACAAATGCAAAAAAGTGGTTCGAAAAATCATCTAGTCAAGGTAATGTAAATGCAACATATGATTTGGCTGCTATGTACAATAATGGAGAAGGGATTCAAAAAGACATTAGTATTGCAAAACAGTTATTTATAAAATGTGCAAATATTGCTCACAAAGAATCAATAAAAGAACTAATTAAAATATATAAAAAAGAGGACAACAAAAAAGAAGAAGAATATTGGATGGAGAAATTGTCAAAAATATAAGGGATAAAAAGTAGTCCATCCTCTTTTTTGCTTTTTTCGTTCCCACTCTATTTCTGTCTATTTTCTTATAATTAACATTATATTTACGGATAATTAATCTTAGCTTTGATATAATTTAAAAAATTATTTCTGGACGATATTATGCTCTTTTATTTGGCTCTCTTTTTTGCATTTTTATATTTTAAAATTGCCCGTGTTCATCGTAAAGAGGAAAAAACCTCTCGTATTCTTTTGGCTCAACATTGGTTGGTTGGATTGGCTATTTTAGCCATTTTGAGATACGGTGGGTTGTATGTTTCATGGTATGTGTTTATGCCATTACTCTTTCTATTTGCCACCATGGTCTCGTTGATGGTCACAGCCATTCAGTTGGGAATTTTTGTTGATGGGAAACCTCTTTATGGATTGACTCAAACCTATAAGTATTTTCCTTTTTTAGGTTTCATCGTTATCGTCTTTTCTGCACTTCTTTGGGGTTGTCGATGGATATTCTAAGTGGAGTTATTTTAGTGGGAAGAGGGTAACAAAAAAGTAGCCTGCCCCATTTTTTCCGGCGGTGCTTTGAGTACATAATGAAGATGGAGTGTTCCTGACATCTTATTGTTCTCTGTTATGAAGCTGCCGCTTGCATTCTTCTGCTTCGCGGCTTCGCGGATTACCTCTTGGTCTTTTCGATCATATGGTCAATAACGATGCTATGCTCATGCTGAGGACTGAACATCACGATCTCTGCATCTGCATCAACCCTGACGTTGTGGCCCGGGGGCCAGTAGAAGAGGTCATTCGCGTAAACTGTCTCCTGAATGCCTAGGTCGTCTGTTGTGGTGAGCTGACCGCGCAAGACGAATCCCCAGTGAGGCGACTGGCAGGAATTACCTTGCAGCCCCTGAAACAAAGGGATCGTATCAACACCCGCAGAAAGAGTAAAATATTCGCAACTGATCTTACCTAGGCCGGTCGCGTCCCCGAAATCCATTCGCTGACGAAGCACGGCACCCGGAATCTGCATTCTCACATCTACGTCATCTTTGGCTATACGCATGGTTGTTTCTCCCTATTGATTAGCGGATGCTTCCGGTTGTCTACCCACCTATCGACGCATCCGAAAATTGAGATAGGGTTCAACTTCTTTATCCATTTACTATCT
Organism: Candidatus Sulfuricurvum sp. RIFRC-1; assembly: GCF_000310245.1. Taxonomy (NCBI): domain Bacteria; kingdom Pseudomonadati; phylum Campylobacterota; class Epsilonproteobacteria; order Campylobacterales; family Sulfurimonadaceae; genus Sulfuricurvum; species Candidatus Sulfuricurvum sp. RIFRC-1. The sequence continues at coordinate 896,094 of NC_020505.1, forward strand.
ATTTTTTGCCTGAATTTTATTAAATATAAGGACATGACAAAAGTCCTACTGTCAAAAGTTGATTTTTTTTTAAATTTAATACACTGAAACCGAGCGTGACAGAAGGGGATAGCACGATAGAACTTTTTTACGTAATGCGGGATGGAATCGGTAGGTTTCGAGATATTTCAGACGGGAGGTTTTGATAGAGTAGTTATATATCACTATAGCGACACTGAGTACAATGAGAGCGATGATTGTTTTTTCCATTAATAGGTCTTTTTGAAGGAAGGAAAGGCTTAAAATTTTGTATACCTTTTCGTCAATCTGCAAAAATCGTAAAAATCACTCAGCATTAAATAGCGAAATTCTATATCTTCAAATTGTTTCTTCATAATCGGTTCGCCTTGCAGATAGTATCTCACATCTTTTTGAAACTCTTTTGGATATTCCAGCTTTTCTGATTGCAATGATGAGAAACAATCAAGGAAATCAAGAAAAAGATTACTCACGATCTCCTCTTGTTCCTGCGACCTGTGTGTGAGAAAATCGGTAATTTTTTCAAATCTCTCACATATATGTACTAAACACTGATTCACCAAATTCTCCATAAAAGCGACTGTATGAAACTGTATACATAAAGTATTCTAATGAAAGTAGATGGTTCCCGACTAGCAAAAAAGTGAAGATTACACCATCTGAATCTGTAATCGTTTCCCCATTGCACTGACCGCACTTTCGATGGTTGCGAGGGTGATTGAGGTATTGAGTGGATCGAGTAGACGATCAATCGCACTGCGGCTGGTATGCATCCGTTTTGCCATTTCGGTTTTAGTAATATGCTCTTTTTTCATTGTCTCTTCGAGTTGGTAAGCGATGACCCGTTTGATCGCTACCGCTTCGGCTTCTGCGAGCATCCCTTCTTTTTCTAAAAAATCATCAAAATTGGTTCCGATTCCCTGTGGTTTCATCGTATCTCCTTTAGGCGTTTGATCGCCAAATCTATCTCTTCTTTTGGGGTTTGCTGGCTTTTTTTAATGAACCCGTGGAGCAGTACCATCCAATCGTCTAGTATCGTAAAGATCACCCATGCGATACGCTTATCGGAAATATTGCTCCGCACTTCGTAGAGTTTGTTTCCGAGCGGGCGCGATACGGGCATCCCGATAGGCCATCCGTATTCGACGGTTTTAATATCATTGCCGACGATCTGACGATCATGCGGCTCTAATGATTTGAGCCATTCGCGCACGGGTTCGTTGCCGCTTGGGCTTTGATAGAATACGACGTTTATTTTTTTACTCATAGGATTGTACCATTTTTGGTACGATATGTCAAAAGTATGGTTTGAGTAGGGAAAAAGGTTTTCGGCATTATCAACTCCCTTTTTATCGGTTATTGTAATGCTGAGTTATTTTATAATGAAATTATATTGCATTTTGAAATGTGGGGTGAGGGAAGGGGAATTATTACGAAGCCAAAGGGCTTCGTGTTAGATTGATTTCGAGGTTGAAGCCGACGGCTTTTGCGTATTCCATCAAGGTGGATAGATTGGGCATGTTTTTACTGTTTGGGCTTTCTAATCTCGAAATGTTACTTTTTTTGGTATGAAGCAGGTTGGCAACATCTTCTTGGGAGAGTTTCGCTTCGAGACGGGCTTTTATCATCTGTTTTTTGAGTGCAAAGATCGGTTCTAATGCCTCATATTCGGCTTTAACCTCTTCGTTTTTCAGAGCTTTTTCTTTGAATGCTTCAAAAGAAGGTCTATTCGTCATGCTCAATCTCCTTTTTTCGCTTGATGGCGATTTCGATCTCTTTTTGGGGTGTTTTTTGGGTCTTTTTCACAAATGAGTGGAGAATGATGATTTTTTTCCCACTCGCGTAACAAAAGAAACTTCTTCCTATCCCCTCCGCTCCTTTAGCCCTAACTTCAAAAAGTCCCTCACCAAAAGCATCGGTGTACGGTTTTCCGAGATTGGGACCGTGTTCTTCGATCATCTCGAAGATACGAAGCATTTTTGCCAAAATCTTGGCAGGAAAGGACAGCGTATCGGTTTCAACTGTTTCGTTGAAAAATTCGATTTCCCATTTCATGTGATTATATCAAAAATGATAACTTTTGGAAAGAGAAGAAAAATAGTTTGATTATTTTGTCTCGGCATTATCAACTCCATTTTTAGAGAGCAGTGTAATACGGAATTATCGTACTATGAAATTATATGGCAATTTGAAATGGAGTTTAGTTGTCTGCATTCCCACTCAGGAGAGTGGGAACGAGGAAAATCTTTTTTTTGCCAAGTCAGATACATGGTCATGATGTTCATGAAGCTGTCCAGATAAATCACCATGCTTGTTCAGTTTTAATAGTTCTACTTTTTTCCTTCCACAAACGGGACATATCCATGTGGTGGGTGTACACACCCACCATTTGTTAAAATGTACACCTTTTGCATTAAACTGTTTTCTTAACGCATCTGTCCAATTTGAATATTCACTATCGAGTCCGACTAAATTATCTTTTTTAAGGAATTCATATAGCTCTTCTTTTGATGTAAAATCATTAAACCCATACACATTTATCCTTTATATTTAACGTTTAAAATGACCAATCAAAAACCTGCTAGTTGGATTGTTAGGTTTTAATATTTAGCTTATCCTGTAATGCATCATACATACTGTTAACTCTATCTTTGGCAATTTCAAGGTAAGAATCAAGTGTTTCTAAACTAACGATGTCGACCATATATGAGCCACGAGTATATTTTGACGTGGAGAATGCAAATCGTACAGATGCAAAAGGAATGCTTTCTACATTAACTGTACCCATATCATCTAATTTGGCTGAAAATAACTTACCATCGACTACAACAACAGGTTTTGCAAAGAAAGCATAGGGGTAATGATGTTCGTTACCCTCACTAGGCCAAGAGTTTGCTTTCATGTTATGTTCTGCAGCTTTACACGCGGTGACGAGTGCTTGATACCAGCGAGATGGCTGATCCGGTTTTTTAAATGATTCATGAATTCCTGAACCTATCCATCCCATTTTTTTACCTAGAGAGTGCTCTTGCATGGGGTTAACTACAGCTCTTTTGACGTTGTCTTCAATTCCTGCAAAGAAGCAGGGCGAATTTAGTGCTTCGCTAAGATAAAATTCATGAATTGGTTCCTCTGCAAAGATGACCCATGGACTTTGTGATTTTTTTACTTCAATGCACAATGAATAAAAGAAGTTGAATAATATTTCTTTATCATTTTTTGCAATTGAAGTTAAGTAAGCTTCTGCATCGTACTCTCTAGAAATTTCTGCATCAAGATCAAAATAGCTAGCTAGCCCTGTTGCTTTCAATCCACTACTACGTAGTTTGGCAAGCACTTCCATTTCCGAACGAAAACCTGCTTTCTCAATATCTGCAAGAATTTTTTGTTCGAGTGATTCTGTATCCATAATACTAGTTATCCTAACTCTTTATTAGTACACATTTTATACGACTACGGCTTAAATAGATACTTGGTATAACAGATGAAATGATAGTTAATATTTTCATATTGATCGTTAATGCTTAGCATCTTTTGCAGGATTAAGAAAAAAGCTGATTAAATTAATTCTTGGGTCAAGATTAGAAGTGTTTGAACAGAAGCGCGGTTGACTGCGCGTGGGCATTCCGCCGAGGAAAACTTAGCGTTAGCGTAGCCGAGCGGGGCTTTGCTCCGTCGGCGTAAAAAATAAATGATCTTACAGCGCTTTCGCCATAATACGGTTAAGTCGCGCAATAAACCCTGCGGTATCCGCAAGCGTTTCACCCTCATACAGTTTCGCCTGATCGAGCAACACATGTGCCGCATCGTCGATAAGGTTCATGTCTGCCGAGTCACTAAGTTTTTTGATCAACTCATGGTTCGGGTTGATTTGGAGGATTGGTTTCGGAGCTGGGAAATCGCCGCCCATGTTTCCGAACTGTTTCATCATCTGCGCCATCATATACCCTTGGTCTTCTTTATCGACTTTTAGACATACGGCAGACTCGGTGAGATCAAACGTCGTTTCGACTTTAGAAACGTTCTCACCCAAAGCGTTTTGGAGTTGACCTACGAATGATTCCAACCCTTTGGCTTTCTCTTCGTGCTCTTTTTTCTCCTCTTCGGACTCTTCAAGTTCCGCATCGGTGACGTTGACGAATTTATACTCGTTGTACTCACTCACCATCGGGAATACGATCGTGTCGATCTCTTCGTTGAGAACGAGTACATCGATCCCTTTGGCTTTGAAACGCTCTAGTGCAGGGGAGTTTTTGAGCATTTGGAGAGACATTTTTGCGCTGATGTAATAGATCTCTTTTTTCTCTTCGTCCACACCTTTGATAAACTCGCTGAACATAACCGGCTCGGCAGAGTTCAGGGTGTTGAGTTTGAGAAGCTCTAGGATTTTTTCACGGTTGCCCATGTCGCTGTAGAGTCCCTCTTTGAGGACGTTTCCGAACTCTTTGTAGAACGCGTCGTATTTGTCGGCATCGTTTTCGGAAACTTTTGCGAGTTCGCCGAGCACTTTTTTAACCGATGCATTTTTGATTTTTGCCATAACGCGGTTGCTCTGTAAAATTTCACGGCTGACGTTGAGTGGAAGGTCGGCAGAATCGATTACCCCACGAAGGAAGCGGAGGTAAGTCGGCATAAGCTCTTTTTCATCGTCGGTGATGAAGACACGGTTGATGTAGAGTTTGATACCGCTTTGGTAATCGACGCGGTACAAGTCCATCGGCGCTTTGGCAGGGACGTAGAAGAGGGTGGTGTACTCTAGTGTCCCTCAGCTTTATTGTGCATCCATAGCAACGGTTCGCTGGAATCATGCGCGATACTGGAGTAGAAATCTTTGTACTCTTCGTCGGTGATGTCGCTTTTGCTGATCGTCCACAATGCGTTGGCTTTGTTGACTTGTTTGTTTACGATTTCGTTGTGACCTTTCTCTTCGCCCTCGGCTGGGGCTACCCACTCCTCTTTGTCCATGAAGATCGGGAAAGGGATATGGTTGGAGTATTTTTTGATGATAGAGTCGATGCGGTGAGTCTCTAGGAACTCGCTCTCATCGTCTTTTAGGTGCATGATGATGCTTGTACCGTGGCTATCACGAACTGCGGGTTCTAGGTCATACTCTGATCCTGCCATTGAGGACCATTTGTAGGCTTGCTCTTCTCCGGCTTTGCGGCTGATAACTTCGACTTTGTCCGCTACCATGAACGAGGCGTAGAAACCGACACCGAACTGACCGATAAGGTTGGAATCTTTTTTCTGATCGCCTGAGAGTTTTTCGAGGAACGCTTTGGTTCCCGATTTCGCGATGGTTCCGAGGTTTTCGACCAAATCGGCTTCGTTCATACCGATACCGCTGTCGCTGATGGTAAGGGTTTTAGCCTCTTTATCGATGATGATGTCGATACGAGGAGCGAAGTTTACCCCTTTGTAGGTGTCGTCGGTGAGGACGAGCATGTTGAGCTTATCGAGTGCATCCGAAGAGTTTGATACGAGCTCGCGGACGAAAATCTCTTTGTTGGAGTACAAAGAGTGGATCATAAGATGTAAGATTTGTGAGACTTCAGTCTGGAACTGATGTTTTGCCATGTGACTATCCTTTTAGGTTAAAAATTTGAGCTGTGATTGTAACGAAATAGTTTTAATAATGCAAGAGGTATCAAATGAGTTGAGTCTATATGACTAATACTTAATGTGCGTTAGATAAAGTCCGTTATGCGGCGCGATATCGGTGGAGTATCGCTTGAGACAGTTTAACTGCTCTATGAGCTGCTCTTTTGTCGCTTTTCCCGCCGAGATACGGAGCAAAAACCCGACCATCAGGCGGATTTGAGAGCGTAAAAATCCGTTTCCCTCGAAAACCAGGACAAAATATCCTTTGTGTGAGTAGGCGTAAGCACGGTAGATAATACGGGTGAAGTGATCCATATCGTTACCGCTCTTTTTGAAAAGTTCAAAACTATGGGTCCCCTCAAAACATCTGATTGAATCACGAATCACTTCACGGTTGAGAGTGGGGATAAAGGAGACGAAGTTGTCTTCAAACGGGTTGGTATTCCCCTCTTTGATGACGTAGCGATAGACGCGTCGTTTGGCACTGTAGCGGGCGTGAAAGTCGCTTTCGACAAATTCGATCCGTAAGATCCGTAACGAGTTTGGGAGCTGGAGGTTGAGCATCTCTTTGAGTCGTTGAAGGTCGCTCCAAAACAGAGGGAGATCGATGTGCATCACTTGATGCGTCGCGTGAACGCCTCGATCGGTGCGGCCTGAACCTTTGGGGGCGGAGTTGATTTTGAGACGTTTGAGGGCGATGATGAGGGTGCCGATAACGGTCTCATGGGTGGTGGGCTGCTGTTGAGATCCCATAAACGCCGAGCCGTTATAGCTCATGGTGATTTTGGCACGGTTCAAAAGCGCGTTCCCACTAAACGTTTATAGAAACCATAGGAGAGGATCACCCATCCGAGTGCTACCACCCAGATCGTATGAAATCCGAGCCATTGCTGGGTGATGATGGCAGAGGCATAAAATCCGACGATGGAGAGAAAAAGCCATAGGTAAATCCATCGCTTTTGGTGGCGTGCATGGACGACACCCAAGGCAATCATCAAAAATACGGAAATAAGGGGGAAAAGACTTAAGAGGGTATTGGTGATGATGAGTCTATTTTTTTTCGGTCGCTCTTCCTTATTTGTCCAAAAATCGAGTGTGTTACGGTAGATGGTAGGATCGGTATTCATCATATCGTTAATGTAGGCGGTTTTAAAAAGCATGGTTTTGAGAAGCGCGTTATCATAACTGTAACTTTGTCCGTTTGACAATTGCAGCTGCAAGACCCCTTTATGGTTAATGAGTTCTGCTTTTTCAGCGGTTATGAGGATTTCTTCTTTCATTTCCTTGTTAAAAAGGACTACATCTCCGAAGGCACGTGATTCCGAATCGCTTTTGTTGATAAAGAGCATCCAATCCCCGAAGTTATGACCAAACTCTGACGCCGTAAGGTTGAACTTGGCTTCCGCCCTTTTTTTCTCCAAAAAGTTGCCGGAGATAATTTTGATATAGGGGATAACTACTACAAAATTGACAAAAAGGAGGATAGAGAGAAGCAATGCGGGAATTGCCAAAACTCTCGCAACATACGAAGGGGATATGCCGAGCGAAAAAACGACGACCATCTCATTATCATTTGAGAGACGGTAGAGTGTGAGGGCCCCGCCGACGATAAAAGCGATCGGGAGGGTATAAAAGAGCAACTCGGGCAATACGAAAAGATAGAGCTTCCCCATCTCCGCGATACTGAGCTGAATGACTGCCGTATAGGTTGCAAGTTTGATCATAAATATGACCGAAGCGATTGCGAACAGCGGGAGAAAAATCGAGAAAAAGAGAATCGAGAGATTCGATAAAATGTAATGGCGTAATTTATCCATATAACCCCGCCAAATAAGCCGTTACATACGTATCGAACATGAGTACAATCCAACATCCCATCGCTAAGAACGGGATAAACGGAAGTTGTTTGGAGTCATCACTCTCTCCTTGTGTGAGCAACAGTGCCGGAAGAGCGAGCACTGCACCTACGAAAATCGCAACAAGTCCCAATTTGATCCCCAGCAATGCCCCCATCGTAGCGGCAATCATAATATCGGCCTCTCCCATCGCCTCTTTTTTGATGGCATAGGAGAGGTAAAAACGAAGGAGGGTAAATCCACCGGCAAACAAAAGGGCATTGGTGAAGTTATAACCGAGCTGTCCGAAGGAGGTTGCACTCAAAATAGCGATGGTGAGTGCGGAGAGGTTGATACTGTCGGGGACCATTTTGTAATAATAATCGATAGCCGATAGGGCCAAAAGGAGATCAAACGTTAAAGCAACACCGAACGATTGAATACTCACCCCCAGTTTCATTGCACTAAAAAGGAAGATAAGTCCGCTGAGCAATTCGATGAGAGGATATTGTATCGAGATTTTTTCACCGCAAAAAGAACATTTTCCTCGTAAAAAGAGCCATGAAAGGATCGGGATATTGTGCCAAGCGCGAAGAGGAGTATTACAGCTCATACAATGGGATGCAGGAAAAGAGACGCTTTCATCACGCGGTGTGCGGATGATAACGACATTTAAAAATGATCCGATCGCCGCTCCCACAATAAAAACAAAGAGTAGTTCCATCAGTTTAATCCTCCGAAGCGTCTTTCGACTGTTTTAAATTTTTTGATAATGGCTTCGAGTTCATCAACACTGAATTCAGGCCATAGGGTATTGGTGAAAAATAGCTCTGCATACGCCGCTTGCCACAGGAGAAAATTCGACAGCCGATGATCTCCCCCGGTTCGGATCAGCAGATCAACATCATGTTGACAGTCGAGTGCTTTTCCCACGGATTCTACCGTAAGTGCTCCGCTATCGCGCAGAGCATTTGCCGCACGGACAATTTCATCACGCCCCCCATAGTTGAGTGCTAAGCTTTGCACCAATCCCGTACATGAGGCTGTCGCATTTTGAATATCATCGATCACTTTACGGAGCGATTTGGAGAAGATGGAGAGATCCCCAATCGGCTCAAAACGGATGTTTCCGTTTAGATAGGTAATTTTTTCATTTTTAAGATAACGCTCCAGAAGTTTCATTAAAAACTCGACTTCAAGCTTCGGACGTTTCCAGTTTTCGGTACTGAATGCATAAAGGGTCAGACGATGGATATCGCTGTGATTAGCGCAATAAGTTGTGATGGTACGAACAACCTCTGCCCCTCTCTCGTGGCCGAATGTCCGATTTTCCCCTTTGGATTCGGCCCAGCGGCCGTTTCCGTCCATAATAATCGCAATATGGCAAGGTTGATTGCTCATATACGCATCGCTTCATCTAAGAGTTGGAGAGAGAGTCCCAGTTTCTCATTTCTAGGGAGAGAAACAGTCCTTTCAACGGTGATAAAATCGATTCGGTTTGTATCACTTCCAAAAGGGTTATTTACATCGATGATGTTAAGGCATACCGCATTAGCCCCCTTGTTTACCAAAAGATTTTGGGCGTTTTGGGTTGCGACAGCGGGATCGGTTTCGGCTTTGAATGCGACCGTTTTAATCCCCTCTTTGTTACATGATTTGAGCAAATCGACGTTTTGTTTCATCTCGATATTCCATGATTCCCCTAACATCTCTTTTTTGAGTTTTCCCTCTTGAGGATGGGTCGGAATATAATCGCTCACCGCCGCCGCCATAAACAAAAAAGGCTCTTTTTGGATCAGAGCGATAGGCTCATCGTGAATCAGTGAAGGTTTGGTGAGTTTCCCTTTTTTTGCGATACGGATCGAATCGGTGAGGTATTCTTCCATCTCTTCGGAGCTTTCAACATCGATGGTATGGATCGAGGTCGGAAGACCTTCATCAAAACGGGTTGCAATCAGGTTTACATCGGCTCCTCGTAAAAAGAGCGCTGCAGCAAGTGCTGAGGCCATTTTACCGCTGGAGCGGTTAGAGATGGTGCGGACATCGTCGAGCTTTTCGATCGTCCCCCCGCCGGTGACGATAACACGGCGATCAGTCCAAAAATCGTTTTTGAGCATTATTCGGGCACTCTGCCAAAAAATCTCCAGAGGCTCCGCCATTGCGCCATCACCCGTCACTTGACACGCTAACTCTTTGGTCTGGGTATTGACAATCTCGTAGTTGGCGATGGCGAGCATTTTCATGGAGGCTTGGATCATCGGATTTTGGATCATGTTGGTGTTTGCCGATGGAGCGAGGAGTTTGATTCCCGGATAGGCGAGGGCACATTGGGTGAGTATCGTATCGGCGATACCGTTGGCGAGTTTGGCAATCGTGTTGGCGGTGGCGGGGGCGATAACGAGCAGATCGGCCCACCCGGAAATTTTGATGTGGTTAAAATCGTCACTCCATGACTCGTTGGTATCATCGAGGACACGGTTACGGCTCAGGGCTTCAAAACTGAGCGGCGCTACGAATTTTTTTGCGGCAGGGGTCATAACGACTCGCACTTCGGCCCCCGCTTTGATGTAGAGACGGAGCAATTCGAGTGATTTGTAGGCCGCGATCGAACCGGTCACTCCAAGGAGGATTTTTTTACCTTCCAAAAGGTTTGAGGGGATTAACATACTTTCCCCTTTCCGAAGAATTTGGTGAAAAATCCGGCTACTTTACGGATTGGTGTACGGCTGAGGATGAGGATATCACTTTCGTATTTACCTGCTGTCACGGTTGTCCCTGCGGCGATCATCACATTATCGGCTATCTCGACAGGAGCTACGAGCTGGGTATCGCTTCCGACAAAGACATTTTTACCGATGATAGTTTGGTATTTTTTCACCCCATCGTAGTTGCAGGTGATGGTTCCCGCTCCGATATTGGTTCCCGAATCGATCACGGCATCGCCTAAATAGCTTAGATGACCTGCTTTAACGCCGTTAAGGGTCGATTTTTTGACCTCGACGAAGTTCCCGATATGGGTCCCCGTAATCACACTAAGAGGACGGATATGGGCTAGCGGACCGATATCCGAATCACGGATAACACTCTCTTCAATCACGCTGTGGGCTTTGATGTGAGAGTTGATGATCAGGGTATTTCCGCACAGGCGTGCACCGTTTTCGAGGACACATTCTCCCTCAAACTTTACCCCTTCCTCAATATAGATGGTTTCAGGCAGTTGCATAATCACCCCCGCATCCATCCAGGCACGGCGGAGGCGATTCATCATAATCATCTCGGCATTGGTGAGATCGTTTTTGGAATTGACCCCTTTGAATTCCACTTCTTCGACATAGAGCGGGGCAATACTCAATCCATCGTTGCGTGCCATTTCGATAACATCGGTAAGATAATATTCTTTTTGCGCGTTTGCGTTGGAAAGACGGGGGATATAGGTTTGCAATACATGGTGTTTAAACGCATAGACTCCGGCATTGACGGTATTGATCGTTTTTTCGCTTTCACTCGCATCTTTCTCTTCAACGATTCGTTGAACGCGGTCGTTTTCAATAACGACACGGCCGTAGCCTGAGGGATTGTCGAGGGGGATAACCGACATCACGATATCGGCAGGATTGGCGAGGAATTTTTCGATCGATGAACGCTCAATCAGGGGCATATCGCCATTGAGAACAAGGACATCATCATATCGCGGGTTCACTCCCATCATCGCTCCCCCTGTGCCGGGGAAATTATCGGCATCTTGGGTGACAAACGTCAAGTTGCTGAAATGTTTTTCCATCGCGGTGATTACGGCCTCTTTTTGGTGGGCGACGACGACGATAACATCATCGGTAATCTCTAGCGCGGCTTTAATACTGTAGTAGAGCATTTCGCGTCCGCAAATCTCATGAAGTACTTTAGCTTTCGGCGATTTCATACGAGAACCTTTTCCGGCGGCTAAAATTACGATAGAGAGAGAGTTGGACATAGATGCTCCTGATAGTTATTCGTGTTATTTTATCAGATTTTACTTAGTCTATGGTATTATCATCTCTTTATTTTGGGAGTGTCGGTTTGGGTCGTTTTTTCTTTTTGTTTCTTTTAATTCCCTATGCTCTATGGGGTGCTGATCCGCAAGTTCCGGCAATGAATTTTAATCTCACAGCTCCCGAATCACCGGCTGAAGTGGTAAGTTCACTTAATGTTTTACTGGTTTTAACCGTACTGTTTTTAGCACCGAGTCTGGTGCTGGTGATGACGACTTTTACCCGTTTCGTTATCGTTTTCGGATTTTTGCGCCAAGCTTTGGGTACTCAGCAAGTCCCTCCGACACAGCTTCTTGTCATGCTGGCATTGATTTTGACGGTTTTCGTCATGGAGCCTGTCGCCACCAAAGCGTATGAGGAGGGGATTAAGCCCTACAGTGAAGAGAAAATCACGTACGATGAGGCATTTGAGAAAACAACCGAGCCGTTCAAAAGCTTTATGGTACGCAATACCCGTGAAAAAGATTTGGCCCTCTTTTTGCGTATACGTCATATGGAAAATCCTCAATCAATCAAAGAAGTTCCTCTCACCATTGTGATCCCGGCATTTATGATCAGTGAGCTCAAAACCGCTTTTGAGATCGGATTTCTCCTCTTTTTGCCGTTTCTCGTCATCGATATGGTCGTTGCTTCGATCCTGATGTCGATGGGTATGATGATGCTTCCCCCCGTTATGATCTCGATGCCGTTTAAAATACTCGTTTTTGTCATGGTTGACGGATGGAATTTGCTGATCGGTAATCTGATCGCCAGTGTTAAATAGTTTGAAATTAAAGGTTCTATGTGCAGTGTGAATATTTCGGGATTTGTGGAAGTTGCCGCGATTATGAAGAGGGGTATGCAGGACAACTAAACCGTAAAGTTTCAGCGGTTCAAGCAATATTTTTGCCTCTGTATTCAGGGGAGATTGCGATCTCTTCTTCACCGACTACGCAGTACCGTTCTCGCGCCGAATTCAAAATTTATCACGATGATGAGGGGATGTCGTATGCGATGAGCCGACTCGATCGGCAGGGTGCATTGAAAATAGAGCGTTGCTCTATCGTTTCTCCCTATATTGCTTCGGTGATGGATAAACTTCTGATCGAGATAGGTGATCTTGGCATAGGTCATAAGCTTTTCGGGGTTGATTTTTTAACCTCGGGCGAAGGGGAGATGACCCTCAGTATGCTCTATCATAAAGCGCTTGATGAAGAGTGGCAGAATAAAGCACGTGAACTCGAAAAACGGCTAGGGGTCTACGTCATCGGACGAAGCCGCAAACAAAAACTGGTTCTTTCCCAAGATTATGTCACCGAAAAACTGCAGATTGCTGGGCGCGAGTACCGCTATATCCATATCGAGAACAGTTTTACCCAGCCGAATCCGAGAGTCAATGAGCAGATGATAGAGTGGTCACTCTCTCAATTGGAGGGGATAGGCGGCGATCTACTCGAACTTTACTGCGGTGCCGGAAATTTTACGATCCCTTTTGCGACCAGATTTGAACGGGTATTGGCAACCGAAATCTCAAAATCATCGATCCACGCGGCAAAACAGAACATGGCTCTTAATGGGGTAGAAAATATCGAGTTCGTTCGTCTGAGTGCCGAAGAGTTTACCTGTGCACTCGATGGGGGACGTGAATTCCGCCGTTTGGAAGGGCTAAAAGTAAGCGATTATCATCTAAAGACTCTTTTTGTCGATCCTCCACGAGCAGGTTTAGGAGAAGAGCCGTGTACCTTTGCGGCACGTTTCGATCATCTTCTCTATATCTCATGCAATCCTGAGACACTGTATCGTGATTTGGAGATACTCTCTCAAACCCATACGATTACGGCTATGTCGGCATTTGATCAATTCCCCTACACTCACCATTTAGAGATGGGTGTGAAGCTAACCAAAAAAGGATTGGCGTGAAAGCTATCTTACTGAGTACCTTAGCGGCAGTTTATTTATTCGGAGCAACGGAGCAAAGCGGCGCTATAGTGAATGAAGTTGCGAAACTTCGTCAAAAATACGAAGAATGCAGAGCGGGGCAAAGTACTGTTTTAGGAATAGAGCCAAAAGTATACGCACAGTCTGAAAAAGAGCGCAAAGAATTGAATACGAAGGTAATAGGGTACAAAAGCCGTATTGCCGATTTGGAAGGGCAAATAAAACAAAGCTATTCGGAACTTACCCGTCTTAAAAAACGCAATACCGAAGTCGAACGTGAAATTTCCCAAAAAAGAGGGGTTGTTCAAAGTTTGGAACAGACACTTACTGCACGCGATAAAAATTATCGGGCAGAGGTAGAGCGCAATGAAATGCTCACAGAGCAAACCAATACGGCAAAAGTAAGCCGTATCGAGCGCAAAAATCTCACGGATTCGTTAAGCAGAGCAAAATTTGACATTGAGCGGCTCGAGAATGTGATTGCTAAAACAGCCAAAGAACGGACGCGATTGGAAAAAGAGCTAACAGAATCGAGAGCGCAGGTTGATAAATTCCGTAACACGAAAACATCGAGCGTTGCAAATGTGCAAGAGGTAAAAAATGTTGCCCCTGTATCCGATCAAAGCGGTAAAATCAAGGCTCTTCAAAATGAGCTCTCTCGTGCCAATGCCCTGATCGTTGAACTGCAAAATACTCCAAAACCGAGTACTAAAGAGAAAGTGGTTACCAAAGTAGTCGAACCCACCGATAAAATTGTGGCATTGCAGCGTGAACTTTCCACCGCACAGACAACCATTGCCAATCTTAAAAAAGGTTCTAAAGTGACGGTTCAAGAGAGAATCGTTGAAAAAGTGATCGAGAAGGTTGTTTATAAAGATCGCCCGGTTGTTCAGGAAAAGATTGTCGAGAAGGTGGTCTATAAAGATCGTCCGGTCGTACATGAAAAAATCGTAACCAAAGAATCGGATGCAACCGAAAAACTGAACCGTGCATTGCAGCAAAAATTGGCTGAAAATGAAGTACAAATGGAGAAACTAAAAGCAAAAAAAGGGAAGCTGACACCGCCGAAAATGACCAAAATCGCTCAAACTCCTGACATTAAAACTTCGGTTGTATCGGCCGCTTCTACCCCTAAGAAAGGGGGCTTTTCTTCTGCCTACCGTATGGCTTCCAATGCTCCGATTTACAATGCCCCGGGTGGCTCACAGGTTGATACGTGGGAAGCTCGACGATCGTTTACGGCCGGAAATCCGTCAAACGGATGGGTTCATATTACGGGGTATTTTGTCAATCGGGTATGGACTTCGACCGGTGCGGGTGAAAATTTATACGTAAGAGAGAGTGACGTTATCCGAAGATAACGCTATTAATACCCGTCAAACGGTAATTTTGCCTCTTTCCATCCGAACATAAATCCGTTATCAAGATTGTAGGCTTTAATCCCCTCTTTGGCGAGGAAGTTCGCCGCCGCTTTCGAACGTGGTCCGCTTCGACAGACCAAAATGACTGAGTTAACATTGCGTAGTTTCATTGCTTTCATCACATCATTCATAAAATTTTTATTGAATACCTCTTTGGCATCGTAGAGTTTTTGGATCTCAATATGCCCTTTCGGCTTATCATTTTTGAGTTCAAACTCGGCACTTTTTACCCGTTCTTCAACCGATTTTGGAATATAGGTCCACTCGTAAGCGGGGATATTGATAAAACCTTCTCCATGCCCAGTATAGATGAATTCGAGGGTCGTACGGACATCAACGATGATCGCTTCCCCTTTTTTTTGCATCTCATGCGCTTCGGTAGCGGTGAGATCACCTTCATATACGTCATCAGCCCAAAGTGCAGTGCACGCAAGTAAAATGAGCAGTAATTTTTTCATACATAAACTCCTAATTGCTAATTAATATCACAATTATATCTAAAAGAGAATTAACACAAAGATGAATAAAAACAAGGTATTATTTGAAAAAAGCAATGTGAGTCTATGGTTGAAGTCATAAAAATCGTCTACGTAACCGATTGGACAATCGGAGATTATAATCTAGCGGATCAAGATCCATTTTTTAATGTCTTAAAAGAATTTGATGCAGAGTTGAATATTCGTAACGATTTCCCTGAACTGTATGATGAAATCGATCTTTTAATTCTCCATCCGATGGAGATGAATAGTAAAATTTTTGAGACTATCAGCCATAGCAAGATTCAAAATCCTGCCATTAAAACGGTCGTCATTTCGAGTGCTCACGGGAGTGACCTCTTTTTACAGGCCATTGATGTCGGTGTGGATAAATATCTCCTCAAACCTTTGTTGCCCAGCGCAGTTCAAAAAGTTGTTGAGCGTCTTATTTCCCAGTCTCTTGAAGCCAAACAGGCGAAAAAAGCCTACCGACAAATTAATATGATGTTTGGATCGATCTCAAAAACCGCTTTGGTGATCCGAATCGCCCATAATGGAATGATAGCAGAGGTTAATTCACTGCTCGGGGCATTGATCGGTATGGCTCCTGAAGAGATGGTAGGACACTATTGGCTTCGATTTGTCGAACGGCGCTTTTGGATCTATCTTAGAACATTGGTTCGAGCCCACTTGCAAGCCGGAGAAATTTATCGCGGAATCATTGAAATTATTGGAGCGAAAAACCAGACGATTACGGTTGACTCCACTATTTATGCGGTTTTAGACAGCCGTGGTAATATCGAAGAGATCGTTTTTATCGGGCATGACGTCAGCGAGATGAAGCGAGCCATTTTGGAGAGTATGAAACAACTGATCGATTATGATACCTCTTTGGCTATTTTATTTGATCATCGATACGAGGCGATCATGGTCAATCGAAAGTTTTTGGACGTTAATGGGTATGAGAATTTTGAAGCGTTGAGTGAGAGTTGTGATTTATGGTCATGGATGTTTGAATCGCAACAGGGATTGCAACCTATATTATCCGACAAATACTCTCAAAAAGATGGGCTTGAATTTATTGTCAAAGAGTTGAAAAAAGGGCATATAAACGGGCGAATCATCTCTATCAATTTAAATAATAATAAATCGTACTATACGGTTCATATGAGTTCTATGACGAATCCGTTGATTCAAAATGAACAATATCATATTCTTTATTTTGTTGACGTGAGCGATTTTGAACGCCTTAAAGAAGAAAAAATCAGTGATGCAAAGCTGATGAGCGTCGGGCGTCTGGCTGCTGCTATTACCCATGAAATCAACACCCCTTTAACTTATGTCAAAGGGAACCTTGAACTACTGAAATGGGCGTGTGATGGAAAAATTGAGCAATCAGAGCATTATTTCAAACCGATCGATGAGGGGATTGAGAGGATAGAATTCATTGTCGGATCGATGTATGAATTCGCCGGTACAGGGAAAGAAACAATGGATGTGTGCAGTGTGGACATGACCCTTGTTTACGGACTGCGTATCGTTATGAACCGTGCAAAACACATTGTCCCTATCCGACTAAACGGTCAACTGTTTTCACTGAGGACGAAATATAACCCAAAAAGCTGTATGACAATGGGGATATCGACACGTTTGGAGCAGGTGTGGATTATCATCCTTAATAATTCTTTGGATGAATTTGAGAAAGGTATAATACCTTATGAGAATCGTCGGCTTGATATTTGGCTTAAATGTGAAAATGATGATGTGACGATAACCATCAGCGACAATGCCGGAGGGATACCGAAAGGGATGTTGGAAACTTTGTTTGATTTCGCGATCGGCGGAGAGAAAAAAAAGAGTATGGGAATCGGGCTAAACGTCGCAAAAGCTATTATTGACAAACACGGAGGGAGTATTCGTGCTGACAATGAAAATAATGGTGCCGTATTTGAAATCAGTTTGAAAAAGTATAAGGAGGAGAAATAATGTTTTTTGGAAAAGAATCGGCAAAATATAAAGAAGAAGCGGATCTTTTACGGGTTGAGCGGGATATTTTGAAAGCAGAGCTTGCTTTATACAAAGAGATAGCGTCATTGAGCCTTAAAGAGGCAGTAATTGTTTTAAATGAACGCGATGAAGCAATTTTTTATAATACCCGGGCTGAATCGATTACCAACAAAGAGAGTGTTATTCGAGAACTCACGAAAGGCAATCATGAAATTATTGTCGGTGAATGTGAAGCCTCGGTAGTGAGCAAAAGTTTGAGTAATGGCGTAAAAGGGTTTATCCTTACCAAATCTTCAGTGATCGGAGCAGAGCAGGGTGGATTGCTGGAGATGCACCAAAAAAGTATACGCGGTGCATTGGACGCGACTCAGCATGTTTTTGTAGACATTTTAGAGAAACTCAAAGAGATGGTTGAACAGTCGAATGAAACGGCACGTGGCTCGGATGAGGGGCTAAAAATAGCCAAACATGTCGATGAAGATATGAATAAACTCGCCGAATTAATGGAGGGGACACTCTCGACAACGGCAAATCTCGTCAATCGATCGCATGAAGTTTCCAACGTTGTGGCATTGATCAAAGATATCGCCGATCAAACCAATCTCCTTGCCTTGAATGCCGCGATCGAAGCAGCGCGGGCAGGAGAACACGGTCGAGGATTTGCGGTTGTTGCCGATGAGGTACGTAAATTGGCCGAACGGACCCAAAAAGCGACCAAAGAGATTGAAATTGTCATTCAGTCGATGCAGCAAGATACCAATGAGATTGAAACAGCGACCGAAGAGCTATCCGGGATTGTAACCAGTACAAAAGACGAAGTAAGCCAGATGTCGGATCGAATGGGAATTTTTCAACGTAATTCCTCACGAAGTGTATTTGAAATTATGGACATCAGTAATTATATCTTTAGTAATTTGGCAAAAATCGACCATGTTATCTACAAAAATAATGTATATGCTTTCTTGTTTGGTCAAGAAAATATCTTTAAAGCGGTCGATCATCATACATGCCGTTTAGGTAAATGGTATGATAACGGTGTCGGAAAAGAGCAGTTTGGAATGCTTAAATCCTACAGTCGTCTGGAAGGACCGCATGCTACGGTTCATGCGCACGCCAATGCATTGATCGCCGATTGCGGTGACGGCAAAAAACTCTGTTCTCGAACCCAGATCGAACAGCGAATCAAAACCATTGAGGCAGCGAGTCAAGAGGTATTTGAAGCGCTGGATGTATTGGTTGCAGAAAAAAATGAACATATGATGGGAAGCGCCATTAAAAGTCTGTTTGGAGGGGAAAAATGATCCGTTTAATGATAATTGATGATGAGACTTCTATCGGAATGATGTTGGAAAAAGCTCTGGGACGCTCCGGAGATATTCATGTCACCTATTTTGATAATCCGGTGAATGCTCTTGCTCGATTTCGTTCCGGTGAGTACGATGGGGTGCTTCTGGATATTATGATGCCGCAAAAAGACGGTTTGAGTGTTCTAGAAGCGATTAAAGCGAAAGATCCTGAGTGTGTTGTTATTATGATGACAGCGTATTCCACACTGGACAAAGTATTGCAAAGTCATAAAATCGGTGCGGATCACTATATTCTAAAGCCATTTGACTCCCTCATGAATGTTGAGAAAAAAGTGCGAGAGTTAGTAAAAACACGTTCATAAGAGTAAAGGGGATACGTCCCCTTTTTTTTTGCCTTAAGTTTTATACCTTAGTAAAATGATATGGATACTTGACAATAAGAAAAAGGTATATTAATATTGTGAAAAATTTAGGAGAAAACAATGGCTCAACAATGCCCTTTAATTTTTCGACACGTTGATGCTACGGTTACAAGAATCAATACTTTATTTGTAATTCTAGGCATTATTGCATTTTTAGTGACGCAAAGTCCGATTGTATTGATCTTACTGATCGTAGATTTTATCCTTCGATTGTATGGTTATAAACATTTAAGTCCGATCAATATCAGTTCACTATTTATTCAGAAAACCCTTTCCCTCGAAGTTAAAATGGAAGATGCAGGGGCAAAACGTCTTGCAGCATTTTTCGGTACGGGATTTACGATTGCTTTATTAATTAGTTCGTGGATCGGTGCTGATGTTGCGATAGCGTTTATTTCCGGCATATTTCTATTCTGTGCTGCTTTGGAACTCTTATTTGGGTATTGTATTGCATGTAAGATTTATTATATTGCTAAAAAACTGTACCCTAAGGGATTTGAGTAATGGCGGCTCTCTCATCTAAAGCGATTTACGGATTGGCAGCGATGCATGTTCTTTCTCATGCCCCTTATTCGCGGGCGATGCAGGTGAGAGAAATATCGGCAATGACACAAATTTCACACGGTTATCTCGAACAGCTTCTCTCTATTTTGCGTCGTAACAATCTTGTAAGCAGTATTCGAGGAGCCTCAGGCGGATATAAACTCTCCCGAGGGAGCCATGAGATTGAGGTTATAGAGATCATTGAGGCTTTGGAAGGGCCATTTTATAAAATCGAGGGGAATACCGGATCGAGTTTGATTCTGGAATATTTCTGGGGAGATATCGAGGAAAAAATGAGAGGACTTTTTGGAATGAAACTTTCCGAACTCGACCAATCGTATCAACCTCATTATTATGAGATTTGATACTAAAATCCCTTTATCTTCTAGGAGCGCGTTTTGCATCGATTAAACGGCGGTTCTGAGCCATGATCGTTTCGATTTCCTGAGCATTTTTGTTTTGGTAAAAATGTTCTTGGTGGAGAAGATTTTTGGCATGCACTTCGTCGTAAAATTCTTGGAGTGTTGACCCTTTGTTTTTTGTAGGGACATATCGAGAGGTTGATACTTTTGGAGCGGAAGGGGTATATTTTGCCCAAACGGCTTCTCTTATTTTATGTTGACGCATTGTTTTCTCATTTTATCTGAATATGGATAAACAAGCAAAAAATGGTCCTATAATCCCTCATTCAGTATATACCATAAGCGCCCGATTTCCTGATCATCCAAAAAAAGAGTCGAGGCGTGGCTGTAAAGCCATTCCAGCCCTTTTGGATTGATAGATAAAGTGTGTGAACAGTTCGGATGAGCGGGTAAAAAAGCCCGTATCAATGAAATTTCATGCTCGATAGGAAGATCACAAAAAAAGCAGTTTGGTTCACGGTGTAGCCGTCCCTCGTAGTCAAGAAGGCGAACATAGATTTCGATGGCAACCCGTTTTGGATTTTGATCCTTCCATCGCAGTGCGGCCTCGTTTAAGAGATCAAAATAAAAATTTCCGATGGATTCGGAGTCTTTGAGATGAGGATGAAAGAGGGTGATGAACTGCTGCCACAGACGGAGCCGTTCATATTCACCCATCCATGAAAAGCCAAGATGGATGACATCTTTCATTCTGGAGATCGAGGATTTGAGTGAATGTTCTGCTTCAAAGTCGATTTTAAAGCCTATATTAATAGGGCTATGGCGAGCACCGTAAAAGCGATAAAGGGTCTGTAAGCTTTCCTCGGCTATTATGGTGACGATCATATCTTCTTCACGCACTCGGGTGAGTTTGATAATGAATCCCTGCATACTATTGGCTCTACTCTACACATTTTTTTCTAAATCATCAAAAATTATTTATTATTTTAACCTTTTTTAACCTTGTAGACGCTAAAATAAGAAAATTTCATCCCTCTTTAAACTACTTATGTTTAAAAAGAGATTAAAAAATAACAATTTGCCGAAATTTTCTGGTGAAAGGTGACGATTAGAGTGGAATACCAAGACCTATTACGATCATTTAAAGATAACTGCGGATTTGGATTGATTGCAAATATCAAAAACCGTCCTTCGCATGAAAATTTAGAAAATGCGATTACTGCGTTAGAGCGAATGATGCACCGAGGAGCGGTTGCTGCAGATGGTAAAACCGGTGATGGAAGCGGATTGCTTTTATCTCTTCCGCATGAGTTTATGCGAGGAGCTGCACAAGACGCAGGGGTAGAACTTCCTGAAATGTATGCAGTAGCAGTGGTCTTTACCCGTAATGCTTCAAATTTAGAGCGTTTTGAAAAAATTTGTAATGATAATGACCTCAAAGTGGTTTTGGACCGTGTTGTACCGGTAGATACCAATGCGCTTGGAGAACAGGCACTTACAACGTTGCCGGAAATTCACCATATTTTTATTACCCCGAATTCATTAATGGCATCTCAGCGTTTTGATGCGTTGTTGTATCTTAGCCGTAAAGAGATCGAGCATGCCCTCGTAGAAGATCAGGATTTTTACATTGCCTCCATGTCGGCTAGTGTTGTTTCGTATAAAGGTTTGATTATGCCGACGCATATCAAAGAGTTTTATACTGATTTACAAAACGAAAATTTTAAAATCTCTTTTGCCCTTTTTCATCAACGTTTCTCGACGAATACCCTTCCAAAATGGCGTTTGGCTCAACCGTTCCGTGCGGTTGCCCACAACGGTGAGATCAACTCGGTCGAAGCCAACCGTTTTAACGTTGCGGTCAAATCCGAATCGATTAAAAGTGAAGTGTTCACCGACGAAGAGATCGCGCGACTTTTACCGATCCTCCAACCGGGCGGGTCGGACAGTGCGAGTGCCGATAACTTTTTCGAGTTTTTGATCATCAACGGAATGGATTTTTTTAAAGCGGCGCGTGCGGTTATACCGGCTCCGTGGCAAAATGCTCCTCATATGGATCCTCAGCTTCGCGCATTTTACGAGTATCACTCTACCGTTTTTGAAGCATGGGACGGTCCTGCCGCATTCTCTCTGACAGACGGGCGCTATATCGGATGTGTACTCGACCGTAACGGCCTTCGACCTTCTAAATACATTATTACCCATGATGATACGCTTCTTATCGCAAGTGAATACGGAGTTATCGATATTCCAGAAGATCAAATCAAAGAACGCGGACGTTTACAATCGGGTCAAATGATCGGTTTGGATTTGAAATTCGGGAAAGTCCTTAAAGACGAAGATATTAACCAATATCTCAAATCCTCTAATCCGTACATGAAATGGCTCAATGATCATATGATCTATCTCCAAGAGCATGTAGAAGAACAATACGTTACCCGCTGTGAGTACGATGCTTCTAATTTGGTAGAGCGTCAACGCTATTTCAATATTACCCAAGAGGTGATTGAACAAGTGATCGAGCCGATGATGCGTGACGGCAAAGAAGCAGTCGGATCAATGGGAGATGATACTCCGCTGGCGGCATTTAGTACAGTACAGCGTCATTTCTCCGATTATTTCAAACAACGCTTTGCACAAGTCACCAATCCTCCGATCGATCCGATCCGTGAAAAAGTGGTCATGAGCTTGAATACCGGGTTTGGTGAAACCCATAACATCTTGGATGAGATCCCTTCTCATGCGAATCGTCTGAAAGCGATTTCACCGATTATCATTCGTGAAAAACTGGAAGTCTTAAAATCATTCGGGGATAAAAAATCACCGCGCTACCAATCATTCTATACCAATCAAGAGTTTTCAACGGCTTACAGCGGTGCGTTGAAACCGGCTCTTGAAGCCTTGGTAGAAGAAGTCATTAAAGCGGTACGCGAAGAGGGTGTCCGTATCGTTATCCTCGATGACAGCGGCTTTGACAAAGATCATAAAGCGATTCCGATGGCGATGGCGGTCGGACGTATCAGCCGTGCATTGTTGGATGAGCGTATCCGTCATTTGGCATCGATTGTCGCGTGTACATCGGAAGTGATCGATTCTCACGGTGCGGCAACTTTGATCGCGTACGGTGCGAGTGCGGTTTATCCGACTCTTCTTTTTGCTACCGTAGCCGCACGTGCTGAACGAAGCGTCACGGATGTGAGTTGTTCTGAAGCTTTCAAAGCGGTTCATCATGCACTCAATGCGGGCTTGCTTAAAATTATGTCCAAAATGGGGATCGCGACGATTGCATCGTACCGTAACTCAGGGCTCTTTGACGTCATCGGCTTGAGTAAAGAGATTGTTCATGAATGCTTCGGAGAATCATATGTCATGATCCCGGGACTTACCTACGACGATATTGATGTACGTTTGGATCGTAATCACAAAGATGCGTTTGAAGTGGGCGGATTCAACCGTATTTTCCCACTCAAAATCGGTGGATATTATAAATTTTACAACGGGCAAGAGCACCACGATTTCAACCCGGATGTCATCCATGCGATTCACCGTGTTTCGAAAACCGGTAAACGTGAAGATTTCGATAAACTCAGTGCCTTGGTCAACGGTCGCGGACAAAAATTCATCCGCGACTTCTTCGAGTTTAAATCAGACCGTTCGCCTATCGATATCTCAGAAGTTGAACCGAAAGAAAAAATCTTTAAACGTTTTGCTTCGGCAGCAATGTCCTTGGGTTCAATTTCACCGGAAGCGCATGAGTGTATAGCGGTGGCGATGAACACCATCGGCGCACAAAGCAATTCGGGTGAGGGGGGTGAAGATGCGGCTCGTTTCGGCACACTCAAAAACTCCAAAATCAAGCAGGTGGCATCAGGTCGTTTCGGGGTGACTCCGGCGTATCTCCGCTCAGCTGAAGAGATTCAGATCAAAGTAGCCCAAGGGGCAAAACCGGGTGAGGGTGGACAGCTTCCGGGTCATAAAGTAAGCGGTCTTATCGCACGTCTTCGCTATACGATGCCGGGTGTGACTTTGATTTCCCCTCCGCCGCACCATGATATCTATTCGATCGAAGATTTGGCACAGCTCATTTTCGACATGAAACAGGTCAATCCGAATGCAAAAGTAGCGGTTAAACTCGTCTCTTCTGCGGGTGTCGGTACGATTGCGGCAGGTGTTGCGAAAGCATACGCCGATAAAATCATTATCTCCGGCGGGGATGGCGGTACCGGTGCGGCTCCGCTCACATCGATCAAATTTGCGGGGAATCCGTGGGAACTCGGTCTTTCTGAAGCTCATAACGCCCTTAAAGTGAATAATCTTCGCGGTCTTGTGCATGTGCAAACCGACGGTGGACTCAAAACGGGTATGGATATTGTTAAAGCGGCATTATTGGGTGCAGAAAGCTACGCATTCGGTACGGGGGCACTTACTATCATCGGATGTAAAATGCTTCGTATCTGTCACGTGAACAAATGTTCCGTCGGTATCGCAACCCAAAATGAAAAATTACGGGGCGAGTTTTTCAACGGAACGGTTGAAGAATTGATCAACTATTTCACCTATTTAGCCGAAGATGTACGTAAAATTATGGCTGGGCTCGGTTATAAAACGATAGAAGAAATGGTAGGACGCAGTGATTTACTTCGTGTTATTGATAATGAATTCGCGAAAAAATTTGATTTCAGTGCGGTATTGCACCGTGAAGAGGGTGTTAATACCTGTCAATCACCGAGCAATGAACCGTTTGATGCGAATGAGTTTGAAAAAGAAGTTCTCATCGAAGCGATGGATGCAATTAAAAACCCTGAACGTCCAATCCGTATCGTCCGTGATATCTGTAACCTAAACCGCAGTTTCGGCGCACGTATCAGTGGTGAGATAGCACAGTACTACGGCGATGGCGGTCTTAAATCCGATACGATCCGTCTCCAGCTCAAAGGGATTGCAGGTCAGGCATTGGGTGCATTTTTGATCAACGGTGTCTCTATCCATCTTGAAGGTGTAGCGAATGACTATATCGGTAAAGGGATGCATGGCGGTAAAATCGTTATCCGCTCTCAAAATCAAGGTGAGGCATTTGCTGCGGGCGGAAATACCTGCCTTTACGGCGCGACAGGCGGTAAACTCTTTATTTCCGGTTCAGTCGGTGAACGTTTTGCCGTCCGTAATTCCGGTGCCCTTGCCATCGTAGAGGGGACAGGGGACAACGCGTGTGAATACATGACCGGCGGTGTCGCTGTGATTCTTGGAAAAACAGGGATTAACTTCGGTGCGGGTATGACCGGCGGTTTTGCGTTCGTTTATGACCAAGATCACAGTTTTGTTGAAAACGTTAACCGTGAGTTGATCGATGCCCTCCGTATCGATACCGATGATGGAGATGAAGCACGCCACTATCTTAAACGTCTTCTCAAAGAGTACGTTTCTGAAACTGAGAGTGAAATGGCGCAAGAATTGCTCAAAAATTTCCGTGTCGAAATCCGAAATTTCTGGCTTGTTCGTCCAAAAAACTTAACCAAATTGCCACTCAATCCTGATAAAGGGGACTAAGAAATATGAGAGAATTTTTAACAATTGAGCGTATCGACCCCACGAAACGCCTTGTTTTACAGCGTCTAAAAGATTTTAGCGAGATTTATGAGCCGATGGGTGCGAGCGATGCCTCTTCACAAAGTGATCGTTGTATCCAGTGCGGTGACCCGTTTTGTTTGAATAAATGTCCGTTGCACAACTACATTCCTCAATGGCTTAAAGCCATCGCGGAAAAAGATTTGAAATTTGCATTTAACCTTTCCAATGAGCCATCACCGTTTCCTGAAGTGATGGGGCGTGTATGTCCGCATGATCGCCTTTGTGAAGGAGATTGTACCCTTAACGACGGTCACGGAGCGATAACGATTGGTTCAGTTGAGACCTTTATCAATGAAGAGGGTTTTAAACAAGGGTTAAAACCGTACTTTCCGGGGATTACCACAGACAAAAAAGTGGCGATTATCGGTTCAGGTCCTGCGGGGCTTTCTGCCGCTACGTATTTGCTTCGTTCAGGGATTGCGGTTACCATGTATGAGCGCAGTGATCGTGCCGGAGGATTACTGACGTACGGTATCCCGAATTTCAAGCTTGATAAAAAAATCGTTGAGCGTCGTGTTAATCTCTTGCTTGATGCTGGATTGGAACTCGTTTTGAATTGCGAAGTGGGCAAAGATATTGAATTTGATGCCATTGCCGACAAGCATGATGCGGTCTTTATCGGAATCGGTGCGACCAAAAGCAAAGTGGCTAAAATTGCCGGTGAAAATGCATCCAATGTATATCCTGCAATAGAATATTTGAGTGCAATTCAGCGTAAAAATTTCGCTCTCGCCTACGATAAAAAGTTCGATTTTAAAGACCTTGATATTGTAGTTGTCGGTGGTGGAGATACGGCAATGGACTGTGTCCGTACCGCGAAACGCGAAGGGGCTAAAAACGTAACCTGCTTGTACCGCCGTGATGCGCATAACATGCCGGGCTCGGTTAAAGAGTACAAAAATGCGATCGAAGAAGGGGTGGATTTTGTTTTCCATGCTTCTCCGAAAGAGGTTATTTTGGGCGAAAATGGAAAAGCGGTCGGTATCCATATGGCAAAAACCGTTTTGGGTTCCAAAGATGAATCCGGTCGTCAAAAAATGGAAGAGGTCAAAGGGGGCGATTTTAATATCAACGCTGACGTCATTATTATGGCACTCGGTTTTGATCCGTGCGTGCCGCCATTTTTAGCGGAAAACGGAATTACAGTAAACGGATGGGGCGGTATTATCATTAATGATAAACACGAGACGACAACTGCCGGTATCTATGCCGGAGGGGATTGTTATCGCGGTGCCGATTTGGTGGTAACTGCTGCCTATGACGGGCGTGAAGCGGCTCGTTCAATCGTAAAATCTTTACTTCGTTAATGAACGATTTTATCGAGGCTTCTATCCGTGCTTGTCACGAGATAAAAGCGCTTATTGAAGAGGGAGATCTCTCTTTATTTACCCATTATGAACAAGGCTTCGGCGGTGATATCAGCAACGGTGTTGATTTGCGTGCCGAAGCGATCTGCTTTTCTCATCTCTCTTCATTCGGATCGATTTTTTCCGAAGAGAGCGGATGGATCTCTCCTGAATCGTCTACCAATATTTTTCTTGATCCCATTGACGGAAGTGATAATTTTGTCTCAAAACTCCCGTATTATGGAGTTTCGATTGCCCGTATGTGCAGGGGGAAAATGACTGAAGCACTCGTATGTAATCTCGCAAACGGTGAGATTTTTATCCGTACGATGGATGAATATTATCATACAACATTGCATAATTCTTTTCAAAAATTTCAAATTTCGACCAATTCCTCGGCAAAAATCGGTCTTTTTGAAAAAGCTCCTGAACACCCTGATTTGATTAAAAAATTGATGGAAAAAAAGCTGAAATTTCGTTCCCCCGGAGCCCTTGCTCTCTCGCTCGCCTATGCCCCTTATGTGAAATATGTGCTATTTTTGGGTACAATGCGACCTTACGATATCCAAGCCGGACTTTATCTAAGTCAACACTTGCATGTGTTTAACGATGATAGATATATCCTCATAAGTGCGGATAAAGAGCTTTTTGAGCAGATACGTTTGATTGTAGAAAAGGAGTATTTTTGAGTCTATTTAACCTGTTCGGGGACTCCGAAAAGAAAAAACAACCCACCAAGAGTGAGGCTCCGTCTCACTGGGTAAAATGCCCCTCGTGCCAGTCACTGATGTATTACAAAGAGATTGAAAAACAAAACCATGTATGTCCTAAATGCGGGTTTCACCTTCGCATCGGGGTTAAAGAGCGTTTAGCCCTCATTGCCGATGAGGGGAGTTTTGTTGAATTTGACGGCAATCTTCGCCCGGTTGACCCGATTAATTTTGTGGATAAAAAAAGCTATGCGGCACGTGTTGAAGAAGGATTCGCTAAAAACGGTACTTACTCTTCGGTGGTAAGCGGTGAATGTACGATTAACTCGGTTCCCGTACAGCTTGTGGTATTTGATTTTAACTTTATGGGCGGATCCCTCGGTTCGGTTGAGGGCGAAAAAATCGTTCGTGCGGTAAATCGCGCATTAGAAAAACGTATGGGATTGATCATCGTCAGTGCCAGCGGCGGTGCACGTATGCAAGAGAGTACCTTCTCCCTTATGCAAATGTCAAAAACATCAGCGGCATTGGCAAAATTGGCTACTGCAAAACTTCCGTATATCTCATTGCTCACGGACCCTACCATGGGAGGCGTAAGTGCCTCTTTTGCAACACTGGGTGATATTATCATCGCTGAGCCGGGTGCATTGGTTGGATTCGCGGGTCAGCGTGTTATTAAACAAACCATCGGCTCTGATTTACCTGATGGGTTCCAACGTGCCGAATTCCTCCTCGAAAAAGGGTCTATCGATATGATCGTAGAACGCAGTGAACTCAAAGAGACACTGAGTGATATGCTTAAACTTCTCCTCCCATAATGCAGCTTTACGCTCTTTGTGATGCTGATATGCTCTGTGAGAGGGGAATTGAACTCCTCTCTTTTGCCACTCGTGCCAAAGCATTAGGGGCGAGCATTCTTCAATACCGAAACAAACACGCTGATATTGCTGCGATTAAAACAGATTTAATTGCTCTTCGCCAAACATGGGAAGGCTTTTTGCTCGTTAACGACCATTATGAGCTTGCCACGTTTTGTGACGGTGTACATATCGGTCAAGATGATTTGGCTGCGATTGATTCTGATCCCACTCGGGCAATTAAAATTCTAAAAATGGCAATCGGTGAGGATAAAATTATCGGTCTTTCAACGCATAACGCTGATGAGATTGCAATTGCAAATGAATTGGATTTGAATTACATCGGATTAGGGGCCTATCGTGCTTCGTCGACGAAATCGGAAGCCAAAGTGCTAGGGGATAAACTCGATGAGATCGCGGCACACTCTACGCATCCGGTCGCCGCTATCGGTGGTGTTAAACTTGATGATGTATTTCAATACGTTACGTACAAAGTAATCGGGAGTGGACTGTTATGAACATTTCCATCATTACGATTGCAAAAAAAGAGCGTTCACTGTACGATCCCCTCTATCAAGAACAGATGAAAATGATCTCCCGCTTTGCCAAAGTGGAGGACATAGAATTATTTCCCAAAGAGGTCGTAAAAGCGCATACTATCAGTGCTGAAGCATCCCAAGCGGCGTATTCAAAATTATTATCACCGATGCTGGGTAAAAATTACTCGATTGCGTTGCATCCTGATGGAAAAAAACTCGATAGTTTTGCATTTAGTAAGCTTATAAGTGATAAAATTTCGTTGCAATTTTTTATAGGTGGCGCTTACGGCTTTGAAAAGAGCTTTGTAGAGCAATGCGATGTAGCGATTAGTCTCTCTGAGATGACGATGAGTCACAAGATCGCAAAAGCTGTTTTGCTAGAGCAAGTCTATCGCGCCTATTCACTGTTAGCAAACCATCCGTACCACAAATGAGGAGCATTGATGAGAGACCATGAGTTGCAGTATTTCGAGGAGATATTACTGACGCGTAAAGCTCAGATTATCAAAAATCTTACCGGCGTCGAGAGCGAAATGAATCAGTTACGTGAGATGGAACTGAATGACGAAGGTGACTATGCTTCTGCCAGCAATGACAACATGGTTGAAAATGCTATCGGATCACAACAGATGCATGAACTCGAAGAGATTGAAGCGGCACTTTATAAAATCAAATCCAAACAATACGGTATTTGTGAAATGTGTGAAGATGATATCGGTTTCCAGCGTTTAAAAGTAAAACCGCATGCAAAATATTGTATTGTATGTCGTCCGATCGTTGAAAAAAATAAACACTAAAAGGGAGAGAAAATGCAACTAAAACGGTACACCATTGCTTCACTTATCTTAATGATCTTAGTCGGTGCTGCGGTCTATTCGATTGATAATGAATCAATATCTTTTGATTTATTAGGGATGCATTTTCCAAATCTTCCGGTAGCTTTTTGGGTGGTTGTTCCACTGATTATTATGTACCTTGCCAGTTTGCTACATATGGGTGTTTACGCGTTGGTCGGAAATTTCAAACTTCGTCGTTTGAATAAAGATCACGAGAAAATGATCGATGCGCTTCGTGACTCATTGCTTGGGGTGAATGAACGCAATTACGTTTACAAAAGCGATGCCTATAAACTCATGGGTAAACTTATCGACAATGCTCTGATCCTTCCCTACGAAACCCTTCGTTCGGTTGGAAACGAAAAAATCGATGAAGCTCTTGAATTAATGCGTGATGTTAAAGAGAAGAAAAAAGTGGATATCAAAAAATTCCATTTGTCTTCAACAACATCGATTGCTATTCAAAATAATTTGAACCGCTTTGAACGCGGAGAGATGGATGCAGATTCTGTCCTCTCACGCCCTGACAGTTACGGTGAAATCGTTTGCGCTAAAGCGTATGCATCGTATGTAAAAACGGCATCGGTCGGATCGGTGATGAAGTTTAAGCATCTCTTTACGAAAGCATCTTTGATCGATTTCGTTCAGCGAATCAATGCGGCAGAAAACGGTATTCAAATCACTAATGAAGAGTTGGCAACAATTTTCAGCTCACTTAAACTTGACAGTAACGATTGGATCGATATTTCGGCAGGAATGTCTAAAAACATGCTTCCTGAACAACGTATTAGGCTGTTTGAAGTACTAAGCGAAAATAATGACGAAGCAATGGAAGGGTATCTGTACACTCTTTACGATTTACAAATGATTGATACGGCAAATGAGATTTTGAACAATACGTCGAACAACGATTATCAAATTTTCAAAGCGTATCGTGATCTCAAACGTGCAAACAAACACTATGATATCGCGATCTTTTTACGCCGCAATTGCTAAATAACATCATTATAAGATAGCGTTTATCGCTATCTTCTCCTCCAAGGTAATTTTTTATGACTCCTAAACTCTCTTTTGAAACTCCTGTTTATGCGCTTGCCCCCCTTGCCGGATACACGGACTTGCCATTTCGCAATGTGGTTAAAAAATTCGGTGCCGATTTGACGGTGAGTGAGATGATTAGCTCAAATGCACTTGCTTACGGTTCGGAAAAAACCATTCGTATGTTGGAACGAAGCCCGAACGAAGATCCTTACTCCGTGCAGATTGCAGGTTCAGAAGAGGATATTGTTCGTCGTGCAGTCGAAGTCCTCAATGGTGTTGAAGATATTGATATTATCGATCTCAACTGCGGATGTCCTGTCCCTAAAATTGTTTCTCACGGTTCAGGAAGCTCACTTTTAAACGATTTGCCTCGGATGGCCCGGATCATTGAAACTATTAAAAAAACTTCCAATAAGTCAACGTTGAGTGTTAAAATTCGACTTGGATTTGAAAGTAAAAACCATATTGAGATCGCCAAACTGGTTCAAGATTGCGGCGCTGATTTTCTAGCGGTTCATGGGCGTACCCGTGCGGGAAAATTTAAAGCTCCCGTCGATTATGACGCGATCGCTGAGATTAAAGCTGCTGTTGGTATTCCTGTGATTGCTAACGGCGATATTGACTCCTTTGAGAAAGCGCAATGGGTGTTGGAACACACCAAAGCCGATGGTGTAATGATCGGGCGCGGAGCCGTCGGAGCACCGTGGATTTTTCATCAGCTTAAAACCGGAAGCGCTACTGTAGATCCGCTCATCAAACACGCGATCATTATGGAACATTTAGACGGCATGATAAGCTGTTACGGTGGACGAGGAGTTGTGACATTTCGTAAACACATTCACACTTATTCAAAAGGATACGAGGGTGCATCGGTATTACGCGATCTGGTAAATCGCATCGATGATCCGATCCACTTCCGTGCCGTAGTCGATGAGTTTTTTCTCACTCACCGACAAATCGGTGAAGGTTTCAAAGCTTCTGATATGAAATGCGAGTGCTAAAATCCTCTTTTAACTTTCCCCTTTCGCTATAATATCCTCACTTTAACAGTGAGGCACAGAATTTGTCACTTTTTCAAAAAACCGTCATTAATTCCATCAAACAAAACGAAATATTCTTAGTACGCGATGCGATGGTGTATGCGCTTTATGGGTTGAATGAGGATGAGATTGCGATTGTGGAGGGAAGGTAGATGAAGCATGTTAATAATATTCCAACAATGAATAATTTTCAAGATTTATCCAAAAAAGCAAAATATGATTTTGAAAGATTTAAAACTGATGGTTCGATTTATTCTTTTATAGATTGTTTATTAACATTAAATGCTTTACCGGATTGGATAAAGAATAGTGAAGTTGAAAATGATAATTTAAACAGAATAATTGACTCTATGCAAATCACTCTAAACATAATAAGTCAATAAAAATGGAAATGAGCGCAGCTTTTCCTCTTGAATTCCCAATAAGATTTAAATATATACAAGTTGGTGAGTTAGCTATCGATTCCGTTGAAATTTTAAAAAAAGTTATTGATTTTTGGGATGATTATATTAAAGATTTAGTATTAAAACGGGAACAATCTGAATTAAAATGAGCAAAGATGGGGATGGATACCGTGTCGTGGCACGGTATGACGGGGAAAAGACGGTATGAGAAAACGTGAACAGGCTGAATAAAATGAGTAAACGATATGAGAGGGAAGATAAATGAGCAATATTACTACCACACAAAAGTATGAACAGCTATTAGTCACTATCAGCTCAGCTTATCTCTCGCTCCCACTCTTCTGAGTGGGAGCGAGAGAGAAATAGGAAATAGGAATAGGTTGAATGACAATGTACAATAAAATAGTGTCTCAATGAATACTGAAATCATCCATTATTTTCATACTTTGCCAAAAGATAATGACGGTCATTCCATTGTCGGTATGATCGATCAAATCATTATTGATATAATCAATGCGAAAGTCTCCTATGTTGTGATCAGTGAAGTCAGTTTGATCAAAAATCTAAATCATCATAGAGATTTGGATATTAATGACTATAAGAAACTTTCATACATCATAATGAATCATCACGTTGTTGTCCAAGATGGTGAAAAAACGGTGGGTGTCGTCCATATCAAAGAGGATAAATACTATTTTGCTCTCAAAGCAACGGTATCGGGAGAAACGATTTTTTTAACGTCATTTAGAAAAACAAGTGATTTGGATTTGAAACGGTTGAAAAGAAAAGTGGAAAAGAAAAAAGCTGTTTTGATTTTCGGAAGTTTGTGAAGCCAAAAGGCGAAGGACTCTCATCCCCTTCTAAGACCCGTTCCTAATTAAAGGCGGTACGGCCGAGAGATTCACCGCGTCTTCCTTTTGGTATCGATAAAATTATAGCATAATAGTAACAAAACGTTACAAAAAAACAGATAAACTGAATGACAATGAGCAATGTGCGAGTGCTGATTAAGATTTTTTAGTTTTTGACTAAATCGTTTGTTATAGTCTGCCATTAGTCTCTTTGGCTACAATCGCACAAAAAGGAGATGATTTTGGAAATAGATTTTTACAATGCCGGAATGAATGCCTACAGTGCAAAGCGATTTGAGGAAGCCAAAGATTGGTTTATCCAAAGTGAGGATGATCCTCGTTGTTTTTATGCTTTGGGGACTCTCTATTACAACGGTCAAGGGGTAGTGCGGAATTTTACCCAATCAACAGCGTATTATTCCAAAGCGGCTGAAGCGGGGATTTTACCCGCTCAGGTGAGTGCCGGATTTGCGTATGCCAATGCGATGGGAGTTCCTGAAGATTTTGACAAAGCAGCCTATTATCTCAAAATGGCGGTAGCGCAGGGTGAACCGGCAGCTAAGATCACGCTGGCGGAGATTTACGCAAAAGGGTTTGCCGGAGGGAGTCGTAAAGAAGCGGCAGTATTGATCCGTGAAGTCTTATCGAGTACCGGCGGTGAAGAAGCGTATGATGTTTACACCCGTTATGATTTAGGAAATGTGAAATAAAAGGGGAAAGGGGTATTAATACACCCCTGAGGCTTTTTCCTTATAAGAATCAAAAGCTTCATCTTGTGCAGGTGCAAGTTGAAAGTATCCGTCAAGCTCACGATGTTTAGACTGTAAAAGACTTTCAAATTCGTTTTGAGTAATCGGGATGTTGTCTTGGAACTTGTCAAGTAAAAGTGTGTTGTTTCCTAAGAGTACCAAATAGCTCATGGTTCCGTAATCAAGCATTGCTACGGTATGGGCAGGATCAAGGGTTTTTTGGAACCGGATATGAACACCGCCCATATCCGTGGAGGTTTTAATCGGTGCTGCAGGAGAAGATTTCGCTTCGGAAGAGAATTTATTAAAAAGCCACGGTGTTTTTGGCTCACTGTGGATAGTTTCAGCCCGTTTGGCAATATTTTGTTTGAGCCAGAACAAAATACCGATTCCGA
The DNA here is from genome assembly GCF_000310245.1 of Candidatus Sulfuricurvum sp. RIFRC-1. Taxonomy (NCBI): domain Bacteria; kingdom Pseudomonadati; phylum Campylobacterota; class Epsilonproteobacteria; order Campylobacterales; family Sulfurimonadaceae; genus Sulfuricurvum; species Candidatus Sulfuricurvum sp. RIFRC-1. The sequence goes on from NC_020505.1 coordinate 930,427, forward strand.
TCAGCAAAATAGCGATGACGACATAATAGCTCTGTTCGAATTCGCTGTCACTTTTGGTCGGAAGCCCTTCAACCGCAGTTTCGTCGACCGGAGGAATCACCTCTGGGATATCGGAGACTACCGGATGCATAAAACGGAGTCTCAAACCGTACGAATCGGATGTCTTTGAGGCTTGCATGGTAACGTCATTACTGACTTGTGCCGTAATTTCAATGTTATCTCCTTGCGGTGCAATGGAGAGTTTTCCCAAATATTTAGAATTAACATCCTTAAGTTTCGGGGCTTCAATAAATGCCTCTTCAAGTTTGACTATAACGGTATCACCCTGACGATTTTGTCGAAGTACCCCTTCATAGGGGGTATCGAATGTCAGCATGACATCGACGCGATCGTTACGATCATAAACATTGTAGCTTAGAACTTTGGCACCCCATAACAGTGCCGGCAGAAGGAGAAGGGGAAGTAAATATCTCATAGTCTCTCTTTTGAAAGGTAATAAAGTACGGCACTCGAATCGAGTACCTCATTGATACGGATTGCTAAGTTTTTTTCATACACCATAACTTCACCTTTACCAATGATACGGCGATTAACATACGATTCTACGCTCTCACCGGCCGGTTTGCCCAAATCGATGACAGACCCTTTTTCCAGTTTTAGAATATCTCCGAGCGAGAGGGTTGTCTGTCCTAAATCGGCGACAAACTCAACCTCCATATCCAGCAATCCTTCATAATCCATCCATGAAAGCTCTTTGGCGGCATCAAAGGGGTGATTGGGAAGTGAACCTCCCGAAGTTGCTACAGTCTCATCCATAGTTTAAAGCCTTTTTAATGCAATTGTCATTGCGCCGTTCTCGACGCTAAGGTGTTGTATTCCATCCAGATCACCTTCAGTATCACCATTTGAGACGAAAAAAGGGGTCATAATACTCATGGTCGTTTCATACGACTCTTCAGCCAGTACTTTTGCACTTCCGACGATCATATTGGTTGTCTCCAAAAGCATATCAATAAGTGTCTGTTCATCGCTCTCATCTTCACCCAGAAATGTTTCCGCAATGAATTGGATCAGAGTGTCATCGCATCCGATATAGACCCGATGTAAACTTTTATCATGTGATTCAACATCGATATAAGCAAGAAGTGTTCTCTTTTGAGGAAAGTCGGTGATTCGTTCAAAGGGGAGGCGTAATTGGTGGAGGCAAAAATTCTCAGCTGCATGAACAATGATCGGTAACATCGTTATCCTCATTCTCGTTAATTTCTCCCGCATCCGAAAGATGCGGGAAGCTTTAGGGGGTTGTAGGGACATTTGTCCCTGCCACTTTATGAGCTTTGCCCAGAAAGTGTCTAACAACAGTATGAGAATTGATTATAGCGTAAAATCAGGTTATCTAGAAGGGGTTTTATTGAAGGACGAAGGGAGTATAATCGCGCGATAAAAATGTTACTGAAAGAAAAATATGACGATAGAATTAGCTCTTTTAGGGATTGGGGTCGGCACACTCTCGGGATTTTTCGGAATCGGCGGTGGTACGGTCAGTGTCCCCATTTTACTTTATTTGGGTTTCGGTATCAAAGAAGCGATCGGTATATCGGTGATGCAGATGGTGGCAGGGTCGTTAATGGCGGCTTGGATTCACCATAAAAAGCAGACTTATGTCGTAAATGATATCAAATATTTCGGATACGGCGGTATACTCGGAGCAATGGTTGGAGGCTTCTTGGTCAAAGTACTGGATGCGACGATTTTAGAATGGTTTTTTTTAACTATCGTGGCGTTTACTTTGGGGCGCTTAGCGTTCTCCAATCCCGTCCCGACACGATCTGAAGTGATAAATCGACCTCTTTACACGGTCATTGGAAGTGGAATAGGGGTGTTTTCCGGGATGTTAGGAGTAGGAGGATCTATCCTTATGACTCCGATATTGGTGAGTTTTATGGGCTTTCCTCTGAAAAAAGCATCGGCAGTGGGGCTTTTCTTTGTCATGTTCACCTCTGCTTCGGCTTTTGGAACCTTGCTCTGGCTGGGGATGATTAATGTGCATGCCGGATTGATCATGGCGCTCAGCTCTCTGGTGGGAATAATGATAGGGATTTGGCTTTTAAATCTTGTTAAAATAAGCCAATACAAACAGATATTGATCGTTTTTTACGTATTTATTTTTGCCATTACGGCATACAAACTGATCGCGGGGTAAATAGTTATGGATAAAATAAAAATTATTGGTGCACGAGAACACAATCTCAAAAACATTTCATTGGAAATTCCAAAAAATAAACTGATCGTATGTACCGGAATCAGCGGAAGCGGAAAATCGACGTTAGCGTTTGATACCCTTTATGCTGAAGGGCAACGTCGTTACATCGAATCACTCTCTTCGTACGCACGGCAGTTTTTGGATCGTGTCGGCAAACCGGATGTGGATAAAATCGAAGGGCTTACCCCAGCCATCGCAATCGATCAGAAAACCACCTCCAAAAATCCCCGCTCAACGGTAGGGACGATCACCGAAATCTATGACTATCTCCGCCTTTTGTATGCCCGTATTGGAATTCAGCACTGTCATCTCTGCGGTAAAAAAATCTCTAAAATGTCGGCTCAGGATATTATCGATCAGGTATTGAAACTCCCTGATGGGGCAAAAATCGTTATTTTGGCACCGCTCGTTCGGGAGAAAAAAGGTTCCTTCGCCGATATTCTTGAATCGCTTCGGCACAAGGGATACGTTCGTGCGATGGTGGATGGGGTCATGGTACGCCTTGATGAGGAGATCGAACTCTCAAAAACCAAAAAGCATACTCTTAAAGTGGTGATTGACCGTCTGATCATCAAAGATGACAACCATGATCGTGTGGCTCAAGACGTCGAAAAAGCGCTCAAAGAGTCCTATGGCGAGGTAGAGATCGAAATCCAAAACCATGATGAAGTAGGGATGAGCGAAAAACTAATTCACTACAGTGAGCATAGTGCCTGTTTTGACTGTAAAGTGAGTTTTGATCCGCTCGAACCCCTCTCGTTTTCGTTTAACTCTCCCAAAGGGGCCTGCAGCGAGTGTGATGGTCTGGGAATCCGATATGCCCTCGATTATGACAAAATCATCGACTCTGAACTTCCCATCGAGAAAGGGGCGATCAAAATCGTATACGGGTTTAACAAGGGGTATTACTTTACCTTCCTAAAAGCGTTTTGTACCGCATCGGGGATCAGTATCACCGCACCGTTTTACACCCTTGAAGAGTATCAAAAGAAAGCGATTCTCCACGGCAGTGTCGATGAAGTAGAATTTAAATGGCAAGATCACCCTATTAAACGCACGTGGCCGGGGATCGTTAGAATCGCATACGATATTTTCAAAGATGAAAAAGATCTCGCCGATTATATGTCTGAAAAACCGTGTAATATTTGTAACTCTCACCGGCTCAAGCGGGAATCATTGGCGGTACGCGTTGCCGATAAAGGGATCGGTGACGTGATCTCTATGCCGCTTAAAGATTCGTACGCATGGTTTGCCGATCCTCAGACCTTTGAAAATCTGAGCGATCAAAGTTCGATGATTGCCTCTTCAATTTTGAATGAAATTCGTGAACGTCTTTTCTTCCTCTATGATGTGGGGTTGGGGTACCTTTCCCTCAGCCGTGATGCTCGTACCATCAGTGGGGGTGAAGCACAGCGTATCCGTATTGCTTCACAGATCGGGAGCGGTTTGACGGGGGTGATGTATGTCCTCGATGAGCCGAGTATCGGGTTGCATGAGCGTGATACCCTAAAACTGATCCGTACTCTTCGATCTTTGCAGGAGAAAGGGAATACGGTTATTGTCGTTGAACACGACAAAGAGACGATTGAGAATGCTGACTATATCGTGGACATCGGACCGGGTGCGGGGAAATTCGGCGGTAATGTCGTTTTTGCCGGAACCCTCGAAGAGATGAAAAAAAGCGATACCCTCACCGCACAGTATCTTTCCGGTCGGAAAAAGATCGAGTATTTTTACCGTAGAGAGCAAAAAGAGTGGATGTCGATTAACAATGTCACCCTTAATAATATTACCGATTTAAGCGTCAAAATTCCTCTGCATAATTTTGTTTGTGTTACGGGAGTGAGTGGGAGCGGGAAAAGTTCGCTGATTTTACAAACGCTTCTTCCGGTTACTCGTGAGATTCTCAACCATGCCCGAAAAATCAACCGCGTTGCAGGGGTCGAAGTGGAGGGGTTGGAGAAACTCGATAAAGTGATTTATCTCGATCAAAGTCCTATCGGGCGTACACCGCGTTCCAATCCGGCCACCTATACCGGGGTGATGGATGAGATTCGTAACCTTTTTGCTAAAACCAAAGAGGCACAGATTCGTGGATATACGGCGTCACGCTTTAGTTTCAATGTCAAGGGCGGGCGATGTGAGAAGTGTCAGGGGGAAGGGGAGATCAAGATCGAGATGCACTTTTTACCTGACATTATGGTCAAATGTGATTCATGTCACGGCAGCCGCTATAACCTCCAAACGCTTCAAGTGGAGTACAAAGGGAAAACGATTTCGGATGTTCTCAACATGAGTGTTGGGGAAGCGTTGGAATTTTTTGCTCCGATCCCGAAGATCAAAGCAATTTTGCAAACGTTGAGCGATGTGGGATTGGACTATATTACTCTAGGACAAAATGCGGTTACCCTCTCCGGCGGGGAAGCACAACGGATCAAACTGGCCAAAGAGTTGAGCCGCCGCGATACGGGGAATACTCTTTATATCCTCGATGAGCCGACGACAGGATTGCATTTCGATGATGTCAACCGCCTCACGAAGGTCCTCCATAATTTCGTGGAATTGGGGAACTCGGTACTCGTTATCGAACATAATCTCGATATGATTAAAAATGCCGACTATATCATTGATATGGGACCCGAAGGGGGAAGCGGAGGCGGATTGCTCGTCGCACAGGGTGATCCTGAATGTGTTGCTCGAGATTGGGAAAAAACCGGAAGTTTTACCGGAAAATATTTGGCTCTTGAGCTAAATAGGCTATAATAACCACAATTGCTTTTGTAGAGGATTATGTTAATGAAAAGCTCGATTATAAACAGTATTAAATCTTTGCCTCCGCTTCCTAAAACCGTTATTGATATGCAGCGGGTATGCAACGATCCCAATTCATCGATTCATGATTTGGTGAAAACCGTTGAGACCGATCCGATGATCGTTGCAAACTTACTCAAAGCGGCAAATTCACCCCTTTACAGCTTTCGTCGAGAGATCAACAATGTCGGTCAAGCGGTCGCATTGTTCGGGATGAGTATGACCCGTTCAATCGGACTTGGCAATTCGGTACGAAAACTGTTGAATGTTGATATGGAACCGTATGGAATCACTTCAGACCATTTTGCTGAGATTTCATCGATGCAGGCGGCCTTGATGCACAACTGGTATACTAAAATCGACCGTGCAAAAGCGGATAAGCTTTTTCTTGCGTCATTTTTACAAGAGACCGGAAAAATTATTATTGCCAGCGATGTCATTCAAGAAGATTTGGCAACAAATTTTAAGGCTGATATTGATTCGGCTATCGACATCGCCTCTGTTGAGCGCTCATACATCCAAGAGACGACGGCAACGGTAACAGCAGCGATCTTTACCCACTGGAATTTCGATAAAGAGTTCGTTGAGATGATTGAATACTCCGATAATCCTGAAAATGCTCCTGAAGAGATCAAAGAGTTTTCTACGGCTCTTCATATTGTGAAAACCATCATTCCGATCAATGATCCGTTCGGAGAACACGGAGTAGCTTTTGGACTTAAAAAGGCAGAAGCAGCAGGATATGATGTGACAAAACTTCAAGCGGCGATTGACTCGATTCTTGATAAATTGCACGTGAACTAAAGTCGATTAATGGCGCAGCAAGTCGTTACCATTATCGATACGTTTGGATTTTTTTTCCGCAGTTTTTATGCTCTTCCTCCGCTCAAAAATAAACACGGTTTTCCTACCGGTCTTTTGACCGGATTTATCAACTTTATCGCCTCTTTGCACAAAGATCACAGCAGTGATTATCTGATATTTGCCCTCGATGCAAAAGGGCCGAGCTTCCGTGCCGAAATTGACCCCAATTATAAAGCCAACCGCTCTCCGGCACCCGAAGAGTTGGTCATGCAACTTCCCATCGCGATTGATTGGATCGATAAAATGGGGTATAAATCGCTTTCCATGAGCGGCTATGAAGCGGATGATATGATTGCTTCGGTTGTGAGAGCAGCGCGACAACACGGATTCTTGGTACGCGTTGTTTCCCACGATAAAGACCTCTATCAGCTGATCGATGACGATCGGGTTGTATTGGTCGATGCGATCAGCAAAAAAGTGATGAATGAACGCCATTGCGATGAAAAATACGGGGTTCATCCGCGTCAGTTTATTGATTATCAATCCCTGATTGGAGATACTGCCGACAACGTCCCCGGGGTTAAAGGGATTGGAAAAGTAACGGCGCAAAAGCTTCTTGAACAGTTTGGGACATTGGATGAGATGTATGCGAGGCTGGACGAGGTGACACCGCCTCGGATCAAAGGGCTATTGGAAACCTATAGGGATGATGCGTTCCGCTCTCGTGAGTTGGTTCGCCTTAAAGATGATGTGTTTGAGACTCTCGATTTTTCTGAGTTTTCGATGCACTTTGATAATCCGTTTTTACCGATTTACGATGATTTGGTCCATTATGAGATGAATGCGGTACTTCGTACTCTTAAAGCGAAAGCACTGTTTGAAGAGTCGCAATCATCTTCTTCACCTTCGTTGGTTGTAAATGAGGTTAAAACCCCTATACCGACACAATGTGAGAGTATTGATGGATGCAGTGTATTGATTGATCATGATGCCGATTTAATGAGTATCATTGCTTCGATCTCTGAAGATACCCTTGTGGCATTTGATACCGAAACCACCGGACTCGATCCTATTAAAGACCATTTAGTCGGGTTTAGTTTTAGTCTGGATGGTAAAACGGGGTATTACGTCCCTATGAATCACAGCTATCTTGGTGTTGGGAATCAGGTTACTGCCGATTCTGCCAAAAAAGCGATCAAAGAAATTTTTACCCATAAAGTCATAGGGCATAATATCAAATTTGATCTCCATTTCGTTACCCGATTTTTAGAGGTGGATCGTCTCTCTATTTATGCTGACACGATGGTGTTGGCGTGGCTTACCGATTCGGCACGCTCACTCTCTATGGATAATCTTTCTCAGAATCTTTTGAATCATGAGATGATCCATTTTAAAGACACAGTCAAAAAAGGGGAAAACTTCGCCTCCGTAGCGATCGAGGATGCGTGTAAATACGCCGGAGAAGATGCCTATATCACCTATCGTCTCTACGACGTACTCCGTGAGCAACTATTGCTTAAAGGGGGTCAGGAAGCACTCGATGAAGCATTTAATGTTGAGTTTCCGTTTACCATCACGTTACTGGGTATGGAGAGAGAGGGGATTGCCGTCGATACGGCAGTATTGGAACTCTTTAAAAAAGAGGTAGCCTTAGAGATTGCAACGCTTACCGAGCAAATCCACAGTGCGTGCGGCACGGTCTTTAATCTCAATTCTCCGAAACAGCTGGGAGTTATCCTATTTGAAACGCTTGGATTGCCGCACGGCAAAAAAACCAAAACGGGATACAGTACGGATGAGCAGGTTTTGGAAGGATTGAAAAATGAACATCCGGTCATAGCGATGTTGCTTCAATACCGTGAGTATCATAAGCTCTTTTCTACGTATATCGAACCGTTGATTGCGTTAGCGCAAAATGATCCCGCTTCCCGTATTTATACCTCGTTTGTTCAGAGCGGTACGGCTACGGGACGGCTCAGTTCTAAAAATCCAAACCTCCAAAACATCCCCGTCAAAACGGCACTGGGAATGCGTATCCGAGAAGCATTTATTGCCCCTAAGAGGAAAAAACTGATCGGAATCGACTATTCGCAGATTGAATTGCGTCTTTTGGCCCATTTTAGCGAAGACACTGTGTTGGTCAACGCCTTTAATGAGGGGCACGATATCCATATGCAAACGGCGATAGCCCTTTTCGGTGAAACCGAAGCCGCGAGTAAACGTAACATCGCCAAAACAGTCAATTTCGGTCTATTGTACGGGATGGGACAGAAAAAGCTCTCCGATACACTGGGGATAACGACGAAAGAGGCAAAAGAGATCATCGAGCGCTATTTCGAGACGTTTCCGAGTGTCAAGGGATATTTCAGCGGCATCGTAGAACAAGCCAAAGAGATGGGATACGTCGAGACGCTCTTGCACCGCCGTCGTTATTTTGATTTCGCTTCTGCCACTCCGATGCTCAAAGCGGCGTATGAGCGCGAATCGGTCAATACGGTCTTCCAAGGCTCTGCATCCGATCTCATCAAACTCTCAATGAACAAAATCGATACGATGATCCGCACCGAGGCTCTTCGCGCCCGAATGCTATTACAAATTCACGATGAACTGATTTTTGAGGTGGATGAGGATATGGCAGAGGAATATGCACGCCGTTTTGTCGAGGTGATGGAAAGCATTTTAGAACTGCGTGTCCCGCTGAAAACCTCGATGCACATCGGGAATCACTGGGGTGAGTTGAAATAACTTTCGTCATTCCCGCGAAGGCGGGAATCCAGCAAAAAGGAAAAAAATGAGATTAATATATGGACTCATACATACCGTATTGATACTTAGTTTGTTGCTTTGGCCACTTGGCTTGTTTGGAATGATGTTTATGTTTGATGCACCAGGATCAGAAAAAAATTTAATTTTAATTGGACTCGTACTTTCTATTTTAGTTTATCCAATTCCTATTCTTAAAGGTAGTATCAGTTTTTGGAAAAACCGAAAAGAATGGACAGCTATTAATTGTAAAAAATACACTTTAATAAGTCTGATTGGACCATTCAGCATTCTTTTTTTTAGTGGTTTGCTTGAAATATTTTGTGGAGGAAACTTTGCATGCCATTAACATTTTGTATCATAGCTGGATTCCCGATCAAGTCGGGAATGACGAATTATATTTAAAGGAAAAACGATGCAAGAGATTCGACCATCCACCCATCCGGGTATCATTCTAAAGCTCGAATTCGCCGAACCGCTTGGGCTTACGCAGGCACGCATGGCAGAAGACCTCGGAGTAGGGATTAAGACCCTGAGCGAGCTTTATAACCAAAAACGCGGTATCAGTGCGGTAATGGCACTCAAACTCTCGGAGTATTTTGGGACGACTCCGCAGTTTTGGATGACATTGCAGGATAATTTTGATTTGTATCAAGCCTATATGCAAGAAAAAACGTCAATTCAAAAGATTAAAAAATTGCAAGTGGCGTAAAAAATTCTCTATTTTGAAAATAAAAAGTTTCAAAAATACAAATTGAATATAAAAAACTTCAAAAACTAAAATTGAATATAAAAATATTCAAAAATACCACTTTTTTCTTTTGAATGCTATAATGAGCTCATTAAGAAGTAGCATTGAGGATTATAGATGCAATATATTTTAATGGGTGACGTGATTAAGAGTCGACAAAAAGATTCTGAACTTCTATGGAATGATCTAAACGAAATTGTTGAAAAAGCAAATGATACATTCGCAACAGATATTTTGTCACCTTTACAGATAAAAATCGGTGATGAATTTCAGGTTGTGATGAAAGATATAGCTTCAACATTACAACTGCTTTATTATCTTAATATTTACTTCACCTATAAAAGTATAAAAGTTCGTTTTGCAATAGGGTATGGAGATATTGAAACGGTTATAAATAGCTCTTCAGCAAACAATATGATGGGCAAAGGGTTGACAGAGACTTATGAAATATTAAATGATAAAAAAGATTCTAACCGTTATCGCTTTTATATTCAAGAGAATAAAAATATTGAAATTGCTTTGAATAGTATCGGTTTATTGTTAAGTGAAATCGAAGAGATGAAAGTTTCGAAAAAACAATCTGAATATTTATATCGCAAAGTAGTATTGCATCAAGAAATTGATCAAATAGCTGAGTCTATGCAAGTCTCGGAGAGATCGGTTTATGGGTATGAAAAGAGGTCGCATTACAAATTGTTTCATAAAATATTTGTTTCTATCGAGGAGATATTGCGATGATAGATATTTTATTTAAATTTTTAGATGAAGTTTCATTAATAGCCTTAACATATATAATTTTGACAAATTTTGGTAATTTTATAGCTCAAAAAATTCTTTCTAAGCGTAGTAGACAATCAAAAAAATTAAAAATTAAATATATTAAAAATGAAAATGGTAAAAAAATATTACTTAATCGAAACGATGAAACAGAAACGTCATTTAAAAATGGACAATTAATTGGAACATTAGAACGTTTAACGATTTTTATTGGTATTGTTATTCAGGAATGGTCTTTGGTGGCAGTAATAATAGCATTGAAGACAATTGCACGATATAAAGAATTGGATGATCAAGATAAATCGGAATATTTTTTGATAGGCTCTTTATTTAGTATGTTATGGGCAATTACAATTGCTATTATAGTCTTTTACCTAATTAAAGAGACCGCATGTTTTGAACAACTAAAGTTTTTAGTTGATGATAAAACGATGAATGTCAAAATTATTTCATAATAAATTGAATATAAAAAGCTTCAAAAATAAAAATTGAATATAAAAACATTCAAAATGGGGAGAGTTGCATGGTCGAAAAAATCTTAGCCAATCTCGAAAAATCCAATTGTGTGAGTGATGATACATTTCTGCAAGCGGTGAGTGAAGTCCTTACTTCACTGGAGCCAATCGTTAAAAGCGATCCGCGCTATGAGCAGTTCGCCATTTTGGAACGTTTGGTAACTCCTGATCGTGTTATCCAGTTTAAAGTTCAATGGCTCGATGATAACAATCAAGTTCATATCAACAACGGCTACCGTATCCAGTTTAACAATTCTCTCGGACCCTACAAAGGGGGATTGCGGTTTCATCCCAGTGTCACGACGGGGGTTTTGAAATTTTTAGCGTTCGAGCAGATTTTTAAAAACTCTTTGACGGGTCTTCCGATCGGCGGAGCCAAGGGGGGAAGTGATTTCGATCCCAAAGGTAAAAGCGATTTCGAGATTATGAAGTTTTGTCATGCCTTTATGCGTGAACTTCACCCTTATATCGGTGCACGTGTCGATGTTCCGGCGGGTGATATCGGAGTAGGGAGCCGTGAGATCGGATACCTGTTTGGAGAGTACAAACACATTACCCGAAATTATGACGGGGTACTCAGCGGCAAACCGTATGCTTTCGGCGGATCACTCATGCGTCCGCAGGCGACGGGATACGGCGTCGTCTATTTTGCACGGGAAATGTTAAAAGAAGAGTTGCAAGAGGCATTGGAAGGGAAAATATGTACGGTGAGCGGTGCGGGGAATGTCGCCCTTCATACCATCGAAAAACTTCAACAGTTGGGTGCCATTGTGGTGACATGCAGTGATAGTTATGGGACGATCTATGATTCGAACGGGATTGATTTGCCCCTATTACGACATCTCAAAGATGAGGGGAAACGGCTCTCATTGGAAGGGTATGTTCGAGAAATCCCTCATGCTGTGTATACCAAAAAATCAGATTACCCTAAAGACGGACATGCGGTTTGGAATTATCCGTGTTTCGCGGCATTTCCGTGTGCGACACAAAATGAACTTAGTGTATCCGATGCACAAAAATTAATAGAGAATGGATGCGTTGCAGTAGTGGAAGGGGCGAATATGCCGACGGAGCCCGAAGCCATCGCACTCTTACAGCAAGAAGGTGTGTTGTTTTCCCCGGGCAAAGCATCGAATGCCGGAGGGGTAGCAGTCAGTGAGTTTGAGATGTCCCAAAATGCCTCAATGGAGAAATGGGATTTTGATAAAGTGGATCGTAAACTCGATGAATTGATGCGTCAGATATACAAACGGGTTTCACTCACGGCAAAAGAGTACGGAGTGGAACGAAACTTCGTTGACGGAGCGAATATTGCGGCCTTTAAACGGATTGCAGAGGCTATGTTGCTTGAGGGAGTTTGAGTATTAATTTTTAATTAACAAATATTTACCCAACACCCACTACAATACCAAATATTTTTCACATAGGTTACCCATGAACAAAGTTCTCTCATTTCTAAGCTCCATGAAAACCATGGCAGCTCTTATGCTCGTTTTTGCCGTTGCAATCGGCTATGCTACATTTGTCGAAAATGATTATGGCTCTATGACAGCCAAAGCTGATATTTATAACGCACGTTGGTTTGAGATTCTTCTTGCATTATTGGCAGTCAATTTGACGCTCAATATTATAAATTTCAACATGGCACGTCGTGGTAAATGGCTCGTATTTACCTTTCATGTCGCTTTTTTGATTATCCTCGTCGGTGCGGCGGTAACCCGTTACATGGGATATGAGGGGGCGATGCATATTCGTGAAGGTGAGAGCAGCGATGTGATCATCAGTGCTGAGCCATACGTAACGTTTAACGTAGTCAAAGGTGAGAAAACTTTTGATTTCAAAGAGAATCTTTTTCTCTCGAAACGTACTTCCAACCATTTTGAGCGAATTTTGGACGTTGATGGCGAACAAATTCATGTGAAGCTAGAGAGCTACATGGGTGATGCCCATTATGAAGCAGTTGCAGATCCAAAAGGGTCTCCACTTTTCAACCTAATGGTTACCGGAGCACAGGGGGCACAGCAAGTATCCCTTAAAAAAGGTGAGTTTGTTGAAGCGAACGATATCGTAATCGATTTTGACTCCAACAAAACCTTTGATAAACCGGTGATTGCGTTAAGTGTTGAAGGTGAGAAGGCGTATGTCACGACTCCGGCTGCTCTTTCGACGCTTAGTATGGACACTCAGCAGACGGCTTCTTTGAATGCAGGTAAACACGAAATACTGAAACGTACTTTGTTCCAAAGTGCCCAAAGCGGGTTTGTTTTCCGTGATTTCCTCCCTAAAGCATCGATGCAGTTGGTATCGAAGCCTGCGAAAGGGCCTATGGTGCAGGGAGAGGACGCTATTACTTTAACGCTCTCACGTGCAGATAAAAAAGAGAGCATCGTGGTACTTGGATCTGTTGGAGAGATTGGAGAAGGCAAAAAGGTCGCTTTGGATGATATGGTCATTGAGGTTGCCTACGGCTCAATCGAACGTAAAATTCCATTTGCAGTTGCATTGCGCGATTTTGAGTTAGAACGTTATCCAGGATCAATGTCTCCGGCATCGTACGCAAGTGAAGTGAGTGTGATCGATGCTGCCAATCAGGAAAAATTTGATTTTCGTATCTACATGAACCATATTCTTGATTACCAAGGGTACCGTTTCTTCCAATCGTCATTCGATCAGGATGAACTCGGAACCGTTCTCTCCGTTAATCGTGATCCGGGGACGCTGATTACCTATATCGGCTATTTATTACTTGCTATCGGTATGTTTGGCGTATTAATCGTGAAAAATGGTCGATTTGCAGCTTTGGGTGAAAAACTCAAATCTTTGGATACGAAAAAAGCAGCCGCAGCTTTGGCGATCATCGTTATGGCGTTGGGGACAACCAACTCTATCGCTGCCGAAGATGAAAATCCGGTCATTAAAGTTGCCAAAGGATTTGATAAAACGCATGCCGATAAATTCGGTCATTTGATCGTTCAAGATTCCAGCGGACGTATGAAACCGATGGATACGCTAAGCCATGAAATCTTGGCAAAACTAAACCGAAACGATACGTTTATGGGGCTCTCTTCCAATCAAGTGGTTCTTGGGATGATGCTTCGTCCCGATGCGTGGCGTGAGATTGCGATTATCCGTACAGGAGACAAAGAGGTCAATAAACTGATCGGACTCCCTGAAGGGGCTAAAACGGCTGCATTTGCACAGTTTTTTGAATTTCCCGATGAGATCAGCGGATACAAACTCGCGCAGCTCGTTGATGAAGCCAACCGTAAAGCACCGGGTAAACGCGATAAGTTCGATAAAGCATTGTTGCAGGTGGATGAACGGGTAAATGTCGCCTATATGGTGTATACCGGATCATTGGTACGTATGTGGCCTAAAGCAAATGATAAAAATCACAAATGGGATGCAACCATCGAAGCCTTACAAGGTTTGAGTCCGAAAGAATCCGAAATGGTCCGTCTTTTGGCTATCGGATATTTTGGCTCGATTGATGAAGCGATGAAGAGCGGTGATTGGAAGAAGGCGGATGAAGCATTAGCGCGTATCGATAAATTTCAACGATTTGTCGGGGCAAGTGTCTATCCGAACGATACCAAGTCAAAAGTGGAGATTTTCTACAACAAAGCGAATGTTTTCGAACAATTATGGCCTCTGTATTTCGTAGTCGGATTCACATTGCTCATCTTGTCTTTTATCAAAATTATCAAACCGGCTTTCCGAGAAGAGTGGTTGAGTAAAGTCTCTTTTTCTCTGTTGGTTCTTTTCTTTGCGGCACACACTGCAGGTTTAGTTATGCGTTGGTACATCTCAGGACATGCTCCGTGGTCAAACGGCTATGAGTCGATGATCTATATCGGGTGGGCGAGCGTACTCGCCGGATTCATTTTCTCTAAACGCTCTATGATGACAATGGCGGCAACGGCGATTATGACAGGGCTTATCCTCTTTGTTGCTCATCTCAACTGGATGGACCCTCAGGTGACAAACCTCGTTCCGGTTCTTCAATCGTATTGGCTGGCTATTCACGTTGCGATGATTACGGCGAGTTACGGCTTCCTCGGTTTGGGAGCGTTGCTCGGGATGATTACCCTTATACTTTTCATCCTGAAAAATGAAAAAAATTCGAATCGTTTGAACCTCGCGATTAAAGAGCTTAATGCCATCAATGAAATGAGTCTTATCGTCGGTTTGGTCCTTCTAACCATTGGGAACTTTCTCGGGGGAGTCTGGGCGAATGAGAGTTGGGGACGTTACTGGGGATGGGACCCGAAAGAGACGTGGGCGCTCGTAACTATTTTGGTTTATGCTGTGGTTATCCACTTACGCATGATTAAAGGCGCTTACAGTGACTATATCTTTAGTGTGGTATCATTACTGGCATTTACTGCGGTGTTAATGACCTATTTCGGGGTGAACTATTATCTTGCCGGTATGCACTCGTATGCAAAAGGTGACCCTGTCCCGGTACCGGATTTTGTACCGTGGACCTATGCTGTAATTGCTATCGTTATTGCGATGGCTTATCCGAAACGGAGTACACGATAAATGAGCGAAGCGTTAAAAGAACTTTTTGACGCGTATAAACATCTCCCCGTTGGGGTGATGTTTTTTAAAGAACATAAACTTTTTTTTGTAAATGATCATCTGCGTACGGTTTTGCTTCTTCAGAATCTCGGGAGTGATGAAGTTATCCATATCATAGGGGATATGGTCGGACTTGAGAATGCCTCACACGAATCTCTTTGTGATTTTTTATCTTGCAACGGCTTTTTTCTTTATCGTGATCGGATATTACAGATCGATCAACAACATTTTGATAATACCGATGTTTTTGTGATTGTCCGCGTAACCGATGAATCGATTAATACTATCGATAAAACACGTTCTTTGAGAGAACTGCGTCAAGATAAAATAACCGTTGATGCCAAACTAAGTGACGATTCTTATCAATTATTGAATAAAGCATTGGGGAATTGGGAAAAGAACCATTTCCCATCGGTAGTATTGTATAAGGGGATTCCGATCAAAGGAGATTGTACAATCGTCCATGCTCACAATGGGGAAATTGCGATCAGAGTTGAAAAGAAACAGCTTTCCGCAGCTGCGATCGGTATTTTATGGCTCATTGGCAGCAATCGGGAAAAAATGCTTTCGGGTGAAGTGAGCAAATACGATTTGAATCAATCGGTAGTGTGGTTAAAAAATCTTCAGATGGTTGCAGATGGTTTCCATATACGTCAGGTTATACGTTACGGTGCCTCTTTGGAAGATAAAATGATGCTGAGCATTAACGGTAAAAGATATACCTCTTCTTTACATGATGTTTCGGAAAAAGGGGTATCGATTCAAACGGACGATGCGGCACTTTTAATTGCTTTATCCTCAGCAAAGGGGAAAACTCTGAATGCGGAGCTGAGTTTTGCAAATATCACAATAACGGTTCACGCGGTTTGGCTTTATACCATCGCATTAGAAGCGGGAACGCTGATGAAAACGGCTTTTACCATCGGATATGATCTGCATAATGGAAGCTTGTTGCGTGAATGGCTGAACTCTAAACAACTTCAACTGATTAAAGAAGTACGTACTTTTGTCCAAATGATACCTGCACCGCCAATAAACGAAGAGTCGGAGTGGGTTATCTAAACGAAATTTTCTTTTTTATCGTTTCGCCAGGGATGATTGTAAGGTTTCTAAATTGCTAACCATTTTTTCATCTAACATAATAACGGATACCGAGACGGTTATCCCTACCTCTTTGAGCCATTGGGCATAGAAATCATCAATATTGGGTATCTCTTCATCTTTTCGAAAGATAATAAAGTCATCCCCCTGAAAGCGGATAATCGGTAGTTGTGGGCAATATTCTTGAAGCATTTGCGCATAATGTTTCAGCAAATCATCCCCTTTGTCCCATCCGTATATTTTATTAAAGTGACCGATATTCCCGAGATTGATGAACCATAGCTGTCGATATTGGCTAAAATCCGGTTCAAAAAAGAGAAAATTGAGATAGGCAGAGGTATAAAGTCCCGTAAGGGAATCTTTGTAAAAATAGGAGAAACGTTCCATCTCCATAGGGGTAGTAGGGCGTTGAGAATGGGCAACTTCCAAAGAGATGGTACTGAGTGTTATGAGTGCTGCATCGATCACATCGGCACGGAATTTAATTCCTCGGACGGATCTCAATTCTTCTAACGCTTCTTGCAGCGTCTTTCGCC
Organism: Candidatus Sulfuricurvum sp. RIFRC-1; assembly: GCF_000310245.1. NCBI lineage: Bacteria > Pseudomonadati > Campylobacterota > Epsilonproteobacteria > Campylobacterales > Sulfurimonadaceae > Sulfuricurvum > Candidatus Sulfuricurvum sp. RIFRC-1. Next base: position 947,332 of record NC_020505.1, read on the forward strand.
CTTTATAGATTCGGTTGGTCGTCATAGCATCGAAACAGTCGGATACCGCCATAATCTGAGAGAGCAGAGGGATCGCATCACCGGATATTTTATGGGGATATCCACTGCCATCGAGACGTTCATGATGGTATCGAACGATTTCAGCAATCGAGGCAAAGATATCGACCCGTTTTAAAAGGGCATAACCGGCATCCACATGTTCTTCAATGAGTGTCCGTTCAATCGGATCAAGGAGACCGGGTTTGAGTAAAATTGAATCGGGAATAGAGACTTTACCGATATCATGTAATGCGCCGGCACGGTAGAGTTCTTCTTGTATCTCTTGTGAAAGTCCCATTTGAGCTGCAACAAGACGTGAATATTCACCGACACGCCGTCCATGTCCGGCCGTATAGTTATCGCGTTGTTCAATCAAGGAGACAAGGGAAAAAAGATTTTGTTCGTATAAGTCGATTTTTTCCTGAATTCGTGATACGGAGGATTTGTACCCCCAGTGAAAGCTTAATACGCCCAATATCCATACCCAAACTAAAATGAGGGCGGTTGTTATAAGCCCTTTTTGAAATACGTCATCATAACGGTTCATAGGGAGGGTGATGGTCAGTGCACCACGTATATCCCCAATCTTGTATCCTTGATCGGCATGACATTTCATACACTCAGATTTTATAAAGAAAGGGATCATGTAGCTAAGAGACTTTTGGTTTCCAACGGTATGAAATTCATAGACTTCTTGTCTGGTTTTAAGGAGTGTCTTGAGTGATTTTTTTTCCCATGAATCAGGAATATTTTTTGGATTGATGTTTTTATCGCTTGATAAATGGCTTCTGATACCGTAAAGTGAGCTGTATTGTTCCGTCATTTGACGTAATGCATAGGCTGGATTAATGAGGGTAAGTTGGACTCCCGTTGTGGTATTGAGATCGCGATGTTTGACTTTTAGATAGGGGTTCGGGAGTAGCTCTGCAGTAATAGGGACATAAACACCGCCGTGTGTTGCCACCCATTTTCGAAATGCAATATCTTTATTAATACTGGTTTTTGCTTCGAGCAGAGCGAGCTCTTTGACTTGCTCATATTTTTGGTAGGTTAAATAGACAAGTATCAGAGCAATAAAGATCGTCCATATTACTCCAATTGTTGCAAAGATTCTGAAAAGCTGTTTTTTGTCTTTTTTCATAAACGCCTTTCCATAAAAACGTATTAGTTATATTAATAATATCGGCTGTTTATTTAAACCAACCTTTGACTTTTTCGAAGGTTGATTCGAAAAGGGATTCATGAGGTTTGGATTCGATTCCGAAACTCTCTTGAAGCTTTTGGAGAAGCTCTTCTTGTTCGGAATTGAGCCGATTTGGGTAGGTGAGGTGGATTTGTGCGATCAAATCCCCTTTCCCGCGTCCATGAACATCGGCAACCCCTTCACCACGGAATCGATATTGTTGGCCGTCTTTGGTCCCTGTTTCGAGTTCGAGTGTGACTTCGCCGTTCAAAGAGGGGATAGTAATATCTTCGCCCAAAACGGCTTGGGTGAAAAATACCGGAACTTCGAGGTAGATGTCGTTTCCGTTACGGATAAAGTGACTGTCTTCTTCGACTTCAAACGTCACGTACATATCCCCTCGCACACCACTTTTACCGATATTACCGCGACCCGATACGCGTAAACGGTTTCCGGTATCGATTCCGGCAGGGACTTTGATCGTGACGCTCTCTTTGGTCTCCGTGTAGCTTTTGCCTTTACAATCACCGCATTTCTCACTCGCCATCGTCCCCTCACCATGACAAGCAGGACAGGTTTGAGAGAACGTCATAAACCCTTGGCGTACGTAGACTTGCCCTTTACCGCCGCATTGGCTGCAAGAAGTTATTTTTCCCTCTTTAGCTCCGGTCCCTTTACACGTTTTGCATGAACTTTTTGCGCTAAAGGTTACTTCTTTCTCGCATCCGAAAACGGCCTCTTTGAAACTGACCCGCATCTCGACACCCATATCGAGAGGGAATTTATCCGCTGCCGCACGCGATTGTTTGCGTCCGCCGCCTGCAAAGCCGTTGAACATCTCTTCGAAAATACTTCCGAGATCATCGAACCCGCCGCCGCTGCTTCGTCGACCCGCGCTCCCTTGCAGTCCTTCTTTGCCGTAACGGTCATAGCGTGCACGTTGTTGATCATCACTCAAAACTTGGTACGCTTCATTACAGAGTTTGAATTTATGCTCTGCACTGTCATCGTTTGGATTACGGTCTGGATGGTAAAGTTTCGCCATTTTTCGGTAGGCTTTTTTGATTTCGTCTCCGTTGGCATTTTTGGTGACCTCTAAAATCTCATAATAGCTCATTTCTTCCACGCAATAACTCCAAAAACATATTTTTCGCGCAATTATACCATGTCGAAAAGAGTGTTAGCTTAATTGAGTCAATAAGACTAAACTATTTATGGCACGACCTTTGCTACAATATCGATTATGAAAAGATCACTTGAAAAATTTAACCGCCTTGTTGATGCACTCCAACAGCTCCCAACTATCGGACAAAAGTCCGCGACCCGTTTAGCGTATCATATGGTGATGCATGACAGTTTCGGTGCACTTAAACTTGCCCACGCGATCGAAAATGCGATCACCAGCCTCAAAAAATGTCGATCGTGCGGAGGGTTGAGCGAAGACGAATTGTGTGCTATTTGCAGTGATGAACGGCGTAATCACGAAATCCTTTGTATTGTTGAAAATGCCAAAGATATTTTGACTTTTGAAGAGAATGCTCTGTTTGACGGGCGCTATTTTGTCCTTGAATCGATTGAAGAGCTCGATATTTCCCATTTACGCGGGATTATCCAAAGCGGGATTAAAGAGGTGATTTTTGCCCTTACTCCCTCGATCGCTAATCAGGGGGTTATGCTCTACATCGAGGATAAACTGATGGATTGCGATGTACGCTTTAGCCGTATTGCGCAGGGGGTTCCGACGGGGGTTAGTCTGGAGAATGTCGATATCCTCTCTCTCACGAAAGCGATGGAAGATCGGGTGAGTATTTAAAACTATCAATATAGTTTCGTTCGTGGTGAGCCTGTCGAACCATGAACGGGTACACAGTTAGTTGCCCATATATTTTTTTGTTCTGCTCGTCGCCTCAGCATTGCGCGGATCATCCGGCCAGTAGTGTTTGGGGTATCTCCCTTTGAGCTCTTTTTTGACATCGCTGTACGAACCCTCCCAAAACCCGACCAGATCACGGGTCACTTGGATCGGACGGCGGGCAGGGGAGAGCAAATGAACCAGCAGAGGTATTTTCCCCTCCATGATACTCGGATGGGTAGTGAGACCGAAAACTTCCTGTATCCGCACTGCCAAAATGACCGCTTCGGGATCAGAATAATCCAATGCAATGGTACTTCCGGTGGGGGCGCTAAAGTGTGTCGGCAAGAGGGTGTTTAATCGTTTCGTTTGTTCCCACGTGAGTTGTGAGGCTAGAATAGTGTAGAGATCGAGAGATTCACATTCTCGCAGTGAGCTTTGGGTAGTGATATGGGGTAAAAGCCATGTTTCCAAAGAACTTAGGAGAAATTCATCGCTAAAATCACCCATAGAGTTTTCAGGTGAATAGTGATGCAGGGCTTGGAGACGATGGCGAAGAGAGAGTGCTTGCGGTGAGTGTGTCAAAGCCTCTAAGCCATGATATCGGATCCCCTCTAAGAGTTTTTGTTTAACCTCTAGTGTGTCGGGATGAGCAAGAGGGTGTGAGTCGAGGATGATCGCCCCAATCCTCGTAACCTCTCGTGCTTCAACCCGTCTTGATTCGCTATTCCAGCTAAGCTTCTCTTCTCTCATAAAAAGTTCAGGCTCATGACGTTCCAACAGATTGATGTCGAGTGGTGCACACCGATAGATACGCGCCATCGTCGAATCACCGTCGCTTTCACAAATAACGAGCCACTCTTCACCGTGTAAATCATCTTCACGGCTTAAAATTGCCTCTTTAGCGTTGCTGAGGAGATATTTATCCCCCTTTGGCGTTCGTAGACGAGCAATTCGATCCGGATAGGCGAGGGCAAGTAAAAGGGCAATCATCGATGAAGGGAAATTTTCTGATAGTCGCAGCGTCATGTTGAGGCGGTTCGATAGTTCTCTTGAGGTTTTGAGTATGGTTTCAGAGTTTTGAGTCAGTTCGGCAGCGATTGTTTTGCCACGCAGATGATCCGATAGAATCCAAAAACGCTCTCGCATATCGGAAGAACGGTGGGTACTTTTTGAAAAGAGATCGCGTTCATTCAGCAATGCGGCAAGGAGTATTGCTTCGCTCTGGGCTTCATGGGTTTTGGCGATGAGAATCATGTGGGCAAGTCGGGGATGGAGCCCCAGAACCATCATTGCTTTGCCGTGAGGGGTAATATTTCCTTTATAATCCGTAGCCCCTAAGATACTCAGAAGTTCTAATCCATGACTCAGCGCTTTTGCAGGAGGTGGGGTGATCCATGAGAGTTCCGAATCTCCCCATGCACTTAGTTCCAAAGCGAGCGGTGTGAGGTCGCACAGACGAATTTCCGGCTCTTTATGGGGAGGGAGGGCGTGATGAGAAGTTTCGCTCCACAGCCGGTAACATTTCCCTTCGCTTAAACGACCGGCACGACCTGAACGCTGATCGGCGGAAGCACGAGAAATTTTTTGGGTAATAAGCCGTTCCATACCACTGCGGGGATCGAAGGTGAGGACTTTTTCCAGACCCGAATCGACGACGACCGTGATCCCCTCGATGGTGAGACTTGTTTCGGCAATGTTGGTGGCGAGTACGATTTTACGCTTCGCTGAGGGGAAAATAGCTCGCTCCTGAGCCTCTTTGGAAAGTTCACCGTAAAGGGGTGTGATATCGAGATTAATACCTCTGCAATGCTCTTTGAGGGCGGTTTCGAGTGATCGGATTTCACGCTCGCCGGGTAAAAATACGAGGATGTCCCCTTCATCATTTTGAATGCTGTTTTGAAGTATATTCATCAGTGCGGGGACGATTTTTTTGGGTTCAACAGTGGGGCTGTTGGGCGGTAAATACTCTAAGGTGATCGGATAACTGCGACCTTCGCTGGTGATGAGAGGCGGATTCTCCATAAGTGTTTGCAATGTCTGGGTATCGAGTGTTGCCGACATCACCATAATCTTTAAATCTTCGCGTAAAAACTCCTGAGACTGGAGGGCAAAGGCGAGGGAAAGATCGCTGTGCAGATGGCGTTCATGGAACTCATCAAAGATAATGAGGGCAACATGTTCGAGTGAGGGATTATTTTGGAGCATACGAGTCAAAATTCCCTCGGTAACGACAAGAATTTTGGTTTTATCGCTCAGTTTTTTTTCGGCTCGGATTTGGTATCCGACCCGCATCCCGACTTTTTCCCCCAGTAACTGTGCCATGCGTGATGCCGAACTGCGAGCCGCGATACGGCGGGGTTCGAGCATAATGATCTGTTTTTCTTTGAGCCACGGTTCATCCAAAAGAGCGAGGGGGACAGCGGTGGTTTTTCCGGCCCCCGGAGGGGCTTGGAGGATAAGGCGATTGTAGGATACGAGGGTGGAGCGAATATCGCGGATCACCTCATGGATGGGGAGCGTATTCACTTACGAAGCTGGTTTTACTACTTTTTTAGCGGCAGTACGTTCGAGACGGATTAAGCCTGCAGCCGTATAGACGTTGCGGGGATTCCAGAGAATCCATCCGCAGCTTCCGAAGTCGTCACTGGCACGGATTTGATCACGGATCTCTTTGTCACCGTAGATGCGGCGATCAAACGCGTAGTCACGAAACGCTTGAAGCCATGGTCGATAAGCGAGCGGTGAACCGCCTGATTTTTCGAGGGCTTTATCAAGAGAGTGTTTTACGATTTCATAGTTCGCGGCAACCGGATTGGTATATCCCGGAATTCCCGCATTAAATCCGCTCGGGTAGAGCATTGGAGAGAGATAATCGACATACGGTGCGAGTGCATCGACACGCTGACCGATTTCGATATCGGCATCATGCCAGCTTACGTAACCGAAAATATCGGCTGAGATAAAGACATTATAGGGGATCAGGCGGGTACGGGCACTTTCCAAAAATCCGCTGATGGCTTGTACGCGGTTGGCTTGGTTGTTTTCGACCGAAAATTTGATCCCTTTGCGGTCAGGAAATCGAACATAGTCGAATTGAATCTCATCAAATCCCGCTTTGGCCGATTCTTCGGCAATATCAATGATGTATTTCCAAGACTCTTTACGGGAAGCATCGACCCAATAAAGTCCCTCTTTGTCTTTAAACAGTGTCCCGTCGGTTTTTTTGACCCCGAATTGCGGATAGGCAGTGATATAAGGGGTATCTTTGAATGAGACGATACGAGCAATGGTATAGATTCCCTCTTTTTTCAAATCAGCCACAAATTTCGGGAGGTCTTTAAACAAGATCACCTCTTGCGCCCCGATTTTATTTGCAATTGGATTTGCGGTTTTAAATGCAATTTGGCCACGGTCCATTTTGATGTCGATAACGAGAGCATTTACCTCGGTAGTACAGATCAAATGTTTCGCATTGCCCATGATTTTACCGTGAGTTGCCCCGAAGCTTGAAAGATACAGGGCTTTCGGGATAACACGGTTCAGATACATTTTCCCGCTGTTTTTATAAAATTTGCGCTCATATCCTACAGCGCGGATGCCCACTAAATTAGTTTGCGGGATTCGAAAGGTACCGTTTTCATCGGTTCGGTACTCTTTATTTCCCGAAATGACAATGGCAGATGCGATCGGCTTAGCCGTTTTTTTATCCAAAACAATTCCGCTTGTCGAAGCCCCCCATGAAAACGCTGCTAACGTCACTAAAAGCATTATTGCTCTCACTCTTTTCTCCCTCTCAAATCAATTGCGGTATCGTAGCAAAAAAAATGCCATAAATGGGAGGTTTGAAGCGATAAAATGTTAATATTCATGAACAAAATACCAAAAAGGTACTATTATCATGTCATTTACGACTTTAGGGCTTAATGCCCACCTTCTCGAAACCCTAATCGAGAAAGGATACACTGAGCCGACACCGATTCAAACTCAGGTGATTCCTCTCGTACTGCGGGGACGAGATGTTCTCGGAGCGGCACAAACCGGAACAGGGAAAACAGCCGCATTCGCCCTCCCGATCATCCAAAAATTACTCACAGTCCAAGGGAAACAATCCAGTGCCAGAGCATTGGTCATCGTCCCGACACGTGAGCTCGCATCCCAAGTGTGCGCAGCGATCGAATCGTATGCACAGGGGCTTGAATTAACGTGTATCGCTCTCTATGGCGGAGCCAATATGGCACGTCAGGCGAAAGAGCTGGGAGAGGGGGTTGATATCATCGTTGCTACTCCCGGACGCTTGATCGAGCTGAATAAACAAGGGCACGTTCCGCTCTCTCGAATCGAGTATTTGGTGTTTGATGAAGCCGATACGATTTTCGATATGGGCTTTATCCGTGAGGTAGGGCAGATTATCGATCTTCTCCCGCTCAATCGCCAAAACATGCTTTTTTCGGCAACGATGACCCCTGCGGTGAAACAGCTGAGTGAAAAAATCCTCAAAAAAGCGCTCCTCGTCGAGATCGATAACCTCAAAGCCGCCGATATGACGCTTCGTCAAGTGGTTCATCCGGTTGAAAAAGAGCGTAAAAAAGAGCTTCTTTCATTCCTGATAGGCTCGAACAACTATCCGCAGGTTCTCGTCTTTACCCGTACGAAAGCCGAAGCAGACGAAGTGAGTGCTGATCTAACCGCCAGTGGTCTCAAAAATGTTGTGATTCACGGTGACAAAAAACACGGTGCCAGAGATCGTGCACTCAGTGAATTTCGTGAAGGATCTGCCCGTATCCTCGTCGCAACCGATATTGCCGCACGCGGTTTGGATATCGAGGGGCTAGACGTCGTTATCAACTACGACATTCCTCACGTCAGTACCGACTATCTCCACCGTATCGGGCGTACGGGACGCGCGGGAAATGAGGGGCTGGCGATCACGCTCCTCTCCTCAGCAGAGCACATTTCATGGTCAAAAATCATCACCATGCTCGGCAAAAATGTCGAGACTATCTTGGTTGCTGGATTTGAACCGCCTGCGGATAACGCATTGGTAAAAACACGGGGTAAAAGTCTCTCCAAAGAGGGAGAGAAAAAAGAAAAAACGGCGGGAGCATTCGGGAATAAACGTAAAAAAGCTCCCGTTCAGCCTAAATTCGTCGGCAAACGGGGACCACGTCTCGCACGAGATGAACTCGTCGGTAAAAGCGATTCTTCAGCCAGAAACAGTGCCTTCGGTAATACGAAAAAGCCTTCACCGAAAAAATCGGGCGGACGGGGGAGATAATCTCTCCCTTTAGAGAGGTAGATCATGCTCCAAATCTCCCACACCGTTAGCATTCCCGATTCCGAAATCGAGATAACCGCTATACGCTCTCAGGGTTCTGGCGGTCAAAACGTCAACAAAGTCTCCACCGCGATCCATTTACGTTTCGACATCAGCGCTTCAACCCTTCCCGATTTCTACAAAGAACGGCTCCTAGCCATTACCGACCACCGCATTACCAAAGAGGGAATTATCAACATCAAATCCCAAGAATCAAGAAGTCAGGAAGAGAACAAAGACGCGGCGTTGGAACGGCTTAGAGAACTTATCAAAAGCGTTACTATTGTCCAAAAAAAGCGTAAACCGACCAAACCGACGAAGAACTCGCAGAAACGACGGATGGACAGTAAGACGAAACATGGGAATATTAAGAAAATGCGGGGGAAAGTGAATGGTGGGGAGTAAACCTCACCACGCAAAAACATTACGAGGATAAAACATCCTCACAATCACAACCGCACCAAACAACATTCCAGCATGACTCCATTCGAAATTAGTACTGATGATCAGGGTAGCTAGAGTATAGAGTACCGTTACCGCTAAAAACCATCCCCCTAGCAAAAGTACAAATAACCCTATGACACGGGATAATGTTCCGAGTGTATTGCTCATCGGCTCTCCTTTGAGGCTTTAATGATTGCTTGGATTTGTCGGCGATGGATAAAGGTGTGCATGTACATAAAAGAGCACCAATCGAAGTTATTGAACGAGTAAAACCACGGATGGGCTTTGGTCATTTTAGAGTGATGTTTCGGCAATGCGGTGAAAAAGCTTTTGTACTCATCGATAAAGGCTTTAAAATCATCGAGTGTACCGGAACGGTTTGCGAACGGTTTTACCCCCGCTATCGTGACGATTTCGGTGAACTCTCGCTCTTCGGTGAGGGCTGCGATAACGCTCGTTACTTTGCGTCCCGTGATGCAGAGGTGTTCGATTACCATGTTGAGGGAAAATTGTCGTGAGTGATCTTCGATGGCGAAGGTTTTGTCGATAACGACTTGTTGTAACCGCTCCTCTTCGCTCAGCTTTTCCAAAAGAGAGATGATAATCCTAGCTTCTCGTTTAAAAAGCCAAAAGGCGATGTGCCATGTAAAAAATGTCCGCACCATAGGTATCAATAACAATCGAATCACTAAAAACTCCCCTCTAGGCAATCCATCACCCGGTTTTCCCTGTACCATACATTAGCTCCTCACCCGATCAGATAGGGGCATAGTAGTATCAAAAATCTAAAATACATCTTAATATTAGTGTAATTACTCTAATATATATTATTTAATTCGTATTCGTACTCTAAATATGGTAGAATTTTCCCATGAAAAAACCAAAAAAGATCACAACCAAAGAGCGAATTAAAAACACCGCCATCGAGCTGTTTAATCTCCATGATTCGCTCTCAATCACGACCAACCATATTGCTAAAGCGGCAGGGATATCGGCGGGAAATCTCTACTATCATTACCGCAACAAAGAAGAGATTATCCGAGAAATCTACGCTGAAATGTCGGAACGGATCGAATCGCTAAAGAGTTTTGAAAAAATGCTCAGTTCACCTAACCCCTTAAATGTATTAGATGAATCGTTCGATCATTACGGCGATCTGTTTTGGGAATATCGATTTTTGATGCGGGATGCTCCGGTATTAATGGCGCTAGATGGCGAGCTAAAAAGGGCGTTTGTCGTTAATCAGGAGAGGCGGATCAATCAGATAGCAGGGGTGATCCGATATTTGCTCAGCGAAGAGATATTGGAACATATCGACAAAGAGGAGATCCCTTTGCGTGCCAAGCTCTATTGGTTCGTCACGGCGTATTGGCAAGTGTTCGCCTCGATGGATGGCGAAGTGAGTCGTGAATCGATACGAGAGACGAAAGAGGCAATGTTTAAAATCCATATCGCCCCGTTTTTGTCGGAGAGAGGGCGAGGGATGATAGACGCTTAATCAATCCCTCTCTTTTTCCCTCAACTCATGCGAGAGGTTCAAAAATGCTTCTCCGTATCGTTCGAATTTTACCTCTCCGATACCGCTGATACCCAACATCTCCTCTTTGGTGCTAGGGAGTTGTTCGGCAAGGGAGTAGAGGGTTTTATCTCCGAAGACGATGTAGGCAGGGATGCGGTGCTCTTTGGCGATGGCGGCACGGAGGGCTTTGAAGTTTTCGAAGTATTTTGGGGTGTTGAGATCGGAGTGTTTGGTTTTAACGGTTACTTTTTTGGTCGATAGACGATCTGATCGGATATGAACAGCCGTTTTTCCTCTCAATATGTCGGCTCCGATTGGGGTGATTTTTAGTGCTTTGTACTCATCGGGCTCTATAGCACCGAGTTCGATGAGTCTTTTGGAGATGGTGCTCCATGTGGTTTTAGATAGCTCTTTTCCGATCCCGAAAACGCTCAAATTTTGATGAGAATTGGAGAGGATTTTCTCTTTTTCCTCTCCACAGAGAACTTCCGAGATATAGGTGGCTCCGAATCGCTCACCCGTTTTATAGAGACAGGAGAGGAACTTTTGGGCGGGGGTGGTTATTTCTTGCTTTTGGATATCACTGCCCACACAGTTGTCGCATTTGTCACCGCAAGGGGCGATTGTATCGCTGAAATAGGAGGCTATTAGACGATGGCGGCACTCCTCGGCAGTTGCGTAATCCATCGATGCGCGGAGCTTGCTAAGGATCATCTCGCGATATTGGGGGTCACTCCCCTCATCGATAAGCCGTTTTTTGTTGTAAAAATCAGTTCCCGAATAAAAGAGTATCGCTTCGGAGTCGATTCCATCCCGTCCGGCACGTCCGATCTCCTGATAGTAGTTTTCGATGGTTTTAGGAAGTGAGGTGTGGATGACGAAGCGAATATCTCCTTTATCGATTCCCATCCCGAATGCGACGGTGGCGACAATGATCTGCGTTTCGTCGTTTAGAAACGATGTATGGGTATCGTGACGTATGGAGCCGCTCATCCCCGCATGATAGGCTAAACATTTGATCCCTTTTTTGGAGAGAAATTCGGCGAGCTCTTCGGTCTCTTTACGGGAGAAAGCATAGACAATTCCACTCTCCCCTTCGTGCTCTTTTAAAATATTCATCAGCTCATTGCGCCATCCGCCATCACGTTCTCGAACAGTGATCTTGATGTTTTTACGCAGTACCGGGGCGCGGAGGATCAGCGGATCGTTGAGCCCCAGTTGCGAGAGGATGTCTTCCCGTACTTTTGGTGTGGCGGTAGCGGTGAAGGCGGCGATAGGGGTATGAGGAAAAGCGGAGCGCAACTCACCCAGCCGTCGGTAATCATCACGAAACTCATGCCCCCACTCACTGATACAGTGGGCTTCGTCGATGACGAAAAAGTTGATATCGAGCGTTTCGAGCCATGAGAGAAAGGAGACGTTTGCCAGTCTTTCGGGGGCGATGTAGAGGAGTTTTAAAACGCCGTTTTTAGCCTTGGAAAATGCCTCTTGTTGTTCTTGCGGCGATTGCGATGAGGAGATCATCTCCGCTTCGATCCCGAGCTCTTTGAGGGCAATCACCTGATCATGCATGAGGGCGATGAGGGGAGAGACGACAATCGTGATCCCATCCATCAGAAGTGTTGGAAGCTGATAGCAGAGCGATTTTCCCCCTCCGGTAGGGAGTAACATTGCCAAATCACGACGGCTCAGAATCGCGTCTACCGCATCTTCTTGCATCTCTCTAAAACTGGAGAAACCAAAGGTGTGTTTGAGAACTTTGTATTTGTCGGTTAAGGATTCGCTCAAGGTTGGAGCCTTTAAAAAGTTGTTGCTTCAATCATGTTGATTATACAATGACAAAAAGAGTAATGGAAAGAAATAGGGCAAAATGCAATATTTTGGAGTGTTAATGACTTCATAGCAATCGGGAAGACGAGTAGCAATACCGAGAAGGTAAAGCTTTTTATACGCTCGTTTCGGATTTGGATCTAATCAGTGTTGGTGATGAAACTCCTGCACCTCTTTGATCTCTTCGGGTGTTGCTTCATGGATATCTAAAACGGTCCCCTCGAAAACGAGGTCCATTCCCGCAAGTGGGTGATTACCATCGAGTGTGGCATGATCGCCTTCGATATCGGTTACGGTATAGATGATGACATCCTCCGAGTCTTCTTCAAAATAGCCATCGAGTTCCATTCCGACGCTTACTTCTACCGGCAGTTCACTGAGCTCTTCCGTAACAACGAGTGTAGGGTCATAATTTCCGAATGCTTTATCGGCGGTGAGTTCAATTTTGAATGTTTCTCCGATACTTTTCCCCTCTAATGCTTTTTCAACCGTAGGGAAAATATGACCATAATTACCGTGCAGGTAAACAAGAGCCTCCTCTTCCTCGTGGAGAAGATTTCCTTCGGTGTCGTTAATGTGATAGTCGATGGTGACGATACAGTCTTTTTTGATAGTCATGGTTGTTCCTTAGGGCAATGGTATAAGAATAGGGTTAAACGCTTTGGTTGAAATTATAGCATGGGCACCTACATGGGGTTCTGAAACTTTAGACGAAAAAGTCAAAGAAAATAAAACATAGTCTGATTTAAATTTATACATGTAAAAGTGTTTTGAATGCTGTTAAAATTTCTGCGTCATCTTCATGATATCTACTGTCGTACTTCAATAAGGTTTCGGTTGCATCGATTATTTTTGTTTTGAGGGAGCTGTCGCTTAGGGCAATTTTTCGTACCGCTAGATCGACTTGGTCGATGGTGAGATCTTCTAAATATTGAAACGGTTCCAAATCAAACTGTTCGGCTGTTTTTTGGAGAAGAAATCTAACTGTCTCTTCATTGGAAAATTGGGTTTTTGCCAGAAAAACAAATACAATGTTGAGTGAATGTTGAATTTGTTTTGAGGATTGGAACATACTTTTAGGAATTTTAGTCAAACCGTACTCATAATCCAGCGGAGTCAGAAGTATACTTCGCAGCGTCCACTCCCAAATGGATATATGTTTATCGGCATCAATCAGCTTTTCTATCGTTTTACGGAACTGTTCATATTGCAGTGTTGACATCATTTTTAAGTTTGGTATTGCTAAGAGGAGCAAGTTCAAATGAGATGATCGGGGTAGAGATTCGATCGTTTTCAAAACATTTTGTGTTTTTTCCCATGCACTCCCCAATGCCTCTTTTTGAAGTCGTAATTCGTTGTGTTGACTACCCAAAAGTAAAGCATAGATTATCCATTGGGCACTGAGCGGATTTGCGGTCATAGATTGGATTTCTAATGGGATGTCAACTGCTTCAAAAGTGGAAGAGACGGAATGAAAATTACCTGATGGATTGGGCATACGTGAGAGAGTATCGAATGTAATCGGATTGGATTTGATTTCCTCTTCGGGCTGCTTGGGGACGTTAAAAGTGGTTTGTTCACTATGGGCGTAATGTTTTTGAGACGATTTCTCAGAGGCAAATTTCCCGTCCCATCTCGGATCAATCCGTCGTATCCGATCTTCGAGTTTGGGATGAGTAGAGAACCAATGATCCCAAAAATTGGAAGTACCGTCGGAAAAAAATAGGTGGCTGAAATCGCCGCCGGCACTGGATGAGACGCTTGAACCGTACGCAGATGCACCGATTTTTTTCAACGCTCCGGCAATACCATCGGGATAGCGGGTGTACTGAACCGCCGAAGCATCGGCAAGATATTCGCGCTGGCGGGATATCATCGCTTTTATCAATTCGCTGATCATCGTTCCCAACCAGCCGATGATGGTTAAGCCGAGTGCAAACAGATAGATGGCGACGATTAGGCTTCCCCCTTTTTTATCATTCGAAGAACGAGAAACGCTATGACGTATTGATGAAGAATCTAAAACATCAAAGATAAAATGTCCTATTCCGCCGATAAAAACGATCCCGTATATTAGACCTGAGAGGTGAAGATTGAGGCGCATATCTCCGTGAAAAATATGGCTGAACTCATGGGCGATTACCCCCTGAAGCTCTTGTCGATCCAATGCATCCAATGCACCCTGTGTGATTCCGATCACCGCATCTTCATAGGTGAATCCGGCGGCGAAGGCATTGATCCCCTGATCATGCAGGAGATATACGGGAGGCGGTGCTATCCCTGAGGCTATCGCCATCTCTTCGACGACATTCAATAGCATAATCTCTTGTTTATTGTGGGTCATCGGCGAGATCAGTTTTCCCCCTAACGAGAGTGCTACTGATTTTCCGCCGTCTCTGAGGAGATAATATTGAAACAAGGAAGCGATCAAGACGGTTAGAATAACGGCGATAAAGACTTCTGAAAAAATAACGGTATCGACGACGGCAGGGATGAACGATCCGGTACGGAGATAGCTTTCGATAAAGACGACCAAATAGGCAATCGAGGAGGCAAAGAGGATTAAACCGATACTAAAGGCGAATAGGAGGCGAGCGGTGGACACTTTCGCCTCTTCCTTAGCTTCAAAAAAATTCATCACTCACCTAAAAAACCGAGCTTGGGAGGGAGTTTAATCTCTTGCGCATCTTCAAATTCGAGTAAAGCAGCATCCTGTCTATGTCCGAAGAGGGAGCTAAAGAGGTTTTGGGGGAACGATTGGCGGTAGGTGTTGTACTCCATCACCGAATCGTTGTAAAACTGACGTGCAAACGCGATTTTGTTTTCGGTGGTGGAGAGTTCTTCCATCACTTGTCGCATAGCTCCATCAGCTTTGATTGCCGGATAGTTTTCCATCACAACGTTGAAATTGGAAATGGCTTGACGAAGGGTGTTTTCAGCGGTAACGATCCCTTGGATAGCTGTAGGATCGGAAGGATTCTGGTGCGCATGGCGTAAATTTTGGGAGGCGCTGTTGCGTGCGGCAATGACCCGCTCCAGTGTATTCTTTTCGTGTTCCATGTAATGTTTGGCGGTTTCGACAAGGGCAGGGATGAGATCGTAGCGTCGTTTGAGCTGAACGTCGATTTGGCTAAAAGCGTTTATATAGCGGTTTTTGGTAAGAACCAGACGGTTAAAAATCGAAATGATATACAGTATCCCTGCAAAAATCCCTATTCCGACAATGTATTTCATCATGCCCTAAACTCCTGAAAGTGATACCAAGAGTATACTAAAAAAATTATATTTTATTACTATTTATGGGTATCAAAATCGGGTTAAACGCTTTGGTTGAGATAATGGCTTGAGCACCGATCGTAAGCGCTGAGGCCTCATCGGCACTAGCTACGGTGCGGACGATGGAGGAACCGACGAGGAGCGTGACGATAAAGACGGGGGCGTCTTCTTCGATTTTTAATACCTCTCCGACGAGTTGGAGCTTACCGCTGAGGGTTTGGGGGCTAAAGAACTCCATAGGGGTACAAAGCCGTTTAATGTGTCCTGCTTCTACTGACGCAAGACGATCAGAGAGTTTCACCGTCTCGGCAATATCGTGACTTACGAGTAGGGTTGTAACGGCAAGTCGCTCATGGATGAGGCTTAGCTCGTCTTGGAGCTTTTGGCGCATGGTTGGATCAAGTGCCGAGAGAGGTTCATCGAGGAGCAAGATTTTAGGATGGCGCACCAACGCACGGGCGAGGGCAACGCGCTGTTTTTGTCCCCCTGAGAGGGTGGAGGGGAGGCGGTTTGAGAGCTGGGTGAGTTCAACGAGCTCGATCAGCTCATCGACATTGGCGCGTTGCTGGGCATTATCGGTGGCAAAGAGGAGATTTTCGCGTACACTCATCGTCGGAAAGAGGGCATAGTCTTGGAAGACAAATCCGATACTCCGACGCTGAGGGGGAAGATTGATTTTTTTGCTACTGTCAAACCACACTTCAGCGTCCACTTCGATACGACCGCTGTCGGGTGTTTCGAGACCTGCAATCATCCGCATCAGCGTTGTTTTTCCCGCACCTGAGGGACCGAAAAGGGTGAGGAATTCACCGTCGTTAATGGTGAGCTCAAAATGGGCGTTGATGGAGCCCTCAGCGGTGTCGAGACGCTTGGTAATATTAACTGCTATCATCGAATTCCCCCGAGTGATTTTTTATTGAGGGTGTAGACGAGAAGGAGTATGGCGAACGTGACGACAAAGAGGGTGAGGGCGTATTGGTGTGCCATGGCGTAGTTAAGCGATTCTACTTCGTCGTAGATGGCGATGGAGGCGACGCGCGTTTCATCAGGGATATTTCCGCCAATCATGAGGATGACTCCGAACTCCCCGACCGTGTGGGCGAACGCGAGTACGATACCTGAGATAAGCCCGTGACGGATCGAGGGGAGGATAACCCGTATCATCGTCTCCAGTTTCGATTTGCCGAGGGTATAGGCGGCCTCAAAGATCGATTTTGGCACTTGGGAGAGGGCGGATTGGATCGGGTGTACCATAAAGGGAAGGCTGAAGAGTACGGAGCCGATTACCAATCCCTCGAAGCTAAATGCCAAGCGGATGCCGTGTTCGGTGAGAAAGCTCCCGATGGCGGAGGCGGGACTGAATGCGAGGAGGAGATAAAACCCTAAAACGGACGGAGGCAATACGAGGGGCATACTCACCACCGTCTCGATGATGCTTTTAAACCGCATTTTGGAGAAGACCAAAAACGATGCGAGAGGAATTCCGATCAGCAGAAGAATGAGTGTCGTAACAGCGGCGAGTTTAAAGGTGAGCGCCATCGTGCTTAAAAATTCAGCTTCCATGGTGACCTCTCAGCAGTGATATTTCGCTCGGACTCACCATCCAAAACACGTTGTCCCCTTCCTTGATACGTAGAATATTAAAGGTGAGGGTAGGAACAAGGGCAGTAATCATTGAGTCGTGATAGAGTAGGGTAATTTGGGACAATACGCTTCCCTGCTCAATACGGCTTATTACAGCACGTTGAACGTTGGCTGTGGTTGCCGTGTTGGTTGAGACGAGGATCACTTCGGTCTCTTTGAATGCCAATGTAAGCGGTGTTCCTATCGCATCAGGGCACTGTTCGGCGAGGAGGAGGTGAAAGTCATCCTCCCCCACGGCAACCGTGAGGATACTCAAATGGTCTGAAGATGTGATGGCGGTTAGGGTGGAGGGGAGTGTGTTCATAAAGGCTCTATTCTCACTTTGATATCGGCGCTCTGTGCGTTATACGGCGATGAGGTGACGATCATATCGACACCCGTAGCCGCATACTCGGCGATATTTTTGGCACTGATTCCCCCCGTAGCAATAAGGGTGATATGAGGATAATCGGTTCGGAGGATGCGGACGGCATCGGAGAGCTTGCTCAAGGGAAATTTTTCCAACTGGAGGATATCAGCCCCCATCCGGGCAAATTTCAGCGCCTGAGTGATGTCTTCGGTCTCCATGACGATCTTTTTCTCCAAATTGGCTTTTTTAGTTTTGTTCAATGCTGAGCCGAACGCTTCATCGGTAGGGAAGAAAACACGGTGATAATCGAAAATAAGGATCGATTCCGAAAGACCCAATCGGTGGGCAACTCCACCCCCTGATTCGACCGCTTTAATCGCGATTTTTTTCGTAAACGGGGTGGTTTTGCGGGTGGTGGCTACCACTATATCAGGATTGATACTACGGGCCAAGAGTACCGCTTCACGGGTATAAGTGGCAATACCGCTTGCGTAATCGAGGAGGTTTTGGACACTTTTCCAAATACGGTGGATATTTCCGGCTTCACCGTGGGCTTCGAGAAAGAGACTCTTGGGCGGGACGAGGGTTCCCGATTTGACGAACCCGTCGATTTCCAATCCGTACAGTCCGCACAGGCGTACCGCCTCTTCCATACACGAGACGACGAGAGGGCGCTCACGGGTAGCGAAAGTAATACGGGCTCGTTGATCGGAAATTTCCAAAGATGCGGTCGTTAGATCACCGTAGGGGGCATCTTCGGCGAGGAGTGCTTCGAGTTCAAAATCATTGAGGGCAATCATATCGATGTCTCCCAGCCGATAAATGCCCAATTGACGGCACGGGGAGGGCGGTTTTGTCCTACGATCACCTCACGATAATACTCACGAGCTTTGTTCTGTTGTTCCTCATTCAACTCATGGACGCTCCAAAGCAATGATTCGATGAACTCATCTTCGGTATTGCTTCGAACACTTCCCCGTCCTGTTTCGATGTAATCGACACGAGGGAGATAGCCGTGAGAGTAGAGGATGATCGGAATATACCAATAATCGGGCTTGGTTTTTACCTTTTTCCCGATGAAATCGAGAATATTCATATCGACGAAACTCCCCCCGACTTTGTAGGTGAGATAACATGCCCTGCTTGCATGTGCCGACATTTTAGTGAGCGCCGCATCAACATCAGTAACCTCCATTGAGCGGGATGCGACGGCGATATCGATCTGCGGCAGGTGACTCCAGTCATCGTCCCAGCCGATATGATATGTTTTAATATTAGTTACCCCTTCTCTAGCGGCATAGGCTTTGAGCTCTTCGAGCATTAGCTCTGAGAAGTCGATGGCGATAACCTCTTTGACCTGTTTTGCAAGGGGGATTGCCAATGTTCCCGGTCCGCATCCGATGTCGAGAACCACTTCATCCCCGTTTAGCTTCATACGGGAGATAAAGTCGTTGACGTAGGGGCTGTTGATAGTTGAAAGTGCCATATCGGCTGATTTCTCATCCCAATCGGCACTGGTTTTGCCTTTAAAATCGGTGGTAGCTTTGTGTTCGCGGTACATGGCGGGAAAATTGATCGGTTCTAAAAACATTATTTTTCTTTACTCATAGATTTTGTAGTAGGTATATTATATCCGCTCGCTCTGAGAATCGATTGACTTTTTGCAGAACCCATAAAACGGAGAAACTTTTTGGCGGCGATCTGATTTTCGGGTGACCCGTTTTTGAGTCCGACCATTGCCTGATCGATTGGGTTATAGGCCTTACCATCCACTTCGACCCATTTGCCGACATTTTTCATCTCTGGAGAGAGGACAATCGATTTCGCCATAAACCCGACATCGACCGCTTTGGTGGTGACGTATGCGCCTACTTGAGAGATTGACTCGGCCGTGATGATTTTGCCTGCCGTCTTGTCGGCAACCTGATAGTATTTCATCGCGTTCATCGCTTCGATCCCGTACGGTGCCGTTTTAGGATTGGCGACAGCGATCTTTTTAACCGAAAGGTCGGCAACGATAGCGACGCCTTTGGAGAGATCGACTCCCGTATCGCTCCAGAGGATCAGTGTCCCGTACGCATACACCTGTGATGGCGTTGTCGTGTATCCGCTTTGAGCCAGTTTGGCAGGATACTCGACATCGGCGGAGAGAAACGCGTCATACGGCGCACCGCTCATGATTTGTTGAGTCAGTTTACCTGAGGCTCCGGTGATGATTTTGACATCGATTCCCGTATCTTTCGTAAACGCTTTAGCGATATCGGTAACAGCGTATTTCATATTGGCAGCAGCGGCAACCGTGATGGTTTGCGCCGCAAGGGCAGAGGCGAATGCGAGGGAAATGACGATAAGCTTGAAAGGCTTCATATAAACTCCTTTGTATCTGTTATGATATAACGATAAACGCAAACCAAACATTGCAAAAACGGTTCGCAAAAAATGAGACAATTTCGTTATGTTTTGTAAGATATAACGAAATTATAAGGAAAATGGCTTAAAGTTTGTAGGAGAGTGATAAAGAAGGGTTATATGTATGGATATCGTATGTATCGTAATGAAACAGAAAACTATAACCCAATAATAATATGACTTGGAGAGATCAGGGCGTAGGCATTCATCCCCTCGGAGAGTCGCGCCGTATCTTTGGGATTCATCAGAGCGATCAGCTCGGTAAAGAGATCGAGAGCAAAGGTGATCTCATCCGTTTCATCTTGGGATTCGATACGGCTTATCGTCCCTTTTAGAGTGTTCATCGCTTCACCGCTTTTAGGGAGCGTGGTAACGATAGTGACATCGCTGGATTTGATGATGGCGTAGAGATCGCATCCGACACTAAGCCCCATATTACGGATCGATTTGAGAGTAATAACAGATTGGATCGTATGGCTTCCCGTCAGTGAGAGGGTGAGTACACCGTTAAGTCCTTTCTCTTCAATACTTAGAAGCGTTGCGGGGAGCTGATTTCGCGCACTGGTGGTGAGAAAAGTACGGCTGAGGATACGGGCAAGTCGTTCGGGATCATTGCCCGCTTCAGAAAAACGGTCGATAAACTGGCGATGAAGTTCGTTGAAACGGTGAAAGGTGGCGATGAGTTCGCGGGCATAGGGGGTTAGTTTCGTCCCTCCGCCCCCTTTGCCTCCCGTTGTCCGTTCTATGAGGGGGTGATCGGCGAGGAGATTCATCCCATTGATTCGTTCCCATGCCGCTTTGTAGCTCATCTTCATCTCTTTGGCGGCGGCATGGATAGAACCGATCTTATCGATATGCTCCAGCAGTTCGATTCTGCCTGCACCCAAAAAACTTTGCCCCTCTTTGGTGAGCCAGAAACGTCCGTCGATTTGCATTAGAGGGAAAAACTGTGTTTCATAGGAGGTTCGATGGCCTCGAGAGGATACGCACCGTTTAAAAAGAGGTGATTGGCCAATACCCCTTGCGCCAAAAGCATATCGGAACCGTCTTTATACGGCAGACCGCTCACTTTTATTTCGCGTAAAAACGGGGTCTCTTTACCGTAGATGACATCAACGGCCCCTTTTGAACGGGATAAGAGTTCTACGAGAAGCGCTCTTGGGATTGGCAACTCATCATCATTTAATCCAGCCGAGGTGGTATTGATAATAAGATCATATTCTGCGGCGGTAAAACCGTCCCAACAATATGCTTGTATCCCTTTTTGATGAAAAAAATCTAACCGTCCGGCTGATCGGTTCAGGATTGTAGGGGTGATTTCCCCGTGAGTCAGAGCGATGGAGAGGGCACGTGCCGTTCCTCCGGCACCGAGGATGAGGGCGTTACGTAAGGGTCCGAACGATTGGATAGCACTCATAAAACCGTCCGCATCGGTGTTGTATCCAATCAATTTCCCTTTTTCCACGACGAGGGTATTGACGGCTTGTATCTCTTTGGCAATTCCGCGTACTTCATCACATTGCTGATAGGCTGCTTCTTTGTGGGGAACCGTGACATTTGCGCCGCTAAGAGCTTTGGCAAAAAAAACATCTCGCAGTTGTGATCCGTCTACAAGATGGGTACGACTGTAGCAAGCACAGACTTTGAGTGCTCTAAAAACAGAGTTATGCATCAGTGGTGACCTGGAATGGGCTATCGGATCACCAAAGATACTAAAGAGCTTCATTGCGCTTTAACCAAATCATCCAATGTACTGGTAAGGGCACCGAGTTTATTGGTCACTTCGAGATATTCGAGCTCATGAATTGAATCGGCAACAACCCCTGCACCTGCTTGCAAGATGACAAAATCGGGTTTAATCAGGGCGGTACGTATCGTAATAGCACTGTCCATGTTGCCGTCAAATCCGAAATACCCGATGGTACCGCTGTAAAACCCCCGCTTTACCCCTTCAAACTCTGCAATCAGCTCCATTGCCCGAATTTTCGGTGCACCTGTCATTGTACCGGCAGTAAATGTTGCGGCAAGGAGATCAAACATATCTTTGTTATCGGCGATTTGAGCATGAACATCGGAGACAATATGCATCACGTGCGAATAGCGCTCGACATGCATCATCTCCTCGACCCGTACGGTTCCGGTTTTAGCCACCCGTCCGACATCGTTACGACCCAAATCGATCAGCATTAAATGCTCGGAGAGCTCTTTGGGATCAGAGAGAAGCTCTTCTTCGAGTTCCAGATCGCGTTGAGCTGTTCCACCGCGTTTACGGGTTCCGGCGATCGGTCGGAGCAAGATGTCTCCGTCACTTAAGCGCACCATCACTTCAGGGGAACTTCCGACAATGCTGAAATCTTCGTATTCCATTAAATACATATAAGGGGATGGGTTTTTGAGACGTAAAACACGATAAAAACTAAACGGATCAACCTGAGCATGGCGGATATAGCGGTTGGTCATGAGGATCTGAAAGACATCACCGCTGAGGATCATTTTTTTGGATTCATCGACCATAGAGAAAAATTTTTCTTTGGTAAAGATGAACTCTCCACCCTTATCATTCTCGATTGTCTTGAGCGGTGTATAGTGATAGGGTGATTTAAGTGAGGTTTCAATCTCTTCAAAACGCCGAATTATTGAATCAACGCAGCTAAGCATCGTAATAGTTGCATTTTTATGGGAAACAACAAGGGCAAGTTTCGGGAGGATCAGATCCATATCGGGGATATGGGTTTGATCGGTAAGATTGTTCATTGAATCTTCAAGAACATGTTCAAAAACTTGCACCATATCGTATCCGATGTAGCCGATAAATCCGTCGATGTAACCGACACCCAGTTCACGCGCACGTTCACGATACGCAGATTGATCAAGTTTGTGATAATACTCTTTTAAAAAATCAAAAGGGGAGACATCAAGACGATTTGTATGACCTTGAATATCAGTATAAGTGGTTATTTTATCGCCATAAGTGATACGTTCACGTGCACCGATAATGATAATAGTATAGTTTCCTGCACTGTTTCCGGCACTTTCAAGTAAAAAGGTGACTTCTAAGGGGAAAAGGCTTTTAGCCTTTTCATAGACGGCGATGGGGGCGAATTGATCGAGAGAAAAATGGCGTGAAGATATCACCTTATCCCTTTGTTATGTATGCATTAGATTCAATGTTGCGTTTTACGGTTCCGAGAACATCCCGTGCCGCTTTTTCACCTTGGAACGGCCCAATCATGACTTTGGTCATTGACCCGCTTGGTGAAGTGATGTATTTCAGACCGCTCGCATTGAGGCGATCAAATAAAGCTTTATTCGGCTCTTTACTGAAAGATCCTACTTGGATGTAATAGGTTCCTTCGGTTGAGGCGGCTTTAGCAGCAGGTTTTGCAACCGGCTCAACTGCCGTTTTTTCAGCGGTTTTTTGTACCGGAGCAGCAGCTGCTTTTACCGGAGTGGTTGCAGGTTTCACTGCCGGTTTTGGTTCCGTTGCAACTTTTTTAGGCTCTGAGGGTTTTACCGATTTAATGGTTGGTGTATTAACAACACTCGGGACAGCTTTAACAGGTTCTGCTCGCACCGTTTTAGGTTCCGGTTGAGCTTTTACCGGAACGGCAACGGCTTTTACCGATACCGGTTGAGGTTGTGCTTTTGGAACCGTTGTAACTACGGCTGGTGCAGTCGTCGTGAGCGGCTTGGCTTGTTGTACAGGAACATTTTGCTGAGCAGTTACAGGTGCTGATGAAGGTTGAGCAGCTGTTGCGCTTGAGGGAGCATTCTGGAATGACTCTTGTTTGATCTTTTGGGCGATTTGTCCTAAATCTTGGGAAGCACTTTCATTGCCGCCTTCTTGGATCACTTCTACCGGTTCAAAAAGAGGGTCATCGATCACTTCAGTCGGTGATGAAGGCTCAGGTGGAACTGCCGCTTGCGGCGCTCGCTCATCGCTTTCACTTTTGAGTGAGTTCATAATGACCAAAACAATGATTAAAATCAAGGTAAGTGCAGCAATTGCTAACAAAAGTTTTTTGGTACTTGAGCCCGATCCGCTTTTATTGAGGATGATGTCGTTGAGTTCGTTTTTTTCTTCCATTGTGTATCCTTTGGATGGCTTTGCTTACATGTGCTTCGACCACGAAGCTCCACGCTCTTTTGCGTAAACCTCGTAGGGAAGATTGAGAATATTGTATTCCATTGGCAAATCGAGCGTTGGAAACATTCGCCACTGTTTTGGTTGTTTTGCGGCTAATTTCATGGAAATCATTTTACCCAGTTGATTGGCTTCTTGTAAAGTCGTATGCCCTTTATGGATATAAACATGCAGGTGTCCCGGTGTTTTTGTCTCAAAAGCGGTAAAATTGATAAATCCCTCTTCACGAAGAAGGAGTTGGGTTTTGTGGTAAAAACGCTGAGGATCGTTGCCGTTGTAATCGATAACGATATTTTCTACTTTGTCGAATTTATTAATCAAAGAGTGGGCAACGGTAATCTGCTTTTTGAGATGTTGATCAATAATGGTTTGGGTCAGAGATTTATCAATTTTTTCGTATTTATTAAAAAAAGTACGCCCTTTAAAATCGAGTTTATCAACAACATTATCATGTTTCAGCCAGTAATGATCTGAAATCATTTTGATCAGTTTCATATCCATCGATGTCATGGGCACTACCTCTTATTAATACGTAGATTGTTGATAGATAACAAAGTTTTTAGCTAATGCTTTCAACTCTTCTTTGATAGCGGCTTGTTTAGCTTCGTTTTCAATATCATCCAAAACATCGGCAATACGGTTGGCGATGAGTTCGAACTCTTTCTCTTTCATACCGCGTGAAGTTAACGCAGGACTTCCGATACGGACCCCTGAAGTCACAAACGGAGAACGTGTTTCACCCGGAACAGTATTTTTATTAACCGTAATTCCGGCTCGTCCAAGGGCTGCATCGGCTTCTTTGCCGCTGAACGGTTTATTCAAGAACGACACCAAGATGAGATGGTTATCGGTTCCGTCACTGACGATATCATAGCCGCGTTTCATTAACACGTCCGCAAGAACGGCAGCATTTACTTTGACCTGTTTGGCGTATATTTTCCATTCAGGAGAGAGATTAAATTTAAATCCAACCGCTTTTGCCGCGATAACGTGAACCAACGGTCCACCTTGAAGAGCAGGGAAGATCGCAGAGTTAATTTTTTTCGCAATTTCCTCGTCGTTCGTCATGATCATACCGCCGCGAGGACCAGCGAGGGTTTTGTGTGTCGTTGTTGTTACAACATCCGCGTAAGGGAATGGGCTTGGATGCTCACCCGCACATACAAGACCGGCAATATGCGCGATATCGGCGAATAAAATTGCTCCAACGGCATCAGCGATTTCACGGAACTTAGCAAAATCGATTTCACGAGCGTAAGCTGAAGCACCGCACACGATGATTTTTGGTTGAACGATTTTAGCGATGTCCATAACACGCTCATAATTGATACGACCGTCAAGCTCTACACCGTAGGAAAAACTGTGGTAGTTTTTACCTGAAAAACTTACTTTTGAACCGTGAGTCAAGTGTCCGCCGTGGCTGAGATCCATACCGAGAAGTTTGTCTCCGGCTTGAAGTAATGCCGCATAGACCGCACCGTTTGCCGATGAACCTGAGTGGGGCTGAACATTGGCAAATTTACAACCGAAGAGTTCACACGCACGATCAATCGCCAGTTGCTCAACACCGTCTGCGTATTCACATCCGCCGTAGTAACGTTTTGCGGGATACCCTTCAGCGTATTTGTTCGTGAATACCGATCCCATCGCTTCCATGACGGCAGGAAGGGTAAAGTTTTCAGATGCGATCATCTCTAAATGATCGGTTTGACGTTCGAGCTCTTGCTCACATAGGGTATAAATTTCGTTATCGAATTCTTTGAGGAAACTCATTCTTCTTCTCCATTGTGGTTTTGGTTGGTTTGGTGTGGTTTCATTGCCGGGAAAAGTAATACATCCCGGATTGAGTGTTGGTTGGTCAGCATCATAACAAGACGATCAATCCCGATCCCTTGTCCTGCAGTAGGAGCCATACCGTAGCTGAGGGCGATCACGAAATCTTCGTCCATCTCATGGGCTTCATCATCCCCTGAGTCTTTAGCGGCCATTTGTCCTTCAAAACGTTCCAACTGATCGACCGGGTCGTTCAGCTCACTGAATGCATTGGCAATCTCACGTCCCGCGATGAACAGCTCGAAACGATCCGTTAGTTCAGGGCGCTCATCATTGCGGCGAGCAAGCGGTGAAATTTCCACCGGATAGTGGGTGATAAAGGTCGGATTGATCAGTTTGGCTTCAACGAACTCATCGAACAGTTCCCCTTGGAGTTGACCAAGATTCATACCCGCATTGGCTTCGAGGTTTTTGGATTTCAAAAATGCCAAAATAGCTTCTTTATCGTTGACAATCTCTTCTGGAACTCCGCCGATGAGAGTGAGACTTTTGACGAGTTCGATTTCACTAAACTGATCAAAATCGACTTCCAAATCGCCATAGGGAAGACGTTTAGGGAGGTCAAGATGATCAAACAGATATTCAAAATACTCTTTGGTAATAACAATCAAATCTTTATAGGTTTTAAATGCCCAATAAAACTCGATGGAAGTGAATTCAGGGTTATGGGTCGCATCCATCCCCTCATTTCGGAAATTACGGTTGATCTCAAATACCGCTTCAAATCCCCCAACGATCAGACGTTTTAGATAAAGCTCTGGTGCAATCCGTAAATAGCGATCAATCCCGAGGGCATTGTGATGGGTAACAAAAGGTTTTGCATTGGCACCGCCTGCGATAGGGTGCATCATCGGTGTTTCGACCTCTAAGAACCCCTTGTCTTCAAAAAATCGGCGAGTTAAACTGATTACTTTAGAGCGGATATGAAACGTTTTACGTACTTCCGAATTCATAATAAGATCAAGATAGCGTTGACGGTATCGCATCTCTTTGTCTTGAATCCCATGAAATTTCTCAGGGAGTGGAGAGATCGCTTTGGTAAGGATGGTAAGTTTATCGGCATGAAGTGAGAGTTCACCTTGCTGTGTTACAAACGGATACCCGCTTACCTCGATGATGTCACCCACTTCGATCAATTTTTTAAAGACATCATTGTAAAAATTTTCAGGCAAATTATCACGGGCAACATAGATTTGGAGCATACCGCTTTCGTCTTCGATTTTGAGAAAGCTTGCTTTCCCCATGAGTCGATAAAGTTTGATCCGTCCTGCTACCGTGTAATGGCGATGTTCATCCCGTTTTTCTTCGATTTGAAACAAATCGGAGTTAACATTGTGAAATTTATCGATGGTTGTATTACGGCATGAATTATTTGCATAAGGATCAATACCGATTGCTCTCAGTGCATCGGCTTTTTCGATTCGTTGTTGTACGTATTGATTTTCAAATACCAATGGGTTTCCTTTCTTAATGTATGTTATTTTTTAGGGTTTGTTTGACAGTTATTGCAAATTCCGTAAATCTGCATTGAGTGCTCTTGCATTACAAAACCCAGTGCTTCGGTAATTTGCTTTTGACGTTGTTCGATCTCTTCATCCACAAATTCGGTAATGGCTCCGCATTTAGTACAAATAACATGGTCATGGTGATCTTTCGCCCCTAACTCATATTTTTTTCCCTGCGCACCGAAAGAGAGGGATGTTACCATATCCGATTCTTCGAGAAGGGATAACGTTCGATAAACGGTAGCAATACCGGTGTTGAGATCAGGATGCTTTTGTTGGATCAGATGGTGAAGACCCTCAGGTGTCAGGTGCTCATCGGAGTTGTAAAGCATCTCTAAAATCACTTCGCGTTGAATGGTGAACTTTAACCCATTGGCTTTTAAGAGCTGTTTGAAATCCGTTAACAGTTTGTTGTATTCAATCGTACGTTCGGTAAAATCAGTATATGGACTCATAAATTATTTCCCCTTTTTAGAATCGGAAGTCGATGGATCTTTTTCAACATCTGAACGATTGTCATCACTTTCGTTATCATCACCCATGAGTGAAGTGACATCTTCGGTTTCGATATGCAAAATAAAATCTCCGGTTGCAAACATCGGCTCATAGAAAAAACTGTCGGCCATTTTTTCTCCAAAATTTTCCCGAATCGCAGTGACGCTAAAAAGAGCATAAACAATGATGGAAAGGATGAAGAAAAACTTGCTGCTTCCGATAACAAAGCCCAAAATACGATCAAGCGGACCCAAACCGCTGAGAGTACTGAGTTTTTTAAATCCTGCTCCTAATGCGACCATTAAGAGCCAAAAGATACCCAACGCAAAAATAAAACCGACTAAATTAACGGCGGTGGCTGTTTCAAAATGAAAGAGCGTATCACTTAAGATTTTTCCGATCAATCCGCCAAGATGAGAAGCGACAAAAACCCCCCCCACTATACCTGCCAAACCGAAAACTTCTTTGGAAAAACCGTTTAAAAGCCCTTTCAGCCCTAAAAGTAAAACGATTGATCCCACCGCAACGTCAAAATAATTCAAATCCATTAAAGCTCCATTTCCAAGCGGTCTTTACCGTTATTTTTCGCCCGATAGAGGGCTTTATCTGAACGATCAATAATCGCATCGATTGAGTCAGCTGTGATCACTTTTGTCAAACCGATACTGAGTGTAACCGGTATTTGTTGATTCTGAAACAGCGGTTTGTTATTGCGACAGAGGCTAAGAAGCCGCTCAGCGACCAGTTTTGCACCTTCCAAATCGGTACGGTTGAGAACAATAATAAATTCTTCTCCTCCAAAGCGGTATACTCGATCACCATCGCGAAGGGCTTTTTTAAAGAGTTTGGCGATAAAAATCAGAACCTTGTCTCCGGCGACATGACCGAAGCGGTCATTGATCTGCTTAAAGTTATCCAAATCAATCATCAAGACAAAAATTTCAAAATCAAGGATTCCTTTTTCAAGGATAACTTTTAGATGTTCTTGAAGTGCATAACGGTTGTAGACTTTTGTGAGGGGATCAAGAGATGTTTTTAGTTCTAATGTTTTTACTTGTTCCAAAAGACCGTGTATAACTTCGTTAGCACGGGATACTTCGTCACTGAGATGATTTTGTATATCGCTGAACTTTTCACTGATTTTTCCGAAATCGATGAGGGTTGACCCCGCCGTTTCATTCAGTAATTCAGCTTGCCTCTCACTAATTTCTTCGATTTTTTCATTGGTGCGCGAATACGATTCGATACTTTTTTGTGCGATCTCTTTGTACTCTTCGCTTGTCGTGTTACGATAGGCTAAAAGATCAAATTCACCCGATGCATAAGCATCCAGAACTTCATGGGTTGCGGTAGCGATGAGTTCGGCAAATTCTGCCGGATCTATCGTTGCTTGCCGGTTGCTAAGTGACTCTAATTGGACAGAGAGCTCTTTGCAAAAATAGATTAGTAAAGGGTTAACTTGGTTGGTATCCACCATATTACCTTGCATTGCATGTATTTTGAGATGTTTGAAAAACTCTTTCCAAATCGTTGAAAAAGGGTGAAATAGAACTCTCTAAATGTAATGCCATTATACTTTTTCAAACATAAATCTAACTTTTGCTTCACCCAATCAGTCCTCTTTTAGGATAAAAGGATAAAATTCGTCCATTAACAATATGGTGCGAGAGCACGCAGGAGATGATATGAGCACATGGAGCCGATCAAGCTGGAGAGAAAAACCGATTAAGCAGCAGCCTACTTATCCCGATCAAGGGATTTTGGAAGAGGTTGAATCAAAGCTTCGTAATTATCCTCCACTTGTTTTTGCGGGCGAAGCACGTACACTCAAGAAAAATTTAGCGGATGTGTGTGATGGGAAAGCGTTTTTGCTCCAAGGGGGAGATTGCGCCGAGAGTTTTTCAGAATTCCATGCCCACAATATTCGTGATACGTTTAAAGTCATGATGCAAATGGCGGTAGTAATGACCTTTGCCGGAGGTGCTCCGGTGGTTAAAGTGGGGCGTTTAGGAGGACAGTTTGCCAAACCTCGCTCTTCGGATACCGAAACGATAGAGGGTATTACTCTTCCGAGTTATCGTGGAGATATTATCAACGGTGTTGATTTCAATGCACAAGCGCGTATTCCTGACCCTCAGCGTATGGTTCAAGCCTATAACCAATCTGCGGCTACTTTGAATCTTCTTCGCGCATTTGCTTCGGGCGGTTTAGCTGATTTGCACCAAGTTCATGCATGGAATTTAGGGTTTGTCGGACAAAATGAGATGACCAAAAAATACGATGAACTTTCCCGTCAAATCGATGATTCACTTCGCTTTATGGCGGCTTGCGGGATCACCTCCGACAACTACCGTACGTTACGTGAAACCGATTTTTATACTTCGCATGAAGCATTGTTACTGAGCTATGAAGAGGCATTTACGCGTCAAGATTCATTGACCGGTGAATGGTACGATGTATCCTCACATATGCTTTGGATCGGCGATCGCACCCGTCAGCTGGACGGAGCACATGTCGAATTTATGCGCGGTATCAATAATCCTATCGGTGTCAAAGCGGGGCCGTCGATGGACCCGGAAGATTTGATCCGATTATGTGATATCCTCAATCCGAACAATGAAGCAGGACGCTTGAATGTCATCGTCCGTATGGGTGCGGATAAAGTAGGCGATGGAATGCCTGCCTTGATCCGTGCGATCGAGAGAGAAGGTAAAAAAGTATTGTGGAGTTGTGACCCGATGCACGGTAATACAATCACAAGCAATGGCTATAAAACTCGTCCGGTCGATTCGATTCTAACTGAGATGAAACAGTTCTTTCAAGTCCATAAAGCTGAGGGGACATACGCAGGCGGTGTGCATTTGGAGATGACGGGGAAAAACGTCACAGAGTGTCTCGGAGGTTCATTTGAAATTACTTCAGAAAATCTCAAAAGCCGTTACCACACCCATTGTGATCCGCGTCTTAATGCAGACCAATCGTTAGAATTGGCTTTCTTGATCGCTGATACGCTCAAAGAAGCGCATCGTTAACCTCACCGTTCGCCCTGAGCTTCGTCGAAGGGTGTTCATGGTTCGACCAGCTCACCACGAACGGATGAGAATACGCTCGTTCTTTTTTACTTCTTCTGACACTCAGGGCACGTTCCCGAAATAACAATCGATACTTCATCTGCTGCATAGTGACTCAAATCCATCGATTTTTGAAGTAAAGAGGCCGGGTCAAAAGGTATGTCTTTTAATTCACCGCAGCATTTGCACATGACATGCGCATGAGCTTCTTTCTCAATTTCATATTTGGTTTTTTGCCCCGGAATTTTTACTTCACGAATCAGGCTGACATCCATCATCGTATGGACATTTTTATACAGAGTTGCTAATGATATTGAGGCAAATTTTTTGCGAATCGCTTGATACAGATCATCTATACTGATATGCCCTGAATGGTGCATAAGTTCAATAATTGCCATCCGTTGCGGTGTAGCTTTGAGCTGATGATGTTTGAGTAAATGTTCATGTTTCATAATTCATGATTATAAACGATTATAGGTTCGATGTTCCATAAAAAAGAGGAGAAGAGCAGAGTGTTGAAATAAACTTTAAGAATTCCCCTCCATTGAGGGGAAATTTTAGAGGGATTCGATGACTCTCAGTAACTCATCGGGCTTATTGGAGTATTGCAACGCGATCTCTTTAGTGATCAGCTTTTTACGCAAAAATTCGACAATCTCTTGTGTTTGTGTTGTCATGCTTGTACCGGTTTGGTTGAGCTGCATTTGTGAATAGAGTTGATGTACTTTGTCCTCACGAATAAGATTCGAAATTGCAGGGTTGGTAATCATCAGTTCTTGCGCCGCAATACGACCGCCTCCGATTTTTGGGAGAAGCGCTTGAGAGATAACGGCGATCAATGAGGTTGAGAGCTGTGCTCGAACCTGCGGCTGCTCGTCTCCGCTGAAAACGTCGATAATACGGTTGATGGTTTGAGGTGCGGAGTTGGTATGGAGTGTTCCAAAAACCAGGTGACCGGTTTCTGCTGCGGTTAGTGCGGCAGTGATTGTCTCTTTATCCCGCATCTCCCCGATCAGGATAACGTCAGGGTCTTCACGAAGGGCATATTTGAGTGCGGCCGAGAAGCTTTTGGTATCGGTACCGATATTACGGTGAGAGAACAGCGATTTTTTATTGGTATGGACAAACTCAACGGGATCTTCAACGGTAATAATATGACGGGCTTCATTGAGATTGATCTCATTGAGCATTGCCGCCAATGTGGTTGATTTACCGCTTCCGGTTGGTCCCGTTACGAGGATAAGCCCTTTTTCCCGTTTAATAAGCTCTTTAAATATTTTTTTTGCGTTCAAATCATCGAGTGAGGGGATAGTAACAGGGATAATACGAAAGGCGCATGCGATATCATCCATCGTTTTGTAGTAGTTGGCACGAAAGCGGCCGACATCAGGGATAACGATTGAAAAGTCAAGCTCATTAGCCTCTTCAAACGCTTTTTTTTGCTTTTCTGTGAGGAGGGAATAGCCCATCTCTTCAATATCACGGCCATCTAAAACGGGTAGATTAAGGGCAACGAGCCGCCCATCGATACGAATTTGGGGTTCAGAACGGCTAACGAGGTGAAGATCTGATGCTTTATACGCAACGACACTCTTGAGGAGTTTATAAATATCCAATGCTGCATTCATGAGAGTAATATTCCTTCGTATTGAGATGGATCAAAGCCGACGATGAGTTTATCTTTAAATTCAATAACCGGACGTTTTATGAGGAGATTGTGGTTGCTCATCCACTCTATTTTTCCGTTGTCATCCAAATTATACTCTTTTAGACCCAAGGTTCGATAGGTGGTCCCTTTGGTATTTAAAAGGGTAGAAATCGGAGCTTGAGCAGACCATGACTCAATTTTTTCATGAGAAACGGGAGTAGTTTTAAAATCGTGAAAGGTATAAGCGATGGCGTGAGTATCCAAAAACTTAAGCGCTTTTTGGACACTTCCGCAACTTTTAATTCCGTAGATATGTGTCATGTTCTACTCAATGATTTTCGGAACGATAAAAAAGTGATCTTGAGAATGAGGTGCATGGGCCAAAATATCATCATTGATCGCTCCATTTACATTGCCGATGTCTTCACGAAGCAGGGTTGAATTTTCTGACATCGCAAATGTCGCTTCTACTCCATCGGTAGGAAGCTCAGAGAGGTTATCGACAAAAGAGACGATTTCACTGAGTTGCGCTATCATCTCCTCACGATGTTCTTGCGGGATTTGTAAGTAAGAGAGTTTTTCTAAACGTTGTAAGAGTTTTTCATCAATTTGCATGGTTAACCTAAGTCGTGATAAATTTATAGAAATAATTGTACCCTAAAAAAAGGTTTACTAAACTTTAACGTAGGGTGAGATATTATTACCCCAATTAATGAGCAGTAATAACAGGAGCCGTTTTGAGTCTAAAAGAGAATATGGATGCCCTCAAAGAGGAGCTGAGTTCTGAAGAGAAGTTTTTTGAAAGCGCTGTACGAACGGAACGTTTTGTTAAACGATACCAAAAGCCTTTAATAGCGGCAGTAGCTGCGTCATTACTGGCTGTGAGCGGTGCTATTGGATATCAAGCGTATAGTAACGCAAAAATTGAAAGTTCAAATGCGGCATTTAACGTTTTACTGACCAACCCGAGTGATGCAACAGCAGAACAAACGCTTAAAAATGACAATCCTGCATTGTACGATGTGTGGAAACTTTCCCGTGGAATTGCCCAAAACGATGTAACGATTCTTGAAGGGCTTAAAAACTCCCAAGCTTTCGGCGTTGCCGATATCGCATTGTATGAAGCTGCTGCTATTAAAAACGATACTGCGTCGCTTGAGCAATATACGAAAAAACAAGGGGCCCTGTATAAAGATCTTGCATTACTGGAAGTTGCTGTTGCATCCATTGAGAAAGGCGACATTGCAGCGGCTCATCAAAAAATTGCGCAGATCAGTGAAGAATCACCTATGTATCAAGTTGCCAGTGCACTATCGCATTATGGAGTAAAATAATGAAATTAACGACATTGATACTATCTTTGGGTGCGCTTGTTTTATTTAGCGGATGTTCACACAAAGAGGTCTATAAGCCTGAAAACGTGAAGGGTGAATGGCGGAATGCCGGACATTTAAGTGCTTCTATTGCTCAATCAACACAATCAGCTGCCTTGTTGGATAACGGCCGTTTGTTGACCAAAGAGGGGGAGAAAAATATTAAAATCCCTGAAAATTACCGTTTAATCAATGCAAATGGCGCATGGGTAATCACCGAAAGTCCTGAGGGGAATCTCGTCCTTTTTCCGGAAGACGGAACCGATGCCAAGGTAACTTTTGAACTCAAACGCGGTGTTGCTGCAGCGAGTATTCAAGACGATAGCGTTGCTATATTGTTCACCAATAATGAAATGGCAATTTATTCGCTTGAGAGTAAAAAACTCCTTTTTAAAGAGTCTTCCAATGCTCCTATCGCTGTTGATGCCCGTGTAGCAAACCCCCATTTCCTGAAAGAATTGGTACTCTTTTTAACCCTTGATGGAAAAATCGTCATTGTTAACTCGGAGACAAAAAAGGTTCTCCGTTCGGTTGTTGTCAGTTCGGATGAATTTTTTAACAATATCACCTACATGAATGTTGTTGATAATAATCTGGTGGCATCGACCGGCACGGCGGTATTGGCGCTTTCGCAAAAAGAGGCGCGTGAAAAATATGAAATCCGAAATATCGCTTATACCGCTGATGGTATTTGGTTAACGACAAAACAGGGTGAAATCATTGCTCTTAGTCCGACATTGCAATTTAAAGCGAAAAAGAAATTTCCGTTTGCTCACTTTGTAGGGATCAGTGTCCAAAATGATCGTGTTTACGCGTTGGAGCAAGAGGGGTATATGATTGCCCTGACCAAGAACCTTTTGGCGTATGATGTTTATGATATCGACATGGACAGCGATAACAAAATTTTCCTTGGAGACGGACGTTTTTATTTTGACGACCGCTATATCAATATCAAATAATGTCGAAAGAGCTTGAAGCTTTTATCGAATATATTACGGTTATCAAAGCGCTGAGTCCTCGAACGATCTCAGCCTATAGCCATGATTTAAATGAAATCGAGCATACTTCAGAGAAATGTCTCACTGAGCTTGATTCCAACACGGTTTTCCGTGTTCTTGGAACGATTGCGAATAAACGAACGCTTAACCGTAAACTCTCTGCCTTTAACTCTTTTCTCGATTTTTGTCACCGTAACCGCTTTAATTCTGTATCTTCCAAATTTCCCCTCTCCAAAGTTCCGAAAAATCTCCCTAAATACCTTAGTTTTGAAACCATCCAATCCGGCCTAAGATTAGTTGATCGGAGCGAATGGATTGGGTTGCGGGATTATGCACTTCTCCTATTTTTATACGCGACGGGAGTTCGTGTCAGTGAATGTTTGATGGTGGAAGAGGGGGATATCGAAGGGGAATGGCTTCGTATTCGTCACGGTAAAGGGGAGAAAGAGCGTTATGTCCCCATAGCCCCAGAGGCATTAAAGGCACTTCGTGTGTATCAAGAATCGTGCCCCTATCGGCGTTCACACCTTTGGCTGAACTACAGAGGAGAGTCTCTCAGTCGAATTTCTGCGTTTAAAATCACCCAAAAATATCTGGGTGTCTCTCCCCATGCATTGCGTCATTCATATGCAACGGCATTGATACTCGGCGGGGCTGATTTACGCGTTGTCCAAGAGTTACTGGGACACGCATCACTGTTGACGACACAGATATACACCCATGTACAAAAACAGAATCTTCAAGAGACGGTATTGAAACATCATCCGATGGCACATTGTTAAATGGTAAATTTCATTTTGTCATATTTTTCCCTATTTTTGAGCGACGGGGTAGAATAAAGCAAAATTTTAGGAATTACCGATGAACGAAGTCACAGCCTCTATCGATGACAGCATCAAAAATAAAATCTACAGCATTCGCGGAATGCAGGTGATGTTGGATAGAGATTTGGCGGAGCTTTATGATGTTAAGCCTATAAGATTAAGAGAACAAGTAAAAAGAAATAGAGCTAGATTCCCTGATGATTTTATGTTTCAACTAAATGATAATGAAGTTGAGATTATGGTATCGCAAAATGCGATACCTTCAAAACAACATCTTGGCGGTAGTTTGCCTTATGTATTTACTGAGCAAGGGGTAGCAAGCATATCGGGTGTATTAACAAACAAAATTGCTATTGAAATAAATATAAAAATCATGAGAGCTTTTGTAGAGATGCGAAGATTTATCTCAAATAATGCTTTGATTTTTCAAAGACTCGATTCATTGGAGCAAAAACAGTTCAAAACCGATGATAAAGTAGAAGCGATACTGAATGCCATCGAAGATAAATCCATCAAACCAAAACAGGGCATCTTTTACGATGGGCAAGTTTATGATGCGTATATCTTTGTATCGGATTTAATTAAAAGTGCCGATGAAAGTATTGTGTTGATTGATAATTATGTCGATGATACAGTTCTGACGTTGCTTTCTAAACGAGAGGCAAAAGTTAAAACCACTATTTACACCAAAAATATCACTAAACAGCTAGAACTTGATCTCAAAAAACATAATGCACAATATCCAAATATAGAGCTAAAAAAGTTCGATTCATCCCACGATCGGTTTTTGATAATTGATGCTAAAGAAGTTTATCATATCGGTGCAAGTCTCAAAGATTTGGGCAAAAAGTGGTTTGCATTTTCAAAATTTGATGTGGGTGCGTTTAATATATTAGAAAAGTTAAAAAATTGAAATCTTATTCTTGATCTTCGTCAAGAAACTATTTTCTTGTTAAAGTTATCATCCATTTCAAAAAAGGATATAGTTATGACCTATGCTTCATTTACGGCAGATGTGATCTTCGGCGATACACAGCCTGTTATTACTCCGCTCATCACGAATGAATTTACGAAAGAGATCCGAATCGTTTTCCGAGCAGGGCAATCGATGAAAGCGCATAAAACATCATTTCCGATCACGGTGATGATTGTTTCGGGAGAGATCGATTTTGGAATAGGAGAAGAGAGAATGATTTTCGGCGCAGGGGATGTCATTGCATTGAAACCAAATGTTATACACGACCTTAATGCCATTGAAGATTCGATTGTTCGTCTAAGTCTGCATAAAGGAGACAGTGTCGCACGTGTGAGCGGGGTACTTAAGCTATAATATCAGCATGATATTATGTGACATCGGCAATACCTCGGTTGATTTGTTCATGGATGGTAAACGTACCAAGCTTAGTGTAGCTGATTTTAATCCCGTGACACTTCACGACGATGTCTATTATGTCAGTGTTAATGCTTC
Source organism: Candidatus Sulfuricurvum sp. RIFRC-1 (assembly GCF_000310245.1). Lineage (NCBI taxonomy): Bacteria > Pseudomonadati > Campylobacterota > Epsilonproteobacteria > Campylobacterales > Sulfurimonadaceae > Sulfuricurvum > Candidatus Sulfuricurvum sp. RIFRC-1. Next base: position 984,553 of record NC_020505.1, read on the forward strand.
TTTGAATGAACGTATTTGTGACCTCATGAATTGGCATGATCTGCGAGCATTTATCGACTGGGATAAATACTATTCCACAATGGGAATTGATCGGATCATGGTGTGTGAAGCGGTTAATGAGGGGGTTGTCGTCGATGCGGGGAGTGCCATAACGGTTGATTTGATGCGAGATGGTCTCTATCAGGGTGGATTTATTGCGTTAGGGCTTCGTGCAGCTCAGGAAGCGTATTCAAGACTCTCTCCTGCATTAAACGTGTCATTTAACTTTGAGGTTGATTTGACTATAATGGCGAAAAATACTCCTGATGCACTCACGGTCGGTTTTTTGGCTCCTTTGATTGAAAAGATTGAGCGTCTTGGAAAACCCATTTTCTTGACCGGAGGGGATGCACATCTGTTGTCTCGTTTTTTACCCGAGGCAGTTGTGAGGGAAGATTTGATCTTCCAGGGGATGAATAAGTTGATAGAAAAAGGTGTTAAATGCTAAGTGTCGCACTCCCAAAAGGGCGAATTGCCGAAGATACGTTGGAAATATTTGAAACGATTTTCGGAAGCAGTTTTAAATTTGATGATCGCAAATTGATCCTTCAGACCGAAAATTTTAAATTTTTGTTGGTACGTAATCAGGATGTTGCAACCTATGTCTATCACCAAGCGGCCGATATCGGTGTCGTAGGTCTCGATACTCTTGAAGAGCAGGGGTTGGATGTGATCCGCCTTTTGGACCTGCAAAAAGGGAAATGCCGTGTTGCGATCGGGATGCGTGCGGGGGAAAAACCGGACTTTACCAAAAGCGAAATAAAAGTCGCGACCAAAATGGTGAACATTACCAAGCGCTATTTTGCCGAACGTGCGGTAGCCGCCGATATTATCAAACTCTACGGTTCCATTGAACTTGCTCCCCTCGTCGGGCTTGCCGATATGATTGTCGATGTCGTCGAAACGGGCAGTACGATGAAACAAAATGGATTGGAAGTGGTTGAAACAATTATGGAATCAACCACCCATCTGATCGCCAATAAAAACAGTTTTTTCGAGAAAAAAAGTGAGATATTAGATATTTACGAAAAAATAAACGCTCTTTTGTACGGAAAATAATTAAGCAATTCACAATTGATTAACAAATACTATTTACAATACTGAAAATTAACAAAGGATATTAAAATGTCAAAGATTATTTTACCTGTTGCTTTATCGGTGCTTTTTTCTACGTCAGCGGTAATGGCGGAGAATTTTTCGACGGTTGAATACGTTAACGTGATACGATCAACGCCTAACTACTCAACGATTCAAGAAGAGGTTCCTAGCCAAAAGTGCTACGACGTACAAGAGCAAGTCAGTTCGGGCGGAACGAACAATGATGTTATCGGTGCTGTTGTCGGAGGTGCTTTAGGCGGTGTTCTAGGACATCAAGTCGGCGGCGGAAAAGGTAAAACGGCGGCAACTGTCGGTGGAGCGGTGCTCGGAACGCTAGCCGGTCAAAACGTAGGGAGCAAGTACAATACCCCTTCTTCAACAACGTATCAAACCGTTCGCAAATGTGAGAATATTACAACTGTAAAAACCCGTCAAGTAGTGGATGGCTATATCAATTACGCCAAATTTAAGGGAAGAGAAATCAGTGTCGAGAGCAATAGCGCATTGAAACAGATTCCTGTTACCGTCACCTACAGCTATTAATTTTCTCTAAGCCTCCTAAAAAGGGCTTAGATTTCCTCTTTATAACCATCTTTTTAAAGTTTTTTCGTTAAAATCAATCATATTATTTTATTATTTTCAGGAGTCTATATGGCACTCAAAGTGGCAATCAACGGCACAGGAAGAATTGGAATTATCGTCGCTAAGATTATTGCTGAACGCAGTGACATTGAATTAGTAGCATTGAATACGACGGCAAAGCCTGAAATGCTTGAATATCTTTTGAAATTTGACAGTGTACATCGCGGTATCGATGCAAAAGTAATCGATGAAAACACCATAGCAATCGCAGGTAAAAACGTTCGTATGTTCCGTGAACGCGATATCGACAAAGTTGATTTCGGCAGTACGGGAGCTGAAGTGGTTATTGAGTGTACGGGTGTCTTTTTGGATCAGGAGAGCTGTCAAAAACACTTGAAAAACGGGATCAAAAAAGTCATTATGTCAGCACCTGCGAAAGACGATTCTCCGACATACGTTTACGGAGTTAACTCAGATGCGTACAAAGGAGAAGCGATTATCTCTAATGCCAGCTGTACGACCAACTGTTTAGGGCCGATTTGTAAAGTTTTGGATGATGCATTCGGTATCGAAAATGGGCTTATGACAACAATTCATTCTTATACAAACGATCAAAATATTTTGGATGTTAAACACTCTAAAGATCCCCGCCGTGCACGTGCTGCGGCGCTCAATATGATTCCTACCTCAACCGGTGCGGCAAAAGCGATCGGCAAAGTTATGCCTCAATTGCTCGGCAAACTCAACGGTTATGCGATGCGAGTACCGACACCGGATGTATCGGTTGTCGATTTGACTGTCAACCTCAAAAAAGAGGTGACTAAAGAGGATATTCATGCAGCATTTACTACGGCAGCAGAAGGTGCTTTTAACGGTCTGATTGAAGTGGATAATGATAAGCGTGTATCCTGTGATTTTGTTGGTTCAACCTACAGTTCCACTTATGTACCGGATATGACCAGTGTTGTGGATGGACATACCGTGAAAGTATTGGCTTGGTATGATAATGAGTGGGGATACAGTAGTCGTCTTGTTGACATGACCGTTCTTATCGGTACACATTAATGCTTAAGTACTCAAACTATTTCGAATGCAGCGGGCTTGACCCTCAAACTCTTGAAAAAGGGTTTGAAGCGGTTCGTCACGAAGCAGATTCCGGAGAGATTGGGTACTATCATCTTCCTCGTTCTTCGCAATTGATTGTTGAAGAGCTAAAAACGATCTATCATGATACCGATCGTCGCTTTAATACGATTGCCATAATTGGGATCGGGGGATCATCTTTGGGGATAAAAGCGATTGAACGACTTTTGCGTCCCAGTACTCCGAATGCTAAGAAATTGATTTATCTTGAAAATTCTGATCCTATCAGTATTATGCAGGAGATGAAGCAAATTGATAAGTTCCGCACTCTTTTTATTGTCATTTCAAAATCGGGCGGAACGGTCGAAACCCTCTCTATCTTCAAGCGGCTCATAGTGAGTTTTGAATTGCCTTTGGAAAACTCTGATCAGATTTACATTGTCAGTGATGGGGACTCTATTCTTTCACATTTTGCGGATGAAAATAAACTTCGACGTTTTGTGATTCCCGCAAACGTCGGTGGACGGTTTTCGGTTCTCAGTGCTGTCGGGATGGTTCCTCTCACCTTGGCCGGTTTTGATACGGGAGCTATACTCAAAGGAGCAGAAAGTTTTTTAGAGCAGTTCTGGAATCGTGAAGAAGATCATATGCTCCAAAAAGCGGCTTTCTATGTGACCCACAGCGATCAATACCCCATGAATGTATTATTTGCCTATTCCGATACGTTTGAAGAGTTTGGTAAATGGGTGGTTCAACTTTGGGGTGAATCATTGGGTAAGCGTAATACGAGAGGTGAGCGGGTAGGATTAACGCCTATCTCTTTGATCGGATCAGTCGATCAGCACTCCTTTTTGCAGTTGATTATTGAAGGACCTTTGAATAAAACGGTCACCTTCATGCATATTGAACATTCGGAAGATCATTTGATGATTCCTGAACTCTCTCTCAAGCATTTGGAAAAAAGTGATTTTGTAAACGGTAAAAGTTTTAATGAACTCATTAATGCTCAATGTCAAGCAACGATGCAAAGTGTTTTACAAAGCGGTGTCAGTGTGGATGAGATTGCATGGAAACAAATCGATGAAGGTTCTGTGGGAGAGTTGATTCTCTATTATGAGTTACTCACCTCACTTAGCGGAGCACTTTTGGAAATTCGTACGTATGATCAACCGGGTGTCGAAATTGGAAAGCAGATATTGGCTGGATATTTTCACTCGTAAAACGTTCAATTAAGAACGTTTTAGGCAAATTTCTTCTTCAGATTCTTGGATTAAATTATCCATCAAACCAAAGAGTAAAAGGCTGGCACTCTCCATAGCTTTGAAATTTTCAATAATGCTGTCTTGATGATAGATAGTTTGATCTTCTTTTTCGACGTATACTAAATTACTATGTACCATATTATGAACTATGGCATGCGGTGCTTCGATTCCTTTGAAGCTCGCCAGATGTGAAAATCTCTCTTTTCCGGAACCGGTTTCATACCATTTGCCTAGACGACAGCTGTGATGATCGCTGAACGACTGTTCTATTTGGCCGTGAACAATAGTTTTATACGCGTTGGACTTAAACATAATATGATCGATTTTAGCCAATGTGACAAAGGTTGTGTTTTCAATAACGGTTGCTTGTCGGGCTGTGGTTTGAGCATCTTTGTTAAAGGTATTAAGGGTAAAGCGGAACGATTCGATGGCACTACTGGACTCACTGGCGATGTCATTCATGTCTTCAGCATTACTATGTATTTCAGTCGTCTCTTGTTGAAGCGTTTGAACCGCAATGGCGATTTCTCCGGTTGCTTTTTGGGTACGCTCAGCCAGTTTGCGAACTTCATCGGCAACGACGGCAAATCCTCGACCATGTTCACCGGCTCGTGCTGCTTCGATCGCAGCGTTAAGGGCTAGCAGATTCGTTTGATCGGCGATATCTTTAATCAAATTGACAACGGAGGTAATTTCAGAGGTTTTTTCATTGAGTGAATTGATTGCATCTGCAGAGATTTGTACCAACTCGATGAGACGGCTCAGTTTCATAATAATTTCTTCGAGTTCCTCAACTGTTTCAGAAGAGTTTTTCGAGGTGGCTTGACTGATTTTGGTGATGTTTCCAAGTCGTATAATGGTATTTTGAAGATCTTTTTGGATGACTTCTAAGCCTCCGCCGACACCTGAACCAATTTGTCCGATAGTACTGTTAAGTACCGATTTTTGGATATGTAAATAGGTGGAGTGCATGGAAGAAATTGCCTTATTGACAAATGCACTGGCCTCTTTAAATTCTCCTTGCAGTCCCTGAAGATTAATATGACGGTAAAATTCATCACGGCTTGATGCTTCCACGCTGGCTCTGATTTCACGTATAAATACTTCGGTCTGATCCAACATATTATTGGTATTCCAGCATAGATCATTGAGCTCACCGTAATCTTTAATGTGAGAAATACGGTTTTCTAGATTTCCTTTTTCTGCCCCTTTGATGACGGTTGCGACTTCACTGATAGTCTCTTGGGTTTTTCGTATATTGATAAAAACGAACCAAGCCAACGCAAAGTTCGCAATATTGATCAGACGTATCCAACTCCAGCCATATAAAAATATTTCGATAATTAACGCAACGACAAATAAAATGATTGACGCAATATTGGCGTATTGAACTTTAGAGAGAGAGGATAAATTCGTCATAGCTGATACCTTTGTCTTTTAATAATTCATTGAGTGCTGCTTCAGATGCATTTACTCCACCATTTCGTTCTTTTTGCAGAAGCATAGAATAAAGTGGCTTGATCACATTTAATGCTTTCTGAGAGGGCTTGCGCCGCACGGAGTGATAGTTGCTGATGGATCGATTCGAATCAAAAGAGGGGGTCACATGGGCAAATACCCAATAATAATCTCCATTTTTTGTCTTATTTTTGACATAGGCGAAAATTTCTTGACCTGCTTTGATACGGTTCCAAAGTAATTTGAAAATTACAGCGGGCATATCTTCATGACGCAATATGTTATGGGGCTTATCAATGAGCTCAAGTTCCGAATATTCCGACATCTTAATAAAGAGTGAATTTCCATAGGTGATTTTACCGCTTAGATCGGTTTTGGAAACGATAAATTCTTCGTCTCCAAATGTTAATTCCTGATTTGCCATTACAATCCTCGTACGTATAATAAAATAATATAAACAGTTTATGTTAGTCTAACAGCCATTTCCTGAATGTTTTCCCTTTTATGGGACGATTTACAAATTTTTGATAAATATTTTCTGCTTTGTTACGAGGAATTGCTACATAGCTGAGATGATCGAGTTGATCAATTTTCCCAATCTCTTCTTGCGTTAATCCACATTCATTGATAAGTGCACCGACAATATCACCTGCGCGTAGTTTCTCTTTTTTTCCTGCATCGATACAAATAGTGCGCATCAACGTCTCAATGGAAAACCTTTCTCGAATATCAGGAAGCTCTATTGGAGTGATAGGGCGTTTTAAATCCAAGAAACGCTCATACTGGTGGTGGTTAACAAGTGTGATGGCAATACCGTTTTTCCCGGCACGTCCGGTTCTTCCGATACGATGGGTATAGCGTTCGTTTTGGATAGGAACTTCGTAGTTGATGATGGCATCAAGACCTTCAATGTCGATTCCTCGTCCCGCGACATCAGTGGCGACGAGAATAGGGGCACTTAAGTTACGAAATTGGATGATCGCTTCATTACGGTCAAACTGTTCCATATCACCGTGCAGTGTTAGAACATGTATTCCTATACGGTTAAGATCCTCACACAAAGCATTTGCATCCACTTTGGTATTACAGAAAATGATCGTATTGGTAATTCCGTGAAGATGGAGTACTTTTGCGATTGCGGGGAGTTTGTCGTTACACAGATAGGCTATTTCTTCGATTTTCGGTTTACTGATCGTATGTGCAGTTTGAAGCATAACCGGAGCTTTCATAAACTCCGATGTGATCGTTTGAATCGAATCGGGAAACGTAGCTGAAAAAAGGAGAGTTTGGCGTGATGGGGGAGTAAAACCCAAGATCGAGGTAATATCTTCGATAAATCCCATATCGATCATTTGATCGGCTTCATCCAAAACTACGGTTTGTATTTGTGCCGTATCAAAGGCATCCATTTGAAGAAGTTTTAAAACACGCCCCGGAGTACCGACGATAATATGGGCTCCGTGTTTGAGTGAATGGAGCTGTCCACGCATTGGGACACCGCCGCAGAGGGTGAGAATCTTGATATTGCCAATTTCAGAAGCGAGTGAACGGAGTACTTTTGCCACTTGTTCGGCAAGTTCGCGGGTAGGGCAGAGGATAAGGGATTGGATACCGAATGATTTTGGGTTAATCGGGTTCAAAACTCCCAAACCAAAAGCCAAAGTTTTTCCGCTTCCGGTTGCTGCTTGAGCAATACAATCTTTTTTGTCTAAAATGACAGGAAGAGAAGTGGACTGAATCGGGGTCATTGTGGTGAATTCAAGGCGTTTTAATGCCTCTTTCAGAGGTGCGCGTAACGCTAAGGGGTCGAATGAGGACATTGTGTCGCTTTGTATTATAGATAGGAAATTATAGCGTAGTATTGAGGTTTTCTTCGTTCGTGGTGAGCTTGTCGAACCATGAGCCCTTCGACAGGCTCAGGGCGAACGGACTAAAATTATACCGCTTTGATGGTAACGCCGTATTTTTCTTCCGCAACGTTACGTGCTTGAAGTGTGTACGAAGAGATTTCGTTAAAGTTAAGATATTTATACACTTGATCCGCTTTTCCTGCCAATTTTTCAGGAACGATACTCATGTATTCCGCTACGGTTGGGATACGTCCAAGTTTAGCACATACGGATGCAAGCTCAGCACTTCCGAGATAAACTTGAGTCCCTTTTCCTAAACGGTTATCGAAGTTACGAGTTGATGTTGAAAATACGGTTGAACCTTCGCGTGAACTCGCTTGGTTCCCCATACAGAGTGAACATCCCGGAACTTCGGTTTGTGCTGCGATTGCTTTATAAACGTCGTAGTACCCCTCGTTGATGAGTTGCTGCTCATCCATACGGGTCGGTGGTACGATCCAGAATTTTTCAACAGCGATTTTACCTTCGCCGCGCATTACTTCACCTGCCGCACGATAGTGACCGATGTTGGTCATACAGCTGCCAAGGAATACTTCGTTGATTTCAGTACCTGCAACATCGCTGAGCAATTTAACATTATCCGGATCATTAGGACATGCCAAGATCGGCTCTGTTACTTCTGCGAGATCGATTTCGATGATTGCCGCGTATTCCGCATCGGCATCCGGTTCCATCAACGTCGGAGCGGCTAACCACTCTTTCATTTTATCGGCACGGCGTTGCAATGTACGTGCATCTTCATACCCGTCAGCTACCATCGCTTCGATCAATGTAACGTTTGATTTTAGGTACTCGATTACCGGTTCTTTGTTCAGACGGACGGTACACGCCGCCGCTGAACGCTCAGCCGATGCGTCAGAGAGTTCGAACGCTTGTTCTACTTTCATGTTCGGAAGACCTTCGATCTCCAATACACGTCCGTTGAAAATGTTCTTTTTCCCTTTTTTCTCAACCGTTAAAAGACCTGCTTTGATAGCGTAATAAGGGATTGCATTAACCAAGTCACGAAGTGTGATACCCGCTTGCATCTCCCCTTTGAAACGTACCAATACTGATTCTGGCATTTCAAGAGGCATTGCACCGGTAACACCTGCGAACGCTACAAGACCTGAACCCGCAGGGAAACTCACACCGATTGGGAAACGAGTATGGCTATCACCACCTGTTCCAACGGTATCAGGGAGAACCATGCGGTTCAACCACGAGTGGATAACACCGTCCGCAGGACGAAGAGCGACACCGCTGCGTGAGCTGATGAATGCCGGCAAAGTTGCGTGCAATTTCACGTCGGATGGTTTTGGATACGCCGCTGTATGACAGAACGATTGAAGAACGAAATCTGCTGAGAATCCAAGAGCTGAAAGCTCTTTTATTTCATCACGAGTCATTGGTCCTGTGGTATCTTGGCTACCAACGGTGCTTGTAACCGGCTCACAATACATACCCGGGCGTACACCCTCCATACCACACGCTTTACCCACCATTTTTTGTGCAAGAGTGTACCCTTTGCCGGTATCGGCAGGTTGGATAGGGGTTGCGAAAATGGTTGCCGGAGTCATTCCGAGCGCCGTGCGTGCTTTAGCCGTCAAACCGCGACCGATAATAAGAGGGATACGTCCGCCTGCACGCACTTCATCTTCGATCGTGTTCGGGCGAAGGGTGAAATTAGCAATAACAGAACCGTTTTTAGTGATAGTTCCCGCTTTTGTATCGATATCGAGCACATCGCCTGTTTCCATTTGGCTAACATCGGCTTCGATCGGCAATGCACCGGAGTCTTCACAGGTTGCAAAGAAGATTGGAGCGATAATGCTGCCAATGACCACACCGCCAGTGCGTTTATTTGGGATGCCGGGGATATCATCACCCATATGCCATTGAACCGAGTTGGCAGCAGATTTACGGCTAGAACCGGTTCCGACTACGTCACCGACGTACGCAATCTGCATCCCTTTTTCTTTGAGTTCAGCGATTTTAGCAATACCTTCAGGCATTTTTGCACTCAACATGGTTGTTGCGTGAAGCGGGATATCGGAACGGGTAAATGCCGCGCTCGCCGGAGAGAGATCATCCGTATTGGTTTCACCCGGGAATTTGAAAACAACAACGCTGAATTTTTCAGCCAATGTTTTTTTAGATGTAAACCACTCAGCATCCGCCCATGATTGAAGAACCTCTTTTGCGAAGCTATTGGTAGATGAGAGTTCAACGATATCATTGAACGCATCGTATACCAAAAGAGTATGTTTGAGTTCATGTGCCGCTTCATTAGCGATAGCATCATTACTTAGTGCATCGATAAGAGGTTTTACGTTATAGCCTCCCACCATTTTACCGAGGATTTTGATCGCCGCTTTTTTGTGATCGTCACTGTTGATATCGCTGTTGTCGCTCAAAAAAGCTTTAACTTCACCTTGGACGACTTGATGTAAAAATGCCGCTTTAACGTATGCGCCATCATCAACACCCGGATTGACGCGTTCTGCCAACATTTCAACCAATTCACCGTCTTTAGAACTTGTCGCGCTGATGAGTGCTACCAACTCGGTAACTTGCTCTTTTGTAAGAGGAAATGGGGGGATTCCCTGTGCTGTGCGTTCCGCTACGTGTGCTTTGTATTCGTCCATAAAAGCCATAGTGACTCCTGTGCATGTTAATTTTGAATGATTATATCAGAAGTAAAAAAGAGTTTTATCGTAGTGTTACTAAATTACTCAATTGTTTTAATTAAAGAGCTTGATTATGTGTAGTATTGTAACATTTATGATTTTACTATAGAGCATTAAAAAATAAAGCAGAGGAAAGAGGAGAAAAAAGCGTTACAAATTGAGAAAAATAGGAAGATTCTCCGAAAGGAGAATTAAAAAGGGTCATTGGCGATGATATCGCGATTACCCTTGGAATTTGGCGCGGAAAGAATACCGTTGTTTTCAAGTTGTTCTATCAGCGTAGCAGAGCGGTTATATCCGATTTGAAGTCGGCGTTGGAGGTAACTGATAGAGGTTTTTTGCTCCATAAGGATAATGTTTTTAGCCTCTTCATACAGTTCATCTAGCGGTTTGTTATCGATATTTTCATTACTACCTTTTAGGGTACTGCCATTATCAGCTAAGAAACGGCGATCATAATCTGGCTCGCGTTGTGATTTGAGGAAATCAACTACTTTTTCAATTTCACTTTCAGTGCTCCATGGTGCATGAAGTCGTACCAATCCGCTCATACCAGGAGGGGTAAAGAGCATATCACCGCGTCCGAGAAGCGATTCCGCTCCCATTCCATCAAGAATGATTTTACTATCGATCTTTTGTCCCACTTTATAACTGATGCGTGAGGGTAGATTGGCTTTGATAAGTCCAGTGACGACATCGACACTCGGACGCTGGGTAGCTACGATGAGATGGATACCGCTCGCGCGTGCCATTTGAGCCAAACGGGCGATAGAATATTCAACATCTTTACCACTGGTCATCATAAGATCGGCCAACTCATCGATTATGACAACAATATAGGGAAGAGGATCACGTTTTTCACTTTTTGCTTTTTCGTTGTAATTTTCAATATTTTTGGTACGTGTTTCACTCATCAGCTGATAACGACGTTCCATTTCACTGACCATATTATTGAGGGCTGAGATAGCCTCTTTGGGTTTTGTGATAACGGGGGTTAGAAGATGAGGAATGTCGTTATAAACTGAAAATTCAAGCATCTTTGGATCGATCATCAAAAGACGGAGTTGGTCGGGTGAATTTTTATAGAGTAAACTTAAAATCATAGAATTGATCCCAACACTTTTACCGCTTCCGGTGGTACCGGCGATAAGGAGATGGGGGAGCTTTTTTAAATCGGTGATGAACGGATTCCCAACGATATCTTTACCCAATATCAGTGTCAGAGGAGATGCCGCTTCTTGAAAGAGCTTGCTCTCCAGCATTTCACGCAGGAAAATCGTCTCTACCGTTTTATTCGGTATCTCAATTCCTACAACGTCTTTACCCGGTATCGGAGCTTGGATACGGATGGTTTGAGCTTTGAGTGCCATTGCAAGGTCGTCTTGAAGACCTAGAATTTTGGAGACTTTGATATTCGCGGCAGGTTTAAATTCAAAAGTCGAGACGACAGGTCCCGCATAAGTACGTACAACGTCACCGTCGATATTAAAATGTCCCAGTTTTTCGATTAGATCTCGGATTTTATCATCGAGTTCTGCTTCATCGACCAAGGTTTGTTTTTTGGGAGGATTTTGAAAGAATTCAACCAATGGAAGTTTGAAGTTTTTTGGTTTTTCACTGAACCCTTTATCAATTTGATCCAATAGCATTTTATTTTCTTCAAGCTCATCGACCACAAGAGCGTGCTGTTTTGATTCTTTTACTTTTTTTGCCATGCTGAGAATGGTGGATTCTTTCGGGGTATCCATCTGCAGCGAAGGTGTTTCTAAAACGGATGAATCTTCTAATGGACTTTCAAGAAAGGCTGAAGGCTCCAATGCTTGTGGTGGTGTGAAAGTATCGTTAATAGGGCTAGGTGTTTCTTCGTATGAAGGATAAGGATCAGTATAGTTACTCTCTGGATAAGTATACGAGGGTTCTTCAATAGGGATACTTTTAACGACAGGGGAATGTTGTGTATTTTGGGATGGTTTGGGAGCATTTAGAGGTTTGTCCATATACTCTTTGAGCGGTTGAGCTAATTCCGAGAGGCTTTGCTCCATTACCAGTACAATCGAGACGGTGACCATCATCAGCCACAGTATCCAAAGCCCGAATGAACCGATATAGATGGATAAAAAGTCAACAATAGCTCCGCCGAATGCCCCGCGATACATCCCCTCGACAACAATAGCTTGGAAAAAGAGCAAAGCAAAAAAGAGCAAGGTAAAAATCCCTGTCATTTCATAGCGACGATGCATTTCGCCATCAAATTTATACCAATAAAAAAGTGGAACCATGAGAAGTAACAAGTAGGTATAGGCAACATATCCAAACACATATACATTTGTCTGTGCAAATGATGCACCATAGGCACCGATAATGGAAGCATCACCGATAATGGTTGCGATTCCTAAATAAAATAAAATACCAAAGCCGGTAATAAATAATGTGTCGCGTAAAATGGTAGATCCTTGAATCAGGTTGAAAAGTAGTTAGATTATAGCAAAAAAGGGGAGAGAAACCCCTTTTATTGCAGATTGCTATAAATAATTGACGAGAGAAAGCTGTGAAACTTTAGAGATGCTTGAAAGCATTGCTTGATAATTGAGACTTAACTGCTGCATGCGTAGGGTCGCTTCAGCCACATCGGTATCAATAATATCCGATTGAAGTGTTTTCGTACTGATAATGAGCATATCGGAACGATCCGATGATGCTTGTAATACTTGAGAATAAGATCCAACTTCGGTTTGTAGGCGGCTGACATGATCGCTTAAATCGTCCATCCTTTGAATCGCATTTTGGACACCAAGATTACGGGGATCTGATGCATCCGTGCCGTCAGCTCGCTTTTTACCCTCTTCAACAGAGCGTATCATCTCTTCAATTTGGGTAAAAAAATCAGTTTTTGGATCACGAATAGTGATGGCACTGTTGGCATTAAACGTTAAGATATTTCCGGTTGTAGTGCTGTAATCATCTGAAGCTGCATCATAAATTGATAGGGATGCACCGGTTACTGTATTCAATTTGTCTTCAAAAACCATTTTTCCGGCATAATCAAGTGTTGTAGATGATTGGGTGTTGGCGGTAGTAATTGCTGCGTCGTAGTCTGCCGCAGTATTTGTGGCGGGTAGATTCCCACTCATCGCCATATTTACAACGTCTAAAAGTTGTTGATACGTCATTTCATCGGCATCAACTGCACTTCTCAGTGTGCTGTCTGTATTAAAGATACTAAAATTGGTTGTACCGCCGTCTAAAGAAAATGTTGAACCTGCTGTGGCTAAATCAATTTGAGCGGTAAATGCTGTACCCGTAATATCAACGCCCTCAATGATAAGCTGCTGCGTATTCAAACTGCTAACACCTGCTACATCAACTAGTTTACTGGTAGGCGTCGCATAGGAATTAGTTGTTTTGTCAATTTGCGAAATGTTAGAGAGAAGCTTTGCACCCTCTTGCTCAAAATTGGTACGATCGTAATTGACCCCTTCAATTGTATTTAGAACACTTGAGGGAGTATCTAAACTGCTTTTTGTAAATTCTTTAACATACAGACCGGGTGTGGTAACCGCTGCGGTTTCAAAATCGGTAGAACCTGCATGAAGAGCATCGATATCGGTAATATTGGCTGCTGCACCACCTGAAAAATCAACTGCACCAACCATGTGAAAATCGAGCTTGCTTGAACCCATTTTTTTGTCAGAAATTTCAATTTGTCCCTGTACATTGAGTGAAATATCAACCTGATTATTACCATACAGATCAGCGATCTCTTGCATGAGGTCATCCATCGTATCATTCATGTTGAGAGTAATTTTGCTTTTGAAACTTTCCCCATCGCTTTTTGTTCCTTGAACATAAAAATACGATTGTCTCGCAGCGTCATTGGTTAAATTTGTATCGTTATCCCCCATGAGATCACGTATTGTACTCGAACCGGTGATATAGGTCTCTGTTGAGGTATCGCGTGAGATACTGGAGTCTTCCATAATATCAGGATACAAATTATTTAAACTCATTTGCGGTACGTTAGAACTGATTGTACGATTGATCTTACTTTCTTCCCCCAAAAAAAGTTGAGATCCGCTGATATTGTACTTTTGTTTGATCCCTGAGCCCAAGAAAGCTTCCAAATCTTGATCATTTCCTTGATATGTTCCATCGGCTCCGATCGGTTTAACTGAAGTAGCGGTTCCAGAGAAGAGGTATTGTCCGCCGATAGAGGTATTGGCTAATGTTAGTAGATGATTTTGGAGCCCGCGCAATTCTTTTGCAATGGCTTGCATACTGGTGTCAGAATGTACAGCATTCGCGGCATTGACCATTTTCACTTTCATGGATTCGAGCGTTTTGACGAGCTCACCCACTGTTGTATCGGTTTGGGTTGATATTTTATAAGCACTTTGCGCACTGCTTTTAACTTGTCCCAGTGTTGTGATTTCATTATCTAAACGCAACGTATCAATAAATACACCAGGATCTTCATGGGCATATTGAATTTTCATACCGGATGAAATTTGTTTGTTGACATCAAATAATTGTTTGTTTAGTTTATTATTTTCAGCATAAATATTATTATAGTAAGAGCTTGATGTAATTCTCACGTCAAATCCTTTTGTGTAAGCTTATGTCTATTAAGCAATAAAAGTTCCATACTCTATTATCGGCAAAAAAGGAAAAATGATTAGTAAAAGCTCTTTTACGTAGTTTTAAGCAAACCAAACCTATAATTCCACCTCTTCAAACACATGCCAGTGTGGTGAAATGGTAGACACGCCGGATTCAAAATCCGGTATAGCGATATGTGCCGGTTCGAGTCCGGCCACTGGTACCACCTCCTTATTCAAATCACTCCAAAATAATCCAAAAATTCGACATAATGAAAAAATCAGATATATTCTTTAATATCAAATTTGTTTATTTATAATTAATATATTGACGATTTTACTAAATAAGACTACAATATCGTTAATATATTATTTATTGGATATCTATGACACCATTTGAACTCGCAACGACTAAAGAGATTGTCACGGAATTAGCTTCTCGTGCGAAAGCAAAGCGCAAGAAGATTGGACTGTCTCAGAAAGAATTTGCCGAGCATATCGGAGTGAAATTCAGCACCTATGCACGGTTTGAAAAAACAGGACTTATCTCTTTAAATAACTTTGTTGATACGCTAAGAGGATTGTATTCTATCGGTGAGCTGGAAGCTCTTTTAATCGATGAGAATGAAAATCTGAAAATCAAGTGGTAAGGGCAGGGCAAAGTATTATGGAATTATCCGTAAAAGCATGGGGCGAGACAATCGGCAAACTGGTTGAGCATAACGGTAAAAACCTATTTGCCCTTTCTCCGAATACTGATCTGCCTTTTTCTCCTATCCAACTCAAAGAGAAAAACAAACTCTACGATTTTTCCCATCTTGCATTTCAACACGGCTTACCGGGATTAATCAATGACAGCCTTCCTGGGCAATACGGTCAAGAATATCTCAACGATTTTTTTGTTCAGCATTTTCAATATCACCCTTCGGTGATTGAAACCTTGCAATTTATTGGTGATAATACGATGGGCGCCCTGACGTATGAACCGTCGATATTGAAGGAGAATGATGGTGACGGGGTTGTACTTCAAGCAAAAGAACTCTACGAACAAACCAAAATGGCTCTAAGCGGTAAAGCGGAACTCTCATTGGCAAAAATCATCGCCATATCCAGCTCGGCAGCCTCCGGTGCCAGACCAAAAGCGATTGTGGGACTTAACTATCAGAGCAAAGAGATATTTGTCGGTAAGAAAGGGGAAACTATTCCCGATAAGTTTACCCACTCCATCATCAAATTCGATAACCTCATATATGGAGCCAATCGCGGTATTGCCACACCCTATGAGGAAGAAAAGATATCCAAGACAATCACTGAGCATATCTATGCGCTATGTGCAAAAAAATGCGGGATTAGTATGCCTGAGACGTCACTCATTGAAACGGATGGTGGCGTTCATTTCGCCGTTGAGCGATTCGATATTAAAAAAACTTCAAATGGGGTTGAACGATTTCACATGCATTCACTCTCTGGACTGATGCATCATAATCCTGCCGAGACGACATTCGATTATATGAACGCTTTTCGAGTAGGGCTAAAGCTCAACATTCCCCATGAAGATATGGTTAACCTTTATCGGATCATGATCTTTAATATCGTTTACGGAAACAAAGATGATCATAGCCGTAATATCTCGTATCTTATGGATAAAAGCGGTAAGTGGAGGGCGGCACCGGCATACGATCTGACCTTCACTTACAACAAACACCATCAAATGCTTTTCAATCTCAAAAATATTTCATCCATTGATCGGAAACATCTCATCCATATGGGTGAAGAGTTTAAAATCCAAAATTGCGATGAGATCATTTCTAAAGTTATCGAGATTAAGCATACGTTTCTTATTGAGCTTGCAATACAGTATGGTGTTGGACGATGGGGAGAAGAGATTATCGCATTAATGGCTACAGTTGATCAGTCTTTGAAAAAATAAAAAGTATCGACACTAAAGAATTTTAGCATTAGAGATTGAGCTGATAAAGGTATTTCATTGTTGTTTTGAAAATGAAATACACGTTGTTTACACCTTAAAACTCCCTATTTAATAGATTCTAACCTGTTTGGAATCACTCTCATTTCATCCTTTCCATCACATCCATGCTGGCGATAAAAGTTTCTATTTATCGCTATTTCAACGCTATTTACATTCTATATACTTATCCCATGATTTTGAATTGTATTAATAATATCTATATATTAGATATTGTTTATTTAATGAAAATCAATAGATTGAAGGAGATGATATGAAAAAAGTGGTAGGCATGAGTCTAGCTGCAGCATTATTGCTCGGAGTAAATGCATTCGCATTCGACAATGTAAAGGTAAGCGGTGATGCTAAACTTTACTACAATACGGACGATAAAAACCCAAATGATCTTTTTAGTAAAGCATCAAGTGCAGCAGATACTGCTCTTCGTCTGGGTGTAACGGGAGAGCTTCTGAAGAATGTCACTTTTGGTGTGACTGGGTATGCGATCAGTACGCTTGGTCTTGAAAACAATTTGGTAAGTAATACATGGTCAAGTGCGCATACAGCTACTAACTCGGGTGCCGGTAATGATGTTTCTGATGAAGCATGGATCGGTGAACTATGGATTGCCGCGAAGTATGGTAATACAACTGTGAAAGCAGGTCGTATGCTGCTCGATTCACCTCTTTCATTTAGTGAAATGTGGTCTGTTGCTCCGAATAGCTATGAAGCTTTTGTTCTTATCAACCAAGATATTCCCGATACAACTTTGGTTGCTGTATATGCTGGACACAGTAATGGTGTAAATGCTGTTGGATATACTGCAGATGCTTCAACGGTCAACAGTGCCACTGGTATTGCTGATAATACTTCAGGTATTGGTCTCGATGGGATTGTGGGTGCGAATGGAACATTCGGTACACACGGAGCAAAAGGTGCCAATGTATTTGCTCTTATCAACAACTCATACAAACCGCTTACAGCACAAGCATGGTATTACAATGTTGTCAATGCTGCAGATGCTTTCTGGTTACAAGGCGATCTTAATAGCGATATGGTTAAAGGTCTAACATTGGGTGCTCAATACACCGAAATTAGTCCAAAAGGTGTATATCAAGGTGTTCATGACTCAAAAGGGTATGCATTCAAAGTTGGATATGAAGGTCTCGAAAATTTTAAAGTATCTGCCGCCTATTCAGACATAGATAAAGATAGTGTTTTTAAAGTTGCTAACCTTGCTACAAATAACACGGTAAAAGCTCAATCAAAATTGTATACGGAAGCCTTTTGGAACTATGGATATGTAGGTACTCCTGATGCAGAATCATGGAATTTGAGTGCTCAATATAATGTACAGGATATCGCTAAATTTGGCGCTTACTATACAAACGTAAGTATCGATAAAACCAATAAAGATATGAAAGAGCTTGCTTTGTCTGCAACAAAATCTTTTGGGGCATTGGACACTACTTTGGCGTACATCTCTACGGATGCTGATGATCAAAATAGCGGTTCACAATTTAACTCTATTCAAGCACGTTTGACTCTTAACTTCTAAGAATCAGTATGCAACTTTCATCCCTTCGGGGATGAACCCTCCTTTTTATGAAAAGTTTTGAACCTATAGTGAAGTTTCGTCGACGTCAATAAGGTAATGATGAGAAGAAGGGGAGAAAGTCTGGGGCCCTTTAGGTGCTCCGTCTTTCTTCAGTATTACTAATCAAAAACAAAAATCATACTGCGTATTCCCCTATTAAACGGCTATTTCAGAGCTATTTTCATTCTATATACTTATCTAATAATAAAAAAACAGTAAGGAATTACATGCAAAAAGCGGCAGTAATGAGCTTAGCGGCTACAGTAGCATTGAATGCTTCAAGTATTGATGAGGCATTTGTAGCGGGGAAAGCAAGCGGAGAGATTCGTGCGGTATATGTAAGCCAGAACAATGAAGTGGATGAAGATACCTATGGTACTTCGATCGGTGGCATACTCAAATACGAGAGTGCGGCATGGAATAATATTAAATTGGGTGCAGGGGCATATGTAAGTCAAAAACTCCATTTTGCAACCGGGAATTTCGATGCGGGAGAAGCAAATCCTGATTTATTTGCAGAAGATACCAAATCATACGCTTATCTCGGTGAAGCCTATATCGATTACAGTGCGAATGATATTAGCTTGCGTGTCGGTCGCCAGCTTATCGATACTCCATTCGCTGATACTGATGATATCCGTATGCACCCGAATACTTTTGAAGCAGCGATAGCGACGTACAAAGGGGTTGATGAAACAACACTCGTCGGAGGATACATTACACGATGGGCCGGATACGACTCGGAGGATGACATTTCTAAATTCAAAAAGGTTACTACTGATAGTAACGGTGCAGCTGTTATCGGTATCATTAACGAGAGTGTTGAGAATCTCGAATTACAAGGATGGTATTACGGTATCGATAAACTCACGGATATCTTCTATACTGACGCAAGCTACACCCTTTCTTTCAATCAAACCAATGGATTAGAATTCGTAGGACAATGGATGAAATTTAAAGAAGAGAATGGTTCGGGCGTGGATGGCACTGTTTATGGAATCGGTGCAAATCTGAATATCGGTATGCTTACCCTCGGCACAGCGTATAACGAAGCTTCCAATGGTACGGGAAAATTTATCATCAGCGGTCTTGGTAATGGAGCCTATCTGGTTGATACGGAAGAAATGAATCTTGATCATTTCGAAGATATAAAAGCGTATTTGTTCAGTGCAGAGTTGGATATGGAAGAGGTAGGATTGGAAGGTCTGACATTGACCGCTATCTATGCAGGTTTTAAAAGTGCACCGGAAGATATGAGAGAGAAAGAGATTGATTTAATCGCAAGTTATGAGATCAATAAAGCCCTTAGTGTCGAGGTAAACTATGCGATACTTGATGACAAAAACAACAATACCTCCGAAGACGGACTCTATAACGGTGGGTATGATCGTTTTCTCGTACGCATGAACTATAACTTCTAGAAGGGTTAGTTATCTACTTTAGTGGAAATATGGTACTTGTTTGCATCACTGTCTTCTAACTCGATAGTGTAAGTACCATCCCCACCCATCGTCTCAAAAACCATAGTCGGATTTTGACTGATTGCTGAAGTAAGCTCCATAGTTGCAAGTAACTCTTTGTTGCTGTATAACTCAAGATGTTTGATGTAAAAGGGGTTGGTTCCGAACATTAACCCTGTTTCCATAGGATGGAATATCGAAAATTTTATGATGTAGGTTTTGTTTTGTCGCAGTGTATGACTTTTGTGTTTACCCAAAAGTAGGGCAAACTTTTTACTCTCTTCCGGTGTACTTGGTGAACATCCGCCGCCAAAACTTTTGATGTTCGCACTGCCGATATGCCATAATCCGTTTGTATCTTCAACGAGTACGCGTATGGGTGTTTCTTGGGCAACACGGATACTAAAAGAGAAAATGGCTTTAAGGTTTAAAAGTTTGACATCCATAATCTCAGGAATGAGGTTTAAATCGGCGAATACGATCATCCTTTTTGCATCTTTGATCTTGGAAGCATCGATAACGATGGGTACATGGGTAGGGTTGTCTGCAAATTTCGGGACATCTATGGTGATGTTTATATCATCAAAAGAGTAGTTTGCGCCATGAAGTGTTTTTTGGAGCAGATCGTCAAAAGTGGGTGAATAAATCGGATTTTTTGCTTGTGCATTTACAGTGAGCAGGAGAATAAAGATTAGAAG
This sequence comes from Candidatus Sulfuricurvum sp. RIFRC-1, assembly GCF_000310245.1. NCBI lineage: Bacteria > Pseudomonadati > Campylobacterota > Epsilonproteobacteria > Campylobacterales > Sulfurimonadaceae > Sulfuricurvum > Candidatus Sulfuricurvum sp. RIFRC-1. The sequence goes on from NC_020505.1 coordinate 1,004,970, forward strand.
TTTGGATAGGGTTGAAGACATGCATGTTCCTTTAAGGTCCGTAGGAAATAGGTTTAGTATAGGTTACATGATAGGTGTCGAATATTTTTTCTAAGATCTTGTTCTCATGCAACTCTGTGATTACGCCATCGATGTGATAGCTTAAGTCACGATAATCACTCCGAACGGCTATACCTATATCCCAAATGGATTTTATCCCCAAAACCTCATTGGTCATAGTGTATTTATCCTGATTATTATTGTAATCAAGTAAAAACTCTACTTGAGATTTTAAGCCTGCCAGGGAATCGATTTTTCCGGCTTTAAAATCCAAGACGGCATCGTCAAACTTAGCGTAGCGTTTAACATTTTTTCTGAGTAACCCTCCATTTTTCATGGAGAGATGTTTATCCGGAAGGGTATCTAACTCCACACCTATGGTGTGATAGGCAAATATGCCCAACGTGTTAACCTTCGGTATGACATCTTTGTGGGTAACAATAACCCATTTTTCCGCATGGTAGGGTGATTTTATAGCAACCATTTCTGTTTGAAGCTCTCCGCTCGTAGCATCTACTTGTCGCATATAATCATAGTCATAGGGGATCCTCAGCATAACATCGGCACGCGTTTTATGAACAGGATTTCCCTTCCAGACCACATTTCTAAGGTCATCATCGAGATTCTCATCAGCCTCTGTAAAGTACCATTTTGGCTTAACATTGAGGGATGCAGCAATATGTTTGCCGATCTCAACATCAATCCCTTTGGCTTCACCGTTCTCCATATACGAATAGGGACGAAAGTCATTATAGACGGCTATGACGATCTCACCGCAGGATTGTATATCCTCAGTACTCCGTGCATACGAGCAAAGAGTAATGATTAGTGTACTAATGATGACCGCTAGAAGTTTCATGACAAATTAGTCAGGTTTAACAGTCATCAAATATGAACGAATTGACCACATAGCTTCTTGATTAATGACACCTTCGAATGGAGGCATATAGACATTGCCATTTCGGACAGCTCCACCACGGATTCTCTCCATAAACCATGCATCGCCTTCTACACCTCTATCAAGGTAGCGAAGATCCGGAGCAACACCGCCAGAGATTGCGTCCAATCCATGACAGCGAGCACAGTTTTCTGCGTAAGCATGGTTACCAATTTCAATGGCTTTTGCATTTCCTTCGTAAGGGTTCTTTTCTAGCCAAGCTGTTCCTAAGGGTGCCAAACCTTTAGTATCTACCGGCTGAGGGGTTACGTTTCCGTGACTCATTAATAATGTTGCTGATAGCAATGCTACCACTCCAAGCGTATGAGATTTTTTCATACTAACTCCTTTTCTAATCTTTTGTGATTTGGAAATTATAAAGTATGAAAATAGCCTGATAATAGCGTTTAAAAAGAAATTTTTACTGCTATATTCAAGCTATAAACCTGTACTAAAATGATTTGGAAATATTATAGAAGTAGGAGTGTTATTTATGAAAATTTTTGTTTTACTGTTGCTCTATTTATCTCTACTATATGGAAGCAATAATCAGCTTAAGGTTGGCGTTTTGGCATATGGAACCGTTAATTGGGAATTGATGACGATAAAGTCACGAGAACTGGACAAGAAATACGGATTTGATCTTGAAATTAAAGAACTAGCGTCTAAAGATGGTGTTGCCGTCGCTTTTCAAGCCGATAGTGTCGATGTAATCGTCAATGACTGGGTCTGGGTCAACCGACAAAATTATCCTAAATTTTCCCTCTATTTTTACCCTTATTCCACAGGACTGGGAGGAATCTATACCAATAATTCACGTTACCGTACTCTTGGTGATTTAAAAGGGAAAAAACTGGGTGTCGCCGGAGGGGCGATGGATAAAAGCTGGTTACTCTACAAAGCGTATGCTCAACAAAAACTGGGGATTGATCTCTCAAGCCATGCAGAGATCGTATTTGCCGCACCTCCGATTCTGAATGCTAAGTTGTCGGATGGAAGTTTAGACGCTGTACTCAACTTTTGGCACTACAATGTATTACTGGATGAAAAAGGGATGACACCCATATCCTCGGTTCGGGAAGTTTTAGGAAGCTTCGGCATTAACAATCAAGATATCCCCTTTACCGGATGGGTATTCAAGCGGCCATTTGCGGCAGAGAATAAAAATATGATCAACGGTTTTTTACAAGCTTCGCATGAGGCGAATAAAATACTCAAACACGATGACACGGCATGGAATGCATTACGACCCTTTATGCACGTTAAAGACGATGCCGCTTTTGAAGCGTTAAAAAAAGGGTATCGTGAGGGAATTCCTGATAAGTTCACCCAAAATGAAATTAATGGAATTGAAAAAATATATACAATTTTGGAAAAAACCGGTGGTAAAAGCCTCGTTGGTGACTCCAAACATTTTGATAAAACGATGTTTTGGCCCTATAAACCTAATAGTGTGCGGTAATAGAGATGCTCAATCTTCTGTATCTGCGCGTAGGATCTGTTTTTTTCCTTATTGCACTTTGGCATGTCACAGCACTCCTCTCTGATTCTCCCATGCTTCCATTGCCGGTAAATGTTTTGAGTAGCCTGATTGAGCACATTTCCAGTGGAGAACTTCTGCATCATCTCGGTATTACTTTGTACCGCGTTGCTATGATTTTTCTCATTGCCATGCCTCTTGGGATTGCTTTTGGTCTGTTGATGGGTAACTTCAAAAAAATTGATGCAGCGCTTGATACTCTCCTCGTATTGGGGCTGAATATGCCCGCACTTGTGGTTATTATGCTCTGCTATATCTGGTTTGGTTTGAGCGATGTTGCAGCGATTTTAGCCGTCGTCATCAATAAAGTACCAACCGTCATCGTCAACATACGAGAAGGGGTAAAAGCCATCGATAAAAGACTGATTGAAGTTGCCTACATCTATAAAGTATCCCGATACAAGATGCTATTTGTCTTTTATATCCCACAACTCTACCCTTATATCATTGCAAGTGCGAGAAACGGTCTTTCATTGATCTGGAAAATTGTCCTAGTGGTCGAACTATTAGGTAGAAGCGATGGGATCGGATTTCAGCTTTCCATGTTTTTTCAGTTTTTTGATATCACTTCGATACTGGCCTATTCATTTTCTTTCATCATTATCATTCTTTTGATCGAAAGTTTTATTTTTAGACCTATCGATACGCAAATATCCAAGTGGAGATAATATGCTTAACATAGATATCACTCGTAAAAAGTATGCTGAGAAAGAGATACTTCAAGATATACGTTTTAGCCTTAAATCAGGAGAATTTATCTCTATTATCGGTCCATCGGGATGCGGAAAAACGACGCTGCTCCGGCTCATCTCCTCTTTGGATAACGATTTTGAGGGGTCGATTGACATCGACAGAGATACCATCGGGATGATGTTTCAAGAGCCTAGGCTTTTGCCATGGCTTACCGTCAGAGAAAATATTGCTGTTGTGGATAAAGTCGGCGATCAGGAGGAGGTACTTAAGCTTTTGCGTATGGTGGGATTAGAACATACCCTCAATACCTACCCCAAAAATCTCTCCGGCGGTATGGCACGAAGAGTTTCTCTTGTAAGAGCTTTTATCAACCGTCCCAAGCTCATTTTACTGGATGAGCCGTTTGTATCTCTGGACAGACCTACCTCTCTCGCGCTTCAAAATGATTTGATGCTCTTTTGCAAAAGTTTTAATCCTGCGGTGATTTTGGTTACCCATGATCTTGACGAAGCGATTTCGCTTTCACAAAAAATTCTCTTTTTAGGCGGTGAAGTTACCGGAAACATTATGACCCACATCAACGAAAACCACTGTTTTGATACGCTTTATCCTACACAGGTAGACGTGATAAAAGAGAATATATTATCCCTGCATCCCAATATTTTAGAAGGAAAATTATGAAAAAAAGAACGCTCATACTATTGATGCTCTCATTTGCCAATGCGGAAGACCTCAAAATGCAAATCTATAAACCTGTCACAAGCTCATGCCCTGCATCGTGGCTAAGTGAGATAGAAATGAGCATAGCTAAGCCGGAGATTATGTCGATAGTAGATATTAAAGGACTTAAAAGTGATATAGGTATTCCAAAAGAACTTCAATCTTGCAATACTTCAATTTTAGGTGATTATGTTTTTGAGGGGAATGTCCCGCCGGAGGCTATTAAAAAGTTTATGAAGGAGAAACCCGCAGGCGCAATCGGACTCAGCCTGCCTGCCAGCCAAAACAATGAAGCGGTAAAAAAGGTCTATATCCTGTATCCAGATAAGATATACAAGCTTTATGGAACCTATTGATCCAAACCGGATGAAATGATATTTTCGATCATCTCATCCACGTTTTTCGGATCCACTTGATCACTCAGTCTCGGTGTTTTTAGAAAAGAGACCGTAATGTCCGAGCTATCTTGTGGCTGAAAAATTACCAGCTTCAATGGACAATACAGCAGAGTATCGATACTTTTAGCCACGAGCTGATAACTGACAGAGGGTTTACAAAAACCTATACTGATCGCATTTTTTAGAAGCGGTTGTTTGTCTAAACTTTTGGATACCGCTTCTAAGGCTTTTGCTATATTTATCTCGTATACGATGTTAAATGCATTGACTTGCAGTTCATTGCTGATGCGTAATTGCACCTCTTCAAATGATCTATCGCTAACTTTATAGGAGATATATTCGGGTGTTTCGGTACGAATATTCTCTGCATAGAGTTCTCCTGTTAAGAAGAGATAGAGAAAAAAGATTATTTTCGTTTGCATTTCATCTCAGATGCCGCGATACCCAGGGTATCTAAATCGGTTATCGGATGTAAAAAACCGACTTGCGGCGAGGTGGAAATAAGCGCTTTTGGATGAACTAAAGAGATAGGCATTCGCAGCTGTCCATTATAGTTTCGGTAAGAGAGTTTTCTCCCCATATAGGCTGATAACTCAAATTCATTTGAACGAATATAGGCAATATTCGCTTTAACTTCGCTTGTGTTCGTGTGCATGAGGGATGTTGCAATGGTTCGGATTGCGACCCACGCAGCAAAGTCTTCAGACTCCATCCAACGTGATGCATGTTTTTCAAAGCGGTTTTGCATTTGTGCCGCCCCCCATTGCTCGATACTCTTATGCCACATTACCGGCGTAAGCCCCTGAGTACCGGCTACCGGACGTGGTAACCACGAGTTGAAATAGACAAATTCTCCGAAATCGCCAAAATAATCTGCCGTAACGATAACATCATAGTCATCGCTTTGGGTAAATGCCGGGAGTTCATCTTCCGCTTTTCTGCGAATATCTGTTGTGTTATTCCAAATTTTCTCTTTTACGATTGTGGCACCGAATTTTTTGGCAGCTCTTCGGATGGCAATAGCAATATGTTTGTCTTTGACTGTTTTGCCTTGGAGCAAGAAGATGTTTTTGAAATTTCGCTTTACAAGAAATTGCATTAATCCATCATACAGCATCGCATCACTTGGAATAGTATGCAAAAGATTACTGTTGCAGTAGTACATTCGCAGGCTGGTATCATTCAATCCGGTATTAAATATAAGAACATTCTTACTTTTTGGGTGCTTCATAAGTTTTAGAAAGAGGGAGATTTGAACGTTTACAACCACATAGCGACCGCCGTTGTCTACGTAATTCTCAAAAGCTTTTAAGAGCTCATCTTCTTTATACGATACTTTCGTATCCAAAGAGTACTTCTGATTCATAAATTGAGCACTTTTTTGACTGTCTTCTAGTGCCATTTTTGCCCCGGCCAAACCCAAGTCATCCGGCTTTTCGATGATATTTGAGAGGACCGGAGGATGTTTTACTTTTTGATGTAAATACAGCATCTTGACACTCATATCTGTAGCGCTCAGCGAGATGGTACACAATAAGATTGTAATCAGTAAATGTAGTGCATAGCGCATAGTTGATCTCCTGAAAATCATGGTATGACAATTATAGGAAAAATAAATAGCGTGTGTATAGCTATTTTCGAGCTATTTACATTTTGTATAATATTTTCAACATCAGTCATAAGGGATTTTTATGAAAAAAACTGCACTCTCAACCATTTTATTGCTCAGTATTGGAGTTCAGGCAGATACGGTATTCGTATCCAATGAGAAAGACAATTCGATTTCCGTTATAGACTCAAAAACTCAGAAAGTCACCGAAACGATACGTGTTGGACAAAGACCGCGCGGGATTCTCCTCGATAAATCTAAAACTCAACTGTATGTGTGTGCCAGTGATGATGACACCGTACAAATACTGGATATCAAAAGCAAACGAGTGATTGCAAATCTGCCATCGGGTGAAGACCCGGAACAGTTTGCTTTGCATCCTAATGGGAGAGAGCTTTATATCGCGAATGAGAATGATGCACTGGTCACGATTGTCGATACACTGAAAAGAAGCGTATTAAAACAGATTGAGGTCGGGATAGAACCTGAGGGTATGGCCGTAAGCCCTAATGGAAAGCTTGCAATCGTAACAACAGAGACATCAAATTTTTTACATTGGATTGACACCAAAACGAAAAAAATCGTGCATACAACACTTGTTGACCAAAGACCGAGACATATAGAATTTAATAAAAGCGGTGATAAGGTTTGGGCCTCTTCAGAGATAGGGGGAACGGTTATGGTTGTCGATACAGCGTCAAAAAAGGGCATTGCAAAAATCAACTTTAAAATACCGGGAATCTTTAAAGATCAAATTCAACCGGTCGGTATAAAACTTACCAGCGATGGCAAATACGCTTTTGTCGCACTGGGGCCAGCGAATCATGTCGCGGTTGTCGATGCTGTAACCTTTAAAGTGATTAAATATCTATTGGTCGGTAAACGGGTATGGCAAATGGCCTTTGTCGAGAATGAACAGCAGCTTTACACGACCAACGGTGTTAGCGGTGATGTCTCTGTGATCGATGTTAATGGACTAAAAGTACTCAAAAGTATTAAAGTAGGCCGTTATCCTTGGGGTCTAGCGGTTATTCCGACGAACTAAGATGAAAACACATATTTTAGAGCTCGAAAACGTATCGCACACATACGATAAGGAGATGGTTCTTAAAAATATCTCATTTTCCATCGAAGAAGCCTCTTTTTCTGTCTTGCTCGGACTGAACGGGGCAGGCAAATCGACTATATTCTCTCTTCTAACCAGACTCTTGAACCTTCAATCCGGCTCAATAAAGATCAATGGATACACGATACAAAATTACAGCAAAGCGCTTAAAGATATCGGTATCGTTTTTCAGGAACCGACGCTGGATTTGGATTTGACCGTCCGACAAAATCTTTACTACTACGGTGCGTTAAAAGGGTTGAGTTTTAAAGAGACCATCGCCTCTATCAAAGAGGAACTGAGCAATCTTGACCTCGATGAAAAACTGGATACAAAGGTGCAAAAACTCAACGGCGGACACAGACGACGGGTTGAAATCGTACGCTCCCTCATTAACAAACCGAAACTTCTTTTACTGGACGAAGCAACGGTTGGACTCGATTTGAAAAGCCGCTTTGATATTCTGGATTATTTGCGCCGAAAAGTTCAAAAAGGGGAGCTCTCTGTTTTATGGATCACCCATTTGTTTGATGAGGTTCAAGAGAGTGATACGTTGGCCATTATTCACAAAGGAAAGATTCTTCAAACCGGCAAGGTTGATGCGATTATAGCCGAGCACAATCAAGCGGACTTAACCCAAACCTTCAGATATTTGACGAGGGAGAATCCTGATGCGTAACTATTTTTATTGTGCCCAAGGGATCATTTATAAAGAGCTATTACGCTTTTTAAAAGAAAAAAGCCGATTCTTTTCGGCACTCGTTCGCCCTTTATTGTGGCTTTTTATCTTTTCAGCAGGTTTTACATCGGCCCTGGGTTTAGCCATCATTCCCCCCTATGAGTCCTATATAACCTATGAAACCTATATCGTTCCGGGGCTTGTGGGGATGATTTTGCTTTTCAACGGTATGCAAAGCTCTTTAACCATGATTATTGATAAAGAGATGGGAAGTATGAAAATATTACTGACTTCTTATATTAATAGAAATTTTTTGCTTTTTTGTAAAATGTTTGCAACCGCCATCGTCTCAACGATACAGGCGATAACGTTTTTAATCGTCGCTTATTTTTATGGAATAGAGCTGAGTATTACCGCTATAGTGCTTACGATACCGGTCATTTTATTCACATCGATTATCCTTAACGCGTTTGCACTGTTTATCTCATCGGTTATCAAACAGCTGGAAAATTTTGCGGCTATTATGAATTTTGTTATTTTTCCGATGTTCTTTTTGAGCTCTGCACTCTATCCATTATGGAAGATAAAAGATTCATCGCTTTTCTTATACACCGTCTGTTCCTTCAATCCATTTACGTATATTGTTGAATCTATCCGCTTTACGCTCTATTTAAAATACGATTTGTCCAACTTTTATATTATTTTTTTCTATTTCATAGTGGCACTAAGCCTCGCATTTATGGGATATAAGTCAAAAAAGGTTTTGAAAAAAAGTTAAAATTTAGCATCGCTAATTTCAGGCTATTTTTCTTATGTATACTTTTGGCAATGACAGATTTTCCTAAATTTGTTGCTAAATTAAAATTGAAGGAGTAGAGAATGACAAAGAGTAAAATGCTAACTACTAAGATTGCAGTAACACTTGCTGCCTTTCTTATTGGTTGTGCTGCTCAGGGCACAGGTCTAACTAACAATGCAAAAAAAGGTGGAGTGAAAGCTTCATTTAATCCCGTAACATATAATGATATCCTCAATGATGATAAAACTGTAGGTGATGTTGTTACGTACGGTTTAGGGCAAAAAGGGCAACGTTACTCGACATTGAAACAAATCAATAAAAAGAGCATCAAAGATCTTGTTCCGGTATGGAATTTCAGCTTCGGCGGTGAAAAAATGCGTGGGCAAGAGTCACAACCGTTGGTTAAAGACGGTGTTATGTATGTAACAGGATCGTATTCACGTTTATACGCTCTGGATATTGCAACCGGACGAGAAATCTGGGCTTATGAAGCAAAACTTCCGGATGCGATCTTACCGTGCTGTGACGTTATCAACAGAGGGGCAGCTCTTATTGACAACCTCGTAATCTTTGGAACGTTGGATGCTAAACTTGTAGCACTTGATCGCGCTACCGGTAAAGTTGTATGGAAGAAAACCATTGCAGAGTATAAAGACGGTTATTCATTTACAGCAGCACCTTTGATTGTTAAAGGTCTTCTTATAACCGGTGTATCGGGTGGGGAATTCGGTATTGTCGGCAGAGTTGAAGCCCGTGATCCAAAAACCGGAGAGATTGTGTGGAGCAGACCAACGGTTGAGGGACACATGGGATACCTTAACGGTAAAGAAAATGGTATCAGCGGAACCTTAAACGCAACATGGGAAGGCGATCAGTGGCAACACGGCGGAGCGGCTCCGTGGAACGGTGTAACGTATGATCCTGAAACTGATCTTATCTATGTACCGACGGGGAACCCTTCTCCATGGAACTCTCATGAGAGATCTGGAGACAATTTATATTCTGCTTGCAGAATTGCGATTAATCCTAGTACCGGTGAAATTGTATGGCATTACCAAACCACGCCTAACGATGGATGGGATTTTGACGGTATGTCAGAGCTTGTCTTGTTTGACTATAAAGATGCTTCAGGCAAAACGGTAAAAGCCGGTGCAACTGCCGATAAAAACGGTTTCTTCTATGTCTTAAATCGTGAAAACGGTAAATTCATCAGTGCTTCGCCGTTTGTTGACAAAATTTCATGGGCAAAAGAGATTGGTAAAGACGGGAAACCTGTTGTTATCGAAGAAAATCGTCCCGGTGTACCGGTCAATGGCGAAAAAGGGAAGACCGTATTTACCGTTCCATCATTCTTAGGCGGTAAAAACTGGAATCCAATGGCGTATTCACAAAATACAGGTTTCTTCTACGTCCCGGCAAATGAGTGGGGTATGGACATCTGGAATCAACCGGTAACGTATAAAAAAGGTGCTGCATACATGGGTGCTGGTTTTACCATCAAACCTGTATATCAAGACCACATCGGTGCGCTTAAAGCAATCGATCCTAAAACCGGTAAAATCAAATGGAAATACGAGAATAAAGCTCCATTATGGGGTGGAGTACTTGCAACAGCCGGCGGAATCGTATTTACAGGAACACCGGAAGGTGAACTTCTCGGGTTAGATGACGCAACCGGAAAAGTATTGTATTCGTTCCAAGTGGGTTCAGGAATCGTTGGATCACCGATCACTTGGGAACAAGACGGTGAGCAATATGTCTCTGTAGTATCAGGTTGGGGCGGAGCTGTACCTTTATGGGGCGGAGATGTTGCTAAATCCATTAAACACATTTCACAAGGTGGAATGGTTCACGTATTTAAACTACACAAATAAAAAAAAGGAGGCTGCTATGAAATGGGAAAAACCGTCATTTACGGATAACCGATTCGGATTTGAAGTAACTATGTACATCTGCCACGAATAATCGTAGCAACAATGATAAGAGCGGGCAAATCATTTTGCCCGTTTCTGTTATTAATTGAGGCTATAGTATATAAGTTTAGTTAATAATAGAAAAGGATAGAAGGTGAAAATAGAGGTATTAGGTTCCAGTGCCGGCGGCGGTCTTCCTCAGTTTAACTGCAATTGTGACAATTGTAAGGGGTACAGAGCAGGCAAAACATCTATCAAACGCCGCACTCAATCCTCGATCACGATCAGTGAAGACGGTGAGAACTGGGTACTTTTTAACACTTCACCGGACATTTTAGAACAAATTCATAATTCCCCCTTTTTGCACCCAACGCTCAGACGAGAAACAAAGATCAAAGCAATCGTTTTTATTGATGCTCAGATTGATCACACAACAGGGCTTTTAATGCTTAGAGAAGGGTGCCCTCACGAAGTCTACTGTACCAAAGAGGTACACGAAGAGTTAAATACCTCTTTTCCTCTTTTCAAAATGCTGACCCATTGGGATGGGGGAGGAACTCATTATCATGAGGTAGCAACCGATGGGACTAGCTTTGAGATTCCGGTTATGCCGAGTTACACCTTCAGAGCGGTTCCTTTGATTTCAAACGCACCTCCGTATTCAATATATCGTGACAAACCCAGAGCCGGCGATAATATCGGGATGGTGGTTATTAATAAGCAAAGCGGAAAGCGGCTCTTTTATCTTCCGGGGCTTGGCGTATTGCAACAAGCAATTATCGATGAGATGCGCATAGCGGATATTCTTTTGATAGACGGGACGCTTTGGACGGATGATGAAATGATCAAAAATGGCTTCTCCACGAAACTGGGAACCGATATGGGGCATGTACCGCTCAGCGGGGCAGGGGGGCTAATTGAAACATTAGATACGCTCGAAAAACCGAGAAAGATATTAATTCATATTAATAATACCAATCCGATTTTGGATGATACCACCGAAGAGTATCAAGAGCTTACACGCCACAATATAGAAATCTCATATGATGGTATGCATATCGAGATTTAAGACCCAAAAAACTAAATTAAAGGACAAAAATGAAAACGCCCCTCAGTAAAAAAGAATTCGAAGAAGCATTAAGAGCAATGGGGAGTATGTACCATATTTATCACCCTTTTCATATCCGCATGTATGAAGGTAAATGTACGAAAGAAGAGATTCAAGGATGGGTAGCCAACCGATTTTATTATCAAACAATGATACCGATCAAAGATGCGGCGATTATGTCCAACAACCCTCCTATCGAAGATAGACGAAAATGGATTGACAGAATTAATGATCATGACAGTGTCGGCGGCGGAATCGAAGCATGGCTCGATTTGGGTACGGCGGTAGGGCTGAATAAAGAAGATCTTATCAGTCATAAATATGTGTTGCCCTCGGTCAGATTTGCCGTCGATGCGTACGTCAACTTTGCGAAACATGCACCCTGGAAAGAGGCGGCGATGTCTTCATTAACCGAGATGTTTGCACCTGAAATACATCAGCAGCGCCTTGATACATGGCCTAAAAACTATCCATGGATCGATCAAAACGGGTTACGTTATTTTCAAAAACGACTTACGGAAGCAAGACGTGACGTACAGCACGGATTGGCACTGACGCTGGAGGAGTTCAATACCGCAGAGCTTCAAGAAAAAGCGTTCTCAATCTTGCAGTTCAAATTGGATATTTTGTGGACGATGGTAGATGCCCTCTATCTTGCGTATGAGCTTAAACGACCGCCGTATTTTAATATTAAGGATTGTCATGCAACGCGAAAAATTTCTTGCAGTGAATAGTCACTTTCAACTCCAATATGAAGAGAAACAAAGCTGTTATGTTTTGCTCTATCCTGAGGGGATGGTGCAACTCAGCTTCTCAGCAGGGGAGATTATGAGTTTATGTGACGGTGCGAACTCGTGTGACTCTATCATCACAACATTGGTAGAGAAATTTTCGAATCAAGCGATTGAATCCGATGTTATGGAATTTCTTGATGAAGCGATGTCTCGCAATTGGGTAATTTATCATGAAGCCTAATAATAAAACCGTTAGCCCCCCTTTATGGATATTGCTGGAGCTGACACATAAATGCCCTTTGGAGTGTACCTACTGCTACAATCAGCTTGATTTTGCCAATACGAAAGACTCTATGAGCAAAGAGGACTGGTTTCGAGTCATGGAAGAGGCACGGGCTATGGGAGCCGTTCAGCTGGGTATCTCAGGCGGTGAACCTCTGCTGAACAAAGATCTTCTCGAAATTGTCAAAAAAGCCAATGAGTTAAAGTTTTATACCAATCTGATTACCTCTGGGGTCGGAGCCGATATCAGTATTGTTTCTAAACTCAAAGAAGCAGGGCTTAAGACGGTGCAGTTGGGTATTCAATCATCCGATGAGCATACAACCACACTGATAACGAACAATCAAAACGCTTTTAAAGACAAAATGGCTTTTGCCAAAGCGTGTAAAGATAATGGACTTCAGTTGATTGTCAACACGTGTATTACACGCCAAAATATCCATCAGATCGGTGATATCATTGAAATGGCGGAGCGTCTGGGGGCAAACTACCTTGAAATTGCTAACATCCAGTATTACGGCTGGGCGCTTGAAAATATCAATGCACTCCTTCCGACTAAAGAGCAGCTGGCTGAGGCCAAAGCGATCACGAATCACTACCGAGAAAATCGAAAAGATATGAAAGTCTTTTTTGTGGTACCGGATTATTTTGCCACACGTCCGAAAGCGTGTATGAATGGATGGGGTTCGACTTTTTTGACCATTAATCCAAGCGGAGTGGCACTTCCGTGCAACACGGCGAACACCCTTCCGCTCACCTTTCCCAATGTTAAAGAGTATTCGGTTGAAGCGATATGGAACGATTCGGAAGCGTTTAACTATTTCCGAGGGGACTCATGGATGAGGGAGCCATGCAGAACGTGTGATGAAAAAGAGAAAGATTTCGGCGGATGTCGATGTCAAGCCTATGCATTGACCAAAGATATGCATGAAGCGGATCCCGTCTGTGACAAATCCGGTTTTCATCATGTTGTAACAACCAAAGTAGAGGAGAGCATCAACTCAGATAAGCAACCGCTGTACCGAAACAAAATCAATTCGATGAACATCATTGCAAACAGATTGGATTCATCATGCAAATAGTACTCACCAACAAGCAGCCCAAAGAGAGTTTAACCCTATCGTTTATAACAACGCTATCCGCAAAATCGGACCAGACCAAAATGCTCTCCAAAGCAGGATTCAGCCTCAAAGAGGGGACGACTTATTTGGATATTCATCAGAGTATTTTGTATGTGGCAAGCCGTTCGCTCCGCGCAGAAGATCTCAAAATCAGTGCGGCAAAAGCGATTCAATCCATACAAAAAAGCAGTTTCAAAACACTCTTTATAGCATTAGAACACTATCAGGATAAACTGGATGTGAAAGCATTGGCTGAAGGGCTTATTTTGGGTGATTATTACTACACCCAATACAAACATGAGTCAAAAAAGCATCAAGAGAGAAAGATCTTTATTGCCTACAGCGGCAGTATGTACAGCAAAAATCACCTCGAAGAACTGCTGCATGAGGTTGAAATTATATGCCGCAATGTTAATTTTGTCAGAGATATCGTTAATACGCCGCCGCAGGACTATTACCCGCATATCATGGCACTGGACGCAAAATATTTTGCTAAAAGAGACGGTTTGGAATGCAAAATCCTGGGTGAACATGAAATGCATGAAATGGGGATGAATGCGATGCTGAGTGTCGGAAGGGCATCCGTACATGAGTCACAACTCATTCACCTCACCTACCGCCCTAAAAATCCAAAGGCTAAAATTGTCCTATTGGGTAAAGGGCTGACGTATGATTGTGGGGGATTGAGTCTCAAATCGGCCGATTCTATGGTCTCCATGAAGTGCGACAAAGCGGGCGGGAGCGCTGTATTAGGGGTGATGAGCGCGTTGAGAGCACTGGATATTGAGTGTGAAGTGCATGGGATTATCGGTGCAGTAGAGAACATGATAGGAGGCAACGCCTATAAACCCGATGACGTGCTGCGGGCTAAAAACGGTATGAGTATTGAAGTGAAAAATACGGATGCCGAAGGTCGATTGGTTTTAGCAGACTGTCTCTGTTATGCTCAGGACGAGATCGAAAATTTTGATTATATTTTTGATTTTGCTACCCTTACGGGAGCCTCTATTATCGCGTTAGGGAGTCATACTACAGCGGTAATGGGACACAATGAGATCTTAAAGCATAAAATCAATACGGCAGCAGTGCAAAGCGGCGAGTTAGTCGGATTTTTGCCTTACAACCGATATTTTGAGAATGATCTCGACAGTGAGATTGCCGACATGGTTAACACCGCTTCTTCACGAAACGGCGGTGCGATAACAGCGAGTCTCTTTTTAGACCGGTTTATCAAAGATGAGAACAAGAAAAAATGGCTCCATTTCGATATGGCAGGAGCATCGTATGCCCACAAAATATGGGGGTATAATCCCTATGGTGCCAGCGGCGCAGGTGTTCGATTAATCTTGCAATTTTTGAAAAATATTACTCAATAATTCCACTCAAAGCTATAAACAGTTCAAATAGCTTAATTTAGGCAAATTATATGAATAGATTATATTAAATTCATCGAAAATGTCTTTATTTTATTAATATTTTTGATAGAATAAAGGCCATGAAAACCTACACATTTGAGTATACGGATTTATCGCAGCAACAGTGGTTGGATGAGATAAAAAATGAACAGAATATTTTAGTTCAAATCTTTTGCGGTGATGGAAAAGAGATACTCCAAGAAGCCTCGGCACAAATTAAAAAAAGACTTCCTTTCAGTGTCGTTATCGGTACGACCACGGACGGGGAAATCAACAATAGCGATATTTTAACCCATTCAACGATCATCGCAGTCTCTACCTTTAGCAAAACAGAAATTACCAGCGCATCGGTGAATGGAAAAGATTGTTTTCAAAACGGAGTCGATCTTGCAAAAAAGCTTATTAAACCCAACACAAAACTGCTGATCCTCTTTACCGACGGTACTACCAGCAACGGTGAAGTGTTTTTAAAAGGGATTGAATCCGTTAACGATACCGTCATGGTCTGCGGGGGAATGGCTGGAGACAATGGTCAATTTGTTCAGACCTATATTTGTGAAAACGAAACGGTTCTTGCACAAGGTGCTGTCGGTGTTGCTTTGCATTCGGATAAGCTAAGTGTCTACAACAATTATAAATTTGACTGGTCTCCCATCGGAATTGAGCATACGATTGATGAAATCAGAGAAAATCGGGTGTATAAGATTTCCGGTATGCCGGCCGTCGATTTTTACAAAAAATATTTAGGGGAAGAGGTCGCAAAGGCGCTCCCGAAAACAGGGATTGAATTTCCATTGATTGTGGATAAAAACGGTTTGAAAGTCGCACGCGCCGTTATTGCCAAGCATAATGACGGCAGTATGAGTTTTGCCGGGAATCTCAATGTCGGAGATAAGGTACGGCTGGGATTCGGAAACGCAGAACTGATTATCCAGCAATCGTTTGACAACACGTATCAGGCACCCTGTAAAAATATGCAAACCTATTTTGTCTATTCGTGTATGGCGCGCAGAAGGTATATGCCCAGTCTGATTAATATAGAAATGGAGCCTTTTGTTAAGAACGCACCGACAGTAGGATTCTTCAGCTATGCCGAGTTTTATCATCATGAAGGGCACAATGAACTGCTCAACCAAACCTTCACTGTCGTCGGCTTATGCGAATCCGATTGCATAGAGTGCTCTGCCCTTGAAAATAAGCCAAAAACGATCCCTTTGGAAAATGACGACTATGCCATAACCGTCGGTGCATTGGCTCATCTCATATCACAATCAGCGGACGACTATGAACAGCAGAAAAAGAAGTTGGAAGAGGAACAGCTCTATTCTCAGAGTTTATTAAAATCTCAAGATCTGTTTATCAAATACGCAGTACATGAAACCAATACTCCGCTGAGTATTATCATGTGCAATGTTGAACTTTACGAAGCGGAATACGGTAAAAATCCATACCTGTGTAACATCGAAGCGGCGATGAAAAATGTCTGTACCATATACGATGATTTGTCGTATTTGCTCATTAACAAAACGATCGAATATACGAAGCATACGATTGATTTAGTGGATTATGTAAGAAGCCGGATTGAGTTTTTTAATATTGTGGCCAAAAAATCGAATGTCAGTTTTGTTTTTACGAGTCCTGAAAAAGAGTTCATCATTTATTTTAATGAATCTCAGCTGCAACGGATCATCGATAACAATCTGACCAATGCCATCAAATATACGAAAGAGAATGAGCCAATTTACGTTGTGATTGAACATGATCAAAGTACGTGTAAAGTTACGTTTAAAAGCAAATCTTCGGAGATAGCAAATCCTCATAAGATATTCGAGCAATTTTACCGAGAAAGTTCTCAGCAAGAAGGGTTTGGATTGGGGTTAAATCTCGTAAAAGAGATTTGTAATAATGAGAATGTCGCTTTTGAATTGCATTCAACGAAAGAAGAGACCTCATTTACCTATGAATTTAAGGAGGCATACCTTTGAAGATTTTATTAGTCGAAGACGATATTATGCTGGGTGAAGCCATATCGAAATACATACAGGCCACAGGGCATGTTGTGGAGTTGGTTAAAGACGGGACACAAGGATTGGAGAAGATTCATAACAGTAATTTTGATTTGCTGCTTCTGGATATCAATGTCCCCGGTATGGATGGGTTAACACTTTTAGAGACTACCCATAATGAGAAAATACAGATTCCTACGATTTTTATCTCAGCGCTAATCGATATTGAAGATATATCAAGAGCTTTCAATTTAGGTTGTTATGATTATTTGAAAAAACCGTTTCATCTGAAAGAATTAAGTCTTAGAATCGATAAAATATTACAATCCAGACAAGTTCCGCAAGCGCATAAAAGGCTCTCTAAATCGTATAGTTTTGACAGTGAAACGATGACGCTGCTGTTTAACAACGAACCCCAGATTCTGCCGAAAAGACAACTTCAGATCATAGAGCTTTTGTCTCAGCATAGAAGCAGAATCGTGACGTATGACATGTTTAGAGACTATGTCTGGAATGATGATATGATCGATAATGCCACAATAAGGGCAGAGTTAAACCGAATCAAAAATGTTTTGAAAGAAGATATGATTATCAATATTCGATCAATAGGCTATATGGTTGAACGACCTAAATGATTAAGGTGAATAATCCCGCGCAGGCGGGTATCCACTCATCCATTTAAGATGTCTAATGTTTTTTCATACACTTGAAGCTTATTGAGCTCATTATTGAGTTGTTGCGTTAAAAGTGACTGAGATCGAAGTTCGTCGGAAATACTTAGGCTTTTATCTGAGAGAACTTCCATTTCGTTAGAGAGTACTAAACTTTTTGATGACATAGTCGTAAGCCCTGTACTCACATTTTTCATCGTTTCACTAATTCCTTCAACCGCCTGAATAATCGTGTTAACTGATATGTTGGTTTCGGAGAGACTCTTTTGAGTTCGTTCGGCCAGTTTACGTACTTCATCTGCAACCACTGCAAATCCACGGCCGTGTTCTCCTGCACGGGCAGCTTCAATCGCGGCATTCAGAGCAAGAAGGTTTGTTTGGTCTGCTATATCGGATATAACACTGAGAACCGCACGTATTTCACGAACATTATTCGTAAGATTTTCTACATCCGAAGAGAGATTTGCATTATCTACACTGCTTTTTTCCATATGAATGGAAAAAACTGAAAATTGATCTTGTACCGTTGAGAGTTGTTTTCCAATAGTATCAATCGAATCAACAGCATGATTGATGGTATCTCCAATGGTTTCAATAACAGGCATGCTCTCTTTCATCTGACTCAACATAGCCTTGTTGATGTTATCGATCATATTCTGACGATTAATTTTTCGTAGGAGAAAATAGCTTTTAAATCCGGCATATTTTTGAACAAAACTATCGATATATTCATCATGGAAAGGTTCATTGCCGATCCGGTAGAAAAAGATCGCGGTTAGTGTTTGATTAATATTAACACCTAGAAGTTCACCGAATGTCGAAAAGCCTGCTACCGGAATGTCTTGAAATGAACGAAGGCTATTGAGTTCATTTGTATTAAATAAGCGACGTAAAATACAGTCGTTGAAAATGGCCCCTATAGCTTTGGGCTTTTTATAGCTGAATTCCGAATAATGTTCTGAAGTTGTTCGAACGAAGTCTGTTTTTTCCAACAGTATCAGTTCTTCACCCGCTTCGATATCGCAGTAAAAATGGATGACACCGGCAGTTCTATCAATTGAAGCAATCGATCGAACATAAATTTCACCGTCTATTTCTATCCCGAAAGTATAATTTGCCAGTTTCACATCAAGCTGTTGTGGAGAGCAACCGAAATGAGTGCATAATGCTTCGATGACATTGATCCGTGCATTGGTTTTGGTATCTATAAAAGCAGAAACAATCCGTTTAATCGGATCAGCGGCTAATACCGTAAACTTTACGGCCGATTTTTTGAAGTTTTGACTTTTGAAAATCCCAAATCGATAGCCCGGTGTGAATTTAATAAATGTGATGACGGCATGGTGTCTTAATACACGTGTACCGTCAAAAATATAGGTGTTTTCAAAGTCAAGTTTTCCGCCCGAACTTCCGCCGACGAGCAGACAAGGGAATTTACCAACATTATAAACGGCTTCCATCAAGAAACTTTCACTGGCAGAAAGGCCATCAATCAGTGTGTAGCCAAGCGTATCTTCATGGTTCATTTTAAAGGGTACGTGAATTTGTCGAAGCTCGTTGGAAATAGCTGAAACTCGGGTCGCGGCATTTTTGGAACTTGACCCGATATCTTCGCTTTTTAGTGGAACAGAAGCGACATAAACATCGCTAATCATCTCTTTGGCAAACAACATTAATACAATATTATCACCCGTTCCTACATTCGATTGGGAGTAGAGATTGGTGATAGGATCGGATTTGTCAAAACTGCACAGTTCTCCGGCTGTTGTTGAGAGAATCAAGGTCGTATCGGGTGGAAGTGTTTGTTTTAATAGAGAAGATATCGTGGAAAAATTAAGTGCCGAAGAGACGAAACCGATAACCACTTTCGGTGTAATTTCAAGACGATCAAGTTTTCCGTTCTTAATATCGTTTTCTCGCAAGGTGATCGAAATCATCCCCTTCTCACCTCGAGCTGTCACATCTTTACGCGTATCCTTAGAGTTAAAAAGACCGAACATACTATTCCTTTAGAATCGACTAATATAACCATTTATTCATACTTATATCTAAGTGAAGTATATAAAATCAAAATAGCATCAAAATAGCTAAAACCCTTTGCTATTTTCAAGCTATAGAAGTAGTATAAAGTATGCTCAGAGAAAAAACTGCGGGTTAAGACTTCCGCCAAGTTTCTTCACAAAATTGAATCAAAGGAAAAAAAGTGGCATACGTAAAACCGACTTACAAATCTCAATATGAGAACTTTATTGCTGGAGAGTGGGTAGCTCCACAAAGTGGCGAGTATTTTGATAATATCTCTCCCGTTGACGGTGAAGTTTTAACAAAAATTCCAAGATCAAATGAAGCCGATGTCGAACTGGCAATTCAAGCCGCAAATAAAGCATTTCAATCCTACAAACATACTTCCGTCGTAGAGCGAAGTATTATGCTCAATAAAGTTGCCGATGCAATCGAAGCCAATTTGGAAGCGTTAG
Organism: Candidatus Sulfuricurvum sp. RIFRC-1; assembly: GCF_000310245.1. Classification (NCBI taxonomy): domain Bacteria; kingdom Pseudomonadati; phylum Campylobacterota; class Epsilonproteobacteria; order Campylobacterales; family Sulfurimonadaceae; genus Sulfuricurvum; species Candidatus Sulfuricurvum sp. RIFRC-1. Next base: position 1,025,216 of record NC_020505.1, read on the forward strand.
CGATTGCAGAGACTTTGGATAACGGTAAAACGATTCGAGAAACTTTGTTCGCGGATATCCCTTTGGTTGTGGATCACTTCCGATATTTCGCGTCCGTCATCCGAGCCGAGTCGGGTACGGTGGCCGATATCGACGAAACGACGATTTCTCAAGAGATTTATGAGCCGTACGGTGTTGTCGCACAAATCATTCCTTGGAACTTTCCGTTATTGATGGCGGCATGGAAATTGGCTCCGGCATTGGCGGCAGGTAACTGTATCGTTATGAAACCGGCTTCCGCTACCCCTATGTCGATTCTATTGTTGATGGAAGCGATCCAAGATGTCCTTCCAAAAGGGGTCGTCAATATTATCAACGGTGCCGGCGGAAAAATCGGTAAATATCTATCAACGCATCCGGATGTTAAAAAAGTCGGGTTTACCGGTGAAACGACTACAGGTCAGCTGATCATGCAGTATGCAACCGAGAATATCATCCCTACAACGTTGGAATTGGGCGGTAAATCTCCGAATATTTTCTTCGAATCGATTATGGCTGCCGATGATGAGTTCTTTGATAAAGCGATTGAAGGGTTGATTCTATTCGCGTTTAACTCCGGTGAAGTGTGTACGTGTCCTTCACGCGCATTGATCCAAGAATCGATCTACGAGCCGTTTATGAAGCGTGTTTTAGAGCGAATGGAAGCGATCAAATTAGGAAATCCTTTGGATGTCGCCAACATGATGGGGGCTCAATGCTCACTCAACCAAAAAGAGAAGATCCTCGAATACATCAAAATCGGTAAAGAAGAAGGGGCTGAGTGTCTCATCGGTGGAGAGGTGTATGAGTCTGCAACGTATCCGAACGGATTTTATATCCAACCGACCGTATTCAAAGGGCACAATAAAATGAGAATCTTCCAAGAAGAGATTTTCGGGCCTGTACTTGCCGTCACCACCTTTAAAGACGAAGCAGAAGCATTAGCCATTGCAAATGATACCATCTATGGATTGGGTTCAGGGGTATGGTCACGCGATGCGCATCAATTGCATAAAATCAGCCGAGGAATCGAAGCCGGCCGTGTTTGGGTAAACTGCTACCATATGTACCCATCACACGCATCATTCGGCGGATACAAAAAATCGGGCCTCGGCAGAGAGACGCACATGATGATGTTGAACTCGTACCGACACACGAAAAATATCTTAACGTCGTACAACAAAAGCGCTATGGGATTTTTTTAATCGATAGCAGAAAAATTCGAGCGGGATCAAAATTGTTTTGATCCCGCACAGAGGGTATAAAATGAACATAGAACGATTATCCGTTACACCCGAAGCCGCAGAAGTCATTGAAAAATTAAAACAAGAGAATGGTGAATTGGTTTTTAACCAAAGCGGCGGTTGCTGTGACGGAACAGCTCCGATGTGCTACAAGAAAGGTGATTTTTATGTCCCCAGCAGAAATGTAAAACTCGGTGAGATATGCGGATGCGAATTTTTTATCGACAAAGACCAATTTGAATATTTTAGACATTCTCAGATTACTATCGATGTCAAAGAGGAAAAAAGCGCTTTTGGAAACTCGTTTTCATTAGAGATCGATTTGGGGTATCAGTTTATCACGAGGTCGAGAATCTTTACCGATGAAGAGTATGCGATCATCGAGGGGAGACTATGAAAAATCAGATCGTATTCTCTCCCAATCCTCTTGGGTATCAACATCTTTTGATTCATTGTTACTCAGAGGAATATATTGATAGATATTTGTTTCCAGTAAGCTTTTAGCTCCCTTATCTCCTTTTAATTCTCGAAGTGCGGGAAAATAGTGTTTTGGAAAGACGGCGGGTACGCCTGATCTTTTATCGTAGTGTGATGCTATGATCAAATCCGGAAATTCTTTAGACGTTTCTATCAATTTTTTATAATGTATTCGCGGGATTAAGGGCTGGTCACAGAGCATGATCAAAACGCAATCGCACTCCTCCAATGTTGAAACACCACAGGCAATAGAACTTCCAAGCCCCTCTTCATAACGTCTATTAACAACTGTTTTTACAAGGAGATTGTTGATAGAGTCACTGCATTGTTCATGTTTATGTCCTAATACAACAGTGACATTGGGTGTAAATTCCAATGCCTGAACCGCAGCATGCCACAAAAGTGTATGCTCGTTCAGTTCTAATAGCTGTTTGGGCTCTCCTAGGCGACTTGACGTTCCTGCCGCCATAACAAGAATCTCAAGATGATGGTTAGTTAGCATGGATTGCTACCCTTTTTTTTTCTCTCAGTGACATCGGAGTAGATCGGTTTCGATGTGCTTCAATTTCAGCACAGATAGATAAGGCGATGGATTCAGGTGACTCTCCGCCTAAATCCAATCCGATGGGATTATGCAATCTCGGATCCATAAAAACACTCTCGCCAAATTGACTGAAAGAATCGATAATATTTTTCGTTCTCTTCTGAGGTCCCATAATACCGATATAGGAGACCTCTGAATCAAGCAATGCTTTTAAATAGACGGCATCGCTGTTAAAATTATGACTCATAACGACAGCCGCATCGAAATCTCGTTCTAAAATCTCATCTACCTCTTCGCAGTTATTTAACAAGTGTGTTTCATCGGCAGAATGTACATGGGTAAGATTTGACGTTCTTGTATCACAGATAGAGGTTTGCCACCCAAGCGTATTTGCCATGGAAAGTAACGGTTCACTTCCCGGTCCTGCTCCCAAAATCAATAATCGATAAGGGGAATTAATTTTTTGATAAATGAGTCGGAGGTGCGATTCTTCATCATAAAAGATCTCTTCTGTGCGCTCTTCGGATGAAAACCCGTAAAAACCCTTTTGCTCTGTGGAACGGATCAGGGTTTTCTTGGTTCTGTTTAAAGCGTACTCCAGTGCGATACCGATCGCACCGTAGTTTTGAGTGTAATAAAACGGCTCCATCCATAGTTTGATCAGCCCGTTGCATCCAACCCCTTTACCCCAACTGTCCAATGTCTCATCTTTCATCCGCAAGTCATGGACGACATACTTGCCTTCGTGTTTTGAGAGGATTTCTTTGGCACAATGGACTATGTCCTCTTCAAAACAGCCTCCGCTGACGACACCGATGAATTCGCCGTCGGAATTTACCATCATAGTCGCACCGCTTTTACGATAAACGGAACCTTCCGTATCCAAGACATTGATACAGACGATATCTTTTTTATCGTTTTTAGATTGTTGTAGGAACTTGATAAAATCTTTGTGAGCAAACATGATATGCCTAACTTATTTTAATTGGCAGTGAATGGTATCGTTTTCCCGTCGCATCAAATATCGCATTGGCTACTGCCGGGAAGATAGGAGGAACTGCCGTCTCGCCTATACCGCCGATTTTTTCTCCTGAATTGACGATACTCACTTTGATCTCAGGAGCATCGGAGATTCTCGTCACCAGGTAATCATAAAAATTGCTTTGTTCCGCTTCACCGTTTTTGATCGTAATTTCACTGTATTTTGTCGCGGCAAGTCCGAAATTGATTCCGCTGATCATTTGGTTCTCAATATTAAGCGGATTGAGCGCAAAACCGCAATCGACACTGCACCATACGTTTTCAACTTTAAAATCATTTTTTGTAACTTTGACTTTTGCTACCTGTGCCACAATAGAGCCGAATGATTTGACGATTGAAACACCGTAACCGACATTTTTCTCTTTTTTACGATTTTTCCAATCGGAAATTCTTTGGACGTCTAATAATAATTTGATGCATCGTAAATCATCCAACATGCTGATTCGGTAGGCGATAGGATCGATTCCGGCTTTATGCGCCGCTTCGTCCACGATACCTTCCACCAGAGGAGCCGTTTGCGTATGTCCTACCGAACGCCACCATAATACGGGAATCGGAGAACTCGGTGAATGGGCCTGCATATCATGATTCATAATCGAATACGGATGATCGGTAAGTCCATCCCATTGCGCCCAATCCACGCCGTCTTTAAATAAAAATCCGAGTATCGTATCTTTGACAACCGGCTGTCCGACAACTTTGGCTTCAAAGGCCGTGATATCACCATATTTGTTCAGGGCGAGACGGGCTTTATTTTTATACATAGGACGATAGTTCCCCATGCGAATATCATCTTCTCTGGTCCAGAGTGTCATAATCGGCCACGCTTCGTCTTTTGCGGTGTAGACGGCATCTTTGATATAATCAGCGTTTGCCGCAGCTCTACGTCCAAATCCTCCACCCAAAAAGGTATTGTTATATTCCACATCCTCAGGCTTAAGACCCAATATATCTGCACAAACTTTTCGATAGACAGTTTGTACTTGTCCTCCGGTCCACATTTTTGCACTCTCCCCTGTATGGTGAATCGTACAATTTAACGGTTCCATCGGAGCATGGGCCAAAAATGGGAATTCATAATCTGCTGAGATGATGCTATGCGCTTCTTTGAACGCTTTTGCCGTATTGCCATCATGACGCATAGAAGCACCCGGCGTATTTAAAAGAGTATCATATTCTTTTCGTAAATCGTCGCTGCTGACATTAGCAAACTCCCCTTTGTCCCATACAACATGGATATGATTTAATGCCTCTTTTGCCTGGAACCAGTGTTCTGCGATAACGGCAATACCTGTCGGAATTTGTTTGATTTTTAAAATTCCGTCGCGTTTGAGTGCTTCTGAGGGATCAAAACTCACGATAGTGGCCCCGAAAACGGCCGGATGCAAAACGGCTGCATATTTGAGATTGTCCATTCTCACATCGATTCCGAATTCTGTTTGTCCTGTCGCTTTTGCCCATGCTTCGCTCGGGTGTCTTCGGGTAGGTTTACCGATGAGTGAACAATCTTTCAGTGCTTTTAGCTCAGGATTCTCCGGAATGCTCATTGTTTTAATATCTGCGACCAACTCACCATAGGTGAACTTATCCCCTGTTTTGAGATTGATAACATGGGAGTTTTTGGTTTTGATATCTGAGAGAGCCGCATTCCATTTTTTTGCAGCCGCTTTTTTGAGCATTTCATTGACGGCAGCACCGACTTTACGCATTTCGAGCTGTTTGGTACTGATGGAAGTGGAACCTGCCGTCAGCATCCATGGCCCGAAGACAGAATTATAGACAGGGTCAATATCGGCTGCTTTGAATTGAACCGCGTCCCAAGCCGCATCCAACTCATCGGCGATACACATTGCAAGAGCTGTATACGTTCCCTGACCCATTTCAGCTTGACCCATCAAAAAGGTAATGGTGTTGTCTGGATCAATTTGAATAAAGGCATTAGGACGCAACGTCTCTTTGGTTGCTTCATCGGCACGGGCTTTTACCGGTAAATAAAATCCGACGATAAAAGCGCTACTGACAATGGCGGTATTTTTAAGAAAAGTTCTTCGTGAGAGTCCCATAATTAAGCTCCTGCATTTATTTTTTTAATAGCGTTTTTGATACGGTTATAGGTACCGCATCGACAGATATTGCCATTCATCTCAGCTAAAATCTCTTCTTCGGTAGGATTGCTGTTCGCCTTTAGCAAACCTGTCGCATTCATGATTTGTCCTGATTGGCAATAACCGCATTGAGGAACATCTTCTTCAACCCAGGCCTCTTGTACTTTCTTCAGAAGAGGATCGGTTGTATTGGCAATCGTCATGATCTCTTTATCGCCGATCTCTTTTAAAAAGGTTGCACAGCTTCGGATCGCTTTTCCGTCTAATAAAACAGTACATGCCCCGCATTGAGCAGCGCCGCATCCATATTTGGTTCCGGTAAGGTTCAAATGGTCTCTAAGTACCCACAATAAAGGTGTTTCGTCATCAACAGTAACATCATAGGTTACACCGTCAATTTTTAATTTAGTGGTCATGGTTATCCTTTTTAAGCTTATCTGCGGGGAAGTATATAGAATCTAAATAGCGGTGAAATAGCGATAGTTATATAACTTATTAGAATGAAGAATTGTGCGCGGAGTTACGATAGGCAGCATAAAAGGCTATCGAATTATAGTTTTTACGATCAAATTTTGGCTTCAGCATCTGTCGGTAGGCTAGTCAAAGTGTCAATGGCTAAGAAAGGGCTTAAATCATGCTGTATGAGTTTCCTATGCCCACAAACTTCGGAATATTTGAGCCAACACCGGAGCGTAATACCACATCAGTTCAAATAGAGCAAATTGGACGACTAAAATAATCCAAAAGCGATAGCGGGATTTTTTTGTTTTATGGCGAAAGATCTTTTGACCGAATACGGCTCCGACGCTTCCGCCCATCAGTGCTAAATTCAGGAGTGTTTTTTCACGGACCCGTGGACGATTGGTACGGGCTAAATATTTGTCGTATCCAAAGACTAAAAACGTAAAAAGATTAAAGACGAGAAAGAGAAAAACGAATCCCTTCATACTCTACCAAGACCTATTTTGGTCATTCTAAAACGGGTTTTATTGTAAATGTATTTCATAAAACGAGTATAGCACAAGAGTGAATGAGTTTTTAACCCGCTTGACTACTAATACAAAATATACTTCTTTTTACTATTTACGAGGACCCCTTATGCTATTTTCACAACTCTCTCTTTCATCCCCTCTTCAGCGTGCGGTGAGCGAAGAGGGCTACACACAGCCTACTTCCATTCAGGAAAAAGTGATCCCACTCGTCTTAGAGCACAAAGATGTACTTGCCCGTGCACAGACGGGAAGCGGTAAGAGTGCGAGTTTCGTATTACCGATCTTAGAGCTTTGGTCACAGACGCGCGGCGAGGGGAAAGGGAAAATTAAAGCCCTTGTTCTCACTCCGACACGGGAGTTGACTCTCCAAGTAGCGCAGACGTTTGAGAGTATGGGAAACTATCTTCCGACAAAACCGAAAGTGGTGAGTGTCATCGGAGGTGAGAGTATCGGCGATCAGCTCTACGCGATTCAACAAGGGTGCGATATTCTTGTCGCAACATCGGGGCGATTTCTCGACGTTTTGAAAAAAAAGCAGATGAATTTGTCGCATTTGGAGTTTTTTGTCCTCGATGAAGCGGACAAGATGCTCGACCTCGGATTCGCCGAAGAGTTAGAGCTGATCTTAGAATCGATCCCCGCCGCTCGTCAAAATCTCCTCTTCTCCGCTACCTATCCGCCGAAGATGGAAGCGATTGCCTCCAAAATTACCCAAAACCCTATTCATGTCACGCTTGAAGCAGAGCTTCCGACGGTACAAAGCATCCATCAGCGTGTTATCGAGGTGAATCCTGAAAATCGGGGGCCGTTGCTTCGCCACCTCCTCGAAACCGAAAAATGGGAACAGGTGTTGGTCTTTATGGCGAACAAACGAGCCTCCGACAATATCGCCGCGAAATTTCGCAAATACGGCTTTTCGGCGGACTCGTTTAACGGGGATCTCCTCCAAGAGGATCGTACGTATGTGTTGGAGCAATTCAAAGCGAAAAAAGTCCGTATCCTCTTCGCCACCGATATCGCCGCGCGCGGTTTGGATATCGATGATATCACCTGTGTTATTAATTTCGATCTTCCCCGCTCTCCTGCTGATTATATCCACCGTATCGGACGGACGGGTCGCGCGGGTAAATCAGGTCTGGCGATTTCGTTTATTGGTTATGAAGAGCGCGATCATTTTGCCCTGATCGAAAAACGCTCCTCTATTAAACTACCGCGTGAGCAGATAGCGGGGTTTGAACTGTTTGGAACACCACCGCCGAAAGTAAAAGGACCCGATCCGATCAAGGGGAAAGGGAAGAGTAAAAAAGACAAAGCCCGAGAACTCGCCGCCAAAAATGCAAAAGGTTCAGGAAACCAATGAACCCTTTGATTGATCTGCTCTCCCAAAAAACGGGACTCACTGCCAAAACCGTTACCAATATCCTGAAACTCCTCGAAGAGGGCTCTACGATCCCCTTTATCGCCCGCTACCGCAAAGAGATGACAGGGGGTGCTACCGATGAGCAGTTACGGGAGTTTGAGAGCATTTACGGCTATTCGAAAAAACTGCTGGAGCGAAAAGAGGAGGTTTCCCGTCTCATCGCGGAGCGCTCGGAGTTGAATAACGATCTGCGTACACGGTTGAACAACGCTGCAACGCTCCAAGAGGTCGAAGACATCTACCGTCCTTTTAAAGAGAAGAAAAACACACGTGCCGGTGCCGCTATTGCGGCGGGATTGGAGCCGTTGGCCGATCTGCTGGAACGTGCGCAGTTAGAGTTGGGAGAATTGTCGAAACGTGCGGAGAGTTTTGTCAAAGGCTCTGTTACAACGCGTGAGGATGCGATCAAAGGTGCGCAGGACATACTCGCGGAGCGCTACAGTGACGACCCAAGAGAGCGCGACCACTGGCGACGTCAGATACTGGATTACTCCTCCTTTGAGATAAAAGCCGCCAAAGGGATGAGTGAGGAGGGGCTGTTTGCAAAGCTCGCCGGAAAGAGCGAAAAGATAGCTTCCATCCCCTCCCATCGTTATCTCGCGATTATGCGCGGTGTGAGCGAAAAAGAGCTGAACGTCAAGATCACCCTCGATATGGATCGGGTGGAGAATACGATTAAAAATTATCGTATTCCACGCAGTGCAAAAAGCTCCCAAAGTTTGCTATTAGCGAGCTACCTCGATGGCTTCAAACGGTTGTTATTTCCCTCATTGGAGCGGGAAGTGCACGCGATGATCAAAGAGAAATCGGATATCCAAGCGATCAATACGTTCGGCAAAAATCTTTCACAGCTTTTGGGTTCCCCTCCCGTCACGAAGCGTGCCATTTTGGGAGCCGATCCCGCCTACCGAACAGGGTGCAAACTCGCCGTGGTGGATGAAAATGGTACCTATTTGGATCATGCCGTGATCTATCCCACCCCTCCGCAAAGCGATTATGAGAAGAGTGCAAAAGTGGTGAAGCAGTTGTGTAAGCGTTACGGGATTAATGCCGTCGCCATCGGTAACGGAACGGCGTCGCGGGAAACGCAGGAGTTTTTCGCGAGGCTAAACCGCGATGAGGGACTCAACCTCTCTTATACCGTCGTCTCCGAAGCGGGGGCATCGGTCTACTCCGCCTCCAAAATCGCCCAAGAGGAGTATCCGCAGCTCGATGTCACGATACGCGGAGCGATCTCGATTGCTCAGCGACTTCGCGATCCGATGGCGGCATTGGTGAAGATCGATCCCAAATCGCTAGGGGTGGGGCAATATCAGCACGACGTCGATCAAAAGCTACTTGAGAAGAAGCTCGGCAGTGTCACCGAAGATTTGGTCAACCGTATCGGGGTTGATCCCAACAGTGCTTCGGTATCGCTTCTCTCCTATGTCGCGGGAGTGGGGGCAAAAGTTGCCCGTGCCATCGTAGAACACCGCGAAAAGAGCGGGGCGTTCAAAGCCAAGCAAGAGCTTCTCAAAGTTAAAGGGCTGGGGGCAAAAGCGTACGAGCAGTGTGCGGGGTTCTTTCGGATACGAGAGGGAAAAAGCGTGCTGGACAACACGGGCGTTCACCCTGAGAGCTACGAGGCAGCGAATACCCTTTTAAAACACTATGATCTCTCTTCGATCACCAAAGATCAAATTCCTCGAATTGCGCAAGAGTTGGGAGTGGGGGAAGCGACCCTCACCGATATCATTGCAGAACTTCGAAAACCGGGGTTTGATCCCCGTGAGAGCTTGCCGCCGATTATGTTTCGCTCCGATCTCACCGACATCAAAGAGCTTCGAGAGGGGTCTATCGTCTCGGGCGTCGTGCGCAACATTGCCGATTTTGGCGCGTTTGTTGATATCGGATTGAAAAACGACGGATTGATCCATATCTCCCAGATGTCGGAAAAGCGAATATCCCATCCGCTCGAAGTGCTCAGTGTCAATCAACAGCTCTCTGCTATCCGTGTTGTCGAGGTGGATATTGCCAAAGGGAAAGTGGGACTCAGTTTAAAAGAATCTCACTAGCTTTTTTTAATCTTTATGGAGTTAGAATAGTTCAAAATCACTATTTTTTGCAGGGGGTAACAATGTCATCCTTAGCTTGGCTCTCACACAAACTCGACGATGGACGAATCGCATGCGAAGCGTGCAATCAGCATTGCAAACTTTCCGAAGGTGAGTACGGTATCTGCGGTATCCGCAAAGTTGAAAACGGTGAACTCTACCTCCTCACGTATGGCCTTGCGGCCGCCGTCAATATTGATCCGATCGAAAAAAAACCGATGTTTCATTTTTTACCGGGGACAAGCGTCTTTTCGTTCGGAACGGTGGGGTGCAATTTTTCGTGCAAATTTTGTCAGAATGCCGATATTTCCCAATATCCGAAAGAGCATCGTCACGAAATTTTCGGACGTCCCCTTTCCCCTAAAGCAGCTGTCGATTTTGCATTGGAACACGAGTGCCAAAGCATCGCCTACACCTATAACGAGCCGGTTGTTTTTTTCGAATATACCTACGATACCGCAAAACTTGCTCACGAAGCGGGATTGAAAAATATCTATGTGACCAGCGGGTATGAGACTCACAAAGCAATCGATACGATAGCCCCTTTTTTGGACGGGATGAATATCGATATAAAAGGGTACACGCAATCGTTTTACAAAGATATCTGCGGCGGTTCGCTCAAACCTGTTTTGGATACGGTTGAATATGCCCATAAAAAAGGGATATGGATCGAAACGACGACCCTTCTGATCCCGGGGCTGAATGACTCGGATGAAGAGATACGTTCCATTGCCGAGTTTCAGGCTTCTCTTGATCCCTCTATGCCGTGGCATATCAGCGGATTTCATCCGATGTACAAGATGATGGATACACCCCGTACCCCTTCCTCAACCCTTCGCCGTGCTTACGAGATCGGTAAAGAAGCGGGATTAAAATACGTTTATGTCGGTAATATCGATGATGAGGCACGTGAATCGACCTATTGTCCTTCTTGTCAAAGAGTGGTAATTGACCGTCACGGACATATCGGTCAGTACGTTACCAACCATTTGCTCAAAGGGAATCAGTGTCCCTATTGTGCTACGGCTATTGAAGGGGTTTGGCATTAAAATATGAATGCAATGACACTCCACGAGCTGTTTTTAACATTCGATTCCTCTGAAGAGGGGTTAAGCGATGAGGAAGTTAAACGACGACATCTTCAACACGGTTTTAATCTCCTCGCTAAAATTCCCACTCCACCTTGGTACTCTAAATTAACCGCTCAATTTACCCACTTTTTTGCCCTTTTGCTGTGGGTTGCCGCGTGTATCAGTTTCGCGATTGCGTGGATCGACCCTGCATCCAATATGCTTCCTATCGGATGGGCTATCGTTATTGTGATTGTTTTGAACGGAGCATTCGGCTTTTATCAGGAATATCGCACCGAAAAAAGCCTCGAAGCATTGCGCAATATGCTTCCTCTAAAAGTGAGCGTCCGCCGGAGTGGGATTGAGGGCGAGGTATTGGCAAGCTCCCTCGTCCCCGGTGATATTGTCCTTCTTAGTGAGGGGGATAAAGTTCCTGCCGATATGTATCTGATTCAATCATCGGATATTTGGGTGAATGAGAGTACCCTCACCGGAGAGAGCGAACTCGTCTCCGCAGACGCTGTCGGGAGCGATCATATCAAAAATGTCCTCTATTCGGGAACCTATGTCGTAAAAGGGGAGGCACAAGGGCTGGTTTTTGCCACAGGCAAGGAGAGTCGCTACGGGGCGATTGCGGTGTTAACCCAAAGTGTCGATTCGGGGACCAGCCATCTGCAAAAAGAGATAGCTCATATCTCTAAAGTCATTGCATTAACCTCAACGGCGATTGCTGGAAGTTTGATCCTCCTTTCAGGGTTCGGAGATAACGAGTTATGGAAAACATTTTTATTTTCGCTCGGTGTTTTGGTTGCGCTGATTCCTGAGGGGTTGCTGCCGACAGTGACGCTGGCATTGGCATTCGGCGCACAGCGGATGGCATCCAAGGGGTTTTTAGTAAACGGCCTTTCGGTTATCGAAAATCTGGGAGCCGTAACGGTGATAGCCACCGATAAAACGGGGACGATTACCCAAAACAAGATGGAAGTGGCGGCATGGGAAGAGGATGAAAAACAGCCCCCCTCGCCGGAGCTTCTGAATGCCGCTCTTTTGTGCAACCGCGCCGATGCTTCTAGCGGCGATCCCGTAGAGCAGGCTCTTTTCATCTTTGCCCTCAGCTATACCGATGTTGCACACCGACGCAGTGAATACCCGATGGTGAGTGAGTATCCGTTTGATTATCATCTGAAGCGGATGTCTACCGTACACTCTTTGAACGGAGGATTTTCGATTTTTTCCAAAGGGGCACCTGAAGTTATTCTGCGGTTGTGCGATGAGGTGATGACCGCAGAGGGGAAAAAGCCGATTTCAGAGAGCGAATACCAAAAACTGATGGATAAACATGACGCATTGGCGGCATTGGGTTATCGGGTTATCGGTTTTGCGTCGCGTGAGTGCAGCACGCTCCCGACATCACGGCAAGAGGCTGAAAACGGGTTGAGCTTTATCGGTTTTATCGCCATGGTCGATCCGTTGCGTGATGATATTCTTGAATCGGTCAGGTTGTGTCATAAAGCCGGAATACGGGTGGTGATGATTACGGGGGATCACCCTCTGACCGCCGGTGCAATCGGGATGAGTGCGGGAATCATTACGGCGAGTACGGAGGTAACGAGCGGAGAACAGCTCGATACGCTTCCCCCTGCGGCAATCAAGCGGCTGTTGCATAAAAACCATGTATTTGCCCGTGTATCACCCGAACAGAAGCTTTCCCTTGTCACCCTTCTTAAAGAGATGGGAGAGACGGTAGCGGTAACGGGTGATGGTGTCAACGATGCACCTGCACTGAAGAGGGCGGATGTCGGTATTGCCATGGGATCAGGTACCGATGTGGCAAAACAGTCCGCTGATGCGATACTGATGGATGATCATTTCGCAACGATTGTCAAAGGGATAGAAGAGGGGAGAGCCGTTTATGAAAACATACGCCGCTTTATCACCTATATGCTTGCCAGTAATTTACCCGAAGCGGTACCGTATGTCCTCTTTTTTGCATTCGGGCTCCCTTTGGCACTTCCCGTTCCGCTGGTATTAGCGATCGATTTGGGAACGGACATTATTCCGGGGATGGCGCTGGGGGCTGAATTGCCCAATAAGGGGTTGATGAATCAACGCCCCCGAAGCCGTAAAGATCACATATTGACATTCGGTGTTTATTTGAGAGCCTTCGGCTTTTTAGGATTGTTGAGTGCGGTAATGTCCATGGGACTTTTTTGGTTCTACCTTAGCGCACACGGCTGGAGTGGAGAACCTTTGTCGTGGAGCGATCCGTTGTATCTTCAAGCGGTCACTTTGACCTTTGCCGCTATTGTTTTTGCCCAGATCGGTAACGGCCTCTCATGCCGCAGTCAAAGAGATTCGTTATTCACCATCGGTTTTTGGAGCAACCGTTATTACTGGGGCGGGGTGGCTGCCGAGATCGGGATATTGGTGCTTTTTATTTTTGTGACTCCGCTCAGTAGTGTTTTCGGTACACATCCGTTCGATCCGATCTATTGGTGGGCGGTTGGTGCGGTAACAATTATTATATTGGCGGCAGAAGAGGCTCGTAAAGGAGTTATCCGTTTTTTCAGACGATAAGGGGGACAAATTGAAAACCGGGAAGCTCATAGGCATCGAGCGTTCCGTCTTCGTGTTTGGTGATATGCCAAATACTGTTTTGGATAGGAATGACGAGTATTCCCCCTTCTTTGAGTTGATCGAAGAGTTTTGTCGGCATTTCGGGCGCACTTGCCGAAACGAGGATACGGTCATAGAGATTGCCCTCTCGTCCCAAAGCTGAAGGATCAGCGAGAGTGATCGATGCATTGTCTATAGGTATTTTGCGTAAGTTGGCATTTCCGTATTCAACCAAAGAGGGGATAATCTCAACCCCTTCCACAAATCCAGATTTTCCGACTGCCGTTGCCAGCAGAGCCGTTGTCCAGCCTGATCCCGAACCGATATTTAATACTCTGTTGCCGAGCATAGGATGTAAAAGCTCCAGCATAACGGCAACGGTGTAGGGCTGCGATATGGTTTGTGCCACTCCGATAGGCAAAGGACGGTCGCTGTAGGCATAGGGATGAAGCTCTTGAGGGATAAAAAGGATACGGTCACATACTTTAAAGGCGTGAATGAGAGATTGTGAATGCAAAACCCCTGAATCGATCAAATGGTGAATGAGCTGTTCGTTGGTGTTCATAGTAAGACTCCGCTCTCTTCGTTATTTTTTTCCTTCCAGTATCTGGTCTATATGATAAAAAAGATTCGGGTATTTTTGTTGGATCTCACGAACTAGCCAATCAAGATCGATATTGACAACGGTATTCTCAGACTGACTTCGAGCCATTGTCCGTATCCGATCCATCGCTACTTCCCAAACATCTTCGAAATCTATCGGTAAACGCTGCCAAATCGCTTTTTCAAGTTTATGTTGAAAAACTTCACTTTGGGTAGTGCTCAAAAGACGTATGATCTTGGCCAAGGAGTCGACAGAGTTCAGAGTATAGAGGTGATCTTCTTCATCTATGATAGCCCAAGGACGATCATCATGCCAGTTCCCCTGTAGGAGTTCAAGATCCTTGTGCCTCTCATCCGTACCGGGAGACATTTTTACGATGGTCATCTCAGAGAGGTTCATTCCCATTTTTTCAGCAACTTGACTTAAATGATTATTCAAATGATCAGGGTATGGCATTGAAACCCTCTCACTCGTTTACTAGGGTTCGTGCCGTAGGATTGGCATTTAATCTTGCCACGGGGATGGGTTTGCCGGTTCTTTCACAAATACCGTAGCTCCCCAATGCGATTTTGTTGAGTGCCGTATTAATCTCCGACATCTCTGATTCCAACTTTTGCAGAAGTGCTTGATCGTTCGTATTGTCAATTTCAAGCCCCGCAATCCCTTCTACATCATCGATTTCATCTTCATCGACGATACTGCTCAGTTCTGCTTTAAGGAGAGCGATATTTTTTTCGATTTTTGTTTTTTCGGTTTTGAGGATCACTTCGAATGCTTTGAGATCCAGATCGTGTCGTGTACTCATGATATGCCCCTTTTTACAAAAAATAAATACTCATCAATGATAACTCAAAAATGGTAACAAGGTATGCATTAGACTCACTCTCTATTTTGACATCCGTAAGCGGTTTTGGATACACTAAAGAACTTTAACAGGACGGAACAAAACGAATGAAACAAATGATGCAGATATACCGTGAAAACCGAGAAGCGGTAGAGGGATTTTTACTGAATACGATCAGCGACACTCCTCAGCACGATTTCGATGATGTTCAAGTTAATAAATTTTTTAAACGACTTCCTTGTCTCACCGATATGTATTTGATGGATGAAAAGGGGGAACAGATTACTCCGACATGGCGACGAAGCGGCCATGATATGAGTTTAAATGGCTCAGACAGAGCCTATTTTATTAAGCGTATCCAGTTTGACGATAAAGGCAACTACATCTCCAACCCCTACATCTGTGCCAACAGCGGTCAGCCGAAAGTCTCTGTCGCCCGCAAATACTCCGATGGAAAAATTGCCGTATTTGATCTCGATCTTGTCGCGGTACTGGGCAAAATGCATCTGATCGAGAGTACCCGCCTCATCTCTAAACTCTCGATGTGGGTTTACGGACTTCTTGGGGGCGGACTTGTATTGCTTGCGCTGTTTTTAGGCGGGTATGGATTGCTGGGATTTGTCAAAGCCCTGATGAGCAGCGGTGATGAAACCCTTCAGTACGTTTTTAAATCGATTATCGGGATTACGTTAGCGATTGCGATTTACGATCTGGCGAAAACGATCTTGGAACAAGAGGTATTCTACCGTTCCCTAACCCTCGAAGAGGGAAACGAATACAAAACACTGACCAAGTTTTTGACCTCGATCATTATCGCCCTCTCCATCGAATCGCTGATGGTCGTCTTTAAAGTGGCTATCAACGATATTCGAAATATGCATTTTGCATTTTATTTGATCAGCGGAGTCGGTATTCTGATCGTTTCTATGGCGGTGTTAAACTATGTCAGCCGTAAAAAAACAGGTGCATGAGTAATTATTCTCATCCTTAGAAATGCGAGAGCAAATCCTCTACCGGACATTTGACAAGATCGGCGTCTATATTTTTAGCCAAAGCTTTTTGTGCTCGATCGGAGAGGGCTGATGTCAGCTCTTTGTGATGTTTAGCCGGAAATGCAAGGTAACAAGAACCCGGTTGTGCGTTAGAGAGCATCGCAGATATATCATCTGAGATTTGTTGAACCAAACGCTGTTCACGTTCGTGCTCAGCACCGTGATCCTCTCCGCTGCCATTCTTAAAGCGGCCCTGATCATCACTAAGTGTTTCACTCATACTTTGACGACCCTCGATATAATCCAAATCGCTTTGAAGTTCCAAGTGATAGCGGTTTGTTGCTGTAATCATTTGCACTTTATAACTTTTGAGTTCACCCATATCTGCTACGATAATCAATTTGCCATTGTGTTCCATTGGAGTCTCCTTTATGTTGCGAAGAGTTAAAAATGATTCATAGAGATGGTACACCTGAAATCTTAAAGAAAAGATTATTTCATTCGGATTATGAGAGAATTATCTTATAATACCCTCACATACAAACAAGAGATTATAAGCTTAAAAGGTAGAGCATGACGGAACGTTTTAATCAAGCTGCACAGGGGTGGGACAAAGGGGATATGCGTCAAAATATCGCCCACAGCGTCTTCCAAACCATCAGCAGCCGCATTTCATTATTAAATAATATGAATATCATGGATTTTGGTGCAGGTACCGGACTGCTTAGTTTTAAAATAGCCAGCATGGTGAATCAAGTTGTGGGTGTCGATCTCTCTGAGAAAATGTTGGAACAGCTTGAGAGTAAAAATTCTGAAAATCTATGTGTAGAAACGATCTGCCAAAATATCTGCGAAGAACCGTTAAATAAGCAGTTTCATGGAATCGTCAGTTCGATGGCAATGCACCATGTTGAGGACACGGAAGATTTATTTAGAACCTTTCATTCCCATTTAAAACGAGACGGTTTCATCGCTATCGCCGATTTAGAAGCGGAAGATGGAACGTTTCACTCTCATGGAAATGATGGAGTATACCATTTTGGATTTGAGCGCTCTGTATTGCGTCAGACGATTGAAAACGCCGGATTTGAACATGTTCGATTTCACCACGCCTATACGGTTGAAAAAGAGACACGAGAATATCCGATATTTCTTGTAACGGCATCTAAAAAACCATAATTATTCGGATAAAGTGGCTGGGTTGGGTTCTTTTAACGTAATTTATAGCTATTTTCTTTTATAATTCCCTACTTTTTTAGTTATATTATCAGCCAATTTTAATCTGCCTCGGCTGAGGGAAGCATTTGAATTTATAAATAAGGAGACAACATGCAAATCAGCGGTGCACAGATGGTTATTGAAGCACTTATCGCCGAGGAAGTCGAAGTCGTATTCGGTTACCCCGGCGGGGCGATCATGAATGTCTATGATGAGATTTACAAACAGCGATCGTTTCAGCATGTATTGACAAGACACGAACAAGCAGCGGTACATGCCGCAGAGGGGTATGCTAAAGCTACCGGTAAAGTAGGGGTGGCGATGATTACCTCCGGTCCCGGCTTTACCAACGGTGTGACCGGATTAGCGGATGCCTACATGGACTCTATCCCTCTCGTACTGATAAGCGGTCAGGTGCCGATGTCTCTTATCGGAACCGATGCGTTCCAAGAGATCGATGCGGTCGGTATCAGCCGTCCGTGTACGAAACACAACTATCTAGTAACGGATGCGGCTGATTTGCCACGTATTCTCAAAGAGGCATTTTACATCGCTCGTACCGGTCGTCCGGGTCCCGTGCATGTCGATATTCCAAAAGACGTAACGGCACAAATCGCTAAATTTGATTACACCAAAGAGGTTGATATCGAGACGTATAAACCGACGACCAAGGGTAACACGCGTCAGATCAAAAAAGCGATGGAAGCGATCGCGAGCTCTAAACGTCCTCTCTTGTATCTCGGAGGTGGGATTATCAACGCTAATGCGGCAGAGCTGGTGCGTGAGTTCTCCAAAATGACTCAAATTCCTGCGGTAGAGACCTTTATGGCACGCGGAACGCTCCGCTATGATGATCCGTTATTGATTTCGATGCTTGGGATGCACGGCTCGTATGCGGCAAACATGGCGATGTCTGAGACCGATCTCGTTATCGGTTTGGGTGCTCGTTTTGATGACCGTGTTACCGGAAAGCTCTCTGAATTTGCGAAAAATGCGCAGATCATCCATGTTGATATCGATCCGGCGAGTATTTCAAAATTGGTCAATGCCCACTTTCCAATCGTTGGAGATGTCAAAAATGTATTGGAGCAAATGATTCCTCTTGCTCGTGAGCAAGTCGATCCTAAACGTTATGAATCATGGCATAACACCATTGCAAATTTTAACAAGCTTCATCCTCTCTCGTACAAAGAAGAGGGAGATCGCATTAAACCGCAATGGGTAGTTGAGCGTATCGGACAGCTCTTGGGTGATGGTGCCAATATCTCAACCGACGTCGGACAGCATCAGATGTGGACGGCGCAGTTTTATCCCTTTACCCGCCCTCGTCAATGGGTAAGTTCAGGGGGACTTGGAACGATGGGCTTCGGTTTTCCGGCGGCAATCGGTGTTAAACGTGCCGATATGGATCGTGTCAGTATTAACATCACGGGTGATGGCTCGATACTCATGAATATCCAAGAATTGATGACAGCGGTTGAGTATAAACTCCCGGTTATCAATGTTATCTTGAACAATAACTTCTTGGGAATGGTTCGTCAGTGGCAAACCTTGTTCTATGACAAGCGTCACTCCTCTACCGATCTTTCGATGCAGCCTGATTTTGTGAAGCTTGCCGATGCGTTCGGTGGAGTAGGGTATCGGGTAACAACCAAAGATGAATTTGATGCCGCACTCAAAGATGCGGTTGAAAAAAATGTCGTTGCGATCATTGATGTCGCTGTTAACCGATTTGAAAACGTTTTACCGATGGTTCCGGCAGGCGGATCATTATTTAATATGATGTTAGAGTACAAGGAGAAATAATGATGGAACAGACAGAACGCCGCGTTATTTCCGTTATCGTAATGAATGAAGCAAGCGTACTTTCACGTATTGCAGGACTGTTTTCAGGGCGTGGATACAACATTGAATCGCTTACGGTAGCTCCGATCCCTGATTCTAAATATTCTCGTATTACCATCGTAACCGCAGGATCCGTCCGTGTGGTTGAACAAATTACGAAACAGCTGCACAAACTGATTCCGGTACTGAGAGTCTACGAACATGCCGATTTGGTTGAGACGGAGATGGCGTTGGTCAAAATTCCGATGAGTGAGTCATTGGGCGATATTGAAGCCCTTACTCACGCCTATAATGGGCGTATCGTCAATGTTGGCAGTGACACGATGATCGTAATGATCTCTGATGAACCCTCTCGTGTCAATCATTTTCTGGAAGCAATCAAACGTTTTCACCCCAAAGAGATCGTTCGCAGCGGCTCTGTGGCATTAGAGAGATAAAACAGATGAAACTTTATGAAATAGCGGCTTTTTTAGGTTGTAATGAGATCCAGGATTCGATTGAAATTACGGGGATGAATACCCTTAAAAATGCAGTAGAGGGGGAAATATCATTCCTTTCTGACTCTAAATACGAAAAAGAGCTCTCTGAGACAAAAGCGTCTGCCGTGATCCTTCCTGCTTCAAAAGCTCATTTACTTCCTGCGGGGGTAGTGGTTCTTAATTCTGATGAGCCATATATGTATGTAGCGCTCCTCTCTAAACATTTTGCCAAACCGATACAAAGCAGTGATCTCCCTCCTGTTATTGGAGAGGGTACACGTGTTTATCCGACTGCCCATATTGAAAACGGTGCTAGAATCGGCGCTAACTGTACCATTATGAGCGGTGTTTATATTGGGGCTGAAGCGGTAATCGGCGATGATGTTATCCTTTATCCCAATGTGAGCGTTTATCGTGATTGTGTGATCGGCAATCGTGTTATGATTCATTCCGGAACGGTGATAGGCAGTGATGGTTTCGGATATGCTCACACAAAATTGGGTGAACACATCAAGCTTTATCAAAACGGTAAAGTAATTATTGAAGATGATGTAGAGATCGGTGCCAATACGACCGTGGATTGTGCAGTATTTGGTTCGACGATTATCAAGCAGGGTGTTAAAATCGATAATCTGGTTCAAATTGGGCATAATTGTGTTGTGGGCGAACACTCCATTATTGTATCGCAATCGGGACTTGCGGGCTCTACTACGCTGGGACGAAATGTTGTTATGGGTGGTCAAAGTGCTACGGCAGGACATTTAAGTATCGCTCCGTTTACAACGTTAGCCGCTCGCTCAGGTGTTACGAAAAGTATCGTTAATAAAGGTATTTATAGCGGCTTTCCTTTAATGGAACATAAATTATGGCTGAGAATGCAGGCAAAACTTGCTAAAATGTTAGAATCGTAAGTTATTAAGGGGAGACGGTGAAAATTGCAGCAGTAGGTTTGATGTTACTTGGCAGTATTGTTTATGCTGAGGGTGAACCTGCTGAAATCCGTATGCCCGATATCGTTCTCGATGCAATAAAGCATTGCGAATGTTTAAAAGAGAACGGTGAATGTAATCCTCACGTTATCCGTATTAACGCAATTGAAGAAGCCGAACGTGCAAAAAATGCAGGTTTTGCGGTTAATGGTCATTTAATCAAATGCGGTTCAGCCGAACAATGCAGTACCCAAGCCCAGGCACTAATCGACGGTGGGATTACCAACCTCGATCTCGGACCATACCAAATCAATTATAAGTACCATCCGAATCCGATGCTTCACGAATATTTTGAAGATTCTACGTCGCGTGAACAAGCAAATTCCATTTTGACAAAGCTCGTCAAAAGTTTTGGATATTCATGGGAAACGTTGGGCCGATATCACCATTTCAGCGCTACGGATCGCACACGTAACGAGCGATATTATCGTAAAATGTATGCCTTTATTTATGGAAATTCTTCAAAAGTACAAGCTGCCGAATAAACTCCCCTTTTTTAAGATTGCTTTAGCCAAAATCGGCTAAACTCTTTTCTATACAGTTTTATAGGAGAGATTATGAGTTCTGGTGTAACAATTATTAAAGAGATTCCATTGGATGGGACAAAAAAAGGGATAATTTCTATCAGTAAGGTAGATGAGCCGTACGGTGCAGGAAGTGACAGCGTTGCAAGCATCGGGATCTCTTTATCCGGTGATGCCAAAAATCCTGAATGGAAAGTTCATCTTCCTATGGGAAATATTGATGCGGTTGTGGAAGCACTAAAAAGTATCCAATAATTACTTTTTAGTGTTGAGCGTTTTTCCGTTCGTGGTGAGCTCGTCGAACCATGAACCGTTTTACCCTTCCGATTGGCTCAGGGTGAACGGTTATACAACTATTTCTTATTTGCTACAAAAGTTGCGATACGTTTAATCCCCTCGCGAATACTTTCGATATCGGTTGCAAAACTAAATCGGAAATACCCCTCAGAACCAAATCCTACTCCCGGTACGACTGCAATCCCTTGTTCTTCGAGTAACTCTTTACAAAATTGCATAGAATCATTGCTTACCTCTTTGATGTTCACGAATAGGTAAAATGCACCCGCAGGAGAGAGGACTGATAACCCCTCAACTTCGTTAAACAATTTAACCGCTTCGTCGCGACGCGCTTTAAACTGAACACGCATTGCTTCAATATCTGCATCTGCATCACCGTTAAGTCCGACAATGGCTGCTTTTTGAGTGATCGAATTGATGTTTGATGTGCTTTGGCTTTGCAATTTTTTAGTAGCTTGGATAATTTCGGTATTGGCTGCAGCCATATACCCAAAACGCCATCCTGTCATGGCTACCGATTTTGAAAGACCGTTGATGGTAACAGTACGTTGAAACATATCATCACTGACCGCAGCGGCCGAGGTAAACTCACCGTCATAAATCAGTTTTTCGTACATCTCATCACTCGCAACGATGACATTGGTCCCTTCCAATACTTTTCCAAGAGCAGTAAGCTCTTCTTGTGAGTAGACGGCACCGGTCGGATTGGACGGAGAGGTGAGAATTAACATTTTGGTTTTCGGTGTCAACGCTGCTTTGAGCTGCTCAGGGGTAATTTTAAATCCGCTTGCATCGTCTGTCATAATCTCGACGACTGTTCCACCACAATACATGACAAGTTCAGGATAAGTAACCCAGTATGGTGCAGGAATGATCACTTCATCACCGGCTTGGATTGTGCAGGCAAATAGATTATAGAGTGAGTGCTTTGCACCGTTGTTGGCGATGATTTGGTTTGGTTTGTACTCAAGACCGTTGTCACGTTTGAGTTTTAGTGCAATGGCTGCTTTAAGATCAGGAATTCCGTCAACCGCAGTGTATTTGGTGAAACCGTCATTGATAGCTTTAATAGCAGCATCTTTTATCACTTGTGGTGTATCAAAATCAGGTTCACCGGCGGAGAAGCTGAGGATGTTTTTCCCCTGCGCTTTGAGCTCTTGTGCTAACGTTGAGATAGCGATGGTAATCGATTCGGAGAGTATATTGACGCGATCGGTTAACATGGGTGTACCCTTATAAAAAATTTCGGAATTATAACATGGCTGGCTTTAAATTTTACATCAGTTGTTGATTTAAAAACTGCGGTTTTCCCGTATGAAATCCCTGTGCATAGGTAATGCCCAAATCGGTTACATTTTGTAAAATTTCTTCGGAAGATACAAATTCGGCAACCGTATCGATTCCGATACGCTGGGCAAAGTCAACAATTGCTTCAACGACAATTCGATGGCGCGGATTTTCATCGATTGACTTGATGAGTGAACCGTCGATTTTGAGAATATCAACGTTGAGTTTGAGAATGTTTTCGAAGTTAGAATAGCCTGTTCCAAAATCGTCGATAGCGATCTTTGCTCCCAGTGCTTTCATCCGAGAGATAAACGAAGCAACTTCATCGAAATTATCAATACCCTCAGACTCTAAAATTTCAAAAATTATCCGATCGGCTGTACCGGTTTGGCGGAGAATATTTTCGATCGTCGATACGGTTCTGCTATCTAAAATATCACTACCGGAGAGATTAACCGAAAATTGCTCATGCCGTGCCGCAAAGAGGTTACATGCTTGATAAACAACTTCTTGAGTAATGTGATGGTAGAGTTTGGTTTTTTGGGCAATTGGTAGAAAATCATTGGGAGCAATCAGTGAATCGTCCTCGTTTTTAATCCGTACCAAGGTCTCGAATTTCTCGATTTTACCGCTGCTGCAGGAGACGATAGGTTGATACTGACAAACAATTCGGTGTTCGACTAAAGCCTGACGGATGCGAGCAGACATCGCAATGTTGGCTTGATATTGTTGTTCAATTCCCTCAGATTGGTCATACACGGAATACGGTTGTTTTGCGCTTCGTGCTTTGTTAAGCGCAACATCGGCATGAATGAGCGGTTTTTCGCTGTCGATTGCAATACCGACGGTAGCTCGGACATGAACCGTTTCTTCTGAAATCATAAAAAGCTTTTCACTTAAAAGGGAAAGGAGCATTTCGATGTTATGGCGAAACTCGGCTGATGTGCTTCCCTGCTTTAGACGAAATGCAAATTCATCACCACCGAGCCGATAAGGGGAGAGTTTCATTTCGACAAGCCAGTGAGCGATTTGGCTGAGAAGCCAGTCTCCTGCATCGATTCCGAAGAAATCATTGATCTCTTTAAAATCATCGATGTTTAAAATAGCAACCGTATTACTCTGTTTTGTCGATAAATCTTCTTGGAGTTTAAGACGATTTGGAAGGGTCGTGAGATTGTCATAATAAAGGTGCCGCGTCGCTTCATGGGTTTGCTCAGCAATTTTAATTTCAAGATTTTTATTAATCGTTTCGATCTCTTGCGAATATTCCCAGACACTTTGTTGCATTACTCTAAATGCATGGATAATTTGAGTAAATTCACGTTGGGCATAGGGGATGTCAAAGGTTATTTTTTCGCCCGGTTTAAAGTTTCGAACTTTTCGAGCGATCATTTTAATCGGCGATAAGAGTCGATTAATCCAAATGAGCATCAGCCAAAGGATTCCAAAAACACTCAGGGCCATCCATCCATAAAGGGTATAAAACCGATTCATGGTTTTGTTAAATTCTTCACCCGAGTAGGTGAGTGTGATGGAACCGATTGGTTTAAGGGATGAGGGTTCCATCAGATTTTTAGATATTTTGATGGATTCATAGGGAGAAGATGTTGTATATTGCTGATAATCGAGGAGATTTTTCCCATTATTATCAGATATTTTAAGCGCGATAACTTCATCAAGACGTGTGATAGAAGAGAGTTTGTCTCCCATATCTTTTATCCCTAAAAATAGGGATAAAGAGATGGACGGTTCAACCGCATCAATCAATAAAGCGGCTTTCTCTTTTTGGGTATTCATAGTCAAATCACGAACGATTACAAAAGTTACGAAAGTAATGGTTGCAAAGATGATGAGAAAAGTGATCACCAGACTAAAAAAGAGTTTGGTTGAGAGTCGTGCATTTTTAAAACGGTTCATTCGATAAGTCTCGCAATTTGGAATAAAGTATCATTAAAACGAAATTTCCCCTCTTTAAGGACAGTTTTATTCATGTAGATGACGGTGGAGCGTTCAATGGCGATTGAACCCAATATGCCCTCTTCAAGATTAGACATATCATACGAAAAGGTTGGTATTGTATTGTTTATACCCCATGCTGCTATTTTTCGGGTGGATGACGTACTCATTTTAGTTAAATAGGTAAAAGAAATATCCTGGCGCACAAGAACTTCATCGACTGAAAGTGCCACTGTGCTAAAAGATAGGTTGGCTACTTTTCCATTATGGTTAAGATTGATTTCATCCGCGATCTTTTGGGCCACATTTTTACGATTTCCTTCGTAAACAATGGCCAAAATTGATTTGTTGGATGATGATTTAGCCGATAATCGTGTGTCAAGAGCCATGATTTTTGGGATCATCTTGATATGAGAATTGAGCAATAGGGTATCTTCTGCCTGAACACTAAGAAGGAGAATGAAAAAAAGAACCCAAATCCGCATCAAAATTTTAATCCTGTTCGAATCAAAAATGTTCGACCTTCGATCGGATAATCATCTCTATAGGTTGAGGCAGGGGAAGGGTAGCGGACTATCGTATTGTCAATATTTTTGATTACCCCCTGGGCATACCAGCCTTTATGGGTATTCATATTCCAACCTAATGCAATATCTAGTGTATTGTATGCTGCTAAAGCATCGCGCGTATCAGGAGAATAACGCTTTTTGGATCCAACATATTGCCAAACACCCCCTAAGGTCCAATCATCAGAAAGATCATAGGTATAGGCAGCTTTGATCAGATGCGAAGCCGTGTAGGGGAGGGCGGCTTCATAGTGTTGATTGTCTTCTGTCTTTCCATGAAGATAGCTGTAAGAAAGTGAGACGGTATCTTCGGAAGAGAATTTCCCGTGTAATTCGGCTTCCGCCCCATCCATAGTACTTTTTCCATAATTTTGAAATTTCCCGGCTTCATCACGGACAATCTGTTGAGAATTTTCGATGTAAAAAAGATTGAGTCCTGCGGTGAGACTCGAATTCAGTTTTCGTAAATATTGCGCTTCGATTGAACGGACATGTTCATGGGTAAGATTTTGATTCCCGGTTCCATACGCGCTTGGAGTAATATACATCTCTTGAAAAGAAGGGTTTCGTGATCCAGACGCTGCCATCAGTTTGAAAATATTATTGTGGTTCGGCTGATAAACGATAGCTGCTCGTCCATTTGTATGTGACTCTATATCAGATGTTTGTATTTGACCTACCGTAAATGCAACTGCTGTCATATCATTGATCGTGATCATATCACTGAGAAAAAGATTGGTAGTTTGACGTTTGGCACTTTTTGCATCGATAAAGGCTTGCGGTGTATCGGTATAATCCACCATACCGATACCTGTAACTTTGTTGGTGGTGATAGAGTGCATATCGACGGCTTTGTCCCAAGTCGATTCGATTCCTGCCGTAATATGATGAGTTTCAAATCCGGTGTAATGAAGAGAAGCCCCACCGCTTATACGGCGACTTTTGATAAGCAATGATGCAGAGTAACCATCAGGCAAGGTAATGCTGTTGTAGACAAAATTTACCGGTAGAGGAGTAGAATCACTCTGCCAGGTATTTTCCATGACGGATGTTTTAAGTATAAGGCGCATGTCTTGAATCAAGGGAAGTGTGTATTTGCCCTGAATATACCATGTGGGCTGTTGAAGTTTCCCATCCTCATTCGGGAGAATATTAAGATTACCGAATGCACTGTCACTTTGATAATCATTGTATCGACCGCGTAACGTGAATCCTTTATTTTCATAGGCTATTCCAAAGCCGTTCTGCTCCATGCCTAATTGTGCATATCCGGAACGCCCTGCTGCATCGATAACGCTAATAGGTGTTTTTTGATTATGGCGTTGAGTGAATGCATCAAGAGAGAGTTTCCATGTTTCACCATGATATCTGTTCCATCCGCCTAGCCCCATCATAGCGTTATTTCCTCCCCAACCAAAGAGAGTTCCGGTTTCAGTACGCAGAGAATCATGCTGTGCATGAGTAACTACATTTATGGTTCCTGCATATCCGTTTACCCCTTCGATGAAACTTCCGGCGCCGCGTACCACTTCAATCCGATCAATCAGTTCGATCGGAAAATCGAGATAAGAGTTGTAGTTGCTGAACAGATCGTCGTTTACAACCACGTCATCAATAATGAGGGTCGATTGGCCATACGCGGTAGGATTGGAACCTCTAAAAATTGGTGTTCGATTATTCATCGTGTTGGTAGCCATATCAACACCCGGAATTAGCATCAGTGCTTCTCCCAAAGTTTTGATCCCCAATTTTGAGATGTCATCATTGTGTAAAATGGAGAGGATAAAAGGTTGGTAATCGATATTATGATTGGTTTGAGTTGCCATTTGTGCAGTCTGAAGCATATCATCATTCAGAGATGTAATAATAGAACTATCATTGGCATTTAAAACAAGGGCGATCACTGAAACAGCACAGATGGATAGTTTCAATAAATCTCCTTATTATTTTAGTTTCTCATTGTTGCTGAAGGGTGTTTAAAGGAGAGTAAAAAAAAAGCTAAAAAGATGATAATAAGGGAGTTAGTGTAACTTTTCGAAAAATAATAATGAGTTATTATTTTTATTCCAATTAAATAAAACATTTTTTTTATTATTTTCCATTTTTCCTATAAATTTCTAAGTTATCCGCGTTAAAATATCTGCGAATAATAAGGAAACTTTTAATGCCCAGTGTACAAAAAATCATTATCAATCAAAAATATTATGGTTCGATCGAACTTCCCGATACCGAAAACGGACGTAGAGTCTTAGCCATTGTAACGCGTGCTTATACCTCTCGCAGACCGATAAAGGTTAATCTTTTATTTTCTCCCGGAAAACTCCGTGCTCTTGGCTTCTATCAAAAAGGGGGAGCATGGCAGGAACTTCAGGATTTGGAACTCTACATCGAATTGGGGAAGATTTTGCGTTTTAACACGGAGGATGCCATAAAAGTCAAAAATAGCATTGAACTGATCAACGATATGGCTCACAGCCATTTTAATATCGCGAAGAGGCTGACATTGGTCAACAAGAGTACCAAAACGTCTGCAAGCAGTGCCTATTTGTTCTGGGACATTGAAAATTTTTCCAATATAGCTCCGATATTTAATGACTTGATTGATAAATACTCAATAGAAGATCATCATATTTACATCGCCGCTAATCCGGATTCTCTCTATTTATTTAAAGATGAATGGGAAGCAAACCTTTATGATTATGGCAAAACACTCAAATCGTTCAACTTTACCAAATGTGATCACGGTAAAAATGTAGCGGACGGTATTTTGCTGGAGAACTTTAAGCAGCTTAATCTTAACAATAGTGATGTTTATGTCATGACATTTGATCGCGA
This sequence comes from Candidatus Sulfuricurvum sp. RIFRC-1, assembly GCF_000310245.1. Taxonomy (NCBI): domain Bacteria; kingdom Pseudomonadati; phylum Campylobacterota; class Epsilonproteobacteria; order Campylobacterales; family Sulfurimonadaceae; genus Sulfuricurvum; species Candidatus Sulfuricurvum sp. RIFRC-1. The sequence continues at coordinate 1,053,272 of NC_020505.1, forward strand.
GTTAAAAGATCTTTTTATTGCCGCATGCGATTCGAGTAATAATCTTTACATGATGCAATAAAGCAATGTCGATTCATAGTCAAAATCTCTATTATAATGAAAGCTCTTTTTGGTCACTTTCATAACGCTATGTAACCATTTGAATCCATTGTAATTTTATAGTAAATTCTTTCGAAAACCTCTTGACATCTAAGACTAAATCCCCTATAATTCCCGTCCACAAACGATGAGACGCTTCGAAAAGAAGAGTCAAGTTTGAGTTTGAGATCATTGAAAACTAAGTAGGTCAAACGGTTCGAGACGGTGTCTTCGAGACGTTGACCTTATGTCAACACAATACAACAACCGTCTATTTACTTTGATTGGGTTAACCAATCACCAAAAAGTAAAATAGATAACAATTTATGAAGCCAATGATTTTAACATCTTGGGTCATAGGATTGGACAAACCAATTATGGAGAGTTTGATCCTGGCTCAGAGTGAACGCTGGCGGCGTGCCTAACACATGCAAGTCGAACGATGATGGAGAGCTTGCTCTCCTGATTAGTGGCGCACGGGTGAGTATACCATAGATAATGTACCTCTTAGTTCGGGATAGCCACTGGAAACGGTGATTAATACCGGATACTCCTTCTTACTTTAAGGTAAGTCGGGAAAGTTTTTTCGCTAAGAGATCAGTCTATGTCCTATCAGCTAGTTGGTGAGGTAATGGCTCACCAAGGCTATGACGGGTATCTGGTTTGAGAGGATGATCAGACACACTGGAACTGAGACACGGTCCAGACTCCTACGGGAGGCAGCAGTGAGGAATATTGCACAATGGAGGAAACTCTGATGCAGCAACGCCGCGTGGAGGATGACGCATTTCGGTGTGTAAACTCCTTTTAAGAGGGAAGATAATGACGGTACCTCTTGAATAAGCACCGGCTAACTCCGTGCCAGCAGCCGCGGTAATACGGAGGGTGCAAGCGTTACTCGGAATCACTGGGCGTAAAGGGTGCGTAGGCTGGCTTCTAAGTCAGATGTGAAATCCAATGGCTTAACCATTGAACTGCATTTGAAACTGGGAGCCTAGAGTTCAGAAGGGGCAGATGGAATTAGTGGTGTAGGGGTAAAATCCGTAGATATCACTAGGAATATCAAAAGCGAAGGCGATCTGCTGGGATGATACTGACGCTGAGGCACGAAAGCGTGGGGAGCAAACAGGATTAGATACCCTGGTAGTCCACGCCCTAAACGATGAATGCTAGTCGTCGGGGAGCTCGTCTCTTCGGTGATGCACTTAACAGATTAAGCATTCCGCCTGGGGAGTACGGTCGCAAGATTAAAACTCAAAGGAATAGACGGGGACCCGCACAAGTGGTGGAGCATGTGGTTTAATTCGAAGATACACGAAGAACCTTACCTGGCCTTGACATGGTAGGAACCCTTAAGAGATTAGGGGGTGCTAGCTTGCTAGAACCTACACACAGGTGCTGCACGGCTGTCGTCAGCTCGTGTCGTGAGATGTTGGGTTAAGTCCCGCAACGAGCGCAACCCTCGTCGTTAGTTGCTAACAGTTCGGCTGAGCACTCTAACGAGACTGCCTTCGTAAGGAGGAGGAAGGTGAGGACGACGTCAAGTCATCATGGCCCTTACGGCCAGGGCTACACACGTGCTACAATGGGGCGTACAAAGAGCTGCAATACCGCGAGGCGGAGCCAATCTCTTAAAGCGTCTCTCAGTTCGGATTGTTCTCTGCAACTCGAGAACATGAAGCTGGAATCACTAGTAATCGTAGATCAGCTATGCTACGGTGAATACGTTCCCGGGTCTTGTACTCACCGCCCGTCACACCATGGGAGTTGATTTCACCCGAAATCGGGATGCCAAACTGGCTACCGCTTACGGTGGAATTAGCGACTGGGGTGAAGTCGTAACAAGGTAACCGTAGGAGAACCTGCGGTTGGATCACCTCCTTTCTAAGAGTAACGACGAATCCTTCATTGGATTGCGTCATCTTAAAAAATCTCACAGAAGTATTGTCTTGACCGTTTACCTACTTAGTTTTCAGTGATCCATGTTATTTGACATAATACATATGGGTTTGTAGCTCAGCTGGTTAGAGCACACCCCTGATAAGGGTGAGGTCGATGGTTCGAGTCCATTCAAACCCACCAGATTTTAAGACATAAGCATAAAGCTTTCGGCTTCACGTACTAGAGTACGCTTTGCCTCACCTTTATACTTCTTTCTCAAAATCACGATCACTTATCTGGGGAATTAGCTCAGCTGGGAGAGCGCCTGCTTTGCACGCAGGAGGTCAGCGGTTCGATCCCGCTATTCTCCACCAGATCTAGATCAGAATACGAAGTCTGATTCAAGTACTTAATTTAGAGTATTTGAATTAGACTTTAAAAGTCTAATGTTATTTGAATTATTATTGTTAAGTCGTCAACTAAATATGTTTGACATAGAGCAATCTATGAGAAACAAATTTAACTAAGGATTGATAGATTTCTTGAGTCTCCTGCGCAAGCAGGAAGCTTTAGGGGATTGCAAAGGACATTTGTCCTTGCCGCTTGAATGGGCTTTGCTCATTTAAGTGTATTAATCCAAACGTAACTACAAACACATTTCACCGTCTTATTCTTAATAAGGCGGTGAGCGCAAATTAGAAAAAGATATTAAGGGCCATAGGTGGATGCCTTGGCTGGTAGAGGCGATGAAGGACGTATTAGGCTGCGATAAGCCTCGGGGAGCTGCCAAAGAGCTTTGATCCGGGGATTTCCGAATGGGGCAACCCAACATATCGAGAGGTATGTTACCCTACGGGGGGCGAACTCAGGGAAGTGAAACATCTCAGTACCTGAAGGAATATAAATCAAACGAGATTCCCAAAGTAGCGGCGAGCGAAATGGGATTAGGACAAACCGATTGCTTGCAATCGGGGTTGCGGACTGCATACGGCATTGCGAGTCGATAGAAGAATGAGTTGGAAAGCTCGACCATAGAGGGTGATAGTCCCGTACTTGAAATTGACAGACAGCTAGCAGGATCCAGAGTAGGTCGGGACACGTGTTATCTTGACTGAAGCCGGGGGGACCACCCTCCAATCCTAAATACTACTACCAGACCGATAGCGAACTAGTACCGTAAGGGAAAGGTGAAAAGAACTGCGGTGAGCAGAGTGAAATAGAACCTGAAACCTATGGCTTACAATCATTCGGAGCCCTATTCTTTATGAAGGGTGACGGACTGCCTTTTGCATAATGAGCCTGCGAGTTGTGGTGTCTGGCAAGGTTAACCTCACGGGAAGCCGTAGCGAAAGCGAGTCTTAATAGGGCGAATTAGTCAGATGCTGCAGACCCGAAACTAAGTGATCTATCCATGAGCAGGTTGAAGCTGGTGTAAGAGCCAGTGGAGGACCGAACCGGTGGGTGTTGAAAAACCCTCGGATGACTTGTGGATAGGGGTGAAAGGCCAATCAAACTTAGTGATAGCTGGTTCTCTCCGAAATATATTTAGGTATAGCCTCGAGTCGTAACATGAAGGGGTAGAGCACTGACAGGGCTAGGGCTGCTTACCGCGGTACCAAACCCTTTCAAACTCCGAATACTTCATGCGTAATCTCGGGAGTCAGGCGGTGGGTGATAAAATCAATCGTCAAGAGGGGAACAACCCAGACTAACAGCTAAGGTCCCAAAGTCGTATCTGAGTGGAAAAAGATGTGGAGTTGCTGAGACAATCAGGAAGTTGGCTTAGAAGCAGCCATCCTTTAAAGAAAGCGTAACAGCTCACTGATCTAGCGATTCTGCGCTGAAAATATAACGGGGCTAAGATACGCACCGAAGCTTTAGATTCGTATTTATACGAGTGGTAGGAGAGCGTTCCAAACAGCGTTGAAGGTATACCGGTGAGGAGTGCTGGAGCGTTTGGAAGTGAGCATGCAGGCATGAGTAGCGATAAAAGCAGTGAGAATCTGCTTCGCCGTAAACCCAAGGTTTCCTACGCGATGCTCGTCATCGTAGGGTTAGTCGGGACCTAAGTCGAGTCCGAAAGGGGTAGACGATGGCAAGTTGGTTAATATTCCAACACCGACAATTGTTCGTTTGAGTGATGGGGGGACGCATAGGGCTAATCGAGCTCACTGATGGAATAGTGGGTCGAAGGACGTAGGCTGAAACATAGGCAAATCCGTGTTTCATTAGGCCGAGATCTTACAGGCCGAGCAAAATCTTCGGATTGCGCTTGGAATCGATGATGCCGTCGTGCCAAGAAAAGCCTCTAAACGAGAACAATTGTCGCCCGTACCGTAAACCGACACAGGTGGGTGAGATGAGTATTCTAAGGCGCGTGGAAGAACCCTGGTTAAGGAACTCTGCAAACTAGCACCGTATCTTCGGTATAAGGTGTGCCCTAAGTATGTGAAGGAGCTAGCCTCTGGAGCAGAACCGGGTCGCAGCAAAGTGTCCCTCCCGACTGTTTACCAAAAACACAGCACTCTGCTAACTCGTAAGAGGATGTATAGGGTGTGACGCCTGCCCGGTGCTCGAATGTTAAAAGGATGTGTCAGCGCAAGCGAAGCATTGAATTGAAGCACGAGTAAACGGCGGCCGTAACTATAACGGTCCTAAGGTAGCGAAATTCCTTGTCGGTTAAATACCGACCTGCATGAATGGCGTAACGAGATGGGAGCTGTCTCAACCAGGGATCCAGTGAAATTGTAGTGGAGGTGAAAATTCCTCCTACCCGCGGAAAGACGGAAAGACCCCGTGCACCTTTACTATAGCTTGACATTGCTATTGGGATACTTTTGTGCAGGATAGGTGGGAGCTGTTGATGCTGTGACGCTAGTTGCAGTGGAGGCAATCTTGAGATACCACCCTTGAGTATTCTGATAGCTAACTCGCATGCGTTATCCGCATGGAGGACACTGTCTGGTGGGTAGTTTGACTGGGGCGGTCGCCTCCTAAAAAGTAACGGAGGCTTACAAAGTTCGGCTCAGAAGGGTTGGAAATCCTTCGTAGAGTATAATGGCATAAGCCGGACTGACTGTAAGACAGACAAGTCGAGCAGAGTCGAAAGACGGTCATAGTGATCCGGTGGTTCTGTGTGGAAGGGCCATCGCTCAAAGGATAAAAGGTACGCCGGGGATAACAGGCTGATCTCCCCCAAGAGCTCACATCGACGGGGAGGTTTGGCACCTCGATGTCGGCTCATCGCATCCTGGGGCTGGAGCAGGTCCCAAGGGTATGGCTGTTCGCCATTTAAAGCGGTACGCGAGCTGGGTTCAGAACGTCGTGAGACAGTTCGGTCCCTATCTTCCGTGGGCGCAGGAGAGTTGAGGAGAGCTGACCCTAGTACGAGAGGACCGGGTTGGACGTACCACTGGTGTACCAGTTGTTCTGCCAAGAGCATCGCTGGGTAGCTACGTACGGATGTGATAACCGCTGAAAGCATCTAAGCGGGAAGCCAACTCCAAGATGAACTCTCCCTGAAGTTCCCTTGAAGACTACAAGGTTAATAGGCTAGGTGTGTAAGAGAAGTAATTCTTTCAGCTGACTAGTACTAATAGAACGTTCGTCTTTTTTACATATGATTTGTGCTCTCACCGCCTTATTAAGCATAAAGGTGAAATGCAAATGTGGTTACGCGTTGACGACTTAACAATAAGAATTAAGTGACAAAAACACTTAGAATCAATCACACCAACGGTGTTATTGATTCTGAGTGTTCAGGTGGCTATAGAGAGGGGGAAACGCCCGGTCCCATTCCGAACCCGGAAGCTAAGACCCTCATCGCTCATAATACTGCATCTTTCAGGTGTGGAAACGTAGGTCGCCGCCTGGCCTCAGATTTTTATCCTTCTTTTCCAACTTCTTTTTTAAACAATCACAATCTCACATTTTTACAATTTCATTTACAAAATACTAGCTTATTATTGAATAGTTCTATCGTTCAACCAAAATAAGGGTAGTTTAGCAGTATGGATACAGTAACAATAAACGATGCACGACCAAAATGCTACAAATGCTATCGCCCACTCACTTCATGTATGTGCTCATACGTAAAACCGATTGAAACACAGACAAAATTTGTGATATTAATGCACCCAAAAGAGTTCAAAAAGACGAAAAACGGTACCGGTCATCTGACACATCTCTCTTTAGTAAATTCTGAACTTTACGTTGATATTGATTTTAGCGGGCATAAAGCGATTAATAGTTTGATTGATAACAATAATAATCTCTGTTATGTCCTTTATCCAGGAAAAAATAGTATTAATATTAACACTCAAAAAATTGATAGAAGTGGAAAACAGATCGTCATCTTCATTATTGACTCAACATGGCCCTGTTCCGTTAAAATGCTTCGTCTCAGTCGGAATCTCCAGAACTTGCCTCGTCTCAGTTTTACCCATACCAAAATATCGCAATTTCAGATTAAAGAGCAGCCAAAAGAGTTTTGTCTATCCACAATTGAATCAACACAAACAATTTTAGAGCTTTTGAATGATCAAGGATTAGAGGTGCTGGAAGAGGGAACTTTGAAGAATTTTATCGATCCGTTTACCTCTATGGTGGCATATCAGATTAAATGTGCAACGAACAATGAATCTAATACGGCACGATTTATAAAGCGAGATTAGTTATATCTCTTTGCAAAATGGGCTGCACCCAAAAGGGCTGTTTCCGGATTTAGAGAAACCTTGACTGATATATTTCGAAGCATCGGTTCAAAACGACCTTTTGCAACAAAGGCATTGATAAATGCATCGCTTTGTAAAAAAGGTAAAATTTTAGGTGCAATTCCTCCACCGATATAAACTCCTCCCAATGACATTGTTTTAAGTGCCAAATTCCCTGTCTCAGCACCGTAAATTTCACAAAATAGCCTCAGTGTTTCGATACAGAGCGGATCGTGAAACTCTAAGGCATTTTTGCTGATATGTCCATTTTTATCCTCTTTTTCACTGAGATTTTTCATCCGGTCCGATTCGGGTGCAAAACCGCTTTCATGTAAAAAATCATACAGTGCCGAAATCCCTGGACCCGATAGTATCCTCTCCAAACTAACGTGTTTCGGATAATGCTGACGCAGCCATAGCAAAAGAGCATCTTGTTGTTCATTTAAAGGGGCAAAGTCACAATGCCCACCCTCAGAGGCAATCGGATGATACGATGTGCCATCATAATAGAGCATTGACTCTCCTAATCCGGTTCCTGCTGCGATTACCGCGCAATTTCCTTTTGCATAAACAGCGTTTGGATTCAAATCAATAAATTCATCTTTATCTAAACAGAGCATGCCATACGCCGTCGCTTCAAGATCGTTAAGGAGAAAAACTTGCGTAATGCTGAGGAGCTCTTTTAGCTCATGTGCTGATATTTCCCAAGGCAGATTGGTTGTACGACACCGTTGCTCGATGATGGGACCGGCAATTGCGAAAGATGCCGAGGTGATCAGTATATCGACATACATCTGTCTGAAGTCATGAAGTATATCGCCCAATCTCTCATACTTTCGGCTTTCAAATTGATGCTGAAAAAGTATCTTCAGTCTATCACCCTCTCTTTCAAAGAGTGCTAGAGATGTTTTAGTTCCACCAATATCACCTGCAAGGATCATTATGTTTCCTTTATGGTGTAAATTATGGGTTAAATTGTATCGTGTTCTTCCTAAGATTCTATCCAGTAACTATATGTCACCAAATGGATTCAAATAATGCTATGATTAACCTCTAAGATTATAATTATGTATTAATATGAAGAGAAAAGGAGCTCAATGAAAGCTGTGGTTATGGCCGGTGGTTTTGGAACACGAATACAGCCGCTTACAAATTCTATCCCTAAGCCAATGTTACCGATTATGAATCGACCAATGATGGAACATACGATTGTAAGTCTCCGTGATTTAGGCATTAGCGAATTTATTATCCTCCTTTATTTTAAACCTGACGTGATCAAAGAATATTTTAAAGACGGCAGTGCATGGGGGATCAAGATTACTTATGTTGTTCCTGACGATGATTATGGAACAGCCGGAGCGGTCAAAAAAGCTCAAGAGTATATCGGGGATGAAAATTTCATTATTATCAGTGGTGATTTGGTAACCGATTTCGATTTTCAACAAATTTTTGATTATCATAAAGCGAAACAATCCCGATTAACCATCACACTTACCTCGGTAGAAAATCCTCTCGAATTCGGTGTCGTTATTGCCAATGAAGAGGGGAAAATAGAGAAGTTTCTCGAAAAACCAAGCTGGGGCGAAGTGTTTAGTGACACGATCAATACCGGAATCTATATTATTGAGCCGGAGATTTTGGAGTATATTCCTAAGAATGAGAATTTTGATTTTGCCAAAGATCTTTTTCCACTTTTAATGCGACAGGGGATTGATTTGATGGCGGGATACGCTCAGGGGTACTGGCGTGATGTTGGAAATCCTGAGAGTTACCGTGATGTGTATGAAGATATTTTGGCGGGAAAAATTAAATTTAACATAGGTGGCGAAGCAGTTAAATATCCTGATGGTGTATTGATTTGTGAAGAAGACAATACCCTCGATGAAAGTGTCGAGGTGGTCGGAATTGTTCTCATCGGTAAAGAGGTAACGGTTAAAAAAGGCTCAAAACTCACTAACGTCGTAATCGGAAACAATGTTACGATCGGGAGTGCTTCGAAAGTAGCCAATACGGTTATCTGGGACGATGTTGAGATCGGTAAAAATGCCAAACTTGATGGATGCGTTATCTGCTGTAACAACCATATCGGTAAAAATGTAACCGCCAAATCGGGATTGATTTTAGCGCAAGGGTGCGAGATCGGTGAACTCGTAACCATTGAAAAAGATGTTACGATCTGGCCGAATAAAGTGATTGAGGATGCCGCAATCGTTAGCCGAAGTGTGATTTTGGGGAGTAAATACAAAAACTCTATTTTTGAAGACGGGATGGTTATCGGTAAATCAAACGTCGAACTTTCCTGCGAAATGGCCACAAAACTCGCTGAGGCATTCGGTGCACAGCTGCCGGTTGGATCTACTGTATTGGTTTCCCGCCATTATGATAAAAGCTCTCGCATGTTAAAACGGGCATTTTTAGGAGGGCTCCTCTCTGCCGGAGTCGATGTCGTTGATTGCAACGCGATCCCTTCATCGGTCATGCGTTGCAGTCTTTCGTTTCATGATAACTATACCGCAGGGGTACATTTTCATCAAAAAATTGATGATCCAACCAGTACGGTCATTACCTTTTACAATAATGAAGCACTTCGAATCAACAACGATGTTGCCAAAAAAGTGGAAAAAGCCTTTTTTAAAGAGACGTATCGACGGGTTGATTATTCGCAAATCGGGCAGATCTATCCTCTCGATCACAAACGAGAATACAGCGAATATAAAAAAGGGATGGAATCAATCTTACATTCCCATCGGTTTAAATGTCTCGATTGTCGTATAGCGGTTGATTTGACACATGGATTGGCTTCCGAAGTGTTCCCGGACATTTTGAACGATTTAGGTGTCGAACATATTATGTTTAACGCTTATGCGGATGAACATCGTCTCTCGAATATCAATACGTTGATTAAACGCTCCCATGAAGATATGGGCGCTGTCATTCAAGCGCTTAAACTGGATGCCGGTTTTATCCTCTATCCTCACGGGCAAAGACTTGATATTATTTGCGATGAAGGAAAGCCTCTTACCAAGCAAAGTGCCTTGTATGTGGTATTGACGCTACTCAATATGGATGCAAAAGCACATGGATCGAAAAAAAGAGTTTTCTTGCCGACATGGGCAGCGGATATTGTCTATTTTGACCACCTCGAAATAGAGCGAGGTCAATACGCTAATTTTAAATCCGCCAAAATGAAAACGTATGATTTGGTCGCAACGGGAGAGGGAAATTTTACTTTTACCGAGTTTGCAACCCATCGAGACTCGATGTATTCCACCCTCAAAATACTGGAGATGATCGTGACGCACGGAGTAAAACTCTCTGAAATTATCGATTCTCTACCGCACTTTTTCTATGTAACGATTCAGGTTCCCTGCACCCAAGCTCTGAAAGGTAAAATGATGCGAAGATTCCTCGGTGATGCGAAGGGGAAAGAGTCTTCAACTCTCGATGGTGTGAAAATCTGGCTTGACAAAGATGATTGGGTATTGATGATTCCTGATCAATACGGCGATTTTTTAAATCTCACGATTCAAGCCAAAAACGATGAGAAAGGGGAACATTACACTCAGCTTTATAAGGCAAAAATCGAGGAATGGGCCAAATCCTGATGAAAAAATCATCCTTGAATCTCTCATTTTTCTGGCATATGCACCAGCCTGATTATCGGGGAAGTGATGGGGTGATGAGGATGCCGTGGGTTTTTTTGCATGCCATCAAAGATTATTATGAAATGCCATGGCTGTTGAGCGAATATCCTGGGCTCAAAGCAACGTTTAATCTCAGCGCATCGTTGATTGAGCAGCTTCATCTTTATGGTGAACCGCTGAAATTTGATTATTTTTTATCTCTTTGGTCTCTCTATCCCTCAAATTTGGAGGAGTCGCAGCGTAAATGGGTCATTAAGCTCATTACCGCTATGCAGTTTGAAACGATGGTTCGTCCGATAGAACGGTATGCTGAGCTTTATTATCGTGATTCGTTTAGTGATGACGAACTGATTGATTTGGAAGTGGTTTTTATCCTTGCATGGTGCGGAAACTATCTGCGACAGCATAACGAAGAAGTCAAAAGGCTGTTGGAACAAAAACGAGGATTTTCGCAACACGATAAAGAGACGTTATTGGAATCACTCTCTACATTTATCGCTGAGATTCTTCCGCTTTACGCTTCCCTTCAATCTCAGGGAATTGTATCGGTTTCAACGACCCCTTATTTTCATCCGATCCTCCCTCTGCTGGTCGATATGCAAAATGCTAAAAGAGCGAATGAAACGACCGTATTGCCTGAAGGGGGCTATTCGCTTCAAGAAGATGCATACGAACATGTACGACTCTCGATTGATTTATATGAGAGAACTTTTGGGCGCAAACCGAGCGGTTTTTGGCCGGCAGAGGGGGCGGTGGATGAAAAAAGTGTCGAAATTTATAAAGAAGAGGGAATAAAGTGGATTGCCACCGATGAAGCAATTCTGTATCGATCGCTCCAAAACGACGATCCCGCTTTGCGCTATAAATCCTATCGTTTCAATGACGTCTTAATCGGGTTTCGTGATCATGCTCTGAGTGATCTGATCGGGTTTGAGTATCGTCATCGAAGCGGAAAGAATGCGAGCCGTCATTTTATGGGTGAACTCGAAACCATTGCGCTTAATCATGATAATCCGAATGTTTTTGTCATTGTTGATGGAGAAAATGCGTGGGAGTTTTACCCCAACAACGGATTCGATTTTTTTCAGGGGCTTTATGGAGCATTGCGCGATACTGCATGGTGTCATACCCTGACCATGGACGAGATATCAATGCAGAGCGGGACTTCTGCTTTGGAATATCTTCATCCGGGTACATGGATACACGGAACTTTTGATACATGGGTTGGACATCGTGAAAAAAATCGGGCATGGGAATTGATTTTTCAGACCCGTCGTGAGTTCGAGAGATATAAAGACGGGTTAAGTGATGAGGTCAAAAAACAGATAAAGTACCATCTTTTAGCTTCAGAATGCAGTGATTGGTTTTGGTGGTACGGTGAGGATCACAATACCAATTTTGCACATGAATTTGATACCCTTTTTCGCACACATCTGATCGATATTTACAAACTTTTGGGGCTCTCGGTTCCTGAGACTCTTTTGATCCCTATTATTTCCTCGGAATCCGAAAAATCCGCATGGATTAAACCGTGCAATATGATCTCGCCACAGCTAAACGGAGAGAAACGTACTTTTTTTGATTGGATGGGATGCGGGTATGTGGATGAGCAGAAAATATTTGGAACGATGGAGCGCTCACGCGGACCGATTAATACGCTGTTCTATGGATTTGATGCTGAAAATTTATACGTTGCCTTTGAGGGAAATATTGAGGGGTTAGAAGATATTTCGATTGAGATATTGATTGAAGAGAGTGAAAAATCGCTCAATCTCAAACCGCATAGCTTTGAAAATCGGCTTGAATTTTCTTTTTCTCGAAATCATTTTTTATCGAATGGGAGTGTGCATGTCCGTTTTAAACTTAAAAGCGGAGTCAAAACACTCCAATCGTTGCCGGGATTCGGGTCATTAAAAGTTGATTTGACAGAAGATTTTACTAGTGACTGGTATATATAGGAGAGGGTATGAAAACATCACTATTACTGGGAATCCACATGCATCAACCGGTGGATAATTTTGAATGGGTTATCGAGATGGGGATAGAAACCTGTTACGAGCCTTTTTTCGAGGTTATGAGCCGTTATCCAGAGTTTAAATTTTCCGTCCATTGCAGTGGTTGGCTTATGGAAAGAATCGCTCAGCTGCGCCCCTCATTGTATGAAAAAATCCTCACTTTAGCTCACAATGGAAGCATTGAGTTTTTCAGTGCAGGGTATTATGAACCTATTTTGAGTGTTATCCCTTCTCGAGATCGCTTAGCGCAGATAGAGCGGCTGAATGAGTCGATTAAAGAGCAGTTTAATCAAACACCCAAAGGGCTCTGGCTCACGGAGCGGGTGTGGGAATCCGCACTGATTCCAGATCTAAATCGTGCAGGTATCAAATACACGGTGATGGACGATTACCATTTTCAATGTGCCGGATTCGATCGTGAGGGGTTAGATGGGTATTACATGAGCGAAGAGGGAGGTGAACCGATGGGATTATTCCCGATAAGTCAAAAACTCCGCTATGCTATACCTTTTATCAATGTTGAGAGTGCTATACAAGCCATTAAAACGTATAACCGCCAACAAGATTCGGCAGCGATTATCTTCGATGATGCCGAAAAATTCGGTATGTGGCCGGGAACGTATGAATGGGTCTATAAAAAAGGGTGGTTGGAGAAGTTCATTCAAGCGGTTTTAGCCGATGATGAGATCGAAACCAGCCATTACGGTGAGTACTTTACATCCCATCATTCGCGCGGGATTGCCTATTTGCCAAATGTTTCGTATTATGAGATGGGAGAATGGAGCCTCCGAGCCGATGATGCTTTGGCTCTGGAAGCGTTGAAAGAGGAGATGGGGCTGGAACGGTATGAACGTGAAGGGGTAAAATTTCTCAAAGGGGGAATTTGGAAGAATTTTTTTGTCAAATACCCCGAGAGTAACCGTTTACATAAACGGATGGTTGAACTTTCCCGTGCCTATCAGAACGGCGAGGGAGACTTTGAAACACCGCTGTATAAACTCCAAACCAACGATTCTCTCTGGCATGGGGTATTCGGAGGTCTCTATCTGCCGAATTTACGGGACAACAGCTATCGTTATTTGATCGAGTGTGAAAATATCCGCTACGGTAAGAAAAAGGCATTGGTATGTGATGAGAATGAACTTGACGGCTATCCTAAATACAAATCGGTCAGCGCAAAACTGATTGCCCGTTTTGATGCGGCGTATGGAGCCCAGCTGGTGGAACTCGATATTCGGGATAAGTGTTTTAATTATCAAAATACTCTGACCCGGCGTAAAGAGGCCTATCACAAAAGGTTGTTTGAAGTAGCGGGTGATAAAGCTGCACCTATTGAAGAGGGGATTGATACGATTCACCATGCAAGCGGTTCGTTTGATGATACGCTTCGTGATGCGATTATTTATGATTGGTATTTGAAAAATTCGTTTATTGACCACATCAGCGATGAAAATTTTAATACTGAAGCGTTTCGCCATTGTAATTTTCATGAATACGGCGATTTCGCCAACCAGCCCTTTGAATCGTCTTTGAGTAAAATATCCATTGCATTTAGCCGTGATGGGGGGATCTTTCGAGGGAAAAAAGGGAATACAAAACTTTTAAAGAATTTCTCGTTCGCTTCTGAAACAATTGATTTTAGACTGCATTTGGAGAGTGAAGCAACCGGCGGATTCACCTATGTGATGGAGCATAATTTCCATTTCTCTGATTATGAACATCTTCTGATCAACGGTGCATCTCTCCAAGCATCCGGGGAGATTGAGGAGATTCAAAATTTTGAGATTATTGACACGGTATTAAAGAAAAAAATCACTTTTCGTATGGATAAAGTGTTTCGTGCGCACTATTTCAAGCTTCAAACCCTTTCTCAAAGTGAACAGGGATTTGATTTGAGTATTCAAGCTCTTAGTATTGCGTTTGTTTTTGATTTTGAGAGCTCTCTCAGCCTTGAAGGCAGTTTGGAGATTACGCGTGTCTGAAATCCGTTATGACTCTTTGAATGATACGCATGTTCTGATTGCGCAAGAGCGGCTTCATCGACCCGATTTTTCCCCGAACAAAGAGGAAAATAGTTCGGGTAAAGGATGTCCGTTTTGTGAGGGGAATGAAGCGATGACCCCCAAAGAGATTTTTGCCATTCGTCCAGCGGAGACGTTTGCGAACCAAAAGGGATGGCAGACCCGTGTTGTTCCAAATCTCTACAAAGCTTTAGCGATAGAAGCACCTCATCAACTCCATAAGGGTAGTTTTGAGTACTGGGACGGTTTTGGTGCCCATGAAGTGATTATCGACACTCCGTTGCATCATACCTCTATGTCCCAATGGAGCCATGAGGAGATGGTCGTATGGTTTAAAACGCTTCGCCAAAGGGTTGAAGATTTGCGCCGCGATCATCGGATCACTTTTATTTCACTGTTTAAGAATGAAGGATTCGATGCGGGTGCGACCATGGCACATTGTCATACACAGCTGATCGCTTTGCCTTTTATCCCTAAAAAACAGCGAGAGATGAATAGAATATGCCACGAGTATTTCGAGAAGCATCATAAAGCATTAATGGAATCCATTCTTCAGGATGAAGAATTTCATAGGATTAGAATGATAGAATCCTGTGGAGAATTTAGTGCATTTTGTCCGTATGCGAGCGGGTTTGCGTTCGAAGTGATGATCAGTTCTAAAAAATGTATCGGACAGATCGATACGCTCAGCGATGAATCTATCCTTCAGCTTTCGACACTTCTTATTTCCGTCATTCAGAAGATGCACTCACAGCTTGGAGAATTTGCCTTTAATCTGTCGGTTTCGACCCCCCCTTTAGGTGAAGATATCGGTGATTGTGAAAGCCAGCGTTTAATGATTCGAATACTTCCTCGTATTTATCGATTCGGCGGGTTTGAAGTGAGTTCGGAGATAATGATCAATCCGGTGGAACCGGAGTTGGCTGCTAAACTTTTACGAGGAGAAAAACATGGTTAAAAAAGTGTTGTTTGCTGCGAGCGAAGTGTATCCTTTTGCAAAAACAGGAGGGTTGGCAGATGTTGCACATGCCCTGCCGCGAGCATTAAAGAACCTTTATGACGTTACGGTCGTGATGCCGCTTTACAGCATCATTGATCGAAACAAATATAACATTGCCTCTCTGGGAGAGACATTGAATATTTCGATGGGAGGAAAGGAATACACCATTGAACTTTACGGTTGCACGGTTGAGGGATATGAATACTATTTTATCTATGAACCGATGTTGTGTGATAGAAAATTCCTCTACGGTACTCCTAAAGCGGGATATGAGGATAACGGATTACGCTTCGCCCTTTTTTCGTATGCCATTTTTGCCTTACTTAAGAAAAAACATTATGAGATCCTTCATCTTAATGACTGGCAGTGTGCGCTCGCGGCGTTACTGGTACATAAGGATCCTGCCCTTTCACCGAAAACCATTTATACGATCCATAATCTGGCCTATCAGGGGATCTTTGATTCGACTATTTTAGAATCGATCGGTATTGATAAGCGCTATTTTACAATGGGTTCTTTGGAATTTTATGGAAAAGTCAATTTTATGAAGGCAGGGATCGCCTATGCGGATGAGGTAACCACTGTGAGCCCAACCTACGCTCGGGAAATTTTAACCGGTGAATTTGGATGCGGATTGGAAGGATTTTTGCATTTTCATCACGCAAAGCTCACCGGAATTATCAACGGAATCGATACCGATCACTTTGCTCCTGCAACGGATGGGGCATTGATTTCACCTTATAGTGATGCCAAAGGGAAAAAAGCCAATAAGAGTGATTTACTTAAAAAATTAGCCCTTCGAGGGATCAATAAGCCTCTTTTTGTTTTTATCGGTCGCTTTACCTCACAAAAAGGTATTGATCTTTTGATTGAAACCTTACCGAAAATTGCCGCATTGGATTGTAATATCGCATTATTAGGGGAGGGGGAAGAGCACTATCATGAAGCTTTGGATGTCCTCGCGGCAAGTCATAAAAACATCCATCTTACCTTTAGATATGATGAAGTATTATCGCATCAAATCTACGCGGCGGCAGACTTTTTATTGATGCCATCTCTTTTTGAGCCGTGCGGCTTAAATCAAATGATCGCATTCTCGTACGGAACACTTCCGATTGTCCATAGAGTGGGTGGATTGGTCGATACGGTGAAGCGATTGGAAAGTTATCAAGAAGATAGTTGTTCCGGTTATGGATTAATATTCAGTACCCCTACCTCCCGTTCTTTACTCAGTGCAGTGAACAAAGGGTGTGAATTATATGAGGATAAAAAACATTTTGAACGAATTATCAATCACAATATGAGATGTGACTTTTCCTGGGGAGAAAGCGCCATAGCCTATGGGGCTTTGTATGAGAAAGAGAAGGACATCGATGCCTAAACTCAACATTCTTATTGCAGCATCCGAGGTTGTACCGTTTGCGAAAACAGGCGGTTTGGCCGATGTCGCCGGAGCTTTGCCAAAGGCACTTCGCGCATTAGGACATGATGTTCGGATCGTGATGCCCCGTTACTACATAGTAGATCGTGAAAAATACGGCTTAGAGTTAATGGATGGCGAACTGGGTGTACCGATGGGAGTGATGGGTGAAATGTGGGCAGGTGTTTATGAGGGGAGACTTCCTTCTACGGAGGTACCGATTTACTTCATTGATCATGAAGGCTATTTTGGACGCAGCGGTCTGTATGATGATAATGGAGAGGGATTTCGCGACAATGATAATCGCTTTATTTTCTTTTCGCGCTCTGTGATGCAGCTGGCTAAAAAACTCCAATTTCATCCTGATGTGATCCATGCGAACGATTGGCATACATCTGCCATCCCGATGATGCTTAATACTATCTATGCGTATGATCCTGCTTTTGCCCATACCGGTTCATTGCTTACGATTCATAATCTTCAGCATCAGGGTAAGTTTTACAAAGGGGTGATGGATATTTTAGGGATCGGTTGGGATCATTTTTACGAACTTGAAGAACATGGGGGTGTTAATCTTCTCAAAGGGGGGATTACACATGCCGATGCGATCAGTACGGTAAGTTCAAAGTATGCTCAAGAGATTCGAACGCAAGAGTTCGGCTGGGGATTGGAGGGACTTATTGATATTAACTCATATAAATTACATGGAATACTCAACGGTGTTGATTACGAGGAGTGGAGCCCGGCGGTTGATACTCTAATTCCGCATACCTTTGATAGTGATGATATGAGTGGTAAAGGGCTTTGTAAAAGTGCCCTTCAACAGACGTTTAACGTACCGCAAAGAGCAGAAGCTCCTCTCATCGGACTGGTGGGGAGATTGGTTGAGCAAAAGGGGATAGAACTGATTGCCACTTCTATCCATAGACTTTTGGAATTGGACATACAGATCGTCATGCTTGGAGCAGGGGAGAAATGGGCTGAACATTATTTTAGTGATATCGCTCGGATGTATCCTGATAAATTCGGCTGTTTTATCGGCTACCGAAACGATCTGGCACATCAAATCGAAGCGGGAAGCGATCTGTTTTTAATGCCCTCATTGTTTGAGCCGTGCGGATTGAATCAAATCTATTCGCTTCGTTATGGGACTCTTCCGATCGTACGTGCGACGGGAGGACTCGATGATACGATTGAAAACTATCATAATGACGGAGAGCACGGTACAGGATTTAAATTCTATGACGCGACACCGGACGCACTCATCAATACGGTAGGCTGGGCCGTACATACGTGGTACAATGACCGAGACGGGTTTGTGCAGATGCAACGCAATGCGATGTCACAACGCTACGATTGGAACGGTGCCGCGAGAGAGTATGAATCGCTTTATCGCCGTATCGTTCACGGAAGAAAAGGGGAATAATGTATCATACAATGAGCTATGAGGTTTCACGTCTGAGTGAAATGGATATTTACCTCTTTAAGCAAGGAACACACTCAAAGCTCTACAATAAATTGGGTTCTCATGCGATGGAGCATAAAGGAAAGAGAGGTATCTATTTCGCTGTGTGGGCACCCAATGCGAAGTATGTCAGTGTACGGGGCGATTTTAATGATTACAGCACGGATACTCACCCTCTGCGTTTGCGTCAGGATGATTCGGGAATTTGGGAAGGTTTTATTGAAGGGGTAGAACAGGGTCTTACCTATAAATACCAAATCGTATCCAAGTTTCATAATATCGTCCACGATAAAAGTGATCCGTTCGGATTTTATGCCGAAGTGCCTCCGAAATCGGCATCGCGTGTCTGGAGTTTAGAGAACTACGAATGGTACGATAACAACTGGATGAAATCGCGGTATAAGAATAATGCGCATAATGCTCCGATTAGCGTCTATGAAGTTCATTTGGGTTCATGGCGAAGGCACGTAGAGGAGGGGGACCGTTATCTCACTTACCGTGAACTGGCCGTTGAACTCGTAGCGTATCTCAATGAGATGAACTATACCCATGTTGAGTTTATGCCCCTTACCGAATATCCGTTTTTTGGATCGTGGGGATATCAGGTCGTCGGATATTTCGCCGCTACGGCACGGTTTGGAACGCCGCAGGATTTGATGTATTTGATTGATACGCTTCATCAAAACGGGGTTGGTGTTATTATGGACTGGGTACCGTCTCATTTTGCTGTCGATATGCACGGACTGATCAACTTTGATGGAACGGCACTTTATGAACATGATGATCCGCGTCAGGGATACCACCCAGAATGGGGAAGCATTATTTTTAACTACGGACGCAATGAGGTCCAGTCGTTTTTGATCAGCTCTGCGATGTTTTGGGTGGATAAATATCATATCGACGGTATCCGTGTGGATGCGGTTGCTTCGATGCTTTATCTCAACTACGCACGTAAAGAAGGTGAATGGATCCCCAACAAATACGGCGGAAATGAGAATTTGGAGGCGATCGAGTTTTTGAAAAAACTCAATACCAGTGTCTATGGTGCATTCCCTGACATACTGATGATTGCTGAAGAATCGACCGCTTATCCGATGGTAACACGCCCAGTAGATTCCGGTGGCCTTGGATTTGGGTTTAAGTGGAATATGGGCTGGATGCACGATTCGCTCAAATACATGAATTACGATCCGCTGTACCGTCAGCACCACCACCATCAGCTTACCTTTAGTATGTGGTATGGATTTGACGAGAATTTTATGTTGCCGCTGAGTCACGATGAGGTCGTCCACATGAAAGGTTCTCTGATTAATAAAATGCCCGGAGATACCAATCAGAAATTTGCAAACCTGCGCTCCTTGTACGCTTATATGATGTCACATCCGGGTAAGAAACTCCTCTTTATGGGGGGAGAAATTGCCCAATACGCCGAATGGAATTTTGAACGCTCACTTGATTGGCACTTGAGCGATTTTCCTCTCCATTCGGGTCTGCAAAAAATGATTGCTGCCCTGAATCAACTCTATCGCGATGAGCGGGCTTTACATCTATATGATGAGAAACGAGAAGGGTTCGAGTGGATCGATGATCGTGATTACAGCCATAACTGCTTGGCATACGTTCGAAAAAGCGATAATCCGGCGGATACTATCTATGTCGTGTGCAACTTTGCCGATGCTACGAGAGAAAATTATAAAATGGGCATTTTGGAGAGCGGAGAATATGTTGAGATTTTCAACTCCCAATCAACGCAGTATGAGGGATGGAATATCGGCAATAGTACTCCGATAAAGAGTATTCACGAAGAGATGCACGGACGTCCGTTTTCACTTACTTTAACGCTCCCTCCGCTGGGAGTGATATTTTTAAAACAAAGAGAAACCAAACCCTTGGTACAATTAGAAAAACCGGTATAAAGAGAGCGATATGATTTTACATGACTATGAATTTGATTCGAAATACGCTACCCGTGTTGCTTATTTTTCGATGGAGTTTGCTATCCATCAGGCCCTCAAAGTTTATTCGGGTGGTTTAGGTTTTTTGTCAGGATCGCACATGAGAAGTGCGTATGATCTACGTCAAAATGTTGTCGGTGTCGGTATCTTATGGAGTTTTGGTTATTACGATCAGTCACGACATGAAGATCGAAGTTTGGAAACCGAATTTATCCGTAAACATTACTATTTTCTTGAAGACCTCGGGGTTCGTGCAACGGTTAACATCCACTCTCAGGATGTCCATATTAAAGCCTTTTATTTACCGCCGAATGTCTTTAGTTCTGCACCGATTATCCTCCTCTCTACCGACATTCCCGAAAATGACTTTTTGGCACGTACCATTACCCATAAACTTTATGATGCCAACGAAGAGACCCGTATTTCCCAAGAAGTCGTATTGGGGATCGGCGGGATAAAAGTTCTGGAAGCCTTGAAGCAAACAATTGATATTTTTCACATGAATGAAGGACATGCACTCCCTCTTGTTTATGAATTGTATGCGAAATATCAAAATATGGACGAGGTCAAAAAGAGGGTAGTATTTACCACCCATACCCCTGAAGATGCCGGTAATGAGCAGCACAATATTTATTTGCTCCATAAATTCGGATTTTTTAACGGGTTAACTTTAGAGACGGTTCGCACCATTATGAAAATGGAACATGAAGATAATTTTAACCTCACCGTCGGAGCATTGCGTTCATCGAAGATTACCAACGCCGTATCGAAAATGCACGGAGAAGTGGCCAATCGGATGTGGAAAGATTGTGAAGGAAGTTCGGAAATCATTTATATTACCAATGCTCAGAACCGTCGTTTCTGGACTGATAACGGGATGCTGTCTGCACTTGATGAACACGAAGACTATGCCCTTATCGGGCGTAAAAAACACCTTAAACGAGAACTTTTCAACGTCGTAGCTGATCAGACGGGAAAAATGTTTAATCCTGATATTTTGACGGTTGTTTGGGCACGACGTTTTGCCGAATACAAACGCCCCGGGCTTCTAAAACACGATTTTGCCCGATTCAAAAAACTTTTGGAACGGACCGATAAACCGATTCAGGTGATATGGGCGGGGAAACCGTATCCGTTTGATACCAATGCGGTAAATGCTTTTAATGAATTGATCTACATCAGCCATGGGATCAAAAACATGGCAGTTCTCGTCGGCTATGAACTCGAACTCTCTCGAATCTTGAAAAAAGGGTCTGACATTTGGCTCAATACCCCGCGTGTTTCACGTGAAGCGAGCGGAACGAGCGGGATGACAGCGAGTATGAATGGCTCTATACACTTCTCCACAGAAGACGGATGGCATCCTGAATTTGCGAAAAACGGTATTAATGCGTTTACGATACCACCGATCGATCACAGTACACCGATTGAGGTTCAAGATAGCGAAGACAACAAAAACATGATGGACATTTTGGAGAATGAGATTATTCCGATGTATTACGATCATCCTGAACAGTGGACACAGATTGTAAAAACTGCCATGTCTGATGTGATTCCGGCATTTGACTCGGGAAGAATGGTGCACGAATATTACGTGCAAATGTACAATCACTAATGAGAAATATTTTATTGTTTTTACACTAAAATAATAGTCATGGATGATTAAATTTATAAAGTGAGCCTATATGATTAAGATAATAAACAGTGAAGAGTTCTCCTATTTTTTACGCGTCCACCGTAATGAAATTATAAAAATTTGGATGAATCAAAATGAGGTTAAAAATGTGCTTCATAGGCACTCTCTACCTATTGTCGAAAAAAATACTCACCTTTTTTATCAGTTTTGTGATTGCTATATCAGTGTAATTGAATGGCGAGCAACTGTTTCAGAATGCCAAATAAAGATTGAATTTTTACAATTATTAAATAATTATAATGTGACTGTATCCGATCTTTTTACCTTGATCCTAAAACTCAAAAATGCGATTGAACAGATCATTTTTGAAAATGGAAACCTTTCGTTTGCCCTGCAAAGTGAAATTGATTCTCTTACATTGCAGATGGCCAATGATTTGGCATCCAATTTTGAGACGATTATAAGCAGTAACCGTAATTATAAAAGTGAAAACTCTAATCTTTTAGCAGAGTATAAAAAAGCGGTCGATTTGAGCAATATCGTCTCAAAAACCAATCCGAAAGGGGTTATTACTTATGTCAATGATAAATTTTGTGAGATATCCGGTTACACGAGAGATGAACTCGTAGGAAAACCGCACAATATTATTCGACACCCCGATATGCCCAGAGAAGCGTTTAAAGATTTATGGGACACGATCAAAGCAAAAAAAAGTTGGAACGGTGTTGTCACCAATATGAAAAAAGACGGAAGTCAGTATATCGTCGATACGACGGTTATCCCGATTCTGGATGTGGATGGAGACGTTATAGAATACATAGCCATCCGACACAATATTACTGAGCTCGAAGAGACTAAACAGCAATTGCGAAATATCAATAAAGCGATGAAAAACAAGGTAGATGAACTCTATTCCATGACGAATACATTGGAGCAAAAAGCGTACAAAGACAATCTTACCGGAATCAACAACCGAGAAAATTTTGAAGATATTTTTAGCATAGAGATTGCAAATTCAAAGCTCAACAATATTGCATTAAGTTTGATTATTTTTGATGTTGATAATTTTAAACTGGTTAATGATACATATGGACATCAAGCCGGCGATATATTGCTCCAGGATATGGTTCATCTTATTGAAAATAATATTAAAAACGGAGATATCTTTGCACGATGGGGCGGAGAAGAATTTGTTATTTTGACCCCTGCGACAGAGATTAACGGTGCGTATAATTTAGCCGAAAATCTACGTAAATTGGTTCAATCATATGTATTTAAGTATGTCGAAAATAATTTAACGCTCAGTTTCGGGATCGCGCAGCTCTCCAGCGAAGATACCAAAAAAACCCTTTTTGAAAAATCGGATAAAGCACTTTATGAAGCTAAAAAGAATGGTAGAAACAGAACAGAGATCTATAATGTTTAAACCTATAAGATCAATATTTTAGATTACTTCCACTGAAAACTTGGATTGTAAAGGAGTTTGTTTTTACGAAATATCAAATCCATTTGGGCAAAAATCGTTGTCAGGATTTTGATCGTTTCAAGAGCATAATCTCCTTTGTTTAACATCACACATTCGGCTTTATGGGCAAAAGCGACATCAGAGATTTCGGCACGGCTTGGGATATTGGTTTTCATTTTGCTCTCTAGCACTTGGGTAGCCAGAATTACAGGTATATGAGCCGCTGTACAGAGATCAAGAATCTCTTCTTGCATATAGGCCAAATTTTCAAATCCGATTTCGATCGCCAGATCTCCTCGTGCGATCATGATTCCCGAATTGCCGTATTGAATGAGTGTTTCGAGTATGGAAGGGAGGTTTTGTACCCCCTTTTTGGTTTCGATTTTTGCAACGATCGCTATTTGCCCTTTTTTCCCTAAGTGTTCTAACTCTTGAATGAGATCGGTAATATCTTCTGGAGTTTGGGTGAAGGAGATACCGATAATATCGGCGTATTCAACAATATGGGGTAAAACTTCTCGATCATAATCGCAGATGGCATGAATCGCAATATCGCTGTTGGGAAAATTGATCCCTTTTTCATCCTTGATTTTACTCCCCTCATCATTGCGGGTTAAAACAGTACAAATGATATCTTCGCCGAGGATTTCATCAATAATGAGCTGGATTTTTCCATCATCCAAAAAGAGGGGATCACCGACATTGACCATACTTCCTATTTTACTCAAACTGCATCCTACAACAGCATCATAGTGTTTTGATTTTTTCTCTGTAAGCGATGAACCGGTTGAATGGATTAATACTTTATTGCCGTAAAAAACCTTGATTTTTTTCGGTTTCTCCGATTTTTTTATTTTTTCGAGAGAAGTTCTGATTTTAGGACCCGCGAGATCGACGTAGATTTTTAAATCTTTATCTTCACACGATGCCTTTTTGATCCCCTTCGCCATCTCGTTCCATGCCGCTGGATTATCATGTGCCGTATTAATTCGAAAGAGGTGAACCCCTTCATGTGAGAGATCGCTAAACCAATTCTCATCATATTCTGAGGGGACGGTGATCATAATCTTGGTTTTATCACTGGAGGTTGAAAAAATCTGGGCATTTTTATCCATGATCTGATGAGAGGCTTCATAACTTAGATGTGCGGCTTGAATAGGGAGTTTTTTCCCCAACGCGCGGGAGAGTATCTCAAGGGCAACATTAACACTTGCTTCTATATGTGCTTGTGATCGGCCAAATGAAGATAGACCAACTTTGGTGAGATCATCTTGTAGATGCGAGAAGTCGTATTTGCGCAGGTTGAGATAGTGGTGCATATTGAGTAAAGAGGGATTGTTTTTTTTAGGATTTATGCCGAGTCTCATTTTCTCGTTTAAATCCAGTAATTTTTCAAATATTTCTGCTAACATTTTTTTTTCCATTTTTTTCTCCCTTTTAAGATCCTATAGGCAAATAATATAATACGACAGAAAGATTACAACTTTATATTTTATGCAAAATATTCAGCAGATAGAGTGAAAAATCCCAACTTTATCGTCATTAACATACAGATTCAATGTAACCTTTTTAGTATACAATCTATATAGGATATTTAACTTAGGGAGTGTGTCTATGTTTGAATCTACTACCATAACCGTCGATGGAAATGAAGCCGTTGCTCTGGTCGCCCATAAAATCAATGAAGTAATTGCTATCTATCCCATAACACCATCCTCCCCGATGGGAGAGTTTAGTGACCTCTACAGTGCAAAAAAAGAGAAAAATATTTTTGGCACCATCCCAACAGTGTACGAGATGCAAAGCGAAGGTGGAGCAAGCGGCGCGGTTCACGGCGCATTGCAAAGTGGTGCGCTGACGACGACGTTCACCGCTTCACAGGGATTATTGCTCATGATCCCCAATATGTACAAGATCGCAGGAGAGCTAACCTCAACAGTATTTCATGTCGCTTCTCGCTCTCTTGCAGCACAGGGGCTCTCAATTTTTGGTGATCACCAAGATGTTATGGGGGTTCGACAGAGCGGTTTTGCTCTGTTCGCATCTAATTCGGTCCAAGAAGCGCATGATTTTGCCCTTATTTCTCAAGCGGCATCGCTGCGCTCACGTATACCGTTTATCCATTTTTTTGACGGATTTCGTACCTCGCATGAGGTGAGCCGAATTCAGAAATTGAGCAACGACGTTTTAAAAGCGATGATCGATCAGGATTTAGTTGCTGCACACCGACGCCGTGCCCTCAGCCCCGATCACCCCGTTTTGCGAGGTACTGCACAAAATCCCGATGTCTATTTTCAAGGGCGTGAGAGTGTCAACCGATATTATCAAGCCTTGCCCAAAATAGTGCAAAGCGAGATGGATCGCTTTGCCGCACTTACGGGGCGAGCCTATAATTTATTCGATTATGTCGGGTCAGTGGATGCAGAGAGGATCATTGTCCTAATGGGTTCGGGTGCCGAAGCGGTGGAAGAGAGTGTAAATTATCTTGTAACACAAGGACAAAAGGTCGGAATGATCAAAGTGCGTTTAGCCTTGCCCTTTGCATCTGAAGCATTTATCGCAGCCTTTCCTCCGAGTGTCCATTCCATTGCGGTGCTGGATCGTACCAAAGAGCCGGGAAGTTTGGGTGAACCTCTTTATCATGATGTTCTAACAGCCTTGTTTGAAAACCAAGAATCGCTTCCGTTTAAGATACCTCGCATTATCGGAGGGCGATACGGTCTTTCGTCCAAAGAGTTCACCCCAGCTATGATATTTTCGATTTACAAGGAACTCTCAAAATCATCCCCGAAAAATCACTTTACGATAGGGATCGACGATGATGTCACGTTCACCTCTTTGGAGTATGACCATAATTTTATCCTCGAGAATTCCGATCAGTTTCAGGCGGTATTTTATGGACTTGGATCGGATGGGACAGTCGGAGCGAACAAAAATACGATCAAAATAATCGGCACCGAGACAGACCATTATGCACAAGGGTATTTTGTTTACGATTCGAAAAAATCGGGTTCAATGACGACGTCCCATTTACGATTCGGTACGCAACCGATCCGATCAACCTATTTGATCCAAAAAGCTGATTTTGTCGGGGTCCATCAGGCAGTATTTCTCGAAAAACTGGATCTTCTGGATATTGCCAAAGAGGGTGCGGTCTTTTTGCTCAACACCCCGTATCCGAAAGAGGAGGTGTGGAATCGTCTGCCGCGTGTAACGCAAGAGAGGATCATCGAAAAAAAACTCAAATTCTATGCCATCGATGCGTACAAGGTGGCTCAATCTTCCAATATGGGACGGCGGATCAACACCGTGATGCAAACCTGTTTTTTTGCCATCAGCGGGATTCTTTCCAAAGAAGAATCAATAGCAAAAATCAAAGGATCGATCCAAAAAACCTACGGCACCAAAGGGGATGTGATTGTACAGATGAACTACGCCGCCGTCGATGCAACACTGGAAAATCTCTATGAAATCAATGTTCCATTATCTGTCAACTCTCAGCGTGAATTGCAACACACGCTAAAAGGAGAGATGAGCCCCTTTATCGAAGAGGTGATCGGTAAAATTTCTGCGTTTAAAGGAGATGAGATACGGGTATCGCAAATGCCTGATGATGGTACGTGGCCGACGGGAACGACGCAGTATGAGAAACGAAATATCGCCCAGGAGGTTCCACAGTGGGATGCTGAAACCTGTATCCAGTGTAACAAATGTGTTTTCGCCTGTCCCCATTCAGTCATACGTTCTACTGTTTTTGACATCTCCTACTTGCACGAAGCACCTGAAGGATTTGTGGCAAAAGCGGCAAAGGGAAAAAGTTTTGGTGAGAATGAGATGTTTAATATCTCTGTCGCTGTCGAAGACTGCACCGGATGCGCACTTTGTGTCGAAGTATGTCCGGCAAAAAACAAATCCGAAACCAATCTGAAAGCGATCAATATGATGCCGCAACTTCCGTTGCGCGAAGCGGCGATTATGCAGTGGGATTTCTTCCTCTCATTGCCGAAGATGGATCGAGAGAAACTCGACCATAGCAATCTAAAAGAGTCTCAGTTTTTGGAACCGCTGTTTGAATTCAGCGGAGCATGTCCGGGATGTGGCGAAACACCGTACGTGAAACTTGTTTCTCAGCTTTTCGGTGATCGGATGGTGATCGCCAACGCGACGGGATGCAGTTCGATCTATGGCGGTAATCTTCCGACCACTCCATGGCGAAAAAATGATGAGGGACGAGGTCCGGCATGGTCAAATTCACTTTTTGAAGACAACGCCGAATTTGGTCTGGGCTTTCGTTTGGCCATTGATACCCATACTGAGCGTGCCAAAGGGCTGTTGGAAAGTTTGAAACCGCATCTGGACAGTTCGTTGGCAGATGCAATTCTTTATGCCGATCAGCATATGGAAATTCAGATTAATGCCCAACGCAAACGGGTGGAAGCGTTGAAAATTGCCTTGGAGGTGTTGGGCATTGAAGAAGCCAAAACACTGATCGAACTCTCGGACTATCTTGTCAAAAAATCGGTTTGGATCATAGGAGGAGACGGCTGGGCATACGATATCGGCTATGGAGGACTCGATCATGTCCTGGCCAGCGGAAAAAATGTCAATATTCTTGTTCTTGATACGCAAGTCTATTCCAACACAGGAGGTCAGCAGTCCAAAGCAACCTTTACAGGAGCGGTTGCGAAATTTGCCGCAGGGGGGAAAGCGGGGCTGCCAAAAGATTTGGCCGCAATGGCGATTGCTTATGAAAATGTCTACGTCGCCAAAGTTGCAATGGGGGCAAACGATACGGCAACAGTCAAAGCGTTTATCGAAGCTGAACAGTATGATGGGCCATCAATCATCATCGCCTACTCGCATTGCGTAGCGCACGGGTATGACCTGCGTTATGGATTTGATCAGCAAAAACGATCAGTGGAGAGTGGATTGTGGCCGATATTCCGATTTAATCCTGATAAAATCAAAGAGAGAGTAAATCCGATGACCCTCGATTACAAGGGGCCAAAAATCGATGTCAAAGATTTCATGTACCGTGAAACACGCTTTAAAATGGCCGAAAAAATGAACAAAGAATCTGCCGAATCATTTTTAATTACCGCAGCACATACGGCGCAATCACTTTACGCGCGCTATCAAAATCTACATGAATATTATGAACCAGCACAGGAGGAAGAATAATGGAACTCTCTACCACATTTTTGGGTTTTACCCTCAAAAATCCCCTGATCGCCAGCGCCTCGCCGCTTACTGCCTCTTTAGAGAGTATCCAAAAACTCGAAGATAACGGTATTGCCGCAGTGATCATGCATTCTCTTTTTGAAGAGGAAATTAATCATGAGATACATCAAATTGACCATTTTTTGCATATTCATAGTGATTCGAATGCTGAAGCGATCAGTTATCTTCCCAGTGAGGTCGATTTTGACAATCTTCAAGCCGACCATTATCTCAATGAAATTCAGCGGGTTAAACAGTCAGTCTCGATTCCTATCATCGCAAGTCTTAACGGGGTATCGGCGGGAGGATGGGTTAAATACGCAAAGAAGATCGAACAAGCCGGTGCGGATGGATTGGAACTCAATATTACTTATATCCCTACCGAAATCGATTTGGAGGGGAGTGTGGTTGAAAAAATGTACGTAGATACCGTTGCCATGCTCGCACAGGAGATATCGATTCCGATCAATGTGAAAATGAACGCCTACTTCTCCAATCCGGCCAATATGGCCAAACGCTTTGTGGAAGCAGGAGCGAGCGGATTGAGTATCTTTGATAATCCCACCGTAGTCGATGTCGATTTGGAACTTCTTACCACGTTGCAGCGAGCCAATATAACCAGTTCCTATAACCTCAGTGAGACGCTACGATGGTGTGCTATTCTTTACAATAAATTCCCCTGCTCACTGTGTGCCAATACAGGAATCCACAGCGCAGAGGATGTGCTTAAGGCCCTTATGAGCGGAGCCGATGCAACGGCATTGGCTTCGGTATTGCTACTCAAAGGGGAGGGGGAAATTAGAAATATATTAACTAATATGATAGAGTGGATGGAAAAACATGAATATATTTCGATAGCGCAAATGAAAGGCTCTATCTCTTTACTTCACACCGATAATCCTTCAGCGTATGAGCGTAACTCTTATATGTATGCCCTTCAGCATTATCGGCACTAAGATAAAAGTAGCTTTTGGACGTAAAGAGCGATTTGAAGCTCTTCATCGGTCGGAATGACGAGAAGGGCTATGTTCGTGTTTAAATCGTGAATCTGTGTCTCGCATGCACGGTTTTTCTCTTTATCAAGACTGATTCCCAGATGTTCTAACCCTTCACACACCATTTCATGGATGAGCGGTGAATGTTCACCGATGCCGCCTGTAAATACGACTGCATCGACCCCCCGCAAGATGGCCATATACTCACCGAGCTGCTTCTTGAGTCGATAGGCGAACATATCGATTGCCAATGCAGCGTTTTGATTTCCACGATTTTTTGCATCAATAACACTGCGTAGATCATTTGTTCCTGCGATAGCGAGGAGGCCGCTTTTTTTGTTCAAAATAGTATCGATTTCATCGATACTCATTTTTGTTTCGCGCATGAGATATCCGATGATTGATGGGTCGATGCTCCCGCAACGCGATCCCATCATCAGCCCCTCCAGCGGTGTCATTCCCATCGATGTATCGATACTGCGACCATTTTCGATTGCACAGGCACTGACACCGTTACCGATATGAAAGGTGATGAGATTTAGTTCTTCGAGCGGTTTTTGCAGTATCAGGGCAGCTTGTGTACTCACATAATGGTGTGAGGTACCGTGAAAACCGTAACGGCGTACATGATACGATTCATACCAATCATGGGGGAGGGGATAGCGATAGCTATACGCTGGCATGCTCTGATGAAAGGCAGTATCGAAGATTGCAAAATTAGGAACATTCGGTGCAATAGCACGTGCGGCTTGAATTCCCTCGATATTGGCGGGATTATGCAGCGGTGCGAGTGGAATAAGAGAACGAATTTCATGGATAAGATCATCATCGATCCGTGCAGGTTCATGAAAACGTTCACCACCGTGAACAACGCGGTGACCGATTGCATCGATTTGGGTGATATCGATATCGTGAGTTTCGAGG
The DNA here is from genome assembly GCF_000310245.1 of Candidatus Sulfuricurvum sp. RIFRC-1. Taxonomy (NCBI): domain Bacteria; kingdom Pseudomonadati; phylum Campylobacterota; class Epsilonproteobacteria; order Campylobacterales; family Sulfurimonadaceae; genus Sulfuricurvum; species Candidatus Sulfuricurvum sp. RIFRC-1. Next base: position 1,083,703 of record NC_020505.1, read on the forward strand.
TGACCTCGCATCACTTCAAACCCCTCATGGTGATTACGAATCTCTTCAATCAATCCATGGTTAATCAGACGAAGCGTTTTTGTTTCATACACACTGTATTTAATGGACGAACTGCCGGCATTGATAACGAGGATACTCATACGACATTACTTTGTGCTTGGATGGCAGTGATAAGAATCGTATTAACGATATCGGCAATCTCACAGCCTCGGCTGAGATCGTTAACCGGTTTTTTCAGCCCTTGCAGTATCGGACCGATCGCGATTGCACCAGCGGAGCGCTGAACTGCTTTGTAGGTATTGTTGCCGGTGTTGAGATCAGGAAAGATAAAAATCGTTGCTTGTCCGGCTACCGCAGAACCCGGTAGTTTGATACGAGCGACATCAGGATCGATGGCGGCGTCGTATTGGATCGGCCCTTCGATGAGCATCTTTGGATGACGTTCTTTGACAATTTTGGTCGCTTCGCGTACTTTTTGAACATCATCTCCATGCCCCGAATTACCGGTTGAATAGGAGAGCATCGCGATGCGCGGTTCAATCCCGAATGATTTTGCACTGTATGCAGAAGCAATAGCGATCTGGGCGAGTTGTTCGGCATCAGGGGTCTGATTGACAGCGCAGTCGGCATAGACAAGTACTTTCGTATCCAGACACATGAAAAATAGACTTGAAACGAGTGAGATAGAAGGGGTTGTTTTGATAATCTGCAATGCGGGAAGTATGGTGTCTTGTGTCGTATGGATCGAACCTGAAACCATACCGTCTGCATCCCCTTTATGCACCATCATTGTTGCAAAATAGGTGCCATGACTCATCGAATCGATTGCGGTATTCATGCTCATCCCTTTGTGACGCCGCATTTCATAAAACTCTTCCGCATAGGGTTGCATAAGGGGCGAAGCAGCCGGATCGATGATTATTGCTTTGGAAATATCAAGCCCTAATGTATTTGCCTGATGGAGAATAATCTGCGGTTTGCCCAATAAAATAAGATCAACAACATCGCGTCGTAGCAGGATTTCAGCCGCACGTAAAATCCGTTCATCGCTGCTTTCAGGTAGAACAATACGTTTACGTGCCGTATACGCACGCTGATAGAGACTGTATTCAAACATTGCAGGGGTAACGATATCGCTGTGTGCGGTGCGGAGACGTTCACTTAAACGTTCCACATCGACAGCATTTATAAATGCCCCCATGGCCAGCGCAATTTTGCGTGTTTGTTCAGGATGCAGGGCAGGGGAAATAGCATCGACACTCAGCGCACTTTGATAGGTATCACTTTCGACGCTTAATATCGGAAGTGTCTTAAACTCAATTCCGTCGATCAGTTTTAAAATGCTCTGAGGCGGGATCAGCCCACCTGTGAGTAAGATAGCGGCAATTGAGTGAAATTCTTTGGATTGGTTGGCCTGTAATACACCCAAAATAATATCGAGTCGATCTCCCGGAACGATGATCAGATCATTCTCTTCAATACGGCTTAATAAATGTTCTATATTCATTGCCGCGATTATCGGTCGTTTGATACTCCGTTCCAGCTCTTTTGGCTCACCGACGAGCTGATGAGCGTTTAATACTTGTTTCACTTCCGCGACACTTAAGCGGTCTAGTTCATCGATCTCTCTCATGAAAAAAGTAGGGATACTCTGCTCATCATACTTTTCTCGAAATAAATGGTTGTTTTTTTCATCTAAACGGTTCACAAAAATGGCCATATGCTCTACTTGCTGATGTTTGAGAGATACGCGTTCCAAACTAATTTCATGAGAGAGATGTTCAAAAGATTTGCTTTTACCGTTGATGACACTGATATAGGGGGCTTGAAGGTTTTTAGCGACAACGTGATTGAAATTATACGAGAGCATTTTTGTAAAAGAGGTTTGATCCAGCCCTTGGATAAGGACAAAGTCATAGTGTCCTTCCAGTGTATGATATTGCTCTATCAAACGTTCTATGATATAGCCCTCTTTTCCCTCAGAGAGAAGTGTTTCAACTTCATCCAGCCCAAAGCCGTAACAGCTTTCAGCCTTTTGATCCAGATTAAAGTGAGTAAGGATAAAATGGATATCATTGTCGAGAATCGACGTATCGGCAATAACCGGTCTGAAAAAAGCGATTTTATTGACACGGCTTTTAAGCATTTCCATGATCCCCATTGAGACGATGAGCGATCCGGCATTAGGTTCTAACGAAGCGATATAGAGATTTTTAACACTCACAAAAGCACACTCCTAAATGAAAATGTTTAACTTTGGACTATCGTATGATCTGAGTTTTGTTTGATCTATTGGTTTTAATATATTACAGTAAATCCTTCATTTTTCCATTGCGATATTCCGCCTTTCATATTCAGCGGTGTGAATCCATTTGCTACAAGGATACGGGAAGCGGCAACACTACGGTTACTGCTGTGACAATAGACAATAATTTTTTTGTTTTTAACACTTTCAAGTTGAGAAAGATTTTCGGATAAAACCTGAACCGGGATCAGTGTTGCGCTTTCAATGTACTCGTTCGAGAACTCTTCTTGGGTACGGACATCTAGCAGAAAAACGTTTTTGTCATTTTCCAAAAGAGTATGCGCTTGCTGTGGAGTGATAGATTCAAAATCAGCGAATATCCAACCTTTTGCATAAGCAAAATAAAGAGCAATAGCGGCGAAAGCTATCCAATAAAGCAGATTTATGATTTGTTTTTTTTTCATTAGGAACCTTGAATTTTTACTATTTTAGCGTTTAAAAGGATAATGATCGTGATAGTTTGTGAAGAAAATAAAAAGTGGTGACCCCAACGAGATTCGAACTCGTATGGCCAGAATGAAAATCTGGAATCCTAACCATTAGATGATGGGGCCGTATTAATAAGAACAGGTAAACCTGAGCCGAAATTATAGAGTTTAATTGCTGAAAAAAAGCTAAATCAGCATATTTGTTTCCCACAAAAGTGGGAAGAGGGGAGATTAGTCGTTATAGAATGAGCGAAGTGCACGGATAATAACGGCATTTTTAGAGATACTCTCTGCTTTAGCGTTATCGTCAACCAACTCATAAACATCCAATGGCAATGAGATAGAGAAAGTTTTAGTTTCGATTTTTTTACGTTTAGATACAAGGCTTGTAATGTTTTGAAGCATTTCAAGGATTTTTTTCGTATCAATCGGTTTTTGGATAAAGCTGTTAACACCAACTTCGATTGATTCAGAGATTTTTTGAATATCGTTGCTCGCAGAGATAACAATGATGATTTGTGACGGGTTGATAGAACGGATACGGCGAGCAAGCTCGATACCATCGATTTCCGGCATGATGATATCAACAAAAACGATATCCGGATTAACTTTCTCGTACATACGTAGTGCTTCAGCACCGTTATAAGCTGATGTTACGTCAGCAAAAAAGTTTTTGAACGTTGAACTCAAAAGATCATTCGCAACAACTTCGTCTTCGACGACCATTGCGGTCAGTTTTTTGGTTTGTTCAGTAAGTTGAATCAAATCTACATTGGATGACATGAGGACTCCTTTTGGTTGTTAGAAAATATCACTGTGGATAATTGTTGTAATTATAGATCATATTTTTTAGCATTACCTTAAAAAAACAATTTTGGTCTGAATAATTACAAAAACGGTTTTTGTGATCATGATTAGATATTAATGTTTTTTGAATTGTTCTAACCATTCTATATTGGATTCATTCGTTTTTTCTTGCTGTCTTAGAATAGAACCGATGATGCTGAGTAGGGTTTGTCGATCCAAAAATTGAAGTAAAGCAGGATCAATATGGGTGGGTTTGAGCCCATCATAGCGGTTTAGCAGGTTTTCAATATCGATAATGAGTTGTTCTTTAGTTGATTCCATGATGGAAGTGTAGTAAAAATGAGCTGAATTACCAAAGAAGCTTTACACGGGAAACCGTATCATCGTTTTCAATATAATATTGCTAGAAATTTGTTACTTTTATTCTTAAGCGATAGAGAGGTCATGTGTAATGTATTTGATACACATATTTATACTTTTGATGAAATTTTAGAATTGATTTTCTTTTCATTTTAATATAAAAATCCAAAGAGCCAAAGGGGGATTTTATTTTTATAGCCTATCTCGATATCATCGGAAGCGACATAGCTGTTTGAGATATCTTTGATTTGCTCAAAGCCTTTATTCTTTCCACCTATTTCAAACGTGTACTTATCGTCTACTAAAAAATCCCCTTTTTTAGAGCTATAGATCGATTCATCGATAAATCGGTTTTTAGCAGCAAGGGCATTTTTGATCTGATTGACGAAAAATGCCTCTCTCATACTTCCAATATCGACTGACGAGGAGAGAGCAAAGGAAAGATTGGTATTTTGCATTAATAGCTTCTCGGGCTTGGATAGTACGTTATACCCTTTTTCTTTACTTCGCAGCGTATTGATGATTTTAGCCTGTTCCAGATGATTTAGATACTCGTATACTTTAGGTCTTGAAATTTGAGTTGCAGATGAGAGATCGGTGATATTAGGGATAAATGGGACATTGATTGCCAAAAGGTAAAGAAGCTTTTTGAGCTTTCCGATTTGTGCCATTTCAATTCGGTTAATATAGGGTAAATCGGTTTCAAGGATGAGATTGATCACTTGTACGAGACGTTGATGGAAATTATCTTTGTCTTCCAATACAAACGGATAGGCACCATATTCTAGATATTCTTTAAAATATTTGAGTGGTTTGATCTGCTCTGATATATTTGTTGCAATCGCACCATGGTTCTCTAAAAGATCTTCGAGGCTGATAGGCTGGTATTCCATAGCACCACTAAGGCTCAAATATTCTCTAAAAGATAGATTTTCAAGAGTATAAATAAGGCTTCTTCGAGAAAGGTCCCCTTTTTGTTTATTGATCTGGAGGATCGAAGAACCTGAAAAGACGACTCGAAGAGCAGAAGCATCATAAATTGTTTTGACATGGCTTGACCAATCGTCATATTTATGCACTTCGTCGATAAACAATATCTCTCCCCCATAGCTTTCAAATTCCATGGCAAAATCATATAGAGATACCGATTGGAAATAGGGGTTATCGAGCGAAATGTACAGCGCTTTATCACTCCCTTCATAGTTTTCTTTGATGTACTGGAGCATCATTGTGGTTTTTCCAAGTCCTCTTTGCCCCAAGATACCGATCGATTTAGATGTCCAATTGATTTGATCATAAAGGTAACGCTTTTTATCCAGTGAAATCGTGCGGAGCCGTTTTGCTTGTTCTTGGAAAAGTGTTTGTAAACTCATATAGGCAACCTATTTATAAATATGTAAAGTAAGATTAACATTATTGCGATTAATTGTCAAGCCCTTGTTCAAAATTACTCTTTATTCGATTCAATGTATTAATCAATGTCGAATTCTATACCGTAATATCTTTTATGGTGTATGAAAACGATAGCGATGGAATTTCTACCGAATTATCATTAAAATTATAAATTTCATACAATAGCAAACAAAAATAATAACGTTATATAACATATTAAACATCAGTATGTGTTACTTTTTGTAAAACATTAAAATAATTATTTACTGTTTATTTAAAATATCACTTTTCTAAGAAACACTTAGTTATTATAAATTTCTTAAATAATTTAGATAATGAAGTGCCTATGAAACTACCCGCTATTTTTCTCCTAACTGCCTTGAATCTTTTATGTGCCCGTGAGATCACGTTTTTCGAGTTAAAAGAGAGTGCGTTGCACTCTTCCCACCGTCTTAATCTCCGCTCCATCGACACAAAAATCGAAGAAGCCCGCCTAGAGAGTATCTATTCGACCCTCTATCCTCAGTTCTCTTTGGGCTACAGCGGTGAATATAACCATAACCTCGATCCCCAATCCTCCGGGAGTATTTCGGTGGGTGATACGACGATTAACTCTACTATCCCCTATGAGCACTCGGTGGCTCTTCGACTGAATTACGAACTCTATCATTTCGGCTCTACGCTCAAACAGATCAAAGTAGGAGAAAAAGAGATTGTAGTAAAAAAACTCGATCAGTGTAATGAAGAGATCAAACTCTACCGCGAACTTCTCGAACATTATGTTCGTGCTCAGAGGACTCAGAGTGAAAAAACGTTCAAATCACAAATGCGAACACTCCGCCAAGAACTCTACAGTCTCAAACAGCGGCTCTACAGTGCCGGTAAAGAATCACGCGTTTCGGTCGGGGATGAAGCAATCCGTATCATCGATCTTGAACGTGACATCGAGCGCTCCTCCATGGAGTTCGACGAAAACATCATAGCCCTCTCTCAAAAATCCCATATCGATCTCAGTACGACCGATACCAGATTACTCCCTTTGGAAACAAATGGGGAGAATAACACATTATCCTTTTTCCATACCCCGCAAGCACGCAGTTACGAAGAAAGAATCCTCCAGAAACAATCCGAAATCTCGATGTTGAATCGCTCGCAGTTCCCGGTCGTATCGCTTTACTCATCGTACTATCTCTACGGATCGGATCAGGATAACTTTTCACGCGGATTTGATGATATCCGTCCCAATAGCTGGAACGCCGGGGTGAGTCTGCGATGGAGTCTGTTCGAGGGGTTCAAATACAACAGTGAATCCGAACGTCTCCGTCTGGAACTCTCTCGCATCCGTGAAGAGGTTGAATTGGCAAAGAGGGAATTTGATCATGAAACCCGCACCAAACATGAGAAGCTCAATCGTCTTTCACAGCTCACCAAGAACGAAACCGAAGCGCTCAATGAAACCCGTTCCAAACTCACCATGACCCAAAGACTCAGAGCGCAGGGTGAAGCGGACGCCGTGAGTGAGGTGAGTGTAAAACTCGAAGCACTGGAGAGAGAATTGACATTACAAAGTGAAACGATTCAGCACTCTTATGAGGCGGAATCGTTGAAATTACAGCATAGCGGAATTGAATCATGCACAGTGCGCTAACCGCCCTCGAAATAGCGGGTAAACTCAACCGCATCGCGATCGATACCCGCGTCATTATCAAAGAGTACGCCCTAAGTGAAAGCGAACCCTCTATCGAAGAGCTGAGCCGTATTGCAACGGCTCAAGGATTCCGCGCAAGCATCAAAAAACTCTCCGTCGAAAAACTGATCGAGTCTTATCCGATGCCGATCATTGTTCAAAAGATCGATGGCACCTATATGAGTATCATCCAAGCCAATAGTGAGAAACAAGAACTACTGGTCTTTGACATCACCCGTAAAGAGCCTTATATTATGAGCTATGAAGATTGTAACGCTCAAAGCACAGGCAAAAGCATCGTCCTAAAGCACCGTATCCTCAGTGCTGATGCACGATTCGGATTCGGGTGGTTTTTTCGCCAAATCATGAAGTACAAAAAGGTGATGGCAGAGGTATTGATCGCCTCCTTCGTTCTTCAGCTATTCGGTCTCGTCGCGCCGCTCTTTACGCAGGTGATCCTCGATAAGGTTCTCGTACACCGCTCGATGAGTACTCTCGATGTCCTTGCGGTTGCTTTTATCGCCGTGGCGGTGTTCGAACTGATCCTCAATCTGATCCGCAGTTACATCTTCGCCCATACCACCTCGAAAATTGATGCAAAGCTGGGGCGAAGCTCTTTCACCATCTCCTCGCATTGCCGTTCGTCTATTTCGAAAAACGTAAAGTGGGGAACATCATCGCCCGTGTTCGTGAACTCGACCAGATCCGTGAGTTCATCGCTAACAAATCGGTTACCCTCATCCTCGATGTCCTCTTCTCGGTGGTCTTTGTCGCGGTGATGCTCCTCTACAGTGTCAAACTCACCCTTGTTGTACTGGGATTCGTTACGGTCATCGCGATCCTCTATCTCATTATTACCCCTGAGCTACGTCGCAGACTCGAAGAGAAGTTTCAGATGGGGGCGCAAAGCAATGCCTATCTCGTCGAAGCGGTAACAGGAGTTCAAACGGTCAAATCCCTCGCGCTAGAGGGTTCGATGCAGCGCAAATGGGAAGATTACCTCGCCCGTTACGTCAATGCGGGATTTCAGCTCAGCAACCTCTCCAACATCCTCGGAGGGGTGAGTGGAGCACTCCAAAAGCTCCTCACCATCTCGATGCTCTATATGGGGGTGACGTTAGTATTGGAGGGGAAACTGAGTGTCGGTCAGCTCATCGCGTTTCAGATGTTTGCAGGGCAGTTTACGGGACCCGTATTGCGACTGGTGAATCTATGGAACGAGTTTCAACAAACACTCCTCTCGGTGGATAGATTGGGTGACATCCTCAACACCCCGACAGAGCAAACCAATGACAAGGCGATCACCCTCCCTAAAATCGATGGAAGCGTGAACTTCGATAACATCGTCTTCTCCTACGCTCCCGATTCTCCCGCTGTACTAAACGGTATCAGTGCCGAAATACCTATCGGGAGCAGTGTAGGACTGGTAGGACGCAGCGGCAGCGGTAAGAGCACCATCACCAAACTCATCCAACGTCTCTATATCCCTAACAGCGGAACAATCTACATAGACGGAGTAGACGTACGTCATATGAACCCCAAGTGGCTCCGTAACAACATCGGAGTAGTCTTGCAGGAGAACTACCTCTTTAGCGGCACGATCAAAGAGAACATTGCCCTTAGCCGTCCCGATGCCCCTATGGAGCATATCATCGCCGCATCTCGTATGGCGGGAGCCGATGAGTTTATCGCCGAACTCTCAGAGGGGTATGATACGCAGGTAGGAGAACGAGGTGCCGCACTCTCAGGAGGTCAGCGTCAGCGTATCGCTATTGCCAGAGCTTTGATCACCAATCCTCGCATCCTCATATTTGACGAAGCAACTTCGGCACTGGACTATGAATCGGAACGGATCATCCAAGACAATCTCCAAAGCATTAAAACAGGACGAACCATGTTCATCGTCGCTCATCGCCTCAGTACAGTCAAAGATTGCGACATCATCATCGTGATGGACAAAGGGCATATCGTAGAGCGCGGAAGCCATGAAGAGCTAATGCGCTTACAAGGATACTACTACAAACTCACCACACAGCAAGGTTTATAACGATGGGCTTATTTCACACCAAAGACAAACACGAATTTACCCCGCTCCTCGTCGAGATTGAAGAGCGTCCCACGTCACCGCTAGGGCGAAGCCTCCTCTATGCCATCCTCGCTTTTATGGTGATAGGACTCCTTTGGCTCTTCCTCGCCAAAATCGACGTGGTAGTGAGCGCACGGGGCAAAGTCGTTCCCGATGGTGAGATTAAAACCCTCCAGCCGGTAGAGACGGGGGTGATCAGCGCTATTCATATCAAAGAGGGGCAAAGCGTTAAAAAGGGGGAGGTGCTGATGGAGATCGACCCCTCGCTCACCCAAAGCGATCTGGAGTCCAAACAAAAGAACCTAACACTCCTTGATTTAGAGATTGAACGCCTCGATGCCCAGATCAACGATAGAGCCTTTCATCCTAGCAGTAAATGTCAAGATACTGCCGCCATCGCCACTCAGCAGATGATGTACACCTCCGGCTCCCTCGCCTACGATCAACAACGCCAAGTCCTCCAAGAACAGATCCGCCAAAACGATGAAGCGACCGAAGCGGCAAAAGCGGATAAAAGCAGACTCAAACAGCTCTTAGCCTCCGCAAAAGATCACGAAGCCCGTCTCAAAGAAGTCCTCGACATCATCGCCAAACGTGACTACGTCGAAGCACAGAACCAACGGATAGAGTACCAAGAACAGCTCACCATGAAAGAGCATGTCATCGCTCAGTCTCAAGGCAAACTAAACGAACTCAACCAACAGCTCCGCCTAATCACCCAAGAATATCGTAACAAACTCTTAGCCGAACTCACCCAAAAGTCCAAAGAAGCAACCTCACTGCGTACCGAAGTGGAAACAACCCAGTTTCGTAACGCCAAACAGCAGATCATCGCTCCCGTAGATGGCTACATCGGGAAACTCTTAGTCCATACCGTCGGTGGAGTCGTTACCCCCGCAGAGAAACTTCTCACTCTCATCCCCAAAGGTGTCCCTCTCATCATCAAAGCCACCGTACAAAACCAAGATATCGGATTCGTGACCAAGAAGATGGAAGCGGCAGTGAAGATCGATACATTTGATTTCCAAAAATACGGACTCATCCACGGAGAGGTCAAACACATCGCCGATGACGCTATCGAAGATGAGAAACTCGGACCCGTCTATGAGATCGCCATAGCACCTTCTAGCCTGACCCTCAAAGGGGAGGGGAAAACTCTCTCCATCCATCCGGGGATGAGTGTGACCGCAGAGCTCAAAGTCGGCAAACGTAGAGTGATAGAGTTCTTTATCTATCCGATGATCAAATATCTCGATGAAGGGTTGAGTGTGAGATGATTAAAATATCCGTCGTCGTTCCGTTTTACAACCCTCCAGTACATTTGTTTTCCGAATGTTTGCGTGCACTTAAACAACTGAATCCTTATGAAGTGATTTTAGTCGATGATTGTTCATCTGATAATCAAGCGGTTCAGATGGCGCAAATATCAAGATTCGTCTATCTTAAAACTCCTTATCAATCGGGACATGACGGAATGCCTTACAACATTGGTGCTCGATATGCTAGTGGTGATTATATTTGTCGTGTTGATGCGGATGATGTGTTACTTGACCTGCCAAATACAATGAACGCGGATATTCATTTCGGACGACTTAATCGTGTAAAAGCTCCTGTAGGGATTACGGTCGAAGAATTGATTCTTGCTCCTAGAGCAATTATGAATGGGATGGTCATTAAAAAAGAGATTGCACTTCGATATCCATCTGCTGAAGATAAAAATGTCTACGGAGATGTCCTCTTTGCTCTGAGAGTATTGCATAATAGACATTCGTACAGTGTCCATCCAACTGTCAATTATATCTATCACAAACATCCCACCTCTATCCAAAACTCCAAGCCGCTGTTTTATCATAGGATGAGACATATACAAACCGTAGCACGTTTTTGCCAGTTGGAACAGATTGATCCAAAACAATCTATCCGATATTTGGAAATGGCGATGCTAAATGTGAGGCATGGGAGCAATAGTTTAAAGCTGTTTCATCAAAAGAATCTGTCGGATAATAGCAAGGATACCTCATGAGTAGAAGTATCGCTACGAGTTTATAGAGAAATGAAATACAAAGAGGAGATTAGAAATGGATATAAATGAAAACACCAACACGATCATCCAAGAGACGACGTTTACCGACGCGAACGGTGAGGGAGTTATGCGTGACGTACTGTTTCGTTATGAAAATACTTCCAAACCGACTGATGGCGTTTATTTCGATATGGATGCCAACGGTATCAAAGAAAAAATGCTCACATGGACAGACCCTAATGAGTGGATGGTGGTTAAAGACCTAAATGGTGATGGAATCATCAATAGCGGACGAGAAGTAGTCGGAAACCAAATGATCCTGCGCAACGGAACCAAAGCTGCCGACACCATCCAAGCGCTGAAAACCTTCGACATCAACCATGACGGAGTGGTTAACAGCGCCGACAACTCAGGACTCGCATTCTGGACAGACCGTAATAACAATGGACTCACGGATATCGGTGAACTCGAAGCTCTCGGTGCGGCAGGTGCGATACAGGTGTGGAATGACCCCCGTTTTATAGACACATTAGTTTTCCGCTAACACCTCATTTTTCGTTGATTCCAAAAAGTATCGTACCTCAAATTCGTTTGGAGATAGATAACCCAGATAACTATGCCGTCTTTTAGGGTTATAGAACATCTCTATATAGTGAAATATTTTGGATTTTGCATACTCTCTCGTTACAAATATCTCTTTCCTGACACATTCACGTTTCAAGGTTTTAAAGAAGCTTTCCACGACGGCATTGTCATAACAGTTCCCTCGTCTGCTCATACTGGGGATGATGTTGGAGTGTTTTAGCATACTTTGCCATTCATAGGAGCTAAACTGCGATCCTTGATCGGAATGAAGTATCACGCTTTGTTTCGGACGCTGCCGCATTGTAGCCATTCTTAGTGCATCCATAGCCACGGATGTTGTCATCCGATGGCTCATCCCCCATCCAATCACTTTACGGCTGAAGAGATCGAGCACCACCGCCAAATAGAGCCATCCCTCATAAGTTCGGATATAGGTGATATCGGTCACCCATGCTTCATTAGGTTTCTCGACGTTAAAGCACTGCTTGAGATGATTCGGATGGGCTTTATGGATACTGCCAGCTTTATGGCGAGGTTTCTTCTTGAGAGTTCCGGCACCGTACAATCCAATAATCTTCATCAATCGTGCCACACGTTTGCGATTGACGGTGATTCCCGATTCGATTAGGTCTTTGTGGATATTCCGATAGCCGTAGGCATTGTGACTCTGTGCATACGCCTCTTTGATCTGAACACTCAGCACTTCATTTGCCTTTGCCCGATCAGACAATGGCGCTTTCACCCAAGCGTAATATCCGCTCGGATGAACTTGCATTGCTTTGCACAATCGTCTAATCCCATATAGGGGTTCATGAACCTGAATAAATGCGTACTTTATCCTTGGTTTCTGGCAAAGTACGCGGCGGCCTTTTTTAGGATGTCACGCTCCTCGGTAACGCGCTTGAGTTCTGACTTTAGCCGTCGTATCTCATCATTAGATGCTTGTTGCTGTCCAAACTCCTTGGGACTTTTATACTGGCTCACCCACTTTTTCAATGAATCAGGATGTACTCCCAGCCGATCAGCAACCTCTTTGATCGGGTAATTGTTATTGATTACCTGCTTTGCAGCTTCTTCTTTGAACTCATCTGTGTATCTTGGGGGCATTTTTCTCTCCTAATCGTATTCCTTGTCGATTATTATCGACGAAATTAACGAATAAAAAAGTGTCTACTGTTTTGGGGTCATTCCACTGGCATTATCGTTTATGAATGATAAAGAGCACGCCAGTGCCAACTTCGGAGAGTTTATCCTCCGATGGTCGGGATTTTACGATATGGCTGCAAGCAAAGAGCTCGAATGCGATATTACCATTACTACCTCACTGGATGATGCCATATTTCCGTTTAATTCTTTCATCCAATATAAAATCCAAAACAAGGTAGCATAAATGAAACATGTTATTTTTAATCAATGGCTCAAGTTAGTAGTTTTGATTTACTTTTGTGTAGTAGGTCTTTATGCACAAGAAACAAAATCAATAGGAAAAGAAATCATTATTACATATACACATTGTAAAGATGTGAAAAAAACATTGGAAATTGTAAATAAAGAATTAGGGTTACAAGAATTTTGTGCAGAACAAAATGAATTTTATGATGAGAAGCGAATAATTGACGGAGAAGAGCAATTAGTTCATATTTATCGTCCAACAAATATGATGATGATTGGCGATTCAAGAGAAGATGATTATGTAAATGTAATTACATATGCAGCTTTATATGATTTAGATGGGGATGGTATTAAAGAACTATTTTTTGCTCATGGAAGTGCATATGCGACGATGCTAAGGCTTGATATTTTACAGAAGCAAAATAAAGTTTATAAAGTAATCGCCAGTGGTTTAATTGCGGCTAAAGCGGATACATTTGTCCTTCCAAATAAAACAAATGGATATTACGACATTTTTCAGCAATCAGATGTTTGGACTGAGACTTGGCTTTATCAATTTATTGATCAAAAATACAAACTCGTGAAACACACTAACATAACACAAAAGGATGCCTAATGAAATATATTTTACTGATAACTCTATTTTTTGTAGGGGTTTTTGCAAAAGAAATAGAGATAAAGTTTGTCAAAGTAAATTGTAAGGATGTACAAAATGTACTTACATTCTTAGATAAAAAAAGTTTGGATGAGAGCAATGGAGGATATTTTTGTTGGGATCAAAATGATATCAAAATATTTAAGACAAAAAAAATTGATGGGGATGTGCTTATTCACTCATATATTCAAAAATCAACTAAAATGAAAGTAATTGATGGTTTGAGAGAAGATGGACGCTTACCGGTCGAAATATATTTTTATTACTATGATTTAAATAATGATGGTCAAAAAGAAATATTTGTCGAATTGGAAGATGCAACTGGAAATGGTTTAGAGTGGTTTATTCTGGAAAATACTAAAAATCATTTATATCGTATTTTGGATTATGGCGTTGGAAGTGATCAAAATAATTTCATTTTTTCTATTCAAGATTCATCACACAATTCATATAAAGATATTAAATCGTACTCAATTATGAGAGATAAAAGCATGATTTTTGAGTTTAATGGGGAAAAATACAATATTAGAGGGGGGAATTAATTATGAGTAACAATGAATGGAGCTTCTATGAAGCGTTGTCAGGTAGAGAAAGTGGTGGGGACTACACTATTGTAAATTCATTTGGATATTTAGGCAGATACCAAATGGGAGAAAAAGCATTAATAGATGCTGGATATTATAAAAAAGATTCAACTAATCCAAATGTGAATCAAGATTTTATTGGTCAATGGACTGGAAAGGATGGTGTTTGGAGCAAAGAAGATTTTTTGAACAATCATACTGCACAAAATAATGCCGTTAGAGCATTTCATAAAAAAAACTGGGATTATTTGAAGAATTATCATCAGTATGTAGGTCAAACATTAAATGGATACTACATAACTGTTTCTGGAATATTGGCGGGAGCGCATTTGGGAGGCTGGTCAAGAATGAAAAACTTCTTGGAGTCAGGTGGAACAAATATATTTACAGATGGCTATGGAACAAGAATTACGGAATATATTACGAAATTTGCAAACTATGATATGTCCTCATATGGTACTAGCTTTAATAGTGGCAACAACATTTTTAACGGTGGCAGCGGCTTAGATATATTTCATGCTGGTGGTGGTAATGACGTCATTGATGCCCAAGAAGGAAATGATACAGTTTACGGCGGTTCGGAGAACGACACCCTCATCGGCGGTGATGGAATGGATGTCCTATACGGTGAGAGCGGCAATGATACCCTTTTAGGATTTTACGGTTTTGGTCAATCGGACGCATATCAGGATAAACTCTATGGAGGAATCGGAGATGATACCTATATCACAGGAACAGGTGATATTATCCGAGATGAGGACAATCAGGGTAGAGTCGTTTACAACAACATCGATCTAAGCGGAGAAAAAACCCAAGTAAAAGGGGAGAGCTACTACCAAGATGCCAACTTCTACTATGAAGAATCGGAAAATGTTCTCTTCGTCCGTACCAAATCGAGCACAAGCGGTCTGGGGCTTGAGATTCAAAACTGGAACAGCACTACCAAAGAAGCACTAAGGATCAAACTACTACCGAGTGAAGAGGAAGGAGTCGGAGGGGAAGACGATCCAGAAGAACCGAATCCAACTCCAGACCCCGACCCCAAATACGTCACAGTAAGCGTCTCCAACGCCCAAGCCGTAGAGAGCGCAGGGACGATGAGATTCATCATCAGCCTCTCAGAGGTACTGAGCCAAGATATCACCGTCGATCTCATCACCACAGATGGCAGTGCAAAAAACGGTTCGGATTATATCCCCAATAAACGTGTCAGTGTCACTATAGCCGCAGGGAACCGAAGCGCTTATTACGAAGTAGCGATTCTAAATGACGAAGTCCAAGAACCTACCGAAAACTTCACTGTCGCTCCTTATTTTGCAGTGGACTATTCAGGACCTGAACAGGTACTTCTCTCAAACGTAGGTGTAGGAACCATCTATGACGATGATGATCCGCAGTACATTACAGCCCATATCAGCAGTGCATCCGCCAAAGAAGCGGCAGAACATATGAGCTTCACCGTGAGCTTATCCAAAGAACTCGAACGCGATATTACTATCATTACCTCACTGGGTGATGTGACGATTGCAGCAGGGGAGAGATCAGGACAGGTATATCGTATATGGGACAACGATACCGATATCGAACCGGACGAAACATTCGAAGTCACACTCAAAGGACACAACTACCAAGGGGGACAATACCAAGTCCTCCTCGTCAATACTGGGACAGGAACCATCATCGACGATGATCCGGAACCAGAACCGCACCCATTTCCCTACAACCCAGAAACTCCCCAGCCCCACGATCCATTAGTGCTTGATCTCAACCAAGACGGGAAAATCTCTACCATAGCATTAGCTGATTCCCAAGTCTATTTTGATATAACAGGTGATGGGATCAAAGAGAGAGTAGGATGGGTAGCCCCACAAGATGGATTCCTCGTTTACGATAAAAACATGAACGGCAAGATCGAGGGGATCGGCGAAGTATTCGGTAAAGACGGACTCAGCGGATTTGCAGAATTGCGTCAAGTTGCCGATACCAACTACGATAACATCATCGATAGACGTGATGCACTGTTCAGCCAGCTCAAAGTATGGCAAGACACCAACGGTGACGGTATCTCTCAGGCAAACGAGCTCAAATCCCTCTCTAGCGCAGGGGTTAAAAACATAGAGCTAAACGTCATCGGCACCAACATCAACCTAAATGGTAATATCCTCTCCGAAGCGGGACGTTACGGCGACAGCACAGGTGAGCGTGAACTCGCCGCTGATATACAGCTCCTCGCTTCCCAAAGAGCGACCAGCTCCGGCACTCCAAACACCTACGAGATTGATCCCATCACCGAAACCCTACCTCAGATGAGAGGGTATGGTTTTATCGATAGCAGTTTCAAAGCCTATAACCTCGACCCGAAACTAAAAGAACTTGCCCTCTCGTTTATGAACGATAAAGAGACCGCCAGCGCCAACTTCGGTGAGTTTATCCTCCGATGGTCGGGATTTTACGATATGGCTGCATCCAAAGGGATTAGCGAAGAGCAGTTTTCCCCTCATCTTTACGAAGTACCCTCTATCAAACTGTGGATACTGGAACGGTTTGTAGGATCAACGAGAGATGGATGGCGTAGTGAAGTACATATCCGTGAAAACCTGAATGGCGGCTATCATACTCAAGACTTCGGAAACGAAGCGTATATCCATGATCATTTTAATCTCCTCATGGAACGCTACGAGGCAATGTTCGCTATACAGGCATTCTATACCGATGTGTTCAGCGACACCCACTACGACATCAGCATCGATGAGTTCGTGATCGACGATAGTACCGTCTTTACGAGCAAACTCACCGAGTATCTCAACAATACCGCCGTCTCACAAACCGACAAACTCTATCTCGCTTCGATGATGAACAACTTGGAGGGGACGTTCCTCCACTTCGATGCGGCAAGTATGATCGACTCTATCACCGACACAACCCTCAAAGCGACCATCACTGATATCATGGATGAAAAGGTACATTTCCAGTTTGCCAAAGATAGCGGATATTACAGTTATGCCAATGCCCACGTTTATGGTGATGATACAAAAGAGTTGATTAACATTAATTCAAAATTCTCTGTTACGATGGATGCTAAAGAGGGTGATGAGTCTGTCATATTAACAATAAATAATATAATATATAACAACTATGTTTCAAATAGTATCAACTTTTTATCAATATCATAAAATAACTATAAAAAATTAAAATATTTTTATGAGGTTAGCTATAGTTATTCCTTATAACTTTTGATATTTCATTCTAACACTAAACCATAAAGGGCATCTCACATGAAACACATCATCCTATTAATCTTACTCACGCTGGGAGTATGGGCGCAAGAAGTTGGCGTGCCATTTGTATTGGAATCTATTTCTACAATTGACAATCACAAAACAGTTTTATCAAGAAACGGAAGACACCTATATTCTTTAGATGAATTTGGGAAGTTTAAAGTTTGGTATTTATATCCATTTAAAAAGATCAATGAGTTTCACATTGAGAATGCTACAAATTTTGTATTATCAACTGATGAAAAATCATTAATTATCACCACTGTTCAAGAAGATATTAATCATAATGGGTATCCAATAAAAAGTGATATGAATTTAATTTTATGGGATATTGAAAAAAAGCAAAAACAAAAAACTGTAAAGTTTACAACACCAATTAATGACATTGTCTTAGACCCCCCCCCTATTTCTTATCACAAAAGATACGTTAGAAGAATGGGATGCTTATAAACTAGAAAAAATTAAAAAAGCTGATTTAAATATTACACGCGTATTAAAAAACCAATGTAACTGGGTTAATCATAATGAGCCTGTTCAGTTGACTCCATATAAAATAGTTTTATCGCCCGACCGCACAAAACTACTTATTGTATTTTTAGAAGATATTCTTGTTATTGATATCAAGACATTCACTATATTGAAGACTATAAACGACACAACAGTTAACCCTTATTTTTGGGAAGATGAAAATATTTTCGATTACGGAGGAAAATACAAAATTGATCTCAGAACATTAAATATCCAAGAATATTCAAATGCAATCCAGCATTTAAATGAAAAAGAGCTTTCATATCAAAAATATATTAATGATAAAGCAGCATTGCTTTTCATGAATAGAACTTTTTATGATTCTGTAACACAAAAAGCATATGCAACATTCTATGAATATCCTGATGGTGAATGGGTAATTATGACACCGAATGGATATTTTAATACTTCATCTAATGGACGGAAATACATCTATATGAAAACTCTATTAGGTGAATTAATTTCAATCGATGATGCGGCTTATCAAAAATACCACACAATACTAAATATTGGAGAAAAATAAAATGGCATTAACTTTACAACAGCTTATTAGTACGTACGCAATACCGAAGCAACTAGCAGATTTATTAACTGTACTAAACAGACAAAAATTTAATAGTGTCTTTAATGGAGAAGCAGGAGGAATTAAATTTGATATTCAAATAACACCTAATGGTTTTATGCAAACAAGTGGGAATATAGCCAGCATAGGATTACCACAAGTTTTACCTAACGTTCCAGTAGGCTTCGTTGATAATAAATTAGCCTTTGCTGTTGTAGATATAAAAACAGTTTTACTACATGAATTATCACATATTGCTCTACGATTAATGAGTGCGACAGCAAAATTTGAACTAGATACCGAATTTAATGTTGCTACACTAGCAGCAATTGTTAGTGATAATAGTACTCCTAATAACATAGACATTAATTCGATAATAATTGATTTGCAAAATAATAATTCAAATCCAGATTCTGTTTCAAGTTATGAAAATGCTTTTAATATGGGTCGACATTATTATTCTAAGTTAACAGGTACACAAGAAGGTGATTTATTCCGTACAGGTTATTTTGCTGATGGAGATTGGGCTTCCAATACCCCTGATGCATATGAAGCAGCTAAAAAAAATGGATGGGATATAGCCCTTATTGGAAATGAACAAGTCAATACTTTGATTACAGGTTCAGGAAATGATTTACTTGATGGCGGCTTCAGTGGCGACACTTTAGAAGGCGGTACAGGATACGACACCTACATCGCAGGCGATGGCGATACCATCATGGATGACGACGGAAAAGGGATAGTTACCTTCGAAGGAGATATATTAAGCGGCGGAACCCTCACCGAGTCTCACGAACTCTACGACCAATACGAGGGAGATGGAGGAACCTACTACCTCCTAAAAACCACCAACGCCCTGATTTATCAAAAAGGGGAGCAATTTCTCACTATCGAAAACTACCACAAAGATGCCAAATCCCTCGGTATTACTCTCACTGACGAACTCCCAGAACTCACCATCATAGGACATATGGCAAACGAAAACGACGGAACCGTAACGGGAAAAGTTGTCCTCACCCAAGCCTATGGCAGAGATATGATCATCCACCTCTCAACATTGGATGACAGTGCACACACGGGAGAAGATTACCATTCAAACAACAACATCACTGTCACTATCACAGCCGGAGAGACCGAAGGAGACTTCAGCGTCACTCTCATCGATAACCAGATCGTAGAGGGACGAGAGACCTTTTTTGCCCAAATCGATTCAGTAACCGATACCTCCAACCAACCGATCCAATACACGATCAAAGATATCACCCCTCTCACCATCGAAGACGATGATGGTCTAAACGTCTCCGTATTTGCCCCTACTGTAAGTGAAAACGCAGGTATAGCCACAGGAGCAGTGACGATCAATAAAACCCAATATGATAGAGAGGTTGCCGCATGAAACACATTATCTTAATCATACTTCTCACATTGGGAGTATGGGCGGAGGAAGTTGGAGTGCCGTTTATACCTACTGAAGGTTGGTATTCAAATGTTATCTTTAGTGATGATGGTTCATTAAGTATACGACAAATTGGAAATAAATTTACTATCATAGATGCAAGAAAAAATACTGAAATTAATACCATTGATGTAGAAAAAATTGGAAATATTTATTACTACAAGTTAGCATCAAAGAAAAAAAGTATCTTTTATTCTAATAAAAATCAAGTCTATGAATGGAACTTAATTCGTAATGTAAAAACTAATCAATTTCAATCCACTAGAGGAAGTGCATATTATGGTGATTTGAGTTTATCGTCAGATGAATCTTTGTTAACTGTCTTAGACAAGGGGAATAATGTTGTAGATTTGTGGGATGTAGATTCTAAGAAATTAATTTCTTCAATTGCCCTACCAATGACTTCAGGAAAATTTTTAAATGTAGCAATCAGTTCCGATGCAAAAAATATCGTATTACAAGACAGTAATAAAAAATTATTCATTTGGGATAATTTAAACAATAAATTTAGTAATTTCAAACTTGATAATGTTGATTTATTCTCAGTAACTAATTTAGGTAATAAAATATTATTTATTTCTAACAAGTTATTAAAAAGCATAGACACTGAAACAGGTGAAATTCATATATTAACGGGTTTGCGACAAAATCAAATACCAAAAGAAATGCAATTGAATAGATTAGGCAATTTTATTTTCTTACTCTATGATGATTGTATTGAATGTATAAATCTTCAAAATCTAAATAGATGCAATATCGATGGTGAATATTTAAAATTATCCAATAACATGGATCAGGTTATTGGGATAAACTTTGACAATATGATTTCAGCCAATATATATGATTGTAATACTACAGCAAAACATAAATTCCAAGCCAAACATGTCAATATAACATCCTTTTCAAATAACTTAAAATACTTTTTTTATTCTGATGGAACAGATAAGTTGAGTATTTGGAATCTTTCGCCTACTATAGAGAAATTTTTTGAAACAAATGTGGATTTACCGATTAAAAGAGTATATAGTTCATTGGATGATCAGAAAATATTTATCTTACATCCAAATGAGTTCAATATTTCAATTTTTAGTTTTGAGTATAAAAAATTAATCGGAAAATTATGTGGTCATCACAGTGAAGTTATGGCAATAGCAAATGGCGAGCAAAAGAATATTTTATACTCTATTGATGAAACAGGAATCGTTAAGAAATGGAGTTTACTTACTAATAAAGAAATAGCAACCACTGAGGTTAATGCTACAATTTTTGACATGGGAATTGCAGGATTAGATACACCATACCGATTAGATTTAAGTTCAAATAAAAAAAATCTTATCGTTGAATTTAATCGGCACATCGCTTTCTTAGATGGTCAATCTTTACAGATTTTAAAAATAATCAAAACAAAAAAACGATCCAAAAATTCTATAAGTGCTGATAAAAAACAACTTTTGATACAAGATCGATCCAATCATATAGTATCCGTAGACACTGATACACTTGTAGCTACTGAACATACATCAGAAATAGATTTAAAAAATTTAGAGCCAAAAATTACGGTTAATACAGAAGACAATCATATTAATTTTATTCGTACTGAAACGAATAAAAAAATAGTTTCAATATACCAATTTTCTGATGGAGAATGGGTGGTCATTAAGCCTGATGGTTACTTTGATGCATCATCTAATGCAAGGCAATACATTTATATTAGAACTGACCTCTTAAAGTCACAAAAAATTGATGACGCATCGTATAAAAAATATCACACTAAAATCAAACTAGGAGAGAACAAATGACGACAGTAAGAACAAAGGTACTAAGCATACTAGGTGATGATGCAAAATACATTACAAAATTATTGGATTTAGTTGATGCTGCATATAGTTTAGGAAAGTACCCAGCATTTGAAATTACAAGAGGTGCTGGTGGCACAGTACCAATAATGGATGATCAAAAAAATATTTTAGGATTTAGAATATTGCTTCCAAATGCTTTGCCAGGGATTGCGGCTGGAGGAAACAATTTTATTACTTATGATAAAAAAGCAGTATTGGTCCATGAATTATCTCACTTGTTGCTTAATCTTTAAGACAATCATATTAATTTTATTCGTACTGAAACGAATAAAAAAATAGTTTCAATATACCAATTTTCTGATGGAGAATGGGTGGTCATTAAGCCTGATGGTTACTTTGATGCATCATCTAATGCAAGGCAATACATTTATATTAGAACTGACCTCTTAAAGTCACAAAAAATTGATGACGCATCGTATAAAAAATATCACACTAAAATCAAACTAGGAGAGAACAAATGACGACAGTAAGAACAAAGGTACTAAGCATACTAGGTGATGATGCAAAATACATTACAAAATTATTGGATTTAGTTGATGCTGCATATAGTTTAGGAAAGTACCCAGCATTTGAAATTACAAGAGGTGCTGGTGGCACAGTACCAATAATGGATGATCAAAAAAATATTTTAGGATTTAGAATATTGCTTCCAAATGCTTTGCCAGGGATTGCGGCTGGAGGAAACAATTTTATTACTTATGATAAAAAAGCAGTATTGGTCCATGAATTATCTCACTTGTTGCTTAATCTTTTAGATCTAGAAGCTGATGACGAAGAAATTTATGTTGCAGTAATGGCAACTGCAAATAATTTAGATGATGTAGAAACAATACGAAATTCATCATATAATGAGTTAAAACAATTGGTAAATCGACAATCTAGTTACGAAAATATTTTTAACGATGCACGAAAATATACTGATGAAGTAGTTGGTTCGGCAGAAAAAATAAGATATTACCGTCAAGGTTATCAAACAGCTGGTGATTGGAAAGATCATACTCCTGGCGCAAGTACACAAAAAGATCTCGAACAAATACCAGGTAACTACTATTTTAATAAATTACATGATATTGATACGCATATTGTCGGCAGTCCAAGTGCTGATGGTGATATAGGAAACGCAGTTAATACCACATCAAACGGTAAACACGCCCTCTCCGGTGCAACCCCCGAGGGAGGACTTTACGGCGGTGGGGGTAACGATTACCTCGATGGCGGGTACGGAGATGACTATCTCGAAAGTAACGGCGGCAATGATGTACTGATTGGTGGGGGCGGAAACGACATCCTCTGGAGCGGTGAAGGAGATGACCGTCTCGAAGGTGGTGAGAATGATGATATTCTCTTCGGTGATTCGGGTAATGATGTTTTAATTGGCGGTCGAGGTTCTGACGAACTCTACGGTGGAGCCAACGATGATACCCTGCTTGGTATGGACGGCTACGGGACATCCGATAATTGTGAAGCCGATTATCTCTATGGCGGCACAGGCTACGACACCTACATCGCAGGTGATGGAGACACTATCAGTGATGACGACGGCAAAGGGATGGTTACCTTCGAAGGAGACATACTAAAAGGCGGAACCCTCACCGAGTCTCACGAACTCTACGACCAATACGAGGGAGATGGAGGAACCTACTACCTCCTAAAAACCACCAACGCCCTGATTTATCAAAAAGGGGAGCAATTTCTCACTATCGAAAACTACCACAAAGATGCCAAATCCCTCGGTATTACTCTCACTGACGAACTCCCAGAACTCACCATCATCGGCCATATGGCAAACGAGAATGATGGAGTAGTGACAGGTAAAGTCGTCCTCACCCAAGCCTACGGAAGAGACATCATCATCCACCTCTCAACATTGGATGACAGTGCACGCACGGGAGAAGATTACCATTCAAACAACAACATCACTGTCACTATCCGAGCCGGAGAGATAGAAGGAGATTTCAGCGTCACTCTCATCGATGATCAAAGAGTGGAGGGACGTGAGACCTTCTTTACCCAAATCGATTCGGTAACTGATACCTCCAACCAACCGATCCAATACACGATCAAAGATATCACCCCCCTCACCATCGAAGACGATGATGGTCTAAACGTCTCCGTATTTGCCCCTACCGTAAGTGAGAACGCAGGTATAGCCACAGGAGCAGTGACGATCAATAAAATCTACGATACCGATCTCACCCTCACCCTCTATACCCAAGATGACAGTGCCGTAGCAGGAGGAAGCTATCCCGACTATGTAAGAAACGACGCGATCACGGTCACCATCGCCGCAGGATCTACCTACGCAGAGTTTAATGTCGGTATCGTCAATGATGATAAACCTGAATCGACTGAAACATTTTATGCGCTCGTACAAAGTGTCGTAGACAGTAGCGGAACCCCCGTCGATTACACTCTCGTAGATGTTCAACCCTTTACCATCGAAGACGATGATGCAGATAATGATCCCAATAACCCCGATCCAACCACCGATCCCAAATACGTCACCATCAGCGTCTCGAACGCTCAAGCCGTAGAGAGTGCAGGGACGATGGGATTCATCATCAGCCTCTCAGAGGTGCTCAGTGAAGATATCACGATTGATTTGGTAACCCAAGACGGTACTGCCAAACAAGGGGATGATTATGTTCCAAATCCCCGCTTTAGTGTCACTATAGCCGCAGGAAGCCGAAGTGCGTATCACGAGGTAGTTATCAAAGATGACAAAATCCCCGAGCCTACCGAAAACTTTACCATCGCTCCCTACCTCTCAACAGACTATACCGGACCTGAACAAGTTTTACTTTCAAACGTAGGTGTAGGAACCATCTACGACGATGATGATCCAGAGTATATTACAGCCCACATCAGTGATGGATCTGCCAAAGAAGCGGCAGAACATATGAGCTTCACTGTGAAATTATCCAAAGAACTCGAACGCGATATTACCATCATTACCTCACTGGGTGATGTGACGATTGCAGCAGGAGAACGTTCAGGAGAAGTGTATAGCCTATGGACAAACGATGCTATCGTAGAACCCGACGAAACATTTGAAGTGACCATGACCGGACACGACTACCAAGGGGGACAATACCAAGTCCTCCTCGTCAATACTGGGACAGGAACCATCATCGACGATGATCCGGAACCAGAACCGCACCCATTTCCCTACAACCCAGAAACTCCCCAGCCCCACGATCCATTAGTGCTTGATCTCAACCAAGACGGGAAAATCTCTACCATAGCATTAGCTGATTCCCAAGTCTATTTTGATATAACAGGTGATGGGATCAAAGAGAGAGTAGGATGGGTAGCCCCACAAGATGGATTCCTCGTTTACGATAAAAACATGAACGGCAAGATCGAGGGGATCGGTGAAGTATTCGGTAAAGACGGCATCAGCGGATTTGCGGAACTGCGAAGCGTTGCCGATACCAACTACGATAACATCATCGATAGACGTGACGCACTTTTCTCCCAGCTAAAAGTATGGCAAGACACCAACGGTGACGGTATCTCTCAAGCAAACGAACTTAAATCCCTCTCTAGTGCAGGAGTTAAGAATATCGAACTAAACGTCATCGGTACCAACATCAACCTCAATGGCAATCTCCTCAGTAAAGCGGGACGGTATCTCAAATCAAATATAACACAAAGGAAAGTAGCATGATTAGTAAAAAACAATCAAACGAAGAACCGATATTTTCAATCAAAGATGAAATGTTTTGGATGGATAGAGTATATATTTTTATACCTATGCTTTCAATCATATTCTATATATTGTGGATTGGATATGATTTTAATCTATCTGAATTTCTGAAAGATAAAAATATCAAAATTATGTTGCTAATTATCGGAGTAGCAACATTATTTGGCATTTTGAAAATATTGTTTTATTCTGCAAAAAATACTAAGATTGAATTTTACAGTGATAGGATAGTTAGCACTTATTATAACCGAACATTATATTTAAATCAGATTGATGAAGCGGTAAGGGTTGCTACATTATTTTCCAGTCCTAAGTCTCAAAAAGTAAATCGAATTTATGGTGCAAAACTTTTTGGAGTACTCATAATTTTTTTCGGTTTACCTCTACTTTTTCCAGCCATTCTGTTATCTTCACAAATGGTACACTGGATTTATAGATTATTACACCATGAAACTCTCACATTATTATCATTTCATTATGCGTACATGTCAATAATAGACCATGAAAATAATCATATAGTTATCATGCTCGATACTGAAAATGACAAAAATATAAATGAATATATGCAGTCTAATTATGGAATAAGAATAGAAGAGTTGCCACAAAATATGTGGTTTGTATCTAAAAAAAATTCAAATTTAAAAATGAAATAAGAGGAAAATATCATGGCAAGTTCTAAAGATAATAATTCAAGTGAAGAATTAATTGAAGTAAAGGATTGGTTTCTTCTAGGGACTGATTTAGAAAGCTGGGGACAACGGGAATATTTGCAGTATGCAAATGATAATTTAGGTACAACATCTAACTTATCACATTGGGATGAATTTTTTAAAGGTAAAAATTTAGCTCTTGATTTGGCTCTTAATTGGGATCATACTAAAACTACAGAAACAAATCTTGCTGAAATGTCAGTCAATCAGGTTGAAGCAATAACATTTGGTGCTTTGGTAGGTTTGGTAAGTAAAAATGCACTTTTGGGAGTTTTAGCAGGATTTGGATTTTCAACATTATCAAAAAAACTTGGTCTTGATGGTGAAGGTGTTGTTGAACATTTAAAAGAATATTTTAAAAATCATCCTGAAGTTTCAAAGACACTTTCTGAGGAAGAAAAACAACGTTTAAGAGATATGGGATTTATCCCATATGATCCCAATAGCCCAACACCTAATGACCCAAATTCACCGACACCAAACACCCCAAAACCAGACCCAACAAATCCACACCCCCACCCCTACGATCCCGATGAACCCCAACCCCACGACCCTCTTGTCCTCGATCTCAACCAAGACGGTAAGATCTCGACCATAGCCCTAGAGGATTCCCAAGTCTATTTCGATATCACAGGTGACGGTGTCAAAGAGAGAGTAGGATGGATAGCTCCTGAGGATGGATTCCTCGTTTATGATAAAAACATGAACGGCAAGATCGAGGGGATAGGCGAAGTATTCGGTAAAGACGGACTCAGCGGATTTGCAGAACTGCGAAGTGTAGCCGATACCAACTATGACAACATCATCGATAGACGTGACGCACTCTTCTCCCAGCTCAAAGTATGGCAAGACACCAACGGTGATGGTATCAGCCAAGCAAACGAACTCAAATCCCTCAGCCAAGCAGGTGTCAAGAATATCGAACTAAACGTCATCGGCACCAACATCAACCTAAATGGCAATATCCTCTCCGAAGCGGGACGCTACGGAGACAGCACAGGTGAGCGTGAACTCGCCGCCGATATACAGCTCCTAGCTACCGAGAGAGTCAGTAATTCCACGACTCCCGATACCTATACCATAGATCCTATCACCGAAACACTCCCTCAGATGAGAGGATATGGTTATATAGACAATAGCTTTAAAGCCTATAACCTCGATCCTAAGCTCAAAGAACTCGCCCTTTCATTTATGAATGATAAAAAACACGCCAGTGCCAACTTCGGAGAGTTTATCCTCCGATGGTCAGGGTTTTACGATATGGCAAAAAGTAAAGGGATCAGTGAAGAGCAGTTCTCTCCCTACCTCTACGAAGTCCCTTCTCTAAAACTGTGGATACTCGAACGATTCGTAGGATCTAAAAAAGATGGATGGCGCAGTGAAGTTCATCTAAGCATGAACACCAACGGCGGCTACCATACCCAAGACTTCGGAAACGAAGCGTATATCCACGAACATTTCAACCTCCTCATGGAACGCTACGAGGCGATGTTCGCCATCCAAGCCTATTACCCCGATGTGTTTAGCGATACCCATTATGATATCAGTATCGATGAGTTCGTGATCGATGACAGTGCGGCATTTACGACCAAGATCACTGCGTATCTCAACACCACCACCATCGCACAAACTGATAAACTCTACCTCGCTTCTATGATGAACAACTTGGAGGGGACGTTCTTGCATTTCGATGCAAAGACAATGATCGATTCGATCACCGACACCACCCTCAAAAGTACCATCACCGACATTATGGAGGAAAAAGTTCACTTCCAGTTTGCAAAAGATAGCGGGATGTACAGCTATGCCAATACCCATGTTTATGGAGACGGCAACAATGAATCTCTCGTTATAAACTCTACCGGAGCGGTGACTATCCAAGGAGATAAAGGTGATGATCTCATTCGTGACAATGCAGGCGGAAATACCACCTACATCTTTAGCAAGGGGGATGGAGCCGATACGATTTACGATGCAGGGGGAATAGATACTCTCAAGCTCGAAAATATCACTTTGGACGAGGTAACCATCGAGGTCAAAAACACCGATCTCATCATCACTCTCAAATCTGATCCGAGTGATCAGATACGAATCATCGATTGGAAAAAAGCAGCTAACCGTGTAGAGAGTATCCTCTTTGCAGGAGATAGCCAAGTAGACCTAAATGAGCTGCTATTCCCAAAAACAGAAGGAGATGATTATATCGAATTGACTAACAGTAATGACACTGTCGATACGCTAGGCGGAAACGATACGGTATATACGTATGGGGGAGACGATACGATTATTGCCGGAGAGGGAAATGACACGGTTTATGCAGGTGGCGACAATGACACGCTGATCGGCGGAGAAGGTGCCGACAAACTCTACGGCGAAACGGGGAATGATACACTGCATGGTGGAACGGGTGTCGATATCCTAGAGGGTGGAGCGGGTAACGACACGTATATCTACAATCTCGGCGATGGGAAAGATGTCATCACAGACAGTTCGGGTACGGATACGCTTCGTTTCGGGGATGGGATTACCCAAAGTGATCTGATCGTAAAAACAGTCGGTTCCGATATGATTATCGCTCTGCGTGAGTCGGGTAAAATATTTGAGGAACTTAGCGACGTCATCACGGTCAAAAACTGGACACTCAATGCCGCCAATCGAATCGAAGCCATTACCCTGAGTGACGGTACCTCTTTGGCAATCGAATCGTTGCAGAGCGTCAGTGATGAAAACGATACACTTTTTTACGGGAACACGTCGGCGAATCTCAATCTCGGAGGCGGTGACGATACCATCACTGCAGGAAGCGGAGCCGATACGATTAGTGGTGGTGCAGGTAATGACACGATCAATACAGGTGCGGGTGATGATACTCTCAGTGGTAATGAAGGGGATGATGTCCTTGTAGCAGGAGATGGCAACGATATTCTAAGCGGTGGAATCGGTAGCGACAGCCTGCAAGGGGGATTGGGAGATGATCTCTATATCTACAGTAGAGGTGACGGCAAAGACACCATCATCGATGAATACCGCTACGGCTATAACGGTTCCAACCAGTCCAACGCCGGAAATGATACGCTGACATTCGGTGAAAATATCACTATTGAAGACCTGATCGCCCGTGTTGTCGGTGATGATCTGATTATCGGCATTAAAGAGGGAACTAAATCATTTGATGAGCTAAATGATCTCCTCACAATCAAAAATTGGGTTAACACCAACAACCGTATTGAAACCATCACCCTTAATGACAAAAGTATCGTCGATTTAGCGGCTATTCAATTCGCAACTGAAGGATCGGATAATCTCATTTACGGCGACAGTGTAACGACCCTCGATACACTTGGCGGGGATGATGTTGTTATCACAGGAACTGCCGCTGATACCGTTCATGGCGGAGCCGGAAATGACACTTTACGAAGCGGTGATGGTAATGATGCTCTCTATGGAGATGCAGGCAATGATACCCTTATCGCTGGAAGTGGTAATGATACGCTAGAGGGCGGTGAAGGTAACGATATTCTCTATGGTGAAAATGGAAATGATGCCTTATCCGGTAATACAGGTGAGGACACACTTCAAGGTGGATTGGGAGATGATCTCTATCTCTTTAACCTTGGAGATGGTCGTGATACGATTATCGATGAATACCCTTACGGCTCAGGAGGTAACGACACCCTCCGTTTCGGTGAGGGAATTACCAAAGCCGATCTAGTCGCCCGTGCGGTAAGCGGAAGCAACGATCTTCAAATCGCTATCCGTGAAAGCGGCAAAGGGTTCGATGCCCTCAACGATATCGTAACGCTGAAAAACTGGTTTGATGCCAACAAGCGTGTTGAAAACATCACCCTCTTTGACGGTACGGTTGTCAGCCTCTCTGAAATGCAGGGGGGGACGGACGGAGATGATTACCTCGTCTTCGGAGATAGCGATACGGTGATCGATGCACTCGGCGGTAACGATACCGTGATCAGTGCCAATGGAAATGACACCTTCAGCGGTGGAGCGGGTAACGATATCCTCATCTCCAATAACGGTAATGACACTCTTAGCGGAGGCGAGGGGAACGATACGCTCAAAGCGGGAGCAGGAGACGACACTCTCAGCGGTGGCACAGGTGCCGATGCTCTCGAAGGGGGTGCGGGTAACGATACCTACCGTTTCGGCATCGGAGATGGCAAAGACCGCATCACCGATAGTTCAGGGCTCGATTCCCTTATCTTCGGCGAGGGAATTACTGCGGATAATCTGATCGCCCGTGTCGTAAACGGCAGCGACGATCTGCAAATCGCGATCCGCGAAGATGGCAAGAGCTTCGATCAACTCAGCGACGTGATCACGATCAGCGGCTGGCGAAACGTAGTGTATCGAGTTGAAAATCTCCGCCTCAGTGACGGTAGCGCAATCACCCTCACACAGATCGAACGCTCCAGCGATGGGGATGATTATGTCGTATTCGGCGATGAGGGAGTCATCGTTGATGCATTCGGCGGTAACGACACACTCATCACAGGAGATGGAGCGGACACCCTCAGCGGTGGTGCGGGAAATGACACGATCTTAAGTGGAAAAGGCAATGATATCCTCAAAGGCGATACAGGGACTGATACTCTCAAAGGGGGAACAGGAAGCGATGTATACCTCTTCAACCGAGGAGATGGAGCCGACAATGTATTTGACGAGCTGGGTAACGACACTCTAAAATTCGGCGATGGGATCACCAAAGACGATCTGATCTTTAAACAACAGGGAAATAATCTCCTGATTGGTATTGCTGAAATCAATAAAACGTTTGATCTGCTCAGTGATGTCGTGACTATCACCGACTGGTTTAAATCCGAAACCAACATCGAAAGCATCGTTTTTGCTGACAATACCTCGATGAATCAATCGGATATCGCCGGATTGTTTGTAGCCAATGACATCTATGGAGCACTTTACAGCAAACCGGGTGCTATTATGTACGGCGGTAGTGGAAACAATACCTACGTTTATAATCGAGGTGATTTTGCCGTCGTGATTGATGATCAGTATCAGCAGGGACAAATCGACGTCAATGCCGGAAATGATACCCTCTATCTCAGCGGCGGAATCAATAAAAGCGATGTTACATTCGGTGTAGTTGGAAATGATCTTATCCTCAAAATCACCTCGAAAGTTGAGACGTATGAGCAACTCAGAGATTACGTGGTCATCAAAAACTGGGCAAATGCAAATCGCGGGGTAGAAAAAATCATTTTTAGCAACGGTGAAAATCTTGTAATCGATAAGAACGGAACCTATCCGACTACTACGTTTAACTATGGATGGGTATCGAGTCAATACCTTATTTATGGAGATGATGTAAATAGTATCATCGGAACTACTTTGGATGATACTTTCGAAACAAACGGAGGTGATGATAGTATCAATGCCGGAAATGGAAATGACCGTATCGATGCGGGTTCGGGTAATGACACCATCGAAGGTGGATCCGGTAACGACGTTATTACGATGGGTACTGGCGATGACAGTGTGAGTGATGGCAGCGGAAATGATGTCTATAAATACAACAGAGGGGATGGTAAAGATACTATTTATGATCTCAGTGGAAATGATACCTTAGTATTTGGTGAAGGGATTAGCAGAGATGATTTGATTGTAAAACAAAGCGGTAGTAATCTTATTGTCGGGATTGCGGATGGTGAAAAATCGTTCGAGGAATTGAGTGATAAGATTACAATTAAGAATTGGTTTTATAGCAACAATAAAGTTGAGGATTTTCAACTTTTTGATGGCGAGATGGTGAACCCAAATGAATTAATTACTGTCACACCTATCGATAACTTGAACTTTCAGTCGATGCAATTTGATGGAAATGACACGATTTCACTACTGAGCCGTGATGAAGCGATGCAAATTACCAATTCATTTTCATTCGGAGCATGGATAAAAGTTTCTGCCACACATCAAATTGACCCTGAAAGTAGCTCTGGAATAGAAGGCGTATGGAACCAGCATTATGCATTTGAACCTGCTTGGGGAACATATGCTCCTACTTCTGCTAATGGTTTAGCTGGCAGTGGAATGTCTATAGGTACAAATGGGATCAGTGTCTATGAACATGCTAATGGTTTTATGCCGGCTACAGCCGTTTATTCAGGTAATATTGGATCTGAATACAATCATATTATGGTTGTATATGAAAATAAAATCCCTTCGATTTATCTAAATGGTGTTTTGGTTCATACAGGTATTTCATCTAGCTCAGCGAATGTATTCGCTCCAATCGTTGCAGGTGGCATGAGTTATGGATATATAAATGGACTTATGGATGATATTCAAATATACGATAGAGCTTTAAGTGCTGATGAAGTCATGAACATAAAAAACGGAAGTGTAATAACGGATGGATTAGTCGTTAAATATGATTTTGAGGGAAATGATCCTTTAGTGGATAAATCCGGTAATGGACATACCGCAATTGTTAATGGGAATCCTACAATTGTAGACATAACTAATTCGACCTATTCCCCACCGCTTATCCTTGATCTTAACACCAATGGAAAAACTTCTGTTTCTCTCATCGATTCCCACACCTATTTCGATTACAGTGCTGATGGTCTCAAAGAGCACACGGCATGGATCGAGCGTGGAGATGCACTATTGGTGCACGATATCAATAACGATGAAATCATTAACGACGGCAGCGAGCTCTTCGGAGATAAGACCAAACTTGCCGACGGATCTCTTGCAACTGACGGTTACGCGGCATTGGCTCAATACGATATCAACAGCGACGGTGTAATCGATAAAAACGATACCGATTTCTTTCAGCTCAAACTCTGGAAAGACGCTAATCAGAACGGAAAAACCGATGCCGGCGAATTGGTCGATCTCTCGGTTGCGGGAGTAACATCACTTTCTTTGAATACTTCAGACGGCAGTGTTTACACCCAAACCACGGAAAACGGCAACATCATCACCAACGAAACCAACTACACGACGTTGAGTGATACCGGAACAATGCGCGACGTATGGTTCAAAATAGATGCAAACGACACCATCACCGATAACGATACGATCTACGGTACGACTGACAACGAAACCCTCAGCGGCGATGTCGGAAACGATACCTATGTCATCGCTTTTGGCAGCGGATCAGATGTGATCGATGACAACGGTAACGGTGCCGATACGATCAAATTTATCAGCGGAATAACATCTGATCGTCTAGTGGTGCAATGGATTCGCGGAACCGATGATCTGCGTATCGGTATCCGCGAGAATGCCGAAGACGATACCCCGATTACCGAATTATCGAATACCCTCACCATTAAAAATTGGTTTAACGAGACCGGTGCGATCGAGCAGTTTACGTTTGCTGATGGCACCACATTGAACCGCCAAGGTATCTATGATCTGCTCCTCGATGTTGAGGGCGATTTGACAATGCGGGTATTGGATGCGGGAGATACTCTGAGCGGTAATAGCGGCAATGACGTCCTCTACGGGTTGGAAGGCTCTGAAATGCTTTACGGTAAAGAGGGGAGTGATTATCTCTCCGGTCTCTCAGGTGATGACTACCTCTCTGCCGGAGCAGGGGACGATACTCTCGAAGGGGGCAGCGAAGACGATACCCTAGAGGGGGGAGTAGGCGATGATTACTACCTCTTTGAAAAAGGAGACGGTAAAGATCTTATTATCGATGCGGGAGGGGCAGATACCCTCTATTTCGGTAACACTATCGAACGCCGTGATGTTATCGTCAATATCGAGAGTGAAGATCTCATCGTAACGTTCGCTTACAATGAGGGAGTTGCCAGTGATGCCATCGATCAAATCACTATCAAAAACTGGAATGTCGATGATTTCAAACTCGAATCGTTCGCATTTAGTAGTGGAGAAGCGTACATGCTCTCTGAACTGATCGAGAAAAACACCAACCATGCACCGGAGATGTTCTTTGAAGAGGGTGAACGCAACCTCGGAAAAGAGCGCAGCGCCAAAGGGATCTTACTCGCCGATGATATCGATGGGGATAGCCTGAAATACACAATCACATCAGCACCGACGATGGGAACAATCAGTATTAATCAATACGGAATCTGGACTTATACCGGTACATCACGTGATGCGGGTACGGACACAGTTATAATTGCGATCCAAGATGGACGAGGAGGGGAAACTACAACAACATTATCGTTTGTAATGGAAGCTCTCAACCAAGCCCCGGAAGCCCCAAGCGAAACCACCCACACCCTCCAAGACATCCGCATCCTCAGCGGAGAAGTAGGTGCTACCGACATCGACGGCGATACCCTCTCTTACACTGTCAGTACCGCTACATCTCACGGAACCCTCAGTGTCAACGAAGCAGGGGACTGGAGTTACAGCGCAGCAGATGGATACATGGGTGGAGACAGCGCCATTATCACGATCGATGACGGCAACGGAGGGCTAATCACTCAAACATTGAGTTTCGATGTAAAAGTCTCTGCTCCGACATTGTCCGATAGTACGGTTGAGCTCCTCGAAGATGACGTGACATTCGGAACACTGGATGTTGTTAATCCTGTTGGCGGTGTATTACGTTATGAAATCGTAAATGAAGCTGAGTATGGCTATTTGAATCTCGATGATTCAGGTGAATGGATTTATGTAGCAGATAGCAATAAAAACGGTAATGACAGTGTTACCATCAAAGTAACCAACGCCTACGGACTGAGTACGACCATGACACTTTCACTGGCTATCGAAGCAGTGAATGACGCACCTATCTTAACCGAGACACCGGAATCAAAAACACTCCTCGCAGGTGCATCAACCACCGGAGCTATCAAAGCCTCCGACGTGGACGGTGATGTGCTCTCGTATAGCGTTATCACCACACCGGAACACGGAACACTCACCATCAATGAAAAAGGGGAGTATACCTACACCTCAGAGCGTTACTACGACGGAGAGTCCAATGCTACGATTACCATCAATGACGGACACGGTGAAAGTATCACGACGACACTCAACTTTACCAACCTTATGACACCGGACTGGCATTACACCTACGGAGGAGAAACCCTAACCATCAATGACAATGACGGAGAGGATATCCTTATGATGAATGATATTTCCATGAGTGACCTCACCTTCCTCCAAGAGGGCAATAACCTCCGTATCGATGTCAAAGATAAAAACGATGTGATCTTAACGGATTACTTCACCTCACCGACCAAAGGGGTCGAATCCATCCAAACTGCCCAAGGAGCTATTAACCTCTCCAAAGAAAGAATCGGCTCCAGCGGAAGCTTCTTCGGAATCAAATGGGGAAGCGATAATAATGACCTCATAAGCGGAAGCGATAACCGAAGTGATCTGATTTTAGGACACAACGGTAACGATATCCTCTTTGGAAAAGGATACGGCGATCTCTTATACGGAAACGGAGGTAACGACCTTCTGATCGGTGGAGAGGGTAACGATACCCTGAGCGGAGAGTCAGGTGATGATATCCTTTATGGCGATAACGGTAATGACACCCTATGCGGTGATGAGGGTAACGATAAACTCTTCGGAGGTAAAGGTAACGATATGCTCGAAGGCGGAGCGGGTAATGACCTGCTTCAGGGAGGTGAGGGGACAAATACCCTCATCGGCAGTACCGGAAACGATACCTACCTAGTCACCAATGGAAGTAATAACACAACTATCCATGAAAACATTTTAGGCTTTAACTTCTTCGGACATTATATTGGTCAAAACGGAGGAAACGATACTCTCCTTTTCGGTGAGGGAATTACCAAAGAGGATATCAGCTTCCTCATGAGAGGAAACGATCTCTTACTCCAATACGGAGAGAGTGAGTTTATCACGATCAATAACCAAAAGAACGAGGCTAACCGAATCGAGAAACTCCAACTCTCTGATGGCAGTTACCTCACCAATAGCGATATGGACCAAATCATTCAACAGCTGAGCGCTTACAGCAAAGATCACGGATTCCATCTCAAAGACAACACCCAAATCCAAAACAACCAAGCGATGATGAATATTGTCGCAAGTGGTTGGCATACTCTATAGGGCACAAGAACCTCTATGAGGTCAGTAGTTCCTTCTTCGGGGATTACTGACAATCGGATCATGATGATTTATGGGAATTTTATGTGATTGAGTATATGATTTGAACCTATAAATATACGTATTTCCGTATGATTAACATAATAATGGATTTTTTCAATATAATATATATTATGTTAATCAATATATTAATTACACTTACTATAGATAGATAAGTACGTAAGTTGATTACATCACTATTATCAAACCAAAAGTTTCCAGCCGCTATAATTGCGAAAATTATAATCTAAGGACTTTGATTTGAGAAGTCATTTTTGTACCGATTTAAGTGAAGCAAACGTAGGCGATAAAGTCGTTTTATGCGGTTGGGCGAACAGCTACCGTGACCATGGTGGTATTGTATTTATCGACTTGCGCGATAAAAGCGGTCTTATTCAACTCGTATGCGATCCGGCTGACAATGCTCATGCGCATAAATTGGCGAGCGAAGTTCGTGATGAATTCGTCCTTATCGCTCATGGACGTATCCGTTTGCGTGGTGAAGGTTTGACAAATCCGCGTTTAAAAACGGGTGCAATTGAAGTGGTTGTGGATGAACTAGTGATTGAAAACCGCTCTGAGCCGGTTCCGTTTGTTATCGGAGACAACAATGTCGGTGAAGAGACACGTCTCAAATACCGTTATCTTGATTTACGCAATCCATTAATGTTTAACACATTTAAGCTCCGTTCTAAAGCAGCTATTGCAGCTCGCAATGTGCTAGACAGCTTAGGTTTTCTGGAAGTAGAGACCCCTATTCTCACCAAATCAACCCCTGAGGGCGCACGTGACTATCTCGTACCAAGTCGTGTCCATGAAGGTGAGTTCTACGCCCTCCCCCAATCTCCTCAACTCTTTAAACAGCTTTTGATGGTGGGCGGATTTGATCGCTATTTTCAAATAGCAAAATGTTTCCGTGACGAAGATTTGCGTGCAGATCGTCAACCGGAATTTACCCAAATCGACGTAGAAATGAGCTTCTGCAACCAAGAAGATGTTATTCGTGTTGCCGAAGAGCTGATTACCGGTATGTTCGCGAGTGCCGGTCATACAGTGGTGACGCCGTTTAATCGTATCAAGTACTCTGATGCGATGGAATGGTATGGCTCCGATAAACCGGATCTTCGCTACGATCTTAAAATGGTTGATGTGATTGATATTTTTGCACGTTGTGATAATGAAATATTTACATCTATCGCTGCTAATCCGAAAATGAACCGTATCAAAGCGCTCCGTGTTCCGGGTGCTGATTTGGTATTCTCGAAACGTGAAATGAAAAGTTTCGAAGACTATGTACGTAAATTCGGTGCCAAAGGGCTCGGATACTTCCAAATGAAAGAGGACGGTCTCAAAGGGCCGTTGGAGAAATTCTTTAGCCCTGAAGATTTGCAACTCCTTGTTGATCGTACCGGTATGGAAGTGGGCGACGTCGTCTTCTTTGGTGCGGGTGACAAGAAAACCGTATGGGATTATATGGGCCGTTTCCGTATCTTCATCGCAGAGCACGAAAAAATGAACCTGATCGACAAAGACCGTTTCGAATTTGTATGGGTTGTCGATTTCCCAATGTTCGAAATCGAAGAGGGTCGCGTAAAAGCACTTCATCACCCGTTTACTATGCCGCGTGATTTGAATCACGAGCATCTCGAAGATATCGAATCAATCGCTTATGACATCGTTCTTAACGGTACGGAACTCGGCGGCGGATCGATTCGTATTCATAAACAAGCATTGCAAGAGCAAATTTTCAGTCTCCTCGGTATCGGTGAGGAAGAAGCTCAAGAGAAATTCGGGTTCCTCCTCGATGCTCTCAAATTCGGAGCACCGCCACACGGTGGTTTCGCTATTGGTTTTGATCGTTTCATGATGTTACTCTCTAAAAAAGATAGCATCCGTGATGTTATCGCGTTCCCGAAAACCCAAAGGGCATCATGTATCATGACCCAAGCGCCGAGTCCGGTTGAGTTGACACAGCTTCGTGAACTCCATATACGTTTACGTGAAAGTGTTAAGTAATTGATGAAAAAACTTTTTTTGATCATCGGTGCGCCGGGTTCAGGGAAAACGACCGATGCACAGATCATAGCCGAACGTAACAGTGATGATATTGTTCACTACTCTACCGGAGATTTGCTCCGTGCCGAAGTAGCCAGTGGCTCTGAACGTGGAAAACGGATTGACAGCTTTATCAGTAAAGGGTTGATAGTTCCCATCGAGATCGCGATTGAGACTATTACGAGTGCCATAAAAGTAGCTCCGTCCGACGTTATCTTATTCGATGGGTATCCTCGTTCTTTTGAGCAAATGGATGAATTGGACAAATTTTTGCAAAATGATAGCTCTATTGAGCTCATTAGCGTTATCGAAGTCGTTGTCAGTGAAGAGGTAGCGCGTGATCGTGTTTTAGGACGTGCTCGCGGTGCGGATGACAATGAAAAAGTCTTTAACAACCGTATGAAAGTGTATACTGATCCCTTAGCGGATATTCAAAGCTTTTATGAATCAAAAAACCTTCTCAAAAAAATTGACGGTGAACGTTCAATTGACGCCATTGTCGATGAGATGGAACTCTTTATCGAATCAAAAATCTAATTAATAGGAATTAATATGAAAATAATTTTATTAGGTGCACCGGGTGCAGGAAAAGGGACACAAGCTCAGTTTTTGACCAAAGCATTCGATATTCCGCAAATCTCTACAGGTGATATGCTCCGCGCCGCGATTAAAGCGGGAACTGAGCTTGGAACATTGGCAAAATCGTTTATGGATTCGGGGAAACTTGTTACCGATGAGATCATTATCGGTTTGGTTAAAGAGCGTATTTTAGAAGATGATTGCAAAAACGGTTTTCTTCTTGATGGTTTTCCACGTACCGTTCCTCAAGCCGATGCCCTCAAAGAAGCGGGTGTTGCTATTGATGCCGTGATTGAGATCGATGTTGCCGATAGCGTTATCGTTGAGCGTATGTCAGGACGTCGTGCTCACCTCGCATCAGGTCGTACTTACCATGTCGTTTTCAATCCGCCGAAGGTGGAAGGAAAAGACGATGAGACGGGAGAAGATTTAGTTCAACGTGCTGATGATAAAGCGGAAGTCGTTCTCGATCGTCTCCGTGTTTATCATGAACAAACGGCACCGCTTGTCGACTACTACCAAGGCTTTGCCGCTTCTGATACATCGGTAAAATACATCACCATCGACGGAACGCAAAAAATCGACGTTGTCGAAAAAGAAATATTGTCACAATTAAAATAATTTCCCCCCTTTCCCCTCTTACGGGGAATCTCATGTTATAATCTTCTTATGAAAAATCCCCATTTTTATGCTGTAATCATCGGTTCTGAAATCCTTAACGGTCGTCGTGAAGATAAACATTTTTTGTACTTGCGTGATGCACTGCTCCGACGTGGATTTACCCTATTCTCATCTTCCATTATAAAAGATGACCCCGTGCTGATCCATAATACTTTTTCTATGATTAAAAATGATCCCGATGCTGTGATGTTCAGTTTCGGTGGTATCGGTTCAACTCCCGATGATTTAACGCGTCAGATTGCCTCCAACGTCTTCAGTGACGGTGAATTGATTCCGCATGAACAGTTTACGCAGGATATTATTGAACGTTTCGCAGAAGCAGCCTATCCTCACCGAGTCCACATGGCTGAACTCCCTAAAAAATCTGAACTTCTCCATAATACAATCAATAATATGTCTGGATTTTATCTTGAAGATCGCTTTTTCTTTATGCCGGGATTTCCTGAAATGTCCCATCCGATGGTTGAGGAAGCATTGGAATATTTTTATCCCAATGCGCCGTTGCATTATCGTCATACTCTCATCGCCCAAACTTCTGAAAATACTCTGATTGATGTAATGAATAGAATGGATAAATCTGTTGACTTTTCATCTTTGCCGATGATGAACGGAGGAAATCCAATAGTTGAAATTTCTGTTGCATCGCTTAATTATGAGTTGGGTATTCAAAATTTTCAGCTATTTATCGATGCTTTAGAGGAAAAATTAATTCCTTTTGAAATCATTCTAAATAACAAAAAATAAAGATTTTAAATATTTTGTCGATTTACTTATAATACTAGTTATGAGGAGATTGGATGAGTACAGTAAATTATTTACTCGTTGCACTAAGTATCAGTGCGGTTGTGTATGTATTCTATCGATATGTTTTTCTCAAAAGCCCGAAAAAAGAGTTACCGCACAAACCGCATTTTACACTCAAAATCGAGTCTGAATGACTCGCTAAACATAATGTCTGTCATAGAGTTTGTTTTGTTCTGTAGACGAATTAAGTTCCTCTTTTAATGCCTCTAAACGTTCCAACCGTTGTTCCGTCGTAGGGTGGGTACGGAAGAGATTCGCAAATGAAATTTTTTTGCCATCAAAGGGACTTATGATAAACATATGGGCATTTTCCGGAGTTGCTCCGTGCACTTCTCCTCTTCCGTTATAGTTCGAAAGTTTTATCAGAGCATTTTGAAGCCATTCGGGATGTCCGGTCAAACGTGCCGCACCTTCATCCGCCATAAACTCACGTGATCTGCTGATTGTCATTTGAATTATGCTCGCAGCGATGGGGAGTAAAATAGCCATGGCAATCATCAAAATCGGATTACCGCCTCGATTATTTCGGTTACCGAACATCGCACCAAACTGCATGATATTCGCAGCAAAGGCTATGGCTCCGGCGATAGTAGCCGCGATGGTTGCAACCAAAATATCCCGATGCTCAACATGGGATAGCTCATGTGCCATAACCCCCTCTATTTCATCCTCAGAAAGCAACTCTAACAGTCCTGTCGTAATTGCTACGGCAGCATGTTCAGGATTACGACCGGTGGCAAATGCATTGGGGATATGATCATGGATAATATAGACTTTTGGCATTGGTAAATTTGCACGTTCGACAAGACGTTCGACAACACGGTAAAGCATTGGTGCTTCTCGGGGGTCAACCTCTTGTGCATTGTAATGTTTCAATATCATCGCGTCGGAAAAATAATAGGCGTAAAAGTTCATTCCTCCAGCGATCAGGAGGGCAATTGCCATACCGCCGGTTCCCCCAAAGTATCCGCCGATAAGTACGAGAAGTACACTTAAAGAACCTAATAATAAAAACGTTTTAATCTGTTCCATCGTTACCTCCTTCTAAAAGAGCCAAAATTGATTTTTTATGCATTTTGCGTGCAAAATCGAGAGCACTTAATCCATAAGCATCGCGAGAGTGTATATCGACATTTAATTCCAATAATTTTTTGATTACATCAACACGTCCGTAACAAACGGCTCCCATGAGCGGAGTAAATCCGCTTCTGCGTGTCGGTTGATTGACATCAAAACCATCCACAATTAGTTTTTCAATGAGGGGCAGATTGTTATACGTGACAGCTACATCAAATACGCTAACCCCTTCCTCATCTACATGATGAATATCGGCACCGTTATCGATTAATAAATCGATTATTTCGCTATCACAGTGATAGCGCATAGCAAAACAAATCACCGATTCACCGTTCTCTTCCACCTCATTGGGGTTGCCGCCGCTTTTGAGATGTTTTTTAACCCCAAGATAATCATTCGCTTTTAATAATTCAATCCATTGTTCCATAATCATTCCATCAATAATATGCGACAGTATAACATGCAAGATTCAACTGAAGTCTAGGCTCTTATGGTAAAATTCCACATTAATTTTATAACAAGAGAGCAAATATGGAAATTCTAGAAACCGAATCAGCGTTTAAAGCATGTGTTCAAGAGATTCAAAACACTACAGGATTCAAAAATCCCCTCGCATTCGGTATTTGCCGTGTTGATTTCGGTCAGCTTAACAGCGATAAAATCCTCCAAGCCTCGTTCCCTCATATCAACTGGAACGAAAACTTCGGCAGTGCGGCGATCTTTATCAAAAGTGCTCAAGAGCAAGGTTTCGAGATTGATTTTACTGCGAATGAAGTAATTGTCCCCGTAACCCTCAAATTTTTAGAGGGGTGTTTAAACGCATTTACCCCCTATTCAGATGAAGCGTACGGGGATGCACACAAAAATATCCAAGTGATCTCAGCCCTCTATAACCAAATCAAAGAACGCGGTATGCGCGAGGGTGAGTTCCGTCTTGTACTATTGTTTGATGATGTCGCTTGTGTCAGTGTTGAAGGTACGTATCTCAAACTTTACGCATTATCAACATCTAAAGCACCGCTTCGCTCTCTTAATCTTAACGGTGCATTTGGCGCATTGCATAATGTCGCATGGTCGGACGGGCAACCGATCGAACTCGAATGGTTGCGTGAAAATGAGATTGAACTTAAATTTGCCAACGAATATCCAAAAATTGATTTCGTCGATAAATTCCCGCGTTATCTCCAACACATTATCCCGGCTAACAATACTCGAGTATTGGACGATTCAAAAGTCCGTTTCGGTGCGCAACTCCATGCCGGTACGACG
Organism: Candidatus Sulfuricurvum sp. RIFRC-1; assembly: GCF_000310245.1. Lineage (NCBI taxonomy): Bacteria > Pseudomonadati > Campylobacterota > Epsilonproteobacteria > Campylobacterales > Sulfurimonadaceae > Sulfuricurvum > Candidatus Sulfuricurvum sp. RIFRC-1. The sequence continues at coordinate 1,126,663 of NC_020505.1, forward strand.
ATCATGCCGGGTGCCAGCTATGTCAACTTTAATGCGGGAACTACCGGTGTGAGCATGGTAGAGGGGCGTATTTCCAGTTCTGCCGTTGTGGGTGATGGTTCAGACGTCGGCGGCGGGGCCTCAATCCTCGGCGTTTTGAGCGGAACCGACGGAATCCCCGTCACAATCGGTAAAAATACCCTGTTAGGGGCTAATTCGGTAACGGGTATCGCTCTAGGGGATGGATGTATCGTCGATGCGGGGATCGCCGTATTGGCGGGAACAAAATTTGCGGTGAGTGCCGAAGAGTTGGCTAAAATCCAAGAAGCAAATCCTGCAACCGCATTGAGCGGAACCAGTTTCAAAGGTAAAGATTTGGTCGGATTGAACGGTATCCATTACCGACAAGATTCAACAACAGGTCAATTGCTTATCCGCCGCTCTACACGTGAAGTGAAGCTCAATGCCGATTTACACTAATCGAATTACCCTGCTAACTCTTAAGCGAGCGGGGAATATACTTTTCTTATCTGATAATAAGGAGCTTTAGATGATGAGCTCAAACATCTCTTCTTTGATGTCGAATCAAACTTATATGAATAACAATGCCCAAAATGTGGCAAATGTTAATACCGATGGGTATGTTCCACGCAATACGACTGTCAGTGAAACACAAAACGGATCAACTAAAGCCAATACAACATTGGCTACGTCGAACGGAAGTGAAAAATCACAGACCAATCTCTCAAAAGAGTTAACGGATCAGATTTCGATCGAAAAAATTGCTGCTTCAAACGTTCAAGCAATTCGAACCCAAGATGAGATGCTGGGCTCGCTTTTAGATATTCGAGGATAATTTTTTAAAGAGATTTCTTTTTGGGAATATTTTTAGTATTACGAGTAAGGGTAGTCGGAGGTTGAGTAAATATATTCATACTCTCCACGCGTGAAAGTAATTTCATAGCCGGATCGAAATCTTCTAAATCCGCTCCCAGTTCTAATGTACTGATTACCGCTTTACCGATAATATGACGTCCACGATTGCCTTGCTTATCGAGGGTACGTACTCCCCAAACATTATGCATCACCATTACACTATCTTGATAGGTGCCAACGTAAAGCAATACATGCCCTTTGAGATAAATAATGGTTTCGAACGGGATGCCTTTTTCTTTTATTAGGAAAAGCTTTTCATCATCGCTCAGCCCTGTAAATGAGATGATGTCACCTTTCCGTGCTTGCGCAGAAGAGTTACGCGGGAGCCAAATTCCAAATGGGGTCATCATGTCACGTATCATAGAAGAACAATCACGTTCTCCATACATTCCGCCCCAACCGTAGGTATTTTTCAGCAGTTGTGTTCCAATGGTAATTAAGTCACTTTTGTTGAGTCGGCTTACACCGATATGGGCTGAGTGTTTTGGCAGAGACAGGATTTTGGTTGAACTGTTTGTATCAATCGCTTTGACATAATAGTTGTCACCCTCGACACGTTCCAAAGGTAAAACCATACCCACGCGTGAATAGGCAATAAATCGGTTCGTATTGTCCAATAACGCTATATTATCTTCAATCAAAAAAGCTTTTTCGGATTTTTGAATCATAAGCGCTGTTTCATCATTGATCAGAGTAATACCGTCTGATTTGACCCATCCTGACACGTTATTGGTAAAAATATAGCTCCATGCCCCGTCTTTTGAGGTATGTGAGATAAAAATAGGTTCATTATAATTGACACTGCTATTTTGCAAGAGATCGAATGGATACCCCTCCCCCGGCAGTGCGGGATTTTTATACAGTGGTTTATCCGTCGGAAATGCTCGAATATCCATCCATTTTAGAGTAATCGCTTTTTTATTGATCGTTCCGTAGGCTTCAAAGTTACTTTGCTGTTTCATCTCTTCAAACCATAAAGGGGGGACTGGTTTGAGATTACTTCCATACCCTCCTCTGAAAGCTCGAAGAGGCCATGTGACCTCTTCTACTTTTTGAGCTGCAGCAATGTACCCCCACGGTGAAAAGTAACGCATTTCAAAGCTATTTTGAACTTCAAATAAATTTTCACGATCAACACCGTTTTTTTCGACATACGGGGCCATCGATTGCTCAAATCGTTCCAAATCGTTTACTTTTGGACCGTATTCAGGGAGCTTTAGTTCAAGGTCTTGGGGAAGCATGCAACAAAATGGATCACTCAAAGCACTTTGATTTGTATCAAGTGTTTTAGTAGCATTAGGAGACTTTATTGGTGCAGGTATAGGGGTAGTTATATGGGTGCTACACCCCCCCAATACCAATAAAAGCCCACTTATCCATACGGTTGTTTTCATCATACATTTCCAATATTATTCGACTCCGCCAAAACGTCCTACAACTCGGCCGATAATTTCGACTTCATTTTTATGTGCAACATAGGTTGGATAGTCTTTGTTATCTGAAATAATATCAAGTTTACCATCAATCCGCACTTGCAAACGCTTAATAAAGAGCCCGTGTTCAGTTCGAATGGTAAAAATTCCCCCTCGGCTTAGATCCGTTTTAGAACGGTTGACAAAAACTATATCGTTATAGCTAAAAGAGGGCTCCATGGAATCACCGGAAACATTGATAGCTTCGATATGACGCAGCTCTTTCTCTCCTCCGAGAGAAAAAACAAAATTTTCTTCCAACATTAAAGGCTCATACTCGAGTTCGTCGTTTTCCGCCCCTCCACCCGCAGAGGCGTTGACCGAAGAGAAATAGCGCACCATATATACACGGTTAGTCGGTTCTATCAAACTCTCAGGAGATTGGTTATAGAGCAACCAATTGATAGCGATAGAGCGTTTAGCGCAAAAATCGAGTAATTCACTAAAGGGAACTTTGTTGCGTTTTTTCATGGTGGCAAAATTCATTTGTGAAATATCCAATAATTCAGCCACATCTTTATCAAACACTTTTTTATCGGGGAATTCGGAAGAGACAATATCTTTGATTGCCTCAACGATATCACTGAATGTTTTCATATTGAAATCCTTTTGAAGTATTGATAGTATATTGTAGGTATTATGCCATAAAAAAAGCAATTATATGACAAAATGACATATTTTATATCGATATTTTTAAATCAATCTACAATTTGCCTAATATCACTCAAGGAGTTGACAATGGCAAAGGTTATTCGCAAAGCAAACGGATGGATGGATAAATTTGAAATGAAGATGGGAATGTGGGCAGAGAAAATTTTTTAGTCTAAAGATTTTTTTCTTGATCCTCTTTCTCCATTTTATCCAGACGGGAAAGATGATATCCTCTAAAGATAAAGACGAGAAAAATAATAAATAAAACAATGACGAAAGTATCGAGAATTTGAAACCACATGTTACATCATCTTTCGGTAAGAATTAAAATTTTGTTTGATCGCTTCATAGAGGATTATTCCGCTGCTGATAGCGAGATTTAGACTTCGCCCTTCTTTGGTCATCGGTATAGTCATTGTTTGATTCGGAAATGATTCCAGGATATCCCTTGGAATCCCAGATGTTTCACTGCCGAATAAAAGATAATCACCCTCTTTGAAATCTAGTTCAAAATAGGGACGGTCTGTTTTAGTAGTCGCAAAGAAAAAACGCTCAGTATTAGGGTGAGCATTCATGAAATCATCGATATTCTCCCAGACATGCAAATCGATTTTATGCCAATAATCCAAACCTGCACGACGTACCGCTTTTTCATCGATATCAAAACCGATTGGTTTGATTAGGTGTAACGATGACCCGGTATTAACACACAATCTTCCTATTGCCCCTGTATTATTCGGGATTTGCGGAGTGACTAAAACGATATTAAACATTTAGAAAATGATCGTTTTATTGGCATGAACAAAAATACGATCCTCCAATGCTAATTTAAGTGCTTTGGAGAGGACGATTTTCTCAACGTCACGGCCCAAGCGCTGCATCTCTTCCCATCCGTAGGCGTGATTGACGTGGATAACGTCTTGTGCGATGATCGGTCCCTCATCGAGATGATTGTTTACGAAATGGGCTGTTGCGCCGATAATTTTGACTCCACGCTCATACGCTTGTTTATACGGATTCGCTCCAATAAATGCAGGGAGAAACGAGTGGTGGATGTTGATGATTTTATCTTCATAAGCTCTAACGAAACGGGGAGTCAAAATACGCATGTATTTTGCCAGTACCATATAATCGATCTCACCGAGTTCTGAGAGCTGTGCGAGAACACGTTTTTCATGTTCATCACGGTCGCATCCTTCATGTGAGACGGTATAAAAAGGGATATCAAATTTTGAAACCAACGGCTCCAGTAAATCATAATTTGAGACAACTCCCACAATGTGACAATCGAGTTCACCTGCTTCGTAGCGAATTAAAATATCGCCCAATGCATGAGACTCTTTGGTCGCCATCAAGACCACCCTTTTTTTACGCGGAGCGATAACTTCCAAATGGGCGTTTACAGGTAAAATAGCTTTTAGTTCAGAACGAAGTACATCCGGTGCAATTTCACCGGCAACAACGCTGCGCATAAAAAATTTATTGTGGGCTTTATCGACAAATTCATTATTGGAAATAATATTGAGATTACGGTGAAAAAAGATACTCGATACTTTATAGACGAGCCCTTTTTCATCGTTACAATGGATCAATACCCGATAGTGTTCGTTCATTCTTTAACCTCTAGTGTGGAGCATTTTAAATTATTTGATCGTATCCAAACGATGATCGATCGTTGCTAAAAGATATTCAAGAAAATTGAGTGTCAAATCCACTTTCGCTTCAATTTGGACATTATTAGGAGATTGAAATCCTTCAAAAAGAACGAGGAGGCGTTCTCGAATCCCCTCTAGCATTCTTGCTTCGTCATCACGTACGGTATGAATGCTCTCAACGTTCAAATGATCCTTTTGTAGAGGTTCATCATGATGAAATGGGTTTTCCTCTTTGAGAGGCTCAATTTTTTCAGCGGATTCAGGAGATGCAGCTAACTCTTCAATCTCTGCCAATGTGGACAAAATAACATCTTTTAGTTCCATGCGCGTAACAACCACCTTTCAAACTGAATAAATTCAGCCTCTTCGTCCATTTGGACAAAAAAAGCTTTCATTTCATTGTTGACCCCTAAAAACTTTTTACGCATCCCGGAGAGACGGCGAATTGCAATTTTTGCATCCGCATTTGAGGGGTCTTTTTTTAAAATCTCTTTGTAAATTTCAAGAGCATCTTCTTTGAGCCCTTGAAGTTCGTAAATATTAGCGAGGGTTAGAGTTTGCATTTGGCTGCAAAATTTGCGATGATGGAACCCATTTCGCTGGTTGAACATATCTCTTTAGCATCGAATCCCGCAATATCTTTGGTACGGTAGCCTTCAGTAAGTGCTTGTTTGATACCGTAATCGATACGATCTGCCGCTTTGTGCTCGTTAAGGGCGAAACGGAGCATCATTGAAGCACTCGCGATGGTTGCGATAGGGTTTGCAATCCCCTGCCCTGCGATATCGGGAGCCGAACCGTGAATCGGCTCATACACCCCGATAGCTGCACCGACAGACGCCGATGGGAGAAGCCCGATCGAACCTGAGAGCATACTAGCCTCGTCACTTAGAATATCTCCGAAGATATTTCCGGTCAAAATTACGTCGAATTGTTTCGGATCTCGAATCAACTGCATCGCCGCATTATCGACATACATGTGGCTGAGTTCTACCTCAGGGTATTCTTTCGCTACTTCTTCGACCACTTCACGCCACAACTGGCTTACGTCAAGTACATTTGCCTTATCAACCGAACACACTTTTTTAGAACGTTCCATCGCGATTTTAAAGGCCACGTGAGCGATGCGGATGACTTCATCGCGGGTATAAACCATCGTATTCCATCCACGGTTTTCATCACGCCCTTTTGGCTCACCGAAATAGATGCCGCCGATCAGTTCGCGGACAACCATCAAATCAACACCTTTAACGATTTCAGGTTTGAGCGAGCTGGCATTAACGAGTTCATCATAGACATTGGCCGGACGGAGGTTGGCAAATACACCCAACTCTTTACGGAAACGGAGCAAACCGCTCTCAGGACGTTTTTCTCTCGGGAGGGTATCCCATTTGGTTCCACCGATAGCGCCGAAAAGTACCGCGTCGCTTGCTAAAGAGATATCAATCGTCTCTTGAGGCAACGGATCACCCGTAACGTCGTAAGCGCATCCGCCCATAAGAGCTTCTTGGTAGTTGAACTCCAGGTTTTCACATGCAGCAACCGCGTCCAGAACTTTTACCGCTTCATCAACGATTTCAGGACCGATTCCATCCCCTTTGATCAGTGCAATGTTGTAACTTTTCATCAATTATTTCTCCTGAGCTGCTATTTCGGCATTTGCGTAATTCATTAATCCGCCGGCACTTAGTAATTCTTGCATAAATGGCGGAATCGGGATAAAGTTGTATACTTTTCCATTGGTTGTATTGGTGATTGTTCCTGCATCCATATCGATACTGACCGATTCACCCTCTTTGATTTCTAAACTTTCTGTAAGTTCAAAAATCGGGAGTCCCATATTGAACGCGTTGCGATAAAAAATACGGGCAAAAGTTGGAGCGATAACCGCAGCTACACCGGCTGCTTTGAGGGCGATCGGTGCATGTTCGCGTGAAGAACCGCATCCGAAATTCTCATCGGCAACGATAATGTCACCGGGGATCATTTTGCTCACAAATGTTGGGTCAGCATCTTCCATGACATGTTTTGCGAGTTCTTTTGGGTCTGAAGTATTCAGATAACGTGCGGCAATAATGAGGTCGGTATCGATATCTTTACCGAAATTCCAAACTTTCCCTTCAATCTTTTGCATCAAAAAAATCCTATGTTACGTAAAATTGAGGGGATTATAGCCAAGAAGAGTTGAAAGAGTTTTAAACTCCATTAATATATAGGGTCAGGTATTCAATCTTCACTTTTAATGATCCCACAAATTAACCCTGTAGAGAGATTTAAATGCTTTGCAATACTGCCTTGAGTATGTCCATCTTTAAATGCGCTTATAATTGCATTATTACGTTCTTGTTTCGATGTAACATCGTTAAAATGTTCATATAGAGTTTTTGAACGTGCTATTTTAATATCTTCATTTTCAACACTAATTTTGCGCTTTTGCTCCTCATTCAGTGCATTCGATTCTTCTTCACTCAACTCTGTTTCTAAAAACTCTATGAGTGTTTGGGGAGAAAAATCATGTATCAAAATCGATCCTTTAGCACAGGAAACTATCTCACTGTTTCCAAAAAGTGCCGCTGAGAGCGTATAAGGATATTCGCCTATTTTATTGGAGAGATTGGCTTTTATGGGATTGCTTTCTATGTAGCGGAATAGGAGATATAAGTAGTCTTCATTCAGTACATACCATGATCGGAACCGCCCTTGCCACAGATGACCGACACGATTCTCTTTTTTATTGAAGTAGATAGCATAATAACTATTGAGCTGTCGCATCATCAGTGAGAGATTTTCTTGTTTGGTTTCGAGAAGCAGGTGGTAATGGTTATCCATAAGGCAATAATCATGGACGATAACATCGTACAGCTTGCACGCTTTGCAGAGTATCTGTAGAAATTTATCTTTGTCCGCAGAGGATGTAAAAATATTTGAACGTGCAACTCCGCGATTGACTACATGATGATAACCTGCCATATCGAGCCGTGGACGCCGTGCCATGATTTACCTTTTTATTTTTTAATTGCTCTATTAGTATAACCTAAAAAGTGAAGATTGAATACCTGACCCCTATTCTACTATGTAACTTATCACACTTTCAAATGTTAAATCTATCATCAGCTATTCTTTGATCTATTATTTTTGTAGCTAATTTGAATCATGTAATCATTTTTCCTTTTTTGATTAGTCATACAGTTCGAAATATCGTTCCAATCAGCAACAATATTAGACCTATTTTCAGTATCAAATGCCCTAATCGATTCATGGAATCATAGAACTTATAAAAGGATAGTTCTTTCTTCTCTCTTTCATTCAACTGAGACTCATTTTTTTCATATAAGGCTTCTATTTCTGCTTTTATTGAATCAGAACTATTTTTCGTAGGAACATAATAAAAACTAATCACTCCACCCATCATAATTAAAAAAACTGCCCATCTTTGTATATCTTCAAATGTTAAAATACCATTGGATGCATGTTCTAATGTCTCTGTATTTGGCAATCCAAAATATTTTTGCCCTACCAATAGCCAAACAATAAGAGCTACTATTCCAATACTAATTCCCAATCGTCTTGAGATTTTACTTTCCATCACGCCACTCTCCTAGTATTGTTTAAGCTTTGATTATTAGCCACCACAAATACATTTATACCCCCTGTTTTCATGGTGAAGGCTGTAGTATTAATCTGTGATTCGATTCCACTGCTGAACCGTGCATCTCCCATGAAGTGTTCGTATATCAATACCTTTTTATCCCGGAGCAGAGGTAAGAACGTATTTCTCCTGCAAATTAGGGGTCAGGTATTCATTCTTTATTTTTATTTTAATGCATGATTTAAAATTAAAAAAAAAGTTGGATTCCCGACTAGATCGGGAATGACTAAAAAAATAAAAAAAAGCAATAGAAACTCTATTCATACCATGGATTATACTAAATAAAATAATAAAATATGTTAAAAAAGATTGTACGTAAGGCAAAGCAAATGAGTATCTAGTAAAAAAGAAGATGGATTTACCCGAAGGGGGCAGAATGCCCGATCTAATTGGGAATGGCGTTATTAACGTTTCAATCCGTTGGTTGTTGCGAGCATTTCATCACTGGTGGTAATAACTTTGGAATTTGCATCGTAGGCACGCTGTCCGGTGATAAGATCGGTCAATTCAACGACGAGCTGAACGTTTGAAAGTTCCACAAATCCTTGTCGAATATTTCCTAAGCCGTCTACGCCCGGAGTACCTTCAACCGGTTGACCTGAACTGTCCGTTTCCACAAAAAGATTATCTCCCATCGCATGCAAACCGGCCGGATTGATAAAGTTGGTCAATGAAATTTGTCCAACTTGAGTTGCTTGCGCTTGTCCTGATTGGGTAACACTGACAATACCGTCCGTTCCGATACTGATATCGATAGAATCTTCGGGAACCACCACTTCAGGGACGAGTTTGTATCCGTCCGAGTTTACGAGCGTACCGTTTTCATCGACTTTAAATGAACCGTTGCGGGTATAGACTTCGGTTCCGTTTGGGAGTTCGAGTTTAAAAAAACCTTTGCCGGTAATGGCAGTATCGAGGGTATTGTCCGTTTGTTTGAGACTCCCCTCGGTAAAGATTTTATTGATAGCGGTTGGTCGTACCCCAAGCCCCACTTCGATCCCGGTAGGAGATTTGGTTGTATCGCTGGTAGATGTTCCCGCATAGGTCATAACTTTGTACATCAAATCGGCGAATTCAGCACGTGACTTTTTATATCCCATCGTATTAACGTTGGCAATATTATTCGCCGTGGTATCGATTTGGGTTTGCATTGCCATCATTCCGGTAGAACTGGTGTAAAGTGATTGCATCATGAGTCATATCTCCTTAAGTTTATCGTCGTGTTGAAGCGATTTTTTCAATCGCATCACGGTTAAGATCATTCATTTGTGAATCCATCGCTTTTTGATACATACCGACAAGACGATTGGCTTCAACCAATGCGATCATTTCATTGACTGCATTAACATTGCTTTTTTCAACAAATCCCTGCATTACACTTCCGCTTTCGGTTAAGGGTGTCAGTGGATCAGTTGATTCTGGAATATAGAGATTCTCGCCCTCTTTTTTGATCGCTCTTAGATTTTGAGGTTCAACGACAAGCAATTTTTTGTTGGCTACCATTTGCATTGAATCAGGAACATTAGTAGAAATTTGTCCATTTTTATCGATCGTAACAATGCTGTCTTGCTGAGTCAATTTAATCGTTGTTTTGGTTTTAAAATAATCAGCCGGTAGAACTTCATGTCCTTGTTTATTGACCAGATTTCCCTCATCATTAATAGTAAATGAGCCATCTCTCGTAAGACGAACCCCTTGCGGTGTTTTGACCGCAAAAAATTGTCCTTCTTTCGCAAGAGCCAAATCAAAGGTATTATCGGTTCGCTGCATTGATCCTAATGAATGGTCGGTATAAGCATCAGTAATCTGAGGAACACGAGAGAGAGAACGGTTGAAATATTGGGCCGCTTCTTCCGTTTGATTGGAAATCGGAAGCTCACTTTGCGCCGTTTTAAATAAACGTGCAAAATCACCCGTAATCAGTTGATCTCGTTTGTATCCCGTTGTATTGGCATTAGCCAGGTTGGAAGCAATCGTATCCATACGATTAAACTGTGCTACCATCCCCCCTGTTGCCGCATAATATCCGGTCTGCATTTATCATCCTTGTGGAGTATTGAGACTCAGATAGCAACAAGTGTTCCAATATATTTTATGGAATACATTTTACGAGCAAACATAGACTTTAAGAAAAATTTCGGTATAATCCACATCTTTTTAAACGTAAGGGAGCCCTCCTAGAATGAGCGTCAAAGATCTAAATAAACACCTCGAAACTCTATTTGCAGAACATAAATCTAAAAATTGTCTCACGTATGAAACAATTGTCGATCCTTTTGACAAACAACCTACCCTTGCCCAAGCAAAAACTATCCTAAAGCTGGCTCAAAAACACAAGATATGTCTTTTTACCTCTTCAGAACACGCGAAAATGCTCAATCAGCAAGAAGCAGCTGCCAAACGTGCCGCTCAACTCAAATACATTGAAGAAGCCAGCGGTGATGAATTTGACATTCTTAAACAGCATGAACTTCTCGAGTGGTCACGTTCCGATTCCCCGGTTCGTATGTACTTACGTGAAATGGGTCAAATTCCCCTTCTAACCAAAGAAGAAGAGGTTGAGATCTCTAAGCGTATGGAGATGGGGGAAGGGATTATTATCGATGCAATCTGTTCGGTCCCTTACCTTATCGATTTCATCCTCGATTACAAAGATCCACTCATCAACCGCGAACGTCGTGTCAAAGAACTCTTTAAAAGCTTTGAAGAAGAGAACGAAGAAGAAAATGATGACAGCGATGATGAAATCGATGAAGAAGAAACAACGGAAAAAGCCCCGTCGGTAAAAGATAAAAAACGGGTTGAAAAAGTTGTTACCAGTTTTAAAGCACTTGAAAAAGCGAAAAAAGATTGGGTTAAAGCAACCGAAAAAATGTTAGATGAGTGTTCGATTGATGAGATGGACGCTGAGTATGTTTTATTCTTCCTCAACGTCAGCTTCAAGAAAAAAATGCTCAAAGAAGCATTGTTGGATCTTGGGCCAACCTCTAAGCTTATCAATGAATTGGTAAGATCGATGGAAACAGCATTGCGCAGTGATGAAGGGTTTGATCGTGAGCTCAAACGTCTTGAGTACAAACTTCCCCTTTTCAACGATCAGCTCAAAAAAAATCATGTATTGATTTTGAATAAAATTTGCGATTTGACCAAAGAAGAGATTGCTACCAAAGTTCCTGAAGCAACTATGGTCAGCACCTATATGGAAATCAAAAAACTGATCCAAACCAAAGAGGCTTCCAAAGGGGGCTTCAATATGGAGCCTGAAAAGTTAGCCGATATTTTGGAACAGATCAAACGGGGTAAAAATATCTCCGAAGTTTCCAAAACGCGTATGGCAAAATCGAACCTCCGTCTGGTTGTTTCGATTGCTAAACGTTATACCAACCGAGGTCTTCCTTTCCTTGATTTGATTCAAGAAGGAAACATCGGATTGATGAAAGCGGTGGATAAATTCGAATACCAAAAAGGGTATAAGTTCTCAACCTACGCGACGTGGTGGATCCGTCAGGCGATCAGCCGTGCTATCGCCGATCAGGCACGTACCATCCGTATTCCGATTCATATGATTGAAACGATCAACCGTATCAATAAGATTATGCGTAAACACCTCCAAGAACACGGAAAAGAGCCGGATGTCGAAACCATCGCGGAAGAAGTGGGCTTGTCGGTTGAAAAAGTTAAAAACGTTATCAAAATTACCAAAGAGCCGATTTCACTCGAAGCTCCTATCGGGAATGAAGAGGACGGACGTTTTGGTGATTTCATCGAAGACAAGATGTCACTCTCTCCAAGTGACGCTATTTTGAAAGACGATTTGAAAGTACAAATCGAAAGCGTTTTGGAACAGCTCAATGAGCGTGAAAAAGCGGTTATCAAAATGCGTTTTGGAATCATGGATGATGAAAGTGACCGTACTCTCGAAGAGATCGGTAAAGAGCTTAACGTTACTCGTGAGCGTGTCCGTCAGATTGAGAGCAGTGCGATCAAGAAACTCAAACACCCTAAAGTGGGTCGTAAACTTAAAAATTATATCGAGGACTGATGACATTCGATCAGCAATGGATTGAGTACGACTTTAATCCATTTATCCTTTTTAACTCCGGCGGGAAAATTGTTTCTTTGAATACCGAGGCGCAGTATCTCCTCGGTGCGATTGAAGCATCTGCTATCTATAAAATAGCAACGACATATGCCAGCTCTTCTTTCGGATTTAAAACGACTTTTCTGGAACTTGAATTCGGACGATTTAAATTTTTCGGGATTACGGTTGGATATGAAGATGAAGAGCAAATCGGTATCCGACTCTATCAACTCCCCTCATTCCAATTTACGGCCCAAAAGCCTAACGGTCAGTTGATTAATGTTTATACTCTGATCGATTTATGTATTAGTTCCAATTCAATCGGAAGTCAAACCAAATATACCAAAGAGCTCGATCCCACAATCCCTGAGATTCGCCTTCAAACCGAGATGTTTATCAAATTGCTTAATAAAATTTACGTCTCTATGTCCGGAAATGAAAAGATTCTAACACGATTGTTTTTCCGAGTCGGTGAACATATCAAATTTGAGGGAGAAAAATATTCACTCTTCTCCATCGAAATATCTGCCGAATCGATTATTCGCAAATATCTACCGGAGATATCCCATTTAGCGGAAGAGAATAATCTGTTTATCGATCAAAAAGAGAATAAAATAACGATCAACGTTCCGATGATCGTGAAGTAATTACTTTTTTAACAGTTCTTCACGGGTATTGAGGAGCATTTTTTGAATTTCAGGATCTTTACTTACTGCAGTGTCCAACAACATCAATCCTTCTTTTTCTCTCCCTGTTTTTGATAAGAGTATTGCCAAATTATTCAGAGCAAGAGGATGGGATGGATTACTCAACAGAAAACGGCGATAGCTCTCCTCCGCCTCGCTAAGACGATCTAGACGGTAATAACTGTTGGCTAAGATAAAATGGATATCCGAATCTTCAGGCCAACGTATAAGTGCACTTTGATAGCTTTGGATCGCTTCCACGACCATACCGATTTTCTCCAGTTCATACACGGAACGCAAGAATTTTTTGGATGAAGCAGATGCCGGTATCACTCCAGGCGGAAGAAGGACAACTCCCCAATTATCACTGCGTTTCCACATCTTCGCAAAAGTTTCAACCGCTAGCGGCTCATTTGGCTGATCTGAAAAATGGGTTAAAAGTTTCCGATTCGTCTCATCGTATCCGTTCACAGGAATATAGTGCCACAGGGGATACCATGAATAACTCCGGTTGATTAATACAATAACCGGATGATGAGCGGCTAGCTCACTAAAGAGTGCGTCAAAATTCGGTTCTAAAGGATAGGCTATGAGTCCGTTCGCACGCGCAGTGCTCATCAGTTCCGCTTGCAACGTTCCCCCTTTGAGCGGAATCAGCGTACGATGATCCAGTTCCTGTATCGATAATTTAGGGGTATATTCACCGATTGACTGCCAATACAATGAAATCATTTGAATGGATGTTGAACCGCATAGATCTGCACGTGGGGCGATAAAAGGAACGTTCATAGACATCGAAGGATAGACTCTCCCCTCTGGGAGAGGATCTTTGAAGGCACAACCGCCTAGCATAAGTAAAGCTGTAGCCCAGTATAAAAAGAAAAGAAAACCTCGTATTGCCACGTTTAACGTACTGAACGGGTAAAATTAAACACTTTTGTAAGCCCAAGGATATCAGTAATTAACAAAACAATAAAGATAAATACAAGCGCACCGATAATGCTTCCGCCGTCACCGCCGGCAGGCAACGTATCAATCTTCGATGCGATTGTGTTGATTTCATCATCGCTCAATGATGCCACTTTCAGTTCGATCATTTTAGGATCGACTCCCATCTCTTCAAATGCTTTGGCAACATCCTCGCGTGCAACAAATTGAGAAACTTTATCGTGTGAAGATACCGTTACAGGTGAACCTAAAAGTAACTCTGTCGAAGCTATTTGCCCCCATGAAACTTGAGCAAATAGTGTTATGCTCAACATCAATGAAATAATCATCTTTGAGATATACATCTTAACCCCTTTTCTCACTTTTATTTACTATTATATTACTTGAATATTGTAGCTCTCTTTGTGTAAACGCATAGTTAATATATTTAATATTCTTATAATTCTGAAATAAACAGTTTTTTAGCGAGCAGATATCCTATCGGGATTCCCGCTGCAAGCCCTACCAAATAAGGCAATATTTCCAATGAATGATTGTTTTCTAATGCGATAAATCCTAATACTAAAAATGCATAAGGAATCAAGCGATAGATTGATACCAATGCCGTGGCGTTTTTGGTCGTATTCTGGACAATGTTGCTTTTCTGACGCGCTTTTTCCTCTTTAATCATCTGTTTGATATCGGTGATCTCTGACTCACGTTCTTCTTCGTACAAGTCATACGGGTCATCCATCATATCAATAGCATCTTTTGTATCTTCCACATCTGCATCGCCGATGCGGTTTTGAATCATATTACGGTAGGAATAGAGTGAACCCATAACAATTGCCATAGAGGTAAACATCGCAACACTAAAGTTGGCATAGAGCGCAACAGAATCCATCAATAGCAATAATGAGCCTAAAAAAGCAATAGCGAGAATGAGAAAAGGCTTTTTAATCTTCGTCATCGTCATCGTCATCTTTTTGTGATTTTCCCATGTTGTAGCGAGGATCTTTTGCGAGCTTTTCAAACTCTTTGTATTGCTTGCTGTAGGCTTTAAACACATTTAAAAAAGCGGCGGCGATACCGATAGCGACACCGACCCATAACAGCCATGTGATTCCGGTGAGTTTTTTAAGGCCTAATCCGATAGCCACACCGATCAAAATGGCGACTACCATCGAAATACCTAGAGATAAAGTTTCAGCCCCCTCGATAATCGGTTTTAAACGAGGTTTTTGCTCTTCATTTTCCATTACAGTTCTCCGAAAATTTTGTTCGCCGCAGCGATGGTCTCTTCGATCATTTCATCGGTCGTAGCGGTTGAGATAAATCCGGTCTCAAACTGAGAACAGGCAAAATAAAATCCCTCATCGAGCATTGCCGCGTGGAAACGTGCAAAGCGAGCCGTATCACTCTTGAGTGCTTCGGCAAAATTTGCTACCGATTCATCACAAAAGAAAAATCCGAACATTGAACCACGGACATCGGTTTGCAACCCTATTTGGTATTTTTTAGCCGCTTCCGCAAAGCCATTCATTAAACGTTTAGCCCGTTCTTCTAAAACCCCGAATATGCGTGCGTTGGTTTTAAGTTTACGGATTGAAGCTAGACCCGCCGCCATCGCAACGGGGTTACCACTGAGGGTACCTGCCTGATAAACACCGCCTTCAGGTGAGAGGTGTGCCATAATCTCGCGACGACCACCAAACGCACCGACCGGCATACCGCCGCCGATTACTTTTCCGAGCGTTACGAGATCAGGTTTGGTTCCTGTGATGCTCTCTGCACCGTGTAAACAGGCGCGGAAACCGCTCATCACTTCATCAAAAATGAGTAATGTACCGTATTCGTCACACACTGCACGAAGCTCGGCAAGAAAATCTTTGGTTGCAGGAACGAGCCCCATATTTCCAGCGATAGGTTCAATAATAACACAGGCGATTCCAGGGCTATCTTTGAAACATGCTCTAACACTCTCGATGTTGTTGTATTCCGCTAGCAATGTATGCTTCGTAAAGTCCGCAGGTACTCCCGGTGAGCTCGGTGTTCCGAATGTCACGGCACCGGAACCCGCTTGAACGAGAAGCGCATCACTGTGCCCGTGGTAGCATCCCGTGAATTTGACGATGTCATCACGCCCGGTAAAACCGCGAGCAAGACGGATCGCACTCATAACTGCTTCGGTTCCGCTGCTGACGAAACGGATTTTCTCGATAGAGTCATAGATAGAGATAATCAGCTCCGCAAGTTCGGACTCCGCCTCGGTCGGCGCACCGAAACTGAGACCGTGTTTGACGGCTTCGATAACGGCATGTTCGATCGTTTCATCACGATGACCGAAAATCAACGGTCCCCAGCTTTGCACGTAGTCGACATAGCGATTGTCGTCGATATCAACCAAATAACCGCCCTCTCCGCGCGCTATAAAACGGGGAATTCCGCCGACACTTTTAAAGGCGCGTACCGGAGAATTAACTCCGCCCGGAATAAGTTCTTGGGCTTTTTCAAATGCGGTTATAGAGTGCTTGATGCTCATTTCATATCCTAATCAATAATCTTTTCGTGATTATAGCGAATTGGGTTGTTCAAACAGCTCACTATGCGGTAAAATAACGAAAAAACTCAAGGTATTTTATGGAATTTAAGGTCGATGCCACCTGCGGCAAAGCACGAGCATGTACGATCACAACGGCACACTCGACAATACAAACCCCTATTTTCATGCCGGTAGGGACGGTAGGCTCGGTAAAAGCACTTGATATGGCCGATATGACGGAGCTTTTGGATACTCAAATCATTCTTGCCAATACCTATCACATGTATCTGCGCCCCGGAGATGAGACCGTCGCTAAATTGGGTGGATTACACGGCTATACGACCTATCCGAACAGCTTCTTGACTGATAGCGGCGGGTTTCAGGCATTTAGCCTCAGTGATATCTCCAAACCGACCGAATCAGGGATTGAATTTCGCTCTCACATCGACGGCTCCAAACACTTTTTTACCCCCGAAAAAGTGATCGATATCCAAAACAATCTGAACAGCGACATTATGATGATTCTCGATGACCTCGTCGCCCTTCCCGCAACACAGGAGCGTATCAAAACGTCGATTCAGCGGACAACCCAATGGGCGCAGCAATCGATCGACTATCACCGAAACAATCAGACGAAAGGGATAGGTGTCAATCAAAACATTTTTGCCATTATCCAAGGGGGAACGGACTTTAATTTCCGTACTCAATCGGCTGAAGAACTCTGCGCGATGGATTATGACGGATTTGCTATCGGAGGTCTCTCGGTCGGTGAAGCGAACAATCTCATGTACGATACGGTTGAACACACTACCCCATTGATGCCCGCTGATAAGCCACGCTATCTCATGGGGGTTGGAACGCCTGAAGATTTGGTTGAGAACATCGAACGGGGTGTTGATATGTTCGACTGCGTTATGCCGACTCGCAATGCCCGTAACGGAACCCTCTTTACGACGTTTGGAAAAGTAAATATCAAAGGTGCTCGTTATAAATTCGATGCCGAACCGATCGATCCTGAATGCCAGTGCTACACCTGCCGCCGTTATAGCCGTGCGTACCTTCACCATTTGTTCCGTTCCAAAGAGCTGACCTATTTTCGTCTCGCATCGCTTCATAATCTCCATTATTACCTGTGGCTGGTTAAACAAGCCCGTGTAGCTATCCTATCCGGTCAATTCATTCAATTTAAAAAGGATTTCTATGCTCGAAGACAATCTTAAGCTCGGTGTTAATATCGATCATATCGCGGTACTTCGAGAGGCACGTAAAATCAATGATCCCGATCCCCTGATGGCATTAGGCATCTGTGCACTAAATGGTGCAAATCAGATCACAATCCATTTACGTGAAGATCGCCGTCATATACATGATGAAGATGTCCGTCGTATTCTGGAAACTTCTTCTCTCCCTGTTAATTTAGAGTGTTCCATCAATCCTGAAATTATCGACATTGTCTGCCGATTACGTCCCCATCGTGCTACCTTGGTTCCTGAAAAAAGAGAAGAGGTTACGACAGAGGGGGGACTCGATGTTAAAGGACAATACGAATCAATATTAAATGCTATTAATAAACTTTTGGAAAATGAGATAGAAGTCTCCCTTTTTATTGATCCTACTCATGAAGCAGTAGAATATTCCAGCAAGCTTGGAGCACAATGGATTGAACTGCATACCGGTACGTATGCGAACGTATACGCAATGCGTCACTCCGCCCTTCCCCATTCACACCATGCGATTAAATCGCTCCGTCTAAGCCGTAAAGAACTCGATAGCCGTTTGAACCGATCGTATGAAGAGATTGTCGATGCGGCCAACAAGGCACGTATGTTAGGATTAAAAGTAGCCGCAGGACATGGCCTGAATTACCAGAATGTTAAGCCTATTGTTGAGATTGATACGATCGAGGAGCTAAACATCGGACAGAGCATTATTGCACGTGCGGTATTTACAGGTTTAGCGACGGCTGTATCGGATATGAAAGCCTTATGCCAGCGTTAAAGAGTATCGCAATCAGCGTAGGAGATTTGAACGGTGTGGGTTTTGAGATTATTCTCAAAGCTCATAACGTGATCAAACAGCTTTGCAATCCTCTCTACTGTATCAATTACACAATGGCACAACAAGCGGCATCGTTGCTGCATACTCAATTTCCGAATGATTTTTATATGTTTAAAGTCCCCGGTGAATTTACAATCGAACCAGGGAAAGTATCGGCTTCTAGCGGACGTTACAGCTATGATTCTTTTATCGCGGCTGTGGAACTCGCTCAATCAAAAGCCGTTGATGCGATAGTCACTCTCCCTATCCATAAAGAAGCATGGATGATGGCAGGGATCGAATACGTCGGACATACGGATGCCCTGCGTGATATCTTTAAAAGCGATGCGATTATGATGCTTGGATGCGATAAGCTCTATGTTGCATTGTATACCGAACATATTCCGCTCCGAAAAGTTATTGACCATATCCGTGTTGAAAAGATTACCGATTTTCTGCTGCTTTTGCATAAAAGTATCAATCGCTCTCCTATCGGGGTACTGGGGCTTAACCCGCATGCGGGGGATCACGGTGTTTTGGGTAATGAAGAGACGGTTATTGAAGAGGCCATTAATGAAGCGAATCGGAAAATTGGAGCGAATATATTTGAAGGCCCTTTAGTCCCCGATGTCGCCTTTACGCCTCGAAGCAGAGAGTATTATAAAACGATTGTTGCTATGTATCACGATCAGGGATTGGCTCCGCTCAAAGCACTCTATTTTGATGAAGGGATTAATGTCTCCTTAGGGTTGCCGATTATCCGTACTTCGGTTGATCATGGGACAGCATTTGACATCGCTTATGAAAATAAAGCGTCCATATTAAGTTATACTAATGCCATAAAAGCTGCTATTGAATTTCAAGAACAAGGTGTATGTTTTGGTCAATAAATCACCTATCAATGTTTTTAAATCACTGGTCCATCCGAAATTTGATGCCGATGCATTTCGTTTAACATTTATCAAAGCGGCTTGGAAAGTTTATTCTGAAAATGAAAAAGAGCTTGTTTCCCAAAGCCGTTTTCAACAACTGATCGGCAAACTCTACGATTGGCTCTTTTTGGACAAAAAAGGGAATTATGCTACGGTACTCAGCGATGTTCGAGATCTCTTTCGCAATTCTGAAGCGGTAGAACGTTTTTTCTCCGATACTTTTTACATCGTTCTTAATTATTACATCAAATCTTTTTACGGCAATCTGGGCGGCTGGGAAAAAATTATTCTGTTTGCTACGGCGATTGAACGTTTTATAACCCATGCTTCGAATCGATTAGACGATGAATCATTCTTTATTTTTGAAGATACCTTTATCAATGCTCTTGAAAAACTCCGTCAACGTGCAAAACCCATCACGGTGCTTAATACTTACTACGGTGTACCGATACAATACCCGGCACATATTCTTCATACCGATATTCAAAGTGTCATTCTTCGGGTACACCCACTCCAAGAAACAGCTGCTATATTGCAAAACGGCATTTATATCCTCAAAAACGGACAATTAGTCAATGATGTCTATGCTTCCGTAAATCCGATTATGGTCGATGGGGAACGTGTGTTGGAACTCAAACGTTTTGATCAGCTTGAAACATCGCTTTTTCATCGACAAAGCATTCGTGTTCACCCACCTAAGCCGTTTTCCTTTATGGTCCAGCATCCAAAACTGACATTACACTGCAACCTGTATGATATTTCGATCGGAGGGATAGCGGTTACCAGTAAACAATCCTACGCACTGCCTACCCTGAGCGAAGTATCTTTAATGTTTCCAGCTGAAGTGATGGGAAATCCGGTAGAGTTCAAAGGGCAGCTGGTCTACAAATCCTCTTATGAGGGTGGATACAAATACCATTTTAAAATTATTCCTACCCTTCAGCAAGAGGGGGAACTCAGTAAATATATTACGAAGCGTGAGCAGGAAATTATTAAAAAGCTCCGAGATGAAATCGTTTAAGATGGCAGTGTAACACCATGAATCCAAAAGTTGTATCGGATATGGTAATCGTACTCGATGAATTTATGCCATGTGATATCTATGCCCTCGATTTTACGCAGGAGTCCTACAGAACCCTTTTAAAAAAATTGAATATTCATAATGAAATTTTGTTTAACGATAAAAAAGGTGCTATAAAGAAAGCACTTTGCATCTATTTTACTAAAACCTACCAAGATATTGAGGTAGAGTTATCCATAACACAATGTACTTTGCAACAATCTTTAGCATCTTCTTCAGGGTCCGAACCATTAGACCGTATAATATTTCAAAATAGGTTGTGTTTGATTGACATTCTAAAGCGGAAAGCAGAGTTTTCTTTATTGCCTCATCTTATCTCAATCCCGGAAATGCTCCGAAGTGAATTATTTCAACCTTTTGTAGAGAAGAACCAAAATTGTGAAACTGCACGACAAGTGATGCGTCAACAAATTGATAAAATTTTTGAGTTGGATCAGCGTGATATTGTTCTGTTTATACGGGGACGTATAACTATACGGAACTATATACCTACTAAAAAAATCCCTGCAGGAATGGACAAAAGGTTTGCCGGTGAATCTCCGGAATTAATGGCTGAGATGTATACCAACAATTTTCCTGATGGTGCATGGTTACATATAGAACCTGCTTTAGATGAAGTTATCGCCGAAAAGTTAAATTTTTCAATCATAGATAATCATACATTTTCAAGAACCTGTATACCGGTATTTCGCACGATGATTGAAATACTTCTTTTAGAGATTCTCAACGAAGGGCAAAGAGACAAAATTGAAGGCTTTTCAGGGTATGTTCTACGCCAACATTTTCAAAGCATATTTTTATACACGGCAAAAAATCTTTTACAGTTTGTAGAAAATCGAGATAAAAATACTGAACTTTTCATTAAATATTATGCTGATGAAATTATTATTGATGCAAACGGAAATAAAGTTCAAAAGTATGCGATTACAGATACGAAGAATCAAAAGTGGAACTACAGTTCTATTCTTTCAATTATGATGCAGTACAAGCAGATGAAACTTCGTATCAGTGCTCAAAAAGAGGCAATTCATTTAGCGCAAACCAAAATTAGTGAATCTCAAGCTGAAATTGAGTCTGAAAAAGATCAATGCAATCTGATCGGTGAGAAAGTAGAAGAAATTGAATCTTTGATTGCGGAAAATGATGGAGATATTCTGAAGTTAAAATCCAAGGCAA
Source organism: Candidatus Sulfuricurvum sp. RIFRC-1 (assembly GCF_000310245.1). Classification (NCBI taxonomy): domain Bacteria; kingdom Pseudomonadati; phylum Campylobacterota; class Epsilonproteobacteria; order Campylobacterales; family Sulfurimonadaceae; genus Sulfuricurvum; species Candidatus Sulfuricurvum sp. RIFRC-1. Next base: position 1,148,467 of record NC_020505.1, read on the forward strand.
AGACAAATAATTCGAATCATACTGAAATACAGCGTCTTAATAATTTGCAAGACAATTTATTCGTGCAAAAGAAAAGTGAAAAATATCATTTAGAACTTTCAAAGGGACGTTTAGCCAATAAAAAAATAGAGCTGGTACGTCGGAATAAAAAACTGTTTTACGAACAAAATGCTTTAAAAACATTAATCGAACAAACGCTGCCTACCGCTCAATCGTACGAGCAATTAGCCGAAGTTGTTGCACTAACCCTTGCTAAACGTTGAATCAAGAGAGACGATTTCGATAATCCTCATATCCGAATTCATGGACAATTTTGAGTTCACCCTCTTTGGTCCAAATGGCAAGTGATGGGAGTTTGATCCCGTTGAAGGTTGTATTTTTGACAAATGTATAGTGTATTTGATCTTCGAAGATAATATAATCACCTACTTTGAGCGGCTCATCAAATGAGTAATCACCCATGATATCCCCGGCGAGACACGTATTTCCTCCAAAACGGTACGTATACGCTTTTTCACCCGCTTCTCCTGAACCTCGTATCATTGCTCGATACGGCATTGCGAGGGTGTCGGGCATGTGTGCTTCAGCGGAGCTGTCTAAGATGGCGATATCCATCCCGTTGTGGACGATATCCAGTACCGATGCAACCAAAGGTCCGGTTTGCCATCCGATCGCTTCTCCGGGTTCGAGATAGACGGTGATATCGTTGTGCCGTTTTTTAAATTCTTTGATAACGTCAATAAGACGATCCACATCATAATCGACACGGGTGATATGGTGCCCTCCTCCGAAATTGATGTATTTCATTCCATCAATGTAATCGCCGAATTTTGCTTCGAACGCGTCAAGGACCCCTTCCAAGGCATCGATGTTTTGTTCGCACAGTGCGTGGAAGTTAAGCCCGTCGAGTTTGGAAACAATCGTATCGTCAAAATTGGCTATTGTTGTACCCAAACGGCTGTAAACTCCGCAAGGGTTATAGAGATCGACCGGTGATGATGAGTACTCCGGATTAACGCGGAGGGATACCGAGATGTTAGGATTGATTGATTTGACACGCTCATAATAACGGCGAAACTGTGCGGGTGAGTTGAATACGATATCATCGGAGATTTGAGCGATCTCATCGATATCTTCGTCTTTGAATGCCGGAGAGTAGGTGTGAACCTCTTTATTCATCTTCTCACGTGCTAATTTGGCTTCATGAAGTCCACTCGCCGTACATCCGTGAAGGTATTTGGATACGAGTGGAAAGGTGGACCACATCGCAAATCCTTTGAGTGCAAGGATGATTTTTGCTCCCGATTCACGCTGTACACGCTCCATAACTTGTAAGTTTTTCTCTAAAAGAGCCTCTTCACAAATATAGCACGGGGTGTGGGGGAGTTTTGAAAAATCGATACTCATCTCTAAATCCTTGGAAAATAATGGCGTGATTGTAGCATATCGCTATTTCAAACCTTGTAACACTTTCCTTGCTTTGGAAGGGAAGGAGTGATAGAATAAAAAGATGAAATTGCAAGGGGGTTAAGATGATACATAAATTGTACCTCACGATTGCCAGAGAGGCGATTCTTTCTGCTTTTGAAAATTCGCAGATTGATACCAATGCCCTTCTTCATGCTTATCCCGATCTGGCACAGCCGTGTGCAACCTTTGTGACTCTGACCCACAACGGTAAACTACGGGGGTGTATCGGCTCTTTAATCGCACACAGACCTCTCGTGGAGGATTTAATCTCTAATGCAAAATCTGCGGCCTTTCGTGATCCGAGATTTGCACCGCTGAGTCCTGAAGAATTTTCTGAAATTCGTATTGAAGTTTCTCTTTTAACGCCGCCACAGCTTGTCGAGTACAGTTCTAAAAGCGAATTAAAAGGTTTGATTCACCCCGATATTGATGGTGTTATTCTACGTCATGGAAATCATCAAGCGACTTTTTTGCCGCAAGTATGGGAGGATTTGAGTGATTTCGATAGTTTTTTTGATCATCTTGGGATGAAAGCGGGTCTCGGATCCGATCCCCTCTCTCATCACCCTGAGATTTATATTTATCAAGTCCAAAAATTTGAGGAAGAACCCCATGAATAAAAGAAAAATGAGCGTTGCAGGGAGTTTTTATCCCGAATCGTCCATCGAAATTACCACAATGATCGATTATTTTAACACGATACTCGAATCTCATCCCGATGTTGCGGCACGTTTTGATGCTTTACATGGCAATGCGGTTATCGTTCCCCATGCAGGGTGGGTCTACTCAGGGTTCACGGCGAATATCGCCTTCCGAATTCTAAGCCATTCTCTTCCTAAAACCATCATCGTTATAGGACCGTCTCATAAAGTCGGTTTTGAGGGAGTTAGTATCGCAGATAGTGAGTTCTATCAAACGCCGCTGGGAGAGTTAGAGATCGATACGGCTTTAGTCGAAGAACTCAAAAAACAATTCGCACTCACGACATTCGAGACAGCGCATCATGAACACAGCACCGAAGTTCAGATGCCGTTTATTAAACACTATATGGACAATGTAAAAGTGGTGGAACTGGTCTATGCCCACGCTGATCCGCTGCAAATCTCCCCTATCATCGATTATCTGTTGAATCAGCCCGATACCGCCGTCGTTATCAGCACCGATCTAAGTCACTATTATTCGTTGGATGAAGCGAAAGAACTCGATTTGATCTGTTTGGAAGCGATTCGACATGAGAACAGTACGATGCTCCATCAAGGATGCGAAGCGTGCGGAAAAATCGGCGTAGAAGCGATGCTGGATGTGGCGAATAAACGTACTATGGAAGCGATATTGCTCGATTATCGCACCAGTGCCGATGCGAGTGGAGATAGCTCCCGCGTGGTGGGATATGCGAGTGCGTTGTTTAGATAGACGTTATACGTCCATCTCGATAACATTCCAAGGAAGTCCTTGGGTGTTCATCTCATCCATGAAGAAATCAGGGTCGAGTTGTTCCATGTTGAATACACCAGTACCGCTCCATTTGCCCTCAACCATCAGTTTTGCACCGATAACGGCAGGGACACCCGTAGTATACGAGACACCTTGGGATTTAACTTCGGCGTAGCACTCTTCGTGGTCTTTGATCTGATAGATGTAGATTTTACGTTTTTTGCCGTCTTTGAGACCTTCAGCTACGATACCGATATTGGTTTTGCCTTTGGTGCGAGGACCGAGTGACGCCGGATCAGGGAGCAATGTTTTTAGAAATTCCATAGGGACAATTTTCATCCCTTGATGTTCTACCGGCTCAATTCCCAACATTCCGACGTTCTCTAAACATTTCATGTGGGTAAGGTAGCTTTGACCGAACGTCATAAAGAAACGGATACGTTTAAGTCCTTTGATGTGCTTGACGAGTGATTCCATCTCTTCGTGGTAGAGAAGATAACTGTCTTTTGGTCCCACTTCAGGATAATCCCATACTTGCATGATTTCCATCGGTGCGGTTTCAATCCACTCACCATTTTCCCAATAGCGACCTTTTGCACTCACTTCGCGGAGGTTGATCTCAGGGTTGAAATTGGTTGCGAAAGCATAGCCGTGATCTCCCGCATTACAGTCAAGGATATCGATGGTGTGAATCTCATCAAAATAGTGTTTTTGAGCATAGGCGCAGAATACGTTGGTCGCACCCGGATCAAATCCGCTGCCGAGTAATCCCATAATGCCCGCTTCTTTGAATGCTGCGTCTCTCTCCCATTGGAGTTTGTATTCGAATTTCGCCTCATCTGGGTGTTCGTAGTTTGCGGTATCGAGATAAGGGGTTTTTGTCGCGATACACGCATCCATGATTGTGAGGTCTTGGTACGGTAACGCTACATTGATCAAAATATCAGGTGAATATTTTTGGATTAATGCGATAACTTCATCGGTATTATCCGCATCTACGGTTGTGATTTCGATTGCACCTTCTGGAAGTTCGCTTTTAATCTCTTCACAACGTCCGATACTGCGGCTCGCTAAAATGATACGATCAAAAATTTGGTTGTTCATGACACATTTATGTGCCACTACGCGCCCTACTCCACCGGCGCCGATAATAAGTGCTGTTGCCACGGCATATCCCCTGATTTAAAATTATGGAAATTATAGGTTAAAGTCTCTTACAAAAACGTTACAGACAAAATGCGTAATAGAGAGTAAGCCCCCAAATAAACGCCAGCATTCCAAGAGAGAGAAATACCAAGGCGGCTCCCGCATCTTTTGCCCGTTTTGCCAGTTCATGGTGATCAAAAGTGACCAGATCAACCGTTCTCTCAACAGCACTGTTGATCATTTCCGCCATCAGAGGGATAAACAGTGAAACCGCCAAAATAGCACTTTGCAAAAAGGTGATAGGTAATACCCACGCTGTAATCATCCCCGCAACAAAGAGGAGGATCTGCAAACGAAACGATTTTTCGTTTTGACTCACTTCCAGCAGACCGTTCAAGGCATATCGGGTATTTTTAAATAGTGTATAACGAGGTTTATTGAGCGCCATTATTGTTTCTCACCCAACACCGTGCTCCAACCCTCATAAATGCCATGTTCTTGGATGGCTGATTCATAGAGTGATGTCGTTGTCTCTTCGATGATTTCAGGATTGATCGCTTCGGTTTTAACGAGAACCACACCGTAGCCGTAATCGCTTTCGTCATCATTGACATACTCTTTTGCTTCATAGCCGTGTGAAGAGAGCTGAGATACAGCCCGTTCCATTGACGTTTTGGTTTGGAAAAAGAGATAGTGTTCAACTTCTCTAACAATATTCAAATCATCCCCTGCTTCGAGTAATGCGTCAATCGTATGACGGTTTTGAATGCTGAGCAACCCATACGCATCAGGATAGAGATTGTCGCTGTACATCTCCCATTTACTGTCTCTGGAAGAACCGCGTTCATAGACATACCCGCCGTGATTGTTCATTACTTCGGAACTGATGTTTTCAAACCGTTTGGATTGAGGTGCATAAAAATAAAATTCTGCCCATCCCTCTTTCATTACTCTGCCGGCAAATACCGCGTCTACGGATGTATTTAAAGCTGTGATTAAATCATTGGTAAAAGATTCTAAACTTTCCGTAACGGTATCTGCTTTTACAAAAAGCCATAAAAGCCAGGGACGTTCTTCTTGGGGTGATTCTTCGATGAGGTCCAATTCTACATCACAGCGATACGGTATATTTTCATCATCGAAAAGTTCATAAAATTCTACCATTGACTAAAACCCTTATTTTTTTGCCATTATAAAGTCTTTTAGATAAATTGGACAAATAGAAGAAAAATGAACTTAATTCATATTTAAAGATCTTCCCTTTATACTTCTCTCTTTTAAGGACATTGAAACAAGGAATTATCGTGCGAATCATCTATTTGCTCATGGCATCCTATGCACTTCACGCACAAACTACACTTCCCTCTTTGATCGATTCAGCACAGAATAATGAGCGGATAGAGAGTTATCAACAGCAATCTAGCGCAGCTAAGTTAGGCTACGAATCGGCAAAATATGCCTATTTTCCTCGGTTAGACGGCTTTGGAACGGCTTCATTTGTCGATCGAACCGGCGGTTTTGATGCAAAGCAAAGTTACAGTGCAGGTGTAAAAGGGGAATTTATCGTCTTTGACGGGTTCAAACGTGAAAATCTCCTCGACCAAAACAAGGCACTTGAAAATGCGGCAAAACACAATCTTGACGGTGCTAAAAAAGAGATTTCACTCACGGTAATCAAACAATATTATGAATTTCAAAATACGATGGATGAAATACAAACATTGAACACGATGCGAGATCAACTCGAAGCACAAATGGTCCGTTTAGAAAAATTTCAATCGGCTGGACTTGTTAGTGAAGATGCGTTGATGAGAATGCGATCAGAAGTATCCGATGTACATTTTAAAATTGAAAACTTGAATTACCAAGCCGATCGCCAAAAAGCCGATTTGGAAACGATAAGCAATCAAAAAATTACGGATTTGAGTGAATCGAATGTTTTAGCGCCTAAAGAGATTAAGATCCAAGAACTCGATAAAATCAATGCCCTGAAATATTCGCGAGATGCAAAAATGCATGAAGCGCAAATGCGCGATGCTCAAAATCTCCCTACCATTAAGCTCGAAGATCAGTACACGTTTAACGATTATTATAAAGATCCGATTGCTCAAATGCGTGTCGATCAACAAAATAAATTGATTGCCTCACTCAGTATGAACTTAATCGATTTTTCTTCTGCCTCGCTATCAAAACAAGCTTTAGTGGCTCAAGCGCAGGCACAAAGCAGCGAATTGTTGTACGCTACGAAAGAGGCAAATCAAAACCGTCTTTTGGCGACACGTTACATTGAACGGTCCCGTGTATTAATTGATGCCTCACAAAAAACGTTAGAAGCTTCTACCAAAACGTTTGATGCGGTAAAAAAGAAATATGAAGCCCGCATCGTCGATTATGTTACCTATCTCGATGCACTCCATGTCTTATCTGATTCGACCAATCAGCTTAATCGTGCGTTGCGCACACTAAATTATGCCCATGCAGCCTATTATTATTACGCTGGATATGACCCTAAGGAATTTGTACAATGATTAAAATACTATTGTTATCAATACTGTTAACCCTCTCGTTATTAGGAGAAGAGGTATATGCTACATTTGATGTGTTTGCACGTAAAGAGGCCAATTTGAATCTTGCAACGTCAGGAATCGTAAAAAGGCTAAATGTTGATGTCGGAAGCCATGTCAAAAAAGGCTCCGTTTTGCTGGAAATCGATAACGACGATTTAATTGCCGGTATCGATCTGGCCAAAGAGAGACTTAAAAAGGCTAAAATCGAAGAGCAGTTTGCCCGTCAAACCTATGATCGTTACCGTCAAGTCGAAAGTGTTATCGAAGCGGAACTGATGGATCAACACACCCTCGCCTACCAAAAAGCCTCTGCCGCATCTTCAGAAGCAAAAGCTTCTTTACGATATCAAGAGACTCTGCTAGAAAAAACCCGACTTCGTGCACCGTTTAGCGGTATCATCGCCAGTCGCAATATCGAACTCGGAGACAGTGTCGTCGGCGCATCAGCCCTCTTTCATCTTATCAGTTCACCGGACGTAAAGCTTATGTTGAATTTCGATGAGAAATACCTCCACTCTATTAAAATCGGCTCCAAAGTTCGTTACCGTATTGATGGTCAGAAGGGAGAGAGAATGGGATCTATTTCAAAAATCTATCCTTCGGTCAATGCAAAAAATCGAAAAGCAACGGCGGAAGTACTCACCTCTAACATCGCTCCGGGGCTTTTTGGCGAAGCGTATATATTATTTGAGAACGCCAAATGAGTAAACCCCATTTGGCCACGCTAGCCGCTATGGCACTAAAGCTTGCCCATTTTGGGCAGAATTAGGAAAGTATCATGTATAAATTTGCCATTAATCGCCCTATCACCACCTTGATGCTCGTGATGACATTGGTAGTTTTCGGGATGATATCATTTCGATCTATGCCGGTCGCATTGTTTCCTAATATCGATTTCCCGATCGTAACGATTCAAACCGCTTACCCCGGTGCCGATCCTGAGAGTGTCGAGTCCAAAGTAACCGACAAGATCGAAGAAGCGGTCTCCGGTGTGGATGGAATCGATAAACTTATTTCCACCAGTTATGAGGGCTTAAGCGTTGTTACGGTGCAGTTTGAGCTGACCAAAGATATCGAAGAAGCGGCCAACGATGTACGCGATAAGATCGGAACGCTTAATCTCGATGCCGAGGTAGAATCTCCATCCGTACAAAAAGTGAGCGCATCCGGTGCCGCTTCCATCAAACTTTTTATCAGTACCAAAACCGGTGACCCGATAGCATTGATGCGCTTTGCCGATGAGCAGATCAAGCCGAAGTTACAACGAATCCAAGGGGTTGCTAAAATTGATATCGTCGGGTATCGAGATCGTGAAATCCGGATATTTACCGATCCTTTTTTACTGAATAAATACGCTATCTCCTCTGATACTCTTCAATCGCGTATCACGGCAGAAAATGTTCGTGCCGGGGGTGGGAAACTTATCTCCAATTCAAACGAATTTATCCTTAAAACGCGTGCCGACGCCTCTTCGATTGAGCAACTGAAATCCATTGTCATCACTCCCGGTGTACGGTTGAGTGATATTGCGCGTGTCGAAGACGGGCTTAAAGACGTCAAAAGCTACTCTTCCTTCAACGGGCATGAGGGGGTTTTGCTGGAAGTGCAAAAAATCGCAGGAACCAATGATTTGGAGGTGATCTCCGGGGTAAAAAAGACGATCCCTTCCCTCAAAGCTCTTGCCGGAAATTCGTATGATTTAGAACTGGTAGAAGACCAATCCCAAAAGATTCTCATCAACATCGAAAATGTCAAGTTTGACCTAATTTACGGTTCAATCTTGGCGGTACTGATCGTTTTTTTCTTTTTACGCAATCTAACCGCTACAATCATTTCCGCACTTGCGATCCCGACTTCTATCATAGGGACATTTGCCATGATCGATGTGCTGGGATATGATCTCAATCGTCTCACTCTCATCGGTTTGACTCTGGCGATAGGGATATTTATTGATGATGCCATTGTCGTTATCGAAAACATCTCCAAAAAAATAGAGCACGGGATGGAACCGCTGGAGGCTTCATTCGCAGGGGTAAAAGAGATCTCTTTTTCTATTTTGGCGATCTCTTCCATGCTCTTAGCGGTATTTGTACCGGTAGCGTTTATGGGTGGTATTGTCGGTAAATTTTTCAACTCGTTTGCTATGACCGTTGCCTCTGGGGTGCTAATCTCTTATTTCGTAGCAATCATGTTTATTCCAACTGTCGGTGCGCGGTTATTAAGCGGTGGTGAGAGTAAATTTTGGCAAAAAACAGAGCCGATATTTCTAAAACTCGACCTCTTTTACCGCGCTATTCTCACACGCTTGCTCCGATTTAAATGGATAACGGTCATTGGTGTTTTGGCGGTATTGATTTTTTCATTCTCTCTTGCGGGAAAAGTTGGCGGAACCTTTGTACCGATGGAAGATATGTCCGAAATGCGGGTGATGATCAAGGCCCCTGTCGGAATTTCACTCGAAGCGATGAAAAAAGAGATAGCTCCCATGGTTAAGACCATGCAAGAAGACAAACGGATCGAAACGCTCGTCCTCTCGATCGGATACAACGCCGCTGAGGAGGCGCATAAAGCGATGATTTATGCGAAACTCTTACCGGTAGGCCAACGCGAAGGGCTTGAATCGCTTATCCAGTCGTATCGTGAGAAATTCCAATCGTATACTCATTTTACGATAAGTGTCGAAGATGTCCCTCCTATCGATACGGGAGAGAGCAATGCTCCGATTCAGGTCGTATTAACAGGACCGGATTTAAAAACACTGGAGAGCAAATCGCTAGCACTGGTGAAATTGCTTAAAGATTCGGACGGTGTGATCGATATCGATACCGATTTTGAACCGGGGAAACCTGAAGTACGTATCGGTGTTAATCGTGAAAGTGCCCAGCGTTTAGGTATTTCAGCTCAGGAAATTGCTCGTGCGATCGGATCAACCTATTCGAGTGACAGCGCTATATCGAATTTTGAACAAAACGGCCGTCAGTTTGACATCACTCTCCGTACGGGTGATGAATACCGTTCGTTAATGAAAGACCTTAAAAAGATGCAGATTCAAACCGCATCGGGTGAACAGGTAATGCTCGATGGTTTGGTTACGCTGGAGACGACAGAAGGAGCTGCATCAATCAACCGCTTTGATAGGGAACGTAAAATTTTGGTAACGGCAAACCTTAATGGAGCACCGCTCGATTCTATTGTCAGTATGATCGATGAAAAGCTTCCCCCTATCTTAGGCGAGGGGTATCAATACCGTTATACGGGTGATATCGAACGGATGCAGGAGACGGCAGAAGCATTCGGATTTACCGTCTTGCTTGCTGTGGTACTCATCTATTTGATCCTTGCGGCACTTTATGAATCGTTAATACAGCCGTTTATTATTATGGTAGCAATGCCGCTCAGTTTTACCGGAGTCATTTTGGCCCTGTTCCTCACCGGTAATCCCTTTAGTATTTTCGTAATGATCGGGATTATCCTCCTTATGGGTATGGTGGGCAAAAATGCCATATTGGTGGTGGATTTTGCAAATAATGCCATCAAAGAGGGAAAAAATGTCGATGAAGCCCTCCTCGAAGCAGGAGAAAAACGTCTTCGCCCTATTTTGATGACGACGTTTGCGATGATTTTTGCCATGCTTCCGCTGGCTCTCGGCGGTGGTGCCGGACATGAGAGCAACGCACCGATGGCGATCGCGGTCATAGGAGGGTTAATCAGCTCAACCCTGTTGGCCCTCTTTATCGTTCCGGTATTGTACCGTCTCATGTATCCTATGGATTCAAGACTGCGCACATTTTATGAGCGACGCAATTTGTCGTAATTCTTAACGAGACACAGCCTATTACAGGGTGTCTCTCACTCACGACCTTTTGAGTATCAAAAGGAGCGTTTCGATTGCCTCATCAACCCGCTCCATTAAATCTCCGCCTTTTACTATCCAGTATTTAATCATCCCTAACGTAATCCCGTCATAGAGAAAAAAAACTTCCAAAGGATCTTTTTGACATCCCATTTCGTTCAAGAGCGGCTTCATAACTGTTTCTGCGATATAGGTATACAAATGCAAGAGAGGATTGTCTTCATCAGCGGCAATATTGAGAAAGAAGGTCGGATCACTCACAATACTCTCTTTGAGGGCATTTTTATTTTTAATAATGGCGGAAAAGTGGATTTTTGTGACCACTTTTAACATCTCTAAATGATCCGTATGGTGTTGTAATTCTTCTTTAATTACCTCGATATAATACTCCATTTGGTTCATTACATAGTGGTTATAGAGTGTCTCTTTTGAACCAAAAAGGGTGTAAATGACCCCGATGGAAACCCCCGCATTTTTTGCTAACTCTGAGATTTTCATATTCTCATAACCCTCTTTGATAAAAAGAGCCGTCGCCTCTTCTAAAATCAAATCACGTTTTTGTTCTTGCGCTTTTCGCTTATAGGACATCGTCTCTCATCTCTCCTAAATAGCTTTTATGCAGTTTTACTTTACTGGCCAATTCTTGAACATTTCTCGTCTCTATGAGAGGTAAAGATTCTGTTTTCTGGAGGGTTTGGGTCAAAAGACGCATCTGTGCAATGGCTTCTGAAGCTACCTCTTCCAAACTTTTACGAATAGCACGATACTCTTGGTGCTCATACGCTTCGAGGGTAATAATCAACTCATTGAGTTTCCCTTTGGCGTTTATAAACTCATTGTGGAGCGTTTCGGCAGAAGTGAAAAGGCGAGAGAGAGGTTTGAGCGATTCGGAGAGTTCTTTTGAATGGGATGTCATCTCACGCATTTGTTTCGAAGAGAGAACCATTTGCTGCATAATCAGTTCGCTTTGTTCACGTGAGCCTCTTAGCAAAGAATCATTTTCGAGCAATGAAGTGACAATCGATTCGCTTTTAACCCCTAAGGTCTGTAAATGGTGAGAAAAGTCATGGACAATACGATCCATCTCTTTTTGCAAAACGGCAATGGTATGATCGGGAAGTTCTCGATGGCTGATTTGCACTACAAGATCATGCAGGGTTTTTAACTGTGTGTGTAGCTCTTTTTGCTCATCGCAGTTCACACGAACCGAACTTTTGAGTTGATTGAAATGATCTTGTTCCGCAACACGCAAAAGATCGATATGACGATGGACAACATTATCCAAACTTGGAAGTTCTGAGAGGGTAAACTCTTCGAATTTTTCCATCGCACTTTGCTGCTGTGTCAAAAGTGATTCGATTTTAGCAACAAAAAGTTTTTGATTGGCTTGAATGACGTTTAACGCGTCGATCTCTTCTTTGAAGACATTGCGAATTTGATCGTGAGTCGAGCTTTCCATTTGAGCGACGAGATCAAGCCGATCTTTGAGTGTTCCAACCGATGAACCTAATGCATTAATCTCATCACTGATTCCTACAAGACGTTGGCGTTCATTATGGCTATTCATGAGTGAAACGGTCTGAGACATTACGCTCATAATGGCAGAGAGGACGATACCGACACTGAGGGATAACAGGGATTCTTTAAATACATTAGCATCCATTCCGCTGCTAAGAATAAAATGAAGCAGCCCCCCGATTGCACCAAGCGCCAAAACCACAGGGGTATAATTGATTTTATTGGGATCTTTATAGACTGCGGTATGACGTAAAAATAAAAGTGACATGATAAAAATAGTGAGTAGCAAGTCAATACTGATCATAATTTATCCCTTTTTACAGATGATATCGTATAACGTCTCAGGTGAAGATGCATAATAATCCCCTTTTCCCTCCGAACTGAATCCCCACCCTGCAAATACACTGGGTATGCCTGCACGAGAAGCGGCTTCCATATCTTTGGAATTATCACCGATCATCCAAGCATAATCCGTACCTGAACGAAATTCGTAGTGTTCGAGATGACGGTTTAGCATCTGTGGATGGGGTTTCGGGGACTCCACTTCATCGGCACCGATGATGAGCCTAAAATAAGAATTCAGTCCCAAATACTCTAACATCCGTTTGGCAAAAACACTCGGAGCATTTGTCGCGACTCCCATCAAATAGCCATTTTGATGAAGTTTCTCCAAAAGTGCCGGGATTCCTTCGTAAGGTTTTACATTTTGGATACACTGATCGTGATAGTGGCATTCAAAAAGGTCTCTCGCACGCTTTTCATAAATAGGATTACCGTAAAAAATCTCAGCTAAATTACGTACGGGAGCATTTATTGCATCGATAACGGCCTGAACACTGAGCGGTTTAAGATCGTAGCACTCTAACCGGACATGATTAATCGAGAGGGTTATATCTAAACCCGAATCGATTAGCGTTCCGTCCATATCGAAGAGGGCAATGTTTTTCATTTATCTCATTTTCTCGTAGAGTTCTTTGAGTGTTTGGACAAAAAGAGGATGATCGTTTGGACAGCGGCAGACACGATATTCATCGTATCCGAGTTCATGAGCCACTTCGGCATATTCGATAGAGAGTTCAAAATCGGTTTCTGAATTGTCGATGGTAAAGGCGATTGGGACGATAATGGCCCGTTTGTTTTGGAGCGTATGAAGCGTGTTTTCCAAAGAAGGCTCCAGCCATTTCATCGGCCCTACTTTGGATTGATAGGCCAAATGGACTCCATTAAAATTCAATCCCATATTTTTCATTAACTCTTTGATCAATTCGACATGGGCAATCACCTGTCTCTGATAGGGATCCCCCTGATCGACGATATTTTGAGGCAACCCATGGGCGGAGAAAATGATCTCAAATGACGATGCATTCTCCTCCCCTAAGGACTCTTGAATACGATCGACCACACATCGGTTATAGGTCTCATGCGCAAAAAAATGTTTAATCTCTACCGTAATGACATCCCACCCTATTTTATGAGCCGTTTCTTCAAAATCATCGATCGAAGATTGGGTTGTCGTTGAGGAATATTGAGGATAAAGCGGGATTAAATAGACTTTTTTTATCCCTTGTTCTTTAAGGCGTTGACATACTTCCTCCGCCATCGGTGGAGTATAGCGCATGACGAAATCAACGATAACTTGGGGACCGACCGCCTTTGACAAGGCTGAAACCAGTTTTTTCGTTAGCTCTACCAGAGGTGATTTTCCCCCGATTTGACGATAAATATCCTGAGATTTTTCAGCACGCGTTAATGTGATCATCCCGGCGATAAAACGGCGCAGTAAATTGCTCTTAGTTCGGATGATATAGGGATCGTTAAACATGTTGTGCAAAAACATCTCAACTTCGTTCAGGTTGTTGGGTCCACCCATATTCAGCAGTATAATAGCTTCTCTCATCTAATGCTTATTATCCATTCGTTTTTAAAGAAAGTGTACCATAACGATCCGTTAAATTTTAGGATTATAAAAAAAACTAAAGCTTTTTAATCTATAATGACTACATAGCAGAAAAAATGAGGAGGGTTAATGCTGATTAGACGCACAGTGTTATCGCTGATTTTACTGACAATCACGGCTCAGGCAGAGTCGCAGAGGCGTGAGCCGTCCCTCTTCTTAGAATATGAACGTGAATTAAAAAAAACAAACGATACGATCAAAAACGAAGAGAACCCGTTTATTAAAGCTTCTGCTCCTATAGTCATCGCAAAACCTACTCCGCCAACAGAACCTGTAGTCAAAGAAGTTGCATTCATAGCTCCGGTGTTGAGAAATGATAAAATTGAAACCAATACCATCGGTCAAGATGAAAAGCCTTTTCTCATGGTTCCAAAACCTGCCCCTATTGCTTCCAAAGCTGCTTGTCCCGAAGAATCCTCCAAGACAGAAGAATCTAAAACAAAAACCCAAAAAATCGTCAAAAATATTAAAAACGCCAAAGACAAACTCCTCTCCCACGCTAAAGATTTTCTAGGAACTCCCTATGGCTTTGGAAACAAAGACGGTGAACGTACCGATTGCTCCGGTTTTACTCAGCAAGTCTATCGACAATTCGGTATTTCACTCCCCCGCAGTGCTGCGGAACAAGCACAATTAGGGGAAAGTGTAAGTATGGATGATTTACAAGTAGGTGATCTTCTCTTTTACCGTACCTACAAATCAGACCCTTCACACGTAGCAATCTATGCGGGCGAAGGGCAAATCATCCATGCCTCGTATTCGAATAAAAAAGTACAATATGATTCCATCGACAAAGATTACTACAAGCAACGTTTCATGTACGCCAAACGTTTAGCCCTTAACGATCCTGATTACGACGAGTAACCATGTCTGCCCTCTATTGCACTCTTGATAAACACTGGCTATGGAAAGAGGTCTATACCAAACTCGATATCTCTTCACCTGCCTATCAATACTGGAATGAGACACGCCACATCAAGCTCAACCGGTACGTTTTTCTCGAAAAAAGTACCCTCCCTGCGCGATATGCCCATATCGAAGAAGATTTGACCGATCTCGGCGGCTATCTACCTACTCAATACGCCGCGACCCAGCTGGGGATCGACAGCCATATTTTCGGCTACAAAAAAATGCGCCTCTACAATCAGTTCGAATACAAGTTTGTCAATGATATTAAATTTGTCAATCTAAAGCGGTTTTTTCTCGAAAACGGGATTAAAATCGGTAAAAAAAGCTATGTACATCTCGCCCGTTTGGATGAGCTGATTATCACGGCGGATTCACGCTTTTACCGTATTGATGACAACTATGGAGTTGTTGTTTACGATTGATTTTTTTTCCGTTTTGCCCAACGCGGAAAGAAACGTGACGGTGAGAGGATAGGATCGATGCTCACTCCATCCACAATGTACTCTTTTAACCGCTTAGCCAGATACGGAGCGAGGACAAAACCATACCCGCCTGATCCATTTATCATTGTAAGATTAGGATAGTAGATATATTCGGATGGATCGATCGCCTCTCCATGACGCATATGGGGATATTTTTGTAGTGTCGCATCAGACTCCACCAAACGTCCCAGCATCGGCAGATAATCGTTTGAACCGGAACGAAGTCCCATGTAGTCTTTCATTATATTAATATTATTTAATTTTAGTGTTTTAGAGGCTTTTTTAAGGAGTATTTTTCTCCCTTCCTCTCTCTCGTATGGCTCCCCGGAAAATGGGGAATAGTGAACATCATGCGTAGCACCGATGGCGACAATCCCCTCTTTCGTTGTCGGTGAAATGGAAACATGATGATGCAAAATCGAGGGGATAGCGGTAGAGGTCTGTATATCGATGCGATGTCCCCAAATACCACGAAGCCCAACGTAGTCGATCGGCAGAAGTTTGGGATAAGCGCCGATAGAGAGGATTAAATGCTTTGCACGTAATTCTCCTACATGCCAAGTACTATTTTGATGGGTAATATTCTCTGCTTTGAAGCAAAAAAAATCAACGCCGTTGGATAATGCGCAACACACGCCTTGAGCATCGACAACTGCACCATGGGAAAAATAGATCGATTCGCACTGCAGCGCTTCATCACTGAGAAGAGAACGTAGTCCCTCACTCATGGCGGTTTGTTCTAGAGTGCTCTCACGTTTGAATGCTGTTACTTTTCCCCCCTCTTGTGGAGAATTAGCGATATGAAGAAGCGGTTTTGTGAGGGTAAACTCGGGGAAATTTGCAGTATAAAACGCTAATGCTTCTGCGTGAGCTTCACCCATGATCTCTTTGAGCTCACCTGCTTTCGAGATTTTGGGAGATATAAATGCTCCAGCCGCCCCGCTGCCGCCCGAAGCAATTCCCGCTTCATCCACAAGGGCTACCCGTAATCCTGCGCGATGAAGAAAATAGGCACTGCAACAACCGTTTATCCCGGCACCGATTATAATGGCGTCATACATATTCTCTGTTTTCTCTCACTCTTGGGTTATTGAAAATTGTAGCTCATTTGATCTAAAAGCAACGGAGCGATAAAGCATCATCACCCTCATATTTTTTTAGAACAATAAATGAGGTACAATCAAATAGATACAATCAATACTGTAGTTTCGGGGCGTAATGCAACTATTTAAATCAAACACATTTATCGATGATTTTTGGGGTGGAACTGCTGCTATGCTGGTGGCATTGCCTGCCGCTATCGCATTTGGGGTGACGATCTATGCGACGATTGGGGGGCATTATGCTGCCTATGGTGCAATAGCTGGGATATTGGGAGTTGCGGCCATAGGGTTGGTTGCCTCGCTTTTAGGGGGGACGAATCGTTTGATATCTGCCCCTAGCGCTCCGGCAGCGGCAGTTTTATCGGCTTTTGCTTTGGAATACATTGCGCAGGACGTTGCACCGGATTTGGTCTTTTATATGTTGATGGTAATCGCTTTTTTAGCCGGTTTATTTCAAATTATTTTTGGAGCGGTTGGGTTAGGACGATTAATTAAATACATGCCTTTTCCGGTTGTAAGCGGATATTTAAGCGGTGTCGGGCTCTATATTATCGCTGTACAAACCCCGATTTTCCTGGGCTTGCCACAAGGTGTCCATTTTTATGAAGCACTGCAGATTCCCACCATCTGGCAATGGCAAAGTATCGTCGTAGGAATAGGAACAATCGCTACGATGATGATTGCCGAGAGGTATTTAAAACTGATTCCGGCAGTCATTGCGGCATTGGTTGGCGGAAGTTCAATCTATTTCATCTCCGCTATGTTTGATCCGCAGCTCCTTGTCGCCAATAACCCCTTTGTCATCGGTGAACTCGGAGGAAACGACGGAATCAATTTTTTACAGACGTTGAGCGGACGATTTGATATGTTGCAGAATTTTAGATGGTCGGAACTCTCCATTCTCTTTTTTCCGGCGTTGACACTTGCGGCACTGCTTTCGATTGACACACTGAAAACCTGTGTAATTCTCGATTCGATGACGCACTCTTTTCATGATTCTAATCGAGAATTAATCGCCCAAGGTTCGGGAAACATCGTTTCAGCACTGATCGGAGGAATGCCGGGATCTGGAACCATGGGTGCCACGATGGTCAACATATCCAGCGGTGCGCAAACACGTCTGTCCGGCTTTATTGAAGGATCGATGGCCGTTATCGCATTTTTGCTGTTTGCGACGTTTATTGCTTGGATTCCGGTAGCTTCTTTGGCTGCGATACTGATGATTATCGGTTTTCGTATGATCGATAAACACAGCATCAAACTTCTTCGCACTCGTAAAACATCATTGGATTTTATCATCATCATTGCCGTTGCCGTTACGGCTCTCTTTGTGAGTCTTATCGCTGCGGCTGGCATTGGATTGCTGCTGGCGATCGTTTTGTACATTGGACAGCAAATCGGGGCTTCGGTCATTTATCGCCATCAAGACGGAACAGAAGTTCGGAGCAGAATTATTCGTAGTAAAGAAGAAAATAATATTTTAAATGAAAATGGGAAGGCATTTTCACTGTATGAACTACATGGAAGCCTATTTTTCGGAACAGCAAATCAGCTTTATTCGATGCTTCAGGAAGATTTACGGCATAAAAAATACATTATAATGGACATGAAACGGGTTCAGACCGTTGATTTAACCGCCGCTCATATTCTCTTGCAGATAAAAGATATTTTGCATGACAAACAAGGTTATCTCCTCTTATGCCGATTACCCCATAAGCTTCCCAGCGGAGATGATTTAGAGAGCTATTTCAACCAAGTAGGTCTATTAAAACACTTGAGTCCGATCAAAGTCTTCGACGATTTGGATGATGCCGTTGAATGGGCTGAAAACAAGATAATTAAAAACTCTTTGATCGAAGAAAAAAAGGAAAGGCTCCTCTCGTTGAGTGAATTTGACCTTTTTAGGGGACGTAAAGAAGAGACACTCGCAGAGATCGAGAGTTTGGTAGAGAGCCGATCCTATAAAAAAGGGGATACCATCTATTCTGAAGGGGATGGAACCGGAGAAATTTTTCTGATTCGACGGGGAGTGGTGCGGATCATGTTGCCCTTTTCGGATCGAAAAAGTGTGCATCTCAGTACGTTGGGGCAAAATAATTTTTTCGGCGAATTTTCCTTTTTAGAAGGGGCTCCGCACTATACCGATGTCATTGCGGCGTCCGATACCGAATTGTATGTCATCTCACGCGAAGCATTTGAGCTATTCTCTATCCATCATAAAAAAGGGGCCTATTTATTTATGCAAAGTCTTGCAACCGTATTAGCGGAGCGGCTGAAGCTGACCCGATCCGAATTGGGGGCAGAATATGATGTTTAACTTTAATGTGACACCGTTTTATATTTCTATCACCATATAAACGTTATAATTTTTCCGTTTAGTTTATTACTAAAGGATTCGCTATTCATACTCACGAAATCAAAATAATCCTCTATAGTTTTATAGGACTTATCCTTTTCGGTGCGGTTCTCCTCTCTCTTCCGTTTGCACATCATGGAGAGTTACGCTTTATCGATGCTCTCTTTACTTCCACTTCGGCGGTATGTGTTACCGGTTTGATCGTAAAGGACACCCCCGTAGATTTTACCTCGTTCGGTCATATTGTCATCCTTACCCTGATCCAAATCGGAGGGCTTGGGTATATGACTGCGGTGACCTTTATGGCGGTGATGCGTAAACAAAAGATCAATCACAGAGATCGCCTGATCCTCAAAGAATCCCTTAATCACCCCGGTATGGACGGGTTGGTCCGTTTCATAAAAATTGTATTTGCTTCAATCATTATCATTGAAGCGATCGGAATGGTGATCTTAACTCTCCGTTTCTGGGTCGATATGCCGTTAGGAAAAGCGGCTTGGTTTGGAACGTTTCATGCGATTTCTGCGTTTAACAATGCCGGTTTTTCTCTCTTTAGCGATAATATGATGGGGTACCGTGGTGATTTCGTGGTTAACATTACCGTCCCTTTGCTGATTATTCTCGGTGGTTTGGGATATATGGTACTGCTTGAAATTTACAATTATCGACGCGGACAGCTATTGCGTATCTCAACCCATACAAAAATTGTTCTCTATATGAGTGGGGTCTTGATTCTTATCGGAATGGCACTGCTCCTCTCGCTGGAGTGGAATAATCCAAAATCATTCGGATCGTTAAGTACCTATGAGAAGATTTTAGCGGCATGGTTCGCATCCGTCAACTATCGAACTGCCGGCTTTAACAGCATCGACTTTTCCACTCTCACCGATGCGAACCTCTTTTTCTCTACCTTTTTGATGATGACGGGAGGAAGTCCGGGAGGAACAGCCGGAGGGATTAAAACGACGGTTGTGGCACTTGCCCTGATCGGTGTATGGTATACGCTCAGAGGTGATACGCACGCTCATATTTTTCGCCGTTCTATCTCACCCTATCAGATCAATAAAGCGTATGCCGTTATTTTTATTGCCTCCATCTATGTTGTCATTTCAACGATTATTTTAAGCGAAGTGGACCGTTTGCCCTTTTTGCGGATCTTGTTTGAAACAACCTCTGCGTTTGGCACGGTAGGGTTATCGACCGGAAACGGCGGTGTTTTAAGCTATAGCGCACTTTTTAGTGATGCGGGAAAACTTAACATTATCGTCTTAATGCTCATGGGAAGAGTTGGTGTATTTGCATTTACCATCATTATCGTCGGAAAAGCTCTGGAGAGCCGAATCAAATATGCAGAAGGAAAGGTTATTATATAAATGGATACATTTGCGGTTTTAGGTTTAGGGAAATTTGGATTTCACGTTGCCAAAGGGTTGGCACAACAGGGGCTGAGTGTTATTGCCGTTGATTTGGATGAAGAACATGTTCGGGACATCAACGAATACGTACAAGATGCCGTTATTCTCGATTCAACGGATATACGGGCACTGCGCGAAGCGGGAATCGGTAATGTCGATGTAGCGGTCGTGAGTATCGGAGAAAACATTGAAGCGAGTATCCTCACAGTTATGGCGCTCAAAGAGTTAGGGGTAGAAACCGTCATTGCCAAAGCGATTACGACCGTACACGGACAAATTCTCTCCAAACTCGGTGCGGCAAAGGTGATCTATCCCGAGATGGAATCGGCAAAAAAGATTGTTAAAAAAATGGTGCAGAATATGCATTACGAAACGATTGACCTCTCGATCACCATGAAAATTGCCAAGCTTACCGTCCCCTCTTTTTGGGTTGGTACTTCAATCCTCTCTCCAATATTCGAGGGGGAATACGAGGTTAAACCGATTGCCTATAAACATCAAGGCGTCTGGTACACTTCGTTCGAAAAAGACGATATTCTTGAAAAAGGGGATATTCTCGTCGTACTGGGTAACAGCGGACATATCGAAGCGCTCAGCAAAAAGGTGTGAGTTAGTCTATTTCTGCTAAAATTGCAAAAAAGTTTTAGGAAATATTTATGCTTCGTTTTGCCCCAAGCCCGACGGGAGATATGCACATCGGCAATCTCCGCGTCGCATTGTTTAATTATATTTCTGCTGTTCAACGTGAAGAGCCCCTCTTAATCCGTATCGAAGATACCGATAAAGAGCGTAACATTCCCGGTAAAGAGAAAGAGATTTTCGAGATTTTAGCTCTATTTGGGATAGAGTACCAAGAGCAACAACTCCAAAGCAACAACCTACGCTTTCATCGTGCAATGGCGCTTCAACTCCTTCAAGACAAAAAAGCATTCAACTGTTTTTGTACCCCTGAAACCTTAGAAGAAAAACGTGAAGCATCTAAAGAGGGAAAAGTCGCTTATCGTTATGACGGCGCGTGCGAAAACCTTCATCCCGAAGAGGTTATCGACAATCCCCTCCCCTTCACCATTCGTCTTAAAAAACCGGAGCATTCAATCACAGTAACCGACATTATCAAAGGTGAGAGCACTTTTGCCGCCGATGATATCGACAGCTTTATTTTAATGCGTGCCGATAAGTATCCGACGTATAATTTTGCCTGTGCGGTGGATGATATGCTCGCCGATGTCTCTCTCATCATCCGTGGAGAAGATCATCTCTCCAATACCCCTAAGCAAATGGCAATTCACGAAGCGTTGGGATATACTAAAAAGATCGAGTATGCCCACTTGCCGATTATCCTCGGAAACGAGGGGAAAAAAATGTCCAAGCGGGATGATGCCTCAAGTGTTAAATGGCTCCTCGAAGAGGGATTTTTACCGGAAGCAATCACCAATTACCTGATTTTAATGGGGAACAAACCTCCGTGTGAGATTTTTAACCTCAAAGAAGCAATTAAATGGTTTGATTTAAAAACTCTCTCAAAAGCTCCTGCCCGTTTTGATATTGATAAACTCAAATTTATTAACCGCGAACATTTACGAGGACTCGATCCTAAAGAGCTTTCGCGCTATGTCGGTTTTGCCGATGAAGAGATCGGGAACCTCGCAAAGCTATTTTTGGAAGAGGCAAGTACACTTAAAGAGCTTCGTGCTAAAATCGGTGCAATTTTTGCCCCTAAAAATGTCCCGGATGAGTATAAGGAAGGATTTGATATCTTGCGCAATCTGACCCTAAAAGCTCCCCATTTTGATGATTACGAATCGTACAAAGCCTATTTGATAGAACACAGCGGTTTGAAGGGAAAAAGCCTTTTTAAACCGCTTCGTATTCTCATCGGCGGTGCAGAACACGGTCCTGAAATGAACGATTTATACACACATATCAAAAATTATCTCAAAGAGGTGGTCAAATGATGAGCGGCATTATCTCTGGATTGGGCGGAATCGTCCATTCTCTTCTTACCGTATACATATGGATTGTTATTATCGGAGCACTTTTGACTTGGGTACGCCCTGATCCTTATAATCCGATTGTTCAGATTATTTACCGTCTCACTCAGCCTGCTTACGCATTAATTCGTCGATTCATCCCAACCGTGTTTAATGGTTTGGATTTAGCTCCGATTATTTTGATTGTCGCCCTAAATATCATTGATGTTATCTTGGTTAATGTCATTAATGCGATGGTTATGGCGTGAAGTATTCAATATCCCTAGCGGTACTGCTCCTTAGCAATGTATGGGGCGTTACCTTAGAAGATATTAGCAATAAGCCCGCTTCACGTGAAAAAAACTTTTTAATTTGGCAATATTTACAACAAGATATCAATGCATCACAAGCTCAAGAAGCATTTTATCAAGTAGACAATGTGAATCAACGCTTCTTATTCGATTACGCGAAAAAAACGGATGAAATCGAGATACGCTATACCTCAGAGTGCCTCCAAAAACCGGCTTCGGCGTTAATGAGTATCGAACAAGAAGACTGTCTTTATCTCGCCCTCACCCCGATGAAGGCAGAGTCATTACAAAGTTTCGAACGTGAACTGATCGCGATGCGGCTTGGTGAACGTTTTGGTGATACCGCTTGGCTTAGAACCATGAACCACAACAACCATTTCACCCTTTTCAGTGATTTGGCACCTTCGTTAAAACTCTTTCTTATCTCAAGCCCATTGTATCGCCAAGAGCATTTCAATCACAATGTCGAGAATGAAACACTTGCTGAACTAAGCGCCATGCGTGGATTTAATCAGCTGGTTTATCTAAGCGCAACCGATCCGAAAATGGAAAAACTCCAAGCTTCTCTTGCCAATGTAAGCGGCGGAGCGTATGATGGACAAACCCATTTTTATCTGGGTATCAATGCCCTTAAATACAAACGCAGTGACAACGCTCTCTACCACCTCAAAGAAGCTAAACGTCAGGCCCTTTCTCCGATAGAACGGGACAAAAACAACTTTTGGATTTACCGCATCAATGGTGATGAAACGGTATTAAACGAACTTGCAAATGGCCTCGATATCAATATGTACACTTTATGGGCTAAAGAGCGTGTCGGGAAAGTGGCCGAAAACTATTTTACTACCCTTCCGACACCTGACAAAGGGGGCTTCAAAGGAGACAATCCGTTTGAATGGAATGCGCTTCACAAAGAGTTGGTTGCCACTCCCCCTGAAAAACTTTATGAGATCATTGAGCGCTATGACGGAGAAGACTCTTTAGCCGTTCAAGCCTATATGATTGAACGGATATATCAACCCTATATCCATAACTATACCATGCCATACGATCAGTATATGAATACGATCAAAACCGATCAAAAAGCCATGCTGTACGCGCTGATGCGACAAGAAACTCGTCTGATTCCGGGTTTAATTTCACGTTCATTTGCCCTTGGGCTTATGCAGATTATGCCTTTTAACGTCGATAGTATCTCTAAAATCCATCCGATGAAAATAAAATCGTATGATGATATGTTTAATCCGCAGTACAGTATCGCTTATTCAATCGAGCATATGAAACACATCGAAGCGACCCTTTACAATCCGGTACTGATGGCGTATGCGTATAACGGAGGGATCGGATTTACCAAACGGCTATTGCTCAGTGGAGCGTATTTCAATCCGGGCGAACATGAACCGTTTATGAGTATGGAATTGGTGGGAAATGCAGAGAGCCGCGAATATGGCAAGCGGGTACTTGCCAATTATGTAATCTACAAAAATATTTTAGGTGAGAAGGTATCGATAGCTGCTATTTTTGATACTTTAACACAACCTTCCCTGTCCGATTATTTTCGAGCTGAAGGGCTAAAGAAGAGTCAGCAACTGAGTCAAAGCGAATAAAAAAGTATTTATTCCAGTTGTTCTGAACCGGAATCAAAGTGCGTCTTGGATCGCTTTGATTCAGCTCTTCCAAGATCGTTGCTTTTTTACCGTTCAAAGTCAACGTATACCCATAAGTATTTAAATCCCATTTTCGAATATCACGATTGTCCCGCTCAAAATAGACTGCCGCGATAAAATATTCCCCATCTTTGTATTGGTCAGGGTAAATAGGGTTGAGATAGAGTGTTGATAGGATTGCTTTTGTCTCTAAAGACAAGACAATGGCTCCGGTTCGAAGCTGTTCCACTGCACGTTCATGTGACGCATCCATTTTAAAAAGATCAAAAGCCCCTTTTTGAGAACATCCGCTGAAAGCCAATAAAGCGGCCATTGCTATCCAAGAAAATCGCATTTCTATCCTTTAGTCATCGAATAATCGCTATTATACGTCAAGAAGCCTTAGAAGTTTTTTCCCAAAACAGATCATTCTTCTATTAAAGAAAACGGATCCCTCCAAAGAGGAAGGGTCAACGTAAATAATGTTCCATCTTCAACGTTAGAGACCTCAATCATTCCTCCCATTTTGGTTCGTATGATCGCATACGACATATACAGCCCTATCCCGCTCCCTTTCCCCTCTTCTTTGGTAGTAAAATAGGGTTCAAAAATACGTCCTATCACCTCGGGTTCGATTCCTCCGCCGTTATCTTGAATACTAACCGCTCCGTAGGTATCATCTCCAAAAATACGAATCATGATGGCGGGATCAGGGGGATTTTTTTCGATCAAAGCATCCCGCGCATTATTCAAAAGATTGATTATTACCTGTTTGAATTCTCCCGTGGAGCCATAGACTTCCAATGCTCTTTCAGAATATTCAACATTGATACTAATGCGATGAGCCTCAAGCATGCCGTATAACAGTTGAACCGATTGTTCAACCGCTTCATTCAAATCAAAGGGGCTGTTCTTCTGGTCAGGTTTAACGAAGTTTCGAAAATCTTCAATTGTCTGAGACATAAACTCAATCTGTTCCATCGATTCCGTAGTCATGGAGTGAAGGTAGTGTTGATCCAATCTTCCGCTTCTATGCGCGTATTGGGTATCTTGTACAATGACACCGAGCGTGTTGAGCGGTTGACGCCACTGATGAGCGATATTATCAATCATTTCCCCCATAGCAGCCAGTTTGGATTGTTGAAACAACATCACTTTTTGGTACTCTATCTCACTTTCAGTGCGGTCGAGTTCTGATTTTAAGAGACGCTTTTGCTCTGATGAGCGCTTTATCTCTTCCATAAATTGCTTGGTATTACGGTAATCGATAAAGAACATTAACATTGAAAGAATAAATAGATAAGAGATCAATGGAATCTGGAAATATCCGATAGAAATATAGATATTGTACTGCCATGCAATATAGGTCACACCAAAGCTTATCCCAAACAATGCCATAAAAGAGAGGAGTATGCTCAAATAGCGTTTACGAACCATTAAAACCAATAAAATCACTGCGATTACAAACGATAAGAGAAGATTGAACCAAGGAAAAAGTGAAGGCTGAACCTTTAAATCATTGTTTAAAAGATTTTCGACCATGGTTGCGTGAAGATATACTCCCGGTAAAATCGTACCGTTGGCAGTTGTATGCCACGTATCCAATCCCAAGGCCGTTGTTCCGATAAAGACAAATTTATTTTTTAATATTCTGGGATCAATTTTACCGCTGAGCAAATCATAGGCTGAGACTCTATGATACGCTTCAAAAGAATAAAACGTCAACAGTGCGTTTGCATACTTATCTACTGAAAATCGGCTATTTCCGATGTTAAATTCAAAATCACCTTTCAATGATGAGATCGGATGGGTAGAAATAGAAATATTTTTCGATGCTACTGCCGCAATCCCCAGCGTTGGAATCAACTCATCATGATGGCGCATAAACATGGATAACCGTCGAAATGTTCCGTCATTATCGGCTACGGCATGAATATGTCCTATCCCTTTTGAGCGTTGTTGATAAATCGGCAAACTGCATACCATTGCATCGATGTTTTCCAATTGTGCTGTTTCAATACGCTGATCTTGGATACGCGAAGGGGGAAGCAGGCACTCTTTGGGATGCATGCTGATATCACTGAAAACGGGAAGAATAGTATTCGACTGCATCAGTGCGTCGGATAAAATTTGATCGTTATCCAACAAAGGTTCTGGAAGTCCATCGACACGGATATCCAAATCAAAAAAATCTCGGTAAAACCTTTGGAGCGTATCCGGTGATGATCGATCTTTTTCTGAAAAAACAATATCCAAAACAACAGCCGTTGGTTTGGCATCACTAATCCGATTGATAAGTTCTGCGGTGATTACTCTGGGCCACGGCCATTGACCGAAAGCCTTCAGACTTTTATCGTCGATCTCAACAACAACCGTAGATTCAGGAGTATGGGATGGAGGAAAATCGCTGCTCAATTGATCATATATCTTGTAATCAAGCTGGCGAAGCAGAGGTGCATTCCACCAAAATAGGTAAAATAAACCCGTCAGTAGTAATGAACCCGCTGCAAAAATGAGAGATTTCACGATTAGCGAACGATCACTTCTACACGACGATTTTTAGGTTCCGGCACACCATCTTCGGTTGGAACGATGGGATCATTTTCTCCATACGATACCACACTGGAACGTTCCATATTGACGTTTCGCTCATGCAAAAACTTCTCAACGGCATGCGCACGTTCGAGCGCGAGTTCATAGTTTTTATCCGCATCTCCGTCACGATCGGAATGACCGATTATATCGATAGAGGCAGGATCATATAAAGCGATAGTTTTAATCAGTTCTTCTACCTGATCTTTCGATGATTGTGCTATTTCTGCCGTTCCCGGTTCAAAATAGAAGAGCGTTGATACCGCCTTACTCGGAAGATTCCCCAGTACGTCAGCGTATTTTTTATTGACACTATCGGGATCGAGCTTTTCAACCTCGCTTGGTTTTTTATCCGGTGCACTCAGGGTTGTCGCATAATAAGGCTGATCAATTGTTACTTTACCTAATTGGGTTGAAACATCAATCGCATTATGGGAGGTATTGTTTTCAAGCAATATCACTGTAGTAGAAGGCTCAGAGGTGATAAACGGCAGGGACAAAATAAATGCACTCCAAATCAATAACGCTTCCATCATTCAACCTCTACTACAAATTTAGTTCCGCGAATTCCGACAACTCCTTGCGGTACTTTGAAACTTACTTTTTCAGGAGCCAATTTACCGATTCTGCCTGATTCAAATACTGCACTTCCTTTGTGAAGCGACAAATCAAAACGGAAGGCTTTTTGAGAAGGGGCAAAGAGATAATCATCAATCTCCAAAATACTTTTTGATCCAACGGATATACGGGTTCCATCATTAAATGATAGTCCGGTTCCCCCTTTTTCTTCCGTCTGTATTACATCATGTGAAAAGAGTTTTTCCCCTTTTTTGGCAGGGTGAATTGTATTTTCTCTTTTGATGCTGACATCACCTTTGAGACTTTTAATAAATGCAACCGATTCTTGTGCCTGAGCAGACAATGCAAGCGTCAAAACGAGGGCAAAAACTTTCCATATCATTCAATCTCCTTGATAGCGTAGAGGGGGGTGTTTTTCTTCGAACAACTTTATCGTATATCGACTTACAATCCATTTTAATCAATTGTTTCACTTCTTTAGAAAGTTTAAAATGAACCTAGACTATAATATCCCTAATTTTACGTGAGGGTTATTGATTTGAAAAAACGTTTAGCAGTTGCATTCACAGGTCCCTCAAATAGCGGCAAAACTACCTTGATCCTCAAAGTAGCACGAAAATTGATCCATGAACACAATTTAGAAGTCGCTATCATCAAAAATGATCCGAAAGATAAAGCTCAGTTTGATGTTCCGGGAAAAGACAGCTATAAATTCAGTGATACGGGAGCCGAGGTTATCGTCACCTCCCCTACCCGTACCACCTATTTTTCGCAACGTCACAAAGAGTTGGACGAATTGGTCGCTCTTTTCGGTGAGTTTGACGTATTGCTCGTTGAGGGGTTGAAAAATCTTCCGCTTCCGCGTATCAGTATCTTTCGAGGGCACATCGATACCGACTACTTTCCGTATATGAACGCTTTAGCGATCGATGAGAGTATAGATACGGCGCATTATGATATTCCTCATGGAATAGACATCCTCGATCTCAACAACCCCGATCAGGTGATCGAGTGGATTTTAGCTCACGCAAAGGTTATAGAATGAATGTTATTTTAGAAGCGATCCAAAAAAGCGCTATTCGGATTAAAAACGCCATTGATGTTAAAGATATCGGCTACTCTCAAGAACAAAACAGCTCCGGTGAAACTCAGCTTCAACTCGATATCCAAAGTGATTTGATTATCGAAGAGGAACTGAGCCGTGTCGAAGGTGTTCATACGATTGCCAGCGAAGAGAAAGAACACCCGATGGTGCTCAACGAAAACGGTCACTATTTTATTGCCTTTGATCCGCTGGATGGTTCATCTCTTGTCGATGTTAATCTCAGTGTCGGATCAATCTTCGGTATTTATGAGGGTGAATTTACTCCGAGTAAAATGGTCGCGAGCTGTTATGTCGTCTATGGACCGCGTGTTGAGTTGGTATTTGCGGATGAGCATAATGTTTCTCTCTATCTGCTTCAAAACGGTGAGTTTGAGTTTGTTAAGCATATTCAACTGAATGAAAAAGGGAAAATCAATGCACCGGGCGGAACGCAACAATGTTGGGCTCCTTTTCATAAAATCATGATTGACAGTTTCTTCGCTCGCGGCTATCGCCTCCGCTACTCCGGCGGTATGGTTCCCGATCTTCATCAAATCCTCCTCAAAGGGGGCGGTTTGTTTAGTTATCCGGGCGCAAGTGATAAGCCGGAGGGGAAACTTCGAATGTTGTTTGAAGTATTCCCTTTTGCCTTTATTTTTGAAAAAGCCGGTGGAAAAGCGATCGACGGTACAGTACGTGTTTTAGATAAAGAACCTAAACACGTTCACGATACCAGCCCCTGCTTTTTCGGTTCAAAAGATGAAATTAATGAGGTTATGAGTGTCTATGCCGGACAGCAATAATGAATATGAAGAACTATTGGATGAAGCCATAAAAATTCTCCAAGAGTGCCAACAAGAGCATGATTTAAGCAGTTGCTATGTGTGTGAAAAATGTATCGGTTGCGAAATCCGCACCAAATACATTCGAAGTGTGTATGAGAGTATGTCCAAAGGTGAAACCGGCGGGTTTGATTTTTAATACAACGATTGAATTTCTTAAGGATAAAAAACAACAATGAAGAATTACATTACGACTCCTATCTACTACGTCAACGGCGAAGCCCATATAGGTCATGCTTACACTACGTTCATTGCAGACACACTTGCACGTAATTCACGTCTAATCGGAAATGAAACCTATTTTCTCACCGGAACGGATGAACACGGTCAAAAAATCGAAGAAGCGGCTAAAAAACTGGAAAAACCGACGCAACAATTTGCGGATGAGATCAGCGCAACGTTTCGTACTCTTTGGGACGAATTTGAAATTAGTTACGATCAGTTTATCCGCACAACCGATGCATCGCATAAAGTAGGCGTTCAAGCCGCATTTCTTAAGATGTTTGAAAACGGCGATATTTACAAAGATTTTTACGAAGGAAACTATTGCGTCAGCTGTGAGACCTTCTTCCCTGAATCTCAGCTCATGGAAGGCGGATGTTGTCCTGATTGTGGAAGAGCAACTACAATTCTCAAAGAAGAGAGCTACTTTTTCAAACTCTCCAAGTACGAAAAACCGTTGTTAGAGTATTATGAAGCCCATCCAGAATTTATTCTCCCGAAATCACGCCGTAATGAAGTGATCAGTTTTGTCAAAGGGGGTCTTAACGATCTCTCCGTAACCCGAACCAGCTTTAGCTGGGGAGTACATCTGCCTGAATCACTTAATGAGCCGCGCCACGTTATGTATGTATGGCTCGATGCACTCATGAACTATGTTACCGCACTCGGATACGGTTCGGATGAAGCAAAAATGGAATTTTGGCCTGCAACAACTCAGCTTGTCGGTAAAGACATTCTCCGTTTTCATGCGATTTACTGGCCGGCATTTTTGATGAGTCTCGGATTGCCTTTGCCGCGCCATATCGGTGCACACGGATGGTGGACACGTGATGGTGAGAAGATGTCAAAATCCAAAGGAAACGTCGTTGACCCACGCGAAGTTGCCAAACACTACGGCGTCGAAAACTTCCGCTATTTCATGATGCGTGAAGTACCGTTCGGTCAAGACGGAGATTTCTCACAACGTGCCCTGATTGACCGTATGAACTCCGATCTCTCTAACGATTTAGGGAATCTTCTTAATCGTATCATCGGGATGTCTGAAAAGTACTCCGATTTTGTGATCAACAGTATCGATGTAGAGAAATATCATGCTAAAGAGCTAAATGACGCTCATGCCATCTTAGACTCTTTGGAAACCTATTTAGGTGAATTGCAGCTTCACCGTTACCTTGAAGAACTCTGGAAAGTCTTTACCATCGGCAATAAAGCGATTGAAGAGCATGCACCTTGGGTTAAGATCAAAGAGGGACGCAATGATGAAGCACTCGCTACGGTTGCCTTGGTCGCTAACCTGTTGGCTAAAGCATCAGTAATGCTCAACTCTATCATGCCGAATACCACAGCGACAATTGCCGATGCACTCGGATTTGAGATTACAACTGAGAGTTATAACCGTCTCATCCTCGATAAAGGACTTCTGGAAACCTTTACAATCAAAAAAATCCCTCCGCTTTTCCCGCGTGTGGATGAACCGTTGATGCAAGAGGCTCCAAAAGCGATGATTGATGAAGCACCTAAAGCAGAGCCGAAACCTAAAATGGAAGATAAAAAAGAATCTACCGTTTCCGAAGACGGTCTTATCACTATCGACCAGTTTTTCCAAACCTCGATCAAAATCGGAACTGTTTTGGATGCCGAAGAGGTCCCTAAAAGCTCCAAGCTCCTAAAGCTCAAAGTTGATTTGGGTGAAGAGTCAGCGCGACAAATCGTCGCGGGGATTCGAGAATACTACAGTGCAGAATCGCTCGTTGGAACTCAAGTATGTGTTGTTGCCAACCTCAAGCCGGCAAAATTGATGGGTCTTCTCTCTGAGGGGATGATTCTAGCGGCAAAAGACGCAGATGGGCTTTGTTTGGTTCGACCTGAAAAACCACGCTCATGTGGAAGTTCGGTTGGATGAGACTTGAGAATATCCTCGCACTGAGCAAAGGGACTCTTTTAGGAGATCCTTCGATCAGCCTTTTTGAAAGTGTCGTCTTTGATCCTTCCAAAGTAAAGCGTGGATCTTTTTTTATCGCTTATTCGCCGGAAGATATCCCTGAAGCGCTCCAAAACGGTGCGTATGGCGTTATGTTCGATAAACCGACCCAAATCAGCGACAGTGAAATCGCTTGGATTAAAGTTGACAATATTGATTTGGCACTGAAAAAACTCCTCCGTTTTTATCTCCTCGAAAAAGAGCTTCAGGTATATGCCTGTGATCCGATCACACTGCATCTCTCCTCTATGATTTCCACTCCGTCCAATTTTTGCAATGTTGAGGGATCGATGCGCGAGATTTGGGAAAAACTCTGGCCTCTGGAAAAAAAATCAATCGTCTTGTTTTCCCCTGCCCTCACCGATGCGGATATCTTTATTGAACACTCTCAACTTATCCGTGCTCAAGAAAAAACGATTACGATTATCGAGCAAACCCTCTTTGAAACCTCGTTTATCCACAATGATACCTTTTATGAACGGCAGATGCTCTCACCGTTCTTTATTCCGTATCTCGAACATATTCTCTTTTTTTATACCTTTTTGCGGATTCCGTTTCAGATACGTGGATTTAGTAAAATGGGACATTTTATCCCTGTCTTTACCAATTCGCGTTTAGAGAGCAAAGAGTTCGGCAGCAGTGATCGTGTCGTTATTTTTGAACCGCTTTTAGAGCTGATCGATGAGCAGATTGATTTTCTCGATGCTCAGGCCGCTTGGGCAAAAATTATCTATTTGATACCTGAATCGATGCGATCTTCCCTAACAATCGGGATAGAAAATATCTTTTTTTATCGTTATCCTGAAGAAGTTTTGTCCATCTTGCAATCAAAAAGCTTCCATTTTGCCCTTGTCGCAGGGGTAGATAAAGGGATTTTAAATCCGTCACGTTCGGCTATGAAACAGCTCGAACTGCTATTTTAGACTCTATCAGATAAAAAACTATTTTGTTTCCATAAAATAAAAACGTTTTTCTTCAAAAAGGGTAATACAAATATCAACTACTTCGGCATCCAATCTGATTCCCCGCTCTTTTAGAATCTCTTTTAATGCCGCGTCGATCCCTAATGCGGGTCGGTAAGGACGATGAGAAGCCATTGCTTCGACAATATCAGCGATGGTAAGAATGCGTGCTTCTAAAAGTATATTATCGCCTTTTAGACCAAAAGGGTAACCTGAACCGTCCATTTTTTCATGGTGTTGCTGAATAATTGTAGCAACCGGCCATGGAAATTCGATCCCTTTGAGTATCGCATACCCTGTTTCCGGATGGGTTTTTATCATTAAAAACTCAATATCGCTTAGTTTGGTAGGTTTACTCAGTATCTCTGCAGGAATTTGAATTTTTCCAACATCGTGAATCTGTGCCGCCAGACGCAACCCTTCAATTCTCTCATGTCCCATTCCCATCTCTTGAGCAATGGCACATGCGAGTGATGCGACCCGTTTTTGGTGACCTGCCGTATAAGGATCACGCATTTCAATCGTTGTGGCGATAGCGGCAACGGTATCGATGAGTAAATCTGCAATGGTTTGTTTATTTCGAAGCAGTGTTTCTTCGGCATTCACGCGCCATTTTTCTTCTTCAAAATTTTTCAAAGCAAATGAGATATCACCCACCATCTCTCGGAGCAACGTACGTATCTCTTCATCAAAAAAATCTTTTTGATCGGAGCAAAAAGTCAAGATACCACATGCCGATCTATCATTGCATAAGCGAAAATTGGCGAACGATCTGCTATTGTATTTTTTTCCAAGTTCATGACAGATTGTTAGATCGGCAGCAGGGTCGTCAATATCATTAATAATAAGATCAGAATTGTCTTGAAGTCCCTCACGGCAGAAATTCCCTTTTTGGTTTATAAGTGTTTTCAGATCAGCAATAAATTCCTCGTCTCCCCCACCCACAGATTGAAGCTCAAACTCTTCCGTTCGAGGATTGAAAGTAGTGATCCAACAATAATTAAACTTTCCATTCTCAATCGCAACCCGGCAAATTTCATCAAATAACTCTTGCGGTGTTACTGAATAGACAATTGCCTGATTGGTAAAACTAAGAGCGCTATAAAGCTCTTTTTGCCGAATCAAACGCTCTTCATTGGCTTTTTCTGCGGAAATATCCGTTGCTGTACTGATATAGCCTGTAATTATGTCATTCTCAATGATCGGTGCGACTTCTCCTAATATCCATACAAAACTTCCATCTGTTTTTTGAAGATGAACCTCTCCTGAAATCGGGGCGTCTAGCAAACATGGATCGTCTATACCTGTAATCTCCTGCCATTTTTTATTGGCATAAATGCATTGTCCCTGAGTATCGGTTCGTATGATTCCGATGGGTGCAACAGAGGCAAGGGTTCTAAAAAGCGATTCACTTTTGGAGAGTGATTCGAGTGTTTTCCGTTTTTCGGTGAGTATGTTGACACGCTCTATACCACGGCGGATCGCCGGCAATAAACGGGTAAAATTTTGTTTTAGGATAAAATCCTGAGCCCCTTCTTGCAATGCTATAACAGCCATTTCTTCACTGATCTTACCCGAGATCAAAATAAACGGGATATCAAGATCAAAACTCTTAAAAAGTTTTAACGCTTCCATCCCGCCAAATCCGGGGATGATAAAATCAGATAGGACGATATCCCATGAATCATTGCGCAACGACTCTTGCATCTTTTCGGCGGTATCGACACGAAAAAGGGTGACTTCCCATTCTCCGCGCTTCAACTCTCTCTCAAGCAATAGTGTGTCATCTTCAGAATCATCAATAACCAAAACGCGCAGTAACTCTTTTTCCATGAATTTTATACCTCTGCTGATTCGTTGGTCAGTAGCCAATACATCCCGATTTGGGTAACGGTGTCGATAAAGGTATCAAAATTGACGGGCTTTCGGATGTAGCTGTTAGCACCCAGATCATAACCACGCACAACATCCTCTTCTTGACGTGATGAAGTGAGAATAACGACAGGAACTCGCTTGAGAATAGGATCATGTTTAATCGCTTCGAGCACTTCGAATCCGCCAATTTTCGGAAGTTTTAAATCAAGTAAAATAAGTCTTGGATGATCTGCGGTGTTACGTCCTTCAAATTCCCCTTTCCCAAATAAAAAGTCCAATGCTTTAGCGCCGTCTTCTGCAACTATCACATTATTAATAACATGCCCCTTTTTTAGAGCCCGCAGGGTAAGCATTACATCATCAGGGTTATCTTCCACCAGTAAAATGTATTGATTGATCATGATTTGTCCTCCGTGTGTTTATAGGTTGATTCACTAAGCCCCAAAACAAAAAAGAAAGTAGACCCTTTTTCGATCTCACTCTCTGCCCAAACGCGGCCAAGATGCCGTTTGATAATCCGGTACACCATAGCCAAACCGATCCCGTTACCGGCAAATTCCTCTACCGTATGAAGACGTTGAAACGGTTTGAATAATTTATCCACATACGACATATCAAATCCCGCACCGTTATCTCGGATAAAAAAAACTTTTTCACCGTTTTGTGTCATTGATCCAAATTCGATTGTAGCGGTAGGATGCTGCGAGGTATATTTCCAAGCATTCCCCAAAAGATTATCCAAGACAATGTGCATGAGATTTGCATCGACATAACCGTTCAAGTCATTCCCGATAATAACTTCAACATGCCGTTCGGGATTCTGTCGTACTAGTTCCGAGATAATTTGACGTGCTATAACGCCTAAATCGATCGTAGAAGGGACCATCGAAGTACGGGTTTGACGGGAGAGCTGAAGCAGATCATCGATCAGCCCTCCCATCTTTTGACTCGCACTTCGGATACGGGAGAGATAATCTTGCGCCGTTGTATCAAGCTTGTCGCCATAATCTTCGAGAAGTGCCTGAGAAAATCCATCCGTCGCACGCAAAGGGGAACGCAGGTCATGTGATACCGAATAGGTGAATGCCTCCATCTCATCGTAAGCATTTTGAAGTGCGGCTGTACGTTCCAACACTTTACGCTCCAATTCGGCATTAAGGGTACGAATTTGATCTTCAGCACGTTTTTTATCTGTAATATCTCGAACAATTTTCGAGAGACCAATAATCTCTCCGTTTGAATTTTTTAGCGGTGCAAGAGAAATGGCAACATTCAACTCAATCCCTTTCTTAGAAATAAACACGGTTTCCAATTGCTCTAAAGATGCTCCTTCTAAAATATGATTACGGAGTTCTGCTTCTTTCGTTGCCCAATCCAAGCTATAAAGAAAAACCATCGGTTTACCGACAGCCTCTTCAATTGTGTAGCCAAAAAGCTTTTCAGATGAAGCATTCCACGTTAAAATAATCCCATTCGGCGATATTGTGATAATGGCATCCGCAGAAAAATCAACAATACTGGATTGTATTTCTCGACTGATAAAATTTTTGTTCTTTTCTGCAATAAAACGGATAAAATAGAGAAGGACAAATAACAATCCTCCCAAACGGATGAAGTGCCAATACCACCAATAAGATTCCCAAATTACCGAATTTTGAAAAAGAAATGCAGCACTCCCCAGCATGATGGTAAGGCCAATAAAATAGAGGTCTTTCGAGTCTTGCTCCATACGGTAGTAACGGATAAAAGAGTATGCCGCTAAAAAAAAGAACAAACCGGATAGATTATTTAAAACAATTTCACTTGTCGAGAAATAGCCATTGACGATTGCAGATGGAAGTATTTCGCTATTAAAAAGTAAAAAGATTGCAATACCTATTGAAACTATAGCTGTTGCGATAGGTATGCCATAATAGAGGAGAGAGGAAACTTTTTTTTCAGGAAGAAATACACTAAGGAAAAGGATACTCCCCAATAAGAGCCCAATCGTATGCAACCAAAC
Organism: Candidatus Sulfuricurvum sp. RIFRC-1; assembly: GCF_000310245.1. Classification (NCBI taxonomy): domain Bacteria; kingdom Pseudomonadati; phylum Campylobacterota; class Epsilonproteobacteria; order Campylobacterales; family Sulfurimonadaceae; genus Sulfuricurvum; species Candidatus Sulfuricurvum sp. RIFRC-1. Next base: position 1,184,743 of record NC_020505.1, read on the forward strand.
AAAAAGTGATCCGGGGAGACTGATAGCATGAAACAATTCGAAAATTCCCATCGCAATAAGGGCAATGGAAGCAAAATGATAACGGCTTAAATATTGGGCATCATTGTCAAATTTAAAAAGGAAAAAAGCGAGAAAAAGGGCAATAATAGAGCCGGATGCTTCTACTGTCGCGTGAATAGGAACGCTTTCTTTTGAATTAGAAAAATCGAGTAACCATACCCCTATACTGCTTAAGATCAATATGCTGACCCATACACCGATAAGGTAAAAGATAATATTTTCTTTTTTCATCCTCAAATCCTATTTGAGTAGCTTTTATGATATTACATTATTCTATGTTAATATAAACTTGGAAAGAAAAATTTAATGCATCATCTGTGTACGTTTCAATTCTTTACGCAGTTCTCGCTCGTTTTCCAAAATACTCCGGACCAAAGCATGAAAATCAAGCGAATGGTTCATATGCCGTAAATGGGCTAATTCGTGAACAATAATATAGTCGATATGCTCATACGAGAGCTGCATCATCATCGTATTGAGGGTTACAATCCCCTCGCTGCTGCAGCTCCCCCATCGCCGCCGCATCTTTTTAAACCGTATCTCTTTGGGGTGTAAATTCATCTTTCGAGCATAATGCGATACACGTGAAGGGAGTGTTAAAAGTGCCTCATTTTTGTAGAAATGATGGTAATATTTTTCAATATCAATGGTATTTTTAGCTTTTTTGAGTGTTTCGGACAAATTTAAAAACTGAGTGATTGGGAGAGATTCTCCTCTGAACCGGATGGTTTCACCAAGGGTATGATAGGTCATTGTAGCGGATGCAATTACAGACATTTTAGAGCGAATCCAACTTTCTCTCTCACGCAAAATCATCCGAATCCGTTTTTCATCTTTGATTGGAGTCCGAATACATACCTCACCGTTATGGGTGATCGTGATATACGTATTACGGTTCCGGGGACGGTAGTGGATCGTTATGGGTGACGTGTAAGAATCAAACATACTCTATTGGATCAACCGCTCCGGCACGTTCAAAGCCACGTAAGCGCAATCGACAGCTGTCGCAAACTCCACATGCCCTCTCCTCGCTTTGATAACAGCTCCATGTCAAATGCAATGGTGCACCGAGAGCTAATGCTTCTTGTACAATCTGTGATTTTTGTAAACGGACAAGAGGCATTTCAATCGTCACCTTCGTGGAATCTTTGGTCCCCAGATTTGCCGCTTTGGTAAATGCTTCGATAAAAGACTCACGACAGTCAGGATAGCCGCTGCTGTCCTCTTCGACAACTCCGATGGCAATGGCAGAACACCCCTCTTTTTCGGCGATTGCCATAGCGATAGAGAGAAAAATACCGTTTCGAAACGGTACGTAGGTGATTGGAACCCCCGCTTCGATCCCACCCGTAGGTACATCGATACTATGATCCGTCAGTGCCGATGCCCCGATGGTTTTAAAAAAATCAAGATCGATCTCATATTTTTCACGCACCTCTAAGTCATTGCAGATAGAACGAAAAGATTCAAGCTCTTTATCCGCCGTGCGTTGACCGTAATTAAAATGGAGCGCTACAATTTCATAGCCGCGTGAACGCATGATGTAAGCAACGAGGGTTGAATCCATCCCGCCGCTCATAATACAAAGTGCTTTTTTCATGTTAAATATCCATAGATTAGAGGTATTTTTTTAAAATTGCTTCTTTTTTGGCTTTTGCACTCTCGATCAACGATTTAGCTTCTGCAAGTTTTACTCCAAGTGCTTCGATTTCAGTAACGATCTTTTTTTGAATCTTTAATGACGGAAGAGGAATTTTAAAATCTTCAAGCATGGTTTTAGTAATAGCTTCACGTGTAGTACCACCGCCAGCACTAAAAAGAAGTTCATTTTTGGCATGTGAACCTATAAGAATCTGATGTACATATTGAGGTAAAGCACTCTCATTAAGTCTTATAATAGAGACATGTTGATTAACACGTGCAGGCAAATATTGATTTTCTACTATGCAACATCGAGCGACAGATGCCCCAGTAATATTGAAAAGTATATCGTTTTCTTGAACGGTCACATTATCAAGCCTTTTTGCTTGTGTATCATCTATATATGCCAACCCTTTAATTTTAAAACCATCATCATAAATATTCATACTTCGTATCAAAGTAATCCCACTTTGTTTATAAGCTGATTCACCACCTAGAGGAGTTGCACCGCTTCCAATTTTAGAAGTGATCTCTTTTAATTTTTGTAATGGATATGATGATTGATAGATCTCTTGTATTTTTTGATCAATTTCGATTTTAATATCTTCTATAGTATTCTGAGCAAGAATGACCAAGTTGTCCACATCTTCGCACTCTTTTACTATTTGTTCCTGAATCTTAAGAGGTGGGAGAGGAATTTGAATATCGTATACATCATTACGATTTAGTCCAGGTACACCCGCTCCCTGCCCTAATGATTCTAATGGAAGTGCTAATAACACTAAGTATAGATATTGAAAATCTATTGCATTATTTTTACAAACAACATAATACGTCGTATCAATTGGACAACAATCTTTTTCTTGCCATACAACTTTTCCAACTGATCCTTTGCGTCCTACAATAATGGCTGGAGCTTTAACAATAAATTCATTGTGCCATCCTACTTGACCATTTGAACCCATAACAGGGAATTCGCCTTTAACTCTAACTTGTTCAGATAGACTCTTTCCATATTCTAATGAGCATATGTTCCCTATTTTTTCTAGTTCCCATTTACTCGCAATAACTACTTTTTTTTTAATATTGAGACTGATTGTATTTCTAAAACCTGTCCGTTCAAAATCGAGCATATCAACCAATCTAGCATACGAGATATTTTCTTTTAGAGTCTCATCGATTGGTTTGAATTCGCCTTTGTAAGCACTATAGATATAACTGCTCGCTCGTTTCTCATTGTCATAACTGTTCGGGTCGTAGAGCATCGTACATTCATCAATGGTTTTATCTCTTTGGATCGGATGAATCCCCTCACTACCTCTACGAGTACTAAATTCATAGCCCAAAAACTTTTTCTCATCGTTTTTAGAGCCTGTTTTAACAATGACCACTTTTTGCGGATAAGTGATAATGAAATAGAGCAGTTTTTCTTGTTCTTCCACTGAATTCTCAATAGTAGAGAAATATTCATCCTTGTGCATCCCCTCATATACATGAGCTAAATATTTCGACAAAGGAGTTTCTACACCGTTGATGGTGATGTCATTTTTATTTTCAAAAAGTTTGCTAATAGATTCTTTGATATTGCGATGGTCTGCATTATTTCGACGGCGTAAGAAAAGAACGACCGTATTGGTTCCCGTCGCCATAAAGGTGTTGGAACCCAGTTCCGTAATACCGATAATATCGAAGTATTTTAAGATAATCTCCCGTGCATCGGAGTAGATACCGCCATTACTCAAAATACTGCTAGGGAGAATAACCCCTGCTATTCCACCATCTTTGAGGAGCTGTTTGGTACGCTCGATAAACAGTGCTTCGATTTCGCTACTTTGATCGGTAAGTCGTCCATAAAGCTCAAAATTATTCGCAGATTTTTCACTGTTCATCATCCCTTTAAACGCACTCACTGAGTACGGGGGATTTGAAACAACGATATCAAATGCTTTATTATCTTGTTTATATGTTTTATCGGTGATTTTAAGCTTGTCTTTGTACTCTTTTGCCGTCTCAAAATCGGCTAATCCATCACCGTGGATAACTTTTGCTAAACCGTCACCATGGAGATAACAGCTCACTTTTGCCGTTTTCACGAGACGATAATCTTTTTCAATCGCATAAACATAATCTTCCGCCCAATCAAACTGATCGGCTTTCCATTTGGCTACCGATTTTGCCGCAACAGTGCTGAGTTTCGATTCGTCAATCGTATCAATGTAATTTTGTACCTCTTCCATGGACTCGGTGATAAAATGCCCACTTCCTGCACTATAGTCGATAATAACAGGCAAAAGATCGGTTTTATCCGCTTTCTCTATCTTGGCTTTTGCAATATCCACAAACGGGATACTTCGGATAATAAACCGTGCTACAGGTACAGGGGTAAAAAACTGACCAGATTCTTGTTTCAAACCTGTCGTAAGAAGTAATTCAAAGAAGTCGCTCAAAAATTGTTGGCGATAGTTGTAACGGATTTGATAGTTTTGCAGTAACTCAACTATTTCCTTTACTACGATGGCATTCTCATTAAATGAATCATCATCATAGACTTCTTTAATGGCAAATTCATTGTTCTTTTTGAGTCGAATTTCGGTCAAAATATCTTTAAATTTATCGCGATAAAGATCATCTACTTGCTGAAATTCTTTGTCAAACTGACTATCGCTGACATCGGTTACTTCTTTTTCTAAAAGCTCTTTCATCCCACGTGTATAAAGGTCAGATAACCGTTTTTGAAAGGAGATAGAGGTGTCTTTTCCCTCTAACCATTGGAAATGAAGCTCCTCATCAAGTGTTCTCGTTTCATCGATGATTTTGCATAAAAAGAGAGTGAAAATCTTATTAAAAGCATTAGGTTTATCGGATACCACATTGTGTCGAAGAATTTCCAAAAATCGGTTAAAAATAAAGCTGCTATCTTCGCTTTTTAATGCCTTCAAATCCTTTCGTGTCAATGCTTTGCTTACGAATCCATACGCTTTTGCTGATTCTTCAAAAATACCGTTATTTTTTGGCAATTTGTTCCAGCGATCATAAAAATCTTTTACATTTCCCGCCGCTCGGTATTCTTCTTCCACCTTTACAATTTGATTGGTATATTCGACATGTTTATCAGCTTCGTTATAGCGTGATGCGTAGAGAATCAAAATATCCGTATTATTGTCTTGTTGAAAATAGGTGAAAAGCTGTCCACCGTCTTTATTCAGATTTTTAAACTCTTTCTCAAATTCAGCTCCCCACGTCTTGCACTCAATCATCATGTAGGCTGTGCCGTCATTACGAGAAACCAAAATATCTAGCCGACCACTTGTGCCATGACCCGATGGGAAAACTTTTTCAAGGGTAATACGATTAGGTGCATATCCTTTTTCTATGAGCCTATCGACACATTCCAAGACAACCCAATTTTCTTTTTGTGAAAAATTCTGCGTTGTTTTACTCTCAGCTTGAATTAGATTTCCATAATTGAACTTTTCATTAACAAAATCTATTTCTATGGTGTAGTTATCAGCATATTTTTTATGGAAAATACCATTACTGTTTTCTTTGGAAGTGAAGCCTAAAGCAAGAAGAAGATTTTTTTCATTTGACACTGTATTCATTGCATTCTTTCACATCAATAGTTATAGTATTTATATAGCAAATATTGTACCTAAACATACCAAAATTAAATTTTACTTTGCAATTTGTCATATAAATAAAACGATATAATACCGCCATGATAGAACTTGATAACCGAACCGATAAAACCTATAATTTTCAGCTCCTAGAGCAAATCGCTGATACCCTGAGCGACCAAGAGATTGAGTTGATTCTCACCGATAACACCGAAATCGCCGAAATTAACCGTGAGTTTCGCGGCATCGACAAAGCGACGGATGTCCTGAGCTTTCCAAGTGAGCCGTTTCCGGGTGCACCGTTGGGGAGCATCGTCATCAGTGTCGATAAAGTCCAAAGTGTCGCCAATGATCTAGGCCACAGTGAAGACGATGAAATCGCCCTCCTCTTTATCCATGGCATCCTTCATTTGCTCGGATTTGACCACGAAATCGATAGCGGTGAAATGCGACAAAAAGAAGTAGAGTTGATCGAAAAATTTGCACTGCCAAAAAGCCTTATCGTTAGGACATTGGAAGAATAGTTTATTTTTTAATATATCCCAAATCATCAAGCTTATTGTAGATTGATGAGACTATCCCTCCGGTAGCTTCACCGCCGTGTCCTCCATGTTCTACCAACACCGTCACAATAAACTGAGGGTTTTCGGCAGGTCCATACGTCGTGAACCATGCATGTGAACGGCTGAAGTAATCCATAGAGTGCTCACTTTGGCGCTGTTTAACGTTTTGGGCAATCCCCGTAGTTTGAGCGGTACCGGTTTTTCCGGCAATCGGGAAACGGGTGCTGACAAACCCTTTTGCCGTCCCGCCCGGGTCATTACATACTCCACGCATGGCTCGTTGAATAATCGGAAGTTTTTCTTTTTCCACTGTCGTTAAAACATCCAACGGCGTAGGAGTATAGGGATTATTTCCGATCGTTTTTGCAACGTGCGGTACCGGAAGTTTTCCGGTTGCCATCAGAGCGGTAAATTGCGCCATTTGCAGTGGTGAAACGAGAAAATCCCCCTGACCGATCGCCGTATTAAGGGTTTCACCCTGATACCACGGTTTATTGTATTTCTCCCGTTTCCATGCACGGCTAGGGACGGTGCCGATAAACTCATTGGGCAGATCAATACCGGTTTTTTTCCCTAATCCCATCCGTATAAGATTGGTACTCATTCGCTCTATTCCGACTTGGAGAGAACCTTTATAAAAATAATCATCACAACTTTGGGTAATTGCTTTGGAAAGTTCTGTGGTACCGTGGCCTTTACCCTTCCAACAACGGAAAGCACGATTACCCAGTTTCATAGATCCGCTGCATTGAACCGTGCTTTGTTCATTAAGCATACCCGAGGTTACATAGATAAGTCCCATTCCCGTTTTAATCGTAGATCCCGGCGGATAAAGACCGTTGATAATTTTGTTCGTGAAAGGGGCGTCAACACTGTTCATGAGTCGATTCCATTCATCTGAACTAATACCAGAGACGAAGGTGTTGAGATCGTATTCAGGATAACTCCCTGCAGCATAAATAGCACCGTGTACATCCATAACCACGATCGTCCCTACCCGCTTTTCAAAAGCCTGCGTAATGAAGTTTTGAAGTCTCATATCGATGTTGAGGACTAAATTATGATTTTCTTGAGTAGCACTTCTCCCTATCTCTTCGATTTCAACATTATGGGCGTTCACTTTGATGCGGCGTTCACCTGCGACACCTTGTAAATAGTGGTTGTAATATTTTTCTATACCGTTCTTGCCCACATGACCCAAAAGTTGTAAAGAAGGGTCTTTATCAATCTCTTTTTGGTTGGCTTTTGCTACGTATCCGATGAGATGGGAAGCCACTGCGCCATAGGGGTATAATCGTTTTGGCGACGGTGATATCTTGATCGTATCACGTAAGTTCATTAATGAATAGAGGGGAATGATGGTTTCATGAGGGATAAAGTCAACGACATCGATAAATGCATGGTTGTAGTATGAATCTTCCTGTTTATAGGTCTTGGCTATCTTTTTGCCATCCAATGTTGGAATCATGGAGAGAAGATAGGCTATCTCTCCATCCAACAATGTCGTATCTTTCCCTTTGGTGAGATGCGGAGCCAAAGCGATTTTGAATCCCAACTCATTAATAGCGATGGGTTCAGAGGTGCGATCGAGAATTTCTCCCCTAACCGGGGCTGAAAGTTCGGTCTTAATACTGTTGTTTTCAGAGAGAACTTCATAATACTCATTTGACTGAACCGAAAGGTGAAAAACCCGTACCAGCAGTCCAATCCAAACAAGGACAAAAAAAGAGAGTAAAATTCGTACTTTCATATCAACGTCGCAATCACTAAAAATTCAACAATCATGTAGAGTCCGATATGCCAATCTATGGCTGGAGTAGCAAGTAATAAAACTCCATTCGCAATCCAAATGTAGAGCCAATAACCCGGATATGCCAAAGCCACAAAAATGGCGCCCATACAAATACGGCACTGGATAAGCTGCTCTAGTTTCGGGAGTAAATAGCGTGATAACACCGTAAAAAAAAGAATCGTACTTCCAAACCAAAACCCCTTTTCTGCTTCAAATATCAGCAGCATCACCCCCACAATAAGCAAGCCGAAAAGATCATGTTTACTCAGGGCATCGTAATAGGCAAAAAACAACACCGCAAGCAATGGCGGCAATAAAAGATAGAGACTGGATAAACTGATATAAACGATAAATAAACCGACTAAAAAAAGTCGGCTTATAACGTTTTGATAAGGGAAACTTCGTTGCATACCGGAAAGTGTTTACATTTAATACAATCTGCCCAAATCTTATGTTCAGGAATAGACTCTTTAGGAATTTCAATAAATCCCAAACGTTCAAAAAAGCGTTGCTGATAGGTAAGGGCCAATACCTCTTTTAATCCTAAACGGCGTCCCTCTTCACACGCATTTTCAACTAACGCACTGCCGATATTCTGCCCTCGATACGCCGTATCGATAATCATTGAGCGTAGTTCAGCCAATGCGGGAGAGTGGATATGCAGTGCGACAAAACCGACCAATTGTTCTCCATCCATTGCTAAAAAATACGATCGGATATTGGTCGCAATCTCATCATTGCTGCGTGATAAGATGACACCGGTTTCTACCTCCGGTGCAACCAATTTCTGCATAGCGGGGATATCACGAAGGGTCGGCTTTTTATAGGTGATATTCATTCATCATCACTTTTCAAAAGACGGTAAATATGCTCAACAATTTTATCAACCCCGCGACGTTTCGAGTTCGAAACCATCAATGCACCCGGAAATCGATTTCTAAGCTCATTAAGCTCTTTTTGGTTGAGTTTGTCAATTTTAGTAAAAATAGTCACAATAAACTGTTCCGGGGTACAAATTTCATGTAAATATTGATCAACAGAGCGATCGATCTCCAAATCAGGATGACGACAGTCGATCAAATGAACGTAGACACGAATTTGTTTGCGTTCTGAGATAAAGTTTGTAAGATTGCTTTCCCAATCGGTTTTTAAGGACTTGGCGACTTTAGCGTATCCGAATCCCGGTAAATCAACAAATTTAGCACTCAGACGCTCATTCGTCTCTCGATCGGCGAATATCACGTCAAAATAATTAATCAGACGCGTTTTCCCCGGAGTCGCCGAAACTTTTGCCAAAGATTTACGCTGTGTAAGGGTATTGAGCAATGAACTCTTCCCCGTATTCGATCTCGCCATAAACGCCACTTCGTTTTGGTACTCATTCTCCGGCGTTAAACGGATATTCGGAGCAGACGTTACAAACGATGAATCAATAATTTCAATCATTTCGCCGTACTTTTAGGTTTGGTTTTTTTATCTTCAAGGGAAAAGGTCATAACGACCGGTTCATTATTAGCACTTTCGGCCGATGCATGCCCATGAACGGTGTTAACGACAACTTTATCCCCTTTAACCCGACGGTAATCATCGATACGGATCAAATCAACTTTTTTGTAAAATTGGTATTCGCTCTCATTGGGAAGATAGATTGCTGTTTGCGACTTACCTTTGTATTTCTCGCCCAATTCGGTTAGGATATAAAACGATACATCCCCTTCGGCAAAATATTTGGTCGGTTTGTTTTCTTTGTCGGTATAAATGGTCACTTTGGTAGCATTCAGTTCATCAGAGCCTTTTGTCACTTTGACATTACCGGTAAACACCGATACACCCTTTTGCTGATCCCCTTTAAAACTCTCCGAGATCACTTTCAACTCCTCAGCATGTGCTAAAGAGATGAAAAATGGGGCTAAAAATATTAAAAATCGTATCATCATTATTGTCCTATTTTAATTGGTAACTTACACGTACATGATCTGCTGATACCGTATCGTTTTCATTATCGTAATGCAATGTATTACCATCTATCCGATTGGATTTTTGGGTAATCACAAAAGCACCCTGCGTTTGAATCAGCGAGGTGTCTGTATTGTATGTCCCCTCATTCGATCGAAATTCCAATCCGTCTTCACGAACGTAATGGACATTTCCATTCAAATTGATAACATCACTTTGGTAATCGACATTGTCCGATCTAATCGTCTGAAATAACGTTTTCGTATTATCGCTAAATTTTGCTGATGTTACCGTATAGCGTTCATCAAATTTTTTCCCTTCTTGACCTTCGAGTATATGCTCAATTCCTTTATGGGAAATTTCATACAGAGTGAAGGCAAAAAGTTCTATTTTAGGGATTTCACCCACCTCTTTCGAAAGGGTATAATTGGGGGTAAAATAGTTGTACATCCCGACCAGCAGCCCCAGCAATAGAATAAAAAAAAGATTAATCGACATTTAGATCCATAACGCTAAAAATTTTTCTTCTTCACCGTTACGACGAATCACTTTTTCGATCATTTCACGTACACATGCATTGCCGCCGCAGCGCTCTAAGACATGCGCAAAGGTTTTCAAATAGTCAGACCCGTCTTGGGGTGTATAAGCTTGCCCGGCCCATTGCAGTAAGTTATAGTCATTCAGATCATCGCCGATTACCGCTACTTCATGAGGCTCAATACCGAGTTCTGCGCACATAGCGATTGCAACAGCACGTTTGTCTTTGACCCCTTGATACAAATAAGCGATATCCAGCTCTTTTGCTCGGTTGGTAACGATAGATGAATCACGTCCGGTAATAATAGCGGCCATATGCCCCATTTTGACCCATGCTTTAATCGCGAATCCGTCTTTAACGTTAAAATTTTTGAGTTCTAGCCCATCAGCAGTGTAAATGATTTTTCCATCACTCATACACCCATCAACATCCAGAATCAACAGTTTAATCATAAAACACCTTTGGTACTCGGCACACCGGCACGATCATTACGTGCCAATGCACGTCGAAGTGCTACGGCAAGTGATTTAAAGGCTGCTTCAATAATATGATGTTTGTTTTTACCGCGCACCATAATGATATGTGCTGTGATACCGGCGTTAAAGGTAACCGCTCGAAAAAATTCTTCGGCAAGCTCCGTATCGAAAGTTCCGATTTTGCCCGATACCGGAACATCGTAAACCAAGAATGGACGATTACTCAAATCCAAGTCGCAGCTAACCGCCGCTTCATCCATGACGATCGTAGCACTTCCGAATCGTTCCACTTTTTCGATGGGATAAATTGCTTCACGAAGGGCTTGTCCCAAAACGATTCCGATATCCTCAACACTGTGGTGATCATCAATATGAACATCTCCATCGCACGTAATCATCAAATCGATTTGAGCATGTTTGGCAAAACTCTCCAACATGTGATCCAAAAAGCCCACTTTGGTCGATATCGTACTTTTTCCCTCTCCTAAAATTCGAAGTGATAGATCGATATCGGTCTCTTTGGTTTGTCGTTTTTTATGGATCATACTAATTATTCCCCTATGATAAATGAGCCTTCAAAATAGCCCTTTGAGATAAAATCACGTGCCTCGGCTTCACATTTAAATCCGCTCAGCCACACACGAAATAGACGTTTGTTATTATACTCTGTATCTTTGATGATTGCAGAGTAGCCATGAAAATTTGAATATTTTTGTTTCGTCGTTGTTGCACCTTCAAATCTCTCAAACGAGCCGATTTGAACAAAAAAATTGCTTAAGACGGATTCTCTAGGCCCTTTTGCAATAGCCTGCAAATCGATGGTTCGTGACGAGGAAGGCTCAAAACCCAAGACTTCTAACGTTACCGGTGCCGTCCCTTTTTTATCTACACCGATTTGTTGCGCAGCGGCATAAGAGAGATCGATAATTCGACTCTCGACAAACGGTCCGCGATCATTGATCCGAACGATGGTTTGAGCATTGTTTTCAGTGTTGGTTACCCGAACAACAGTATTCATCGGCAGTGTTTTATGCGCCGCCGTCATGGCATACATATCATACCCCTCACCATTACTGGTTGATTTGCCGTGAAAATCATTTCCGTACCAGCTTGCTCGTCCGCTTAACACATCTCCAACACGAACAACGGTGGGACAGTATTCTTGTCCCATAACGGTATAGGGACGCATCGTAGCTTGTAGTTCTCCGTTCGTTTTATAAATTGTTGAAGAACTCATGGCAAGTTGTTCTGAGGGATATTTTTGAGATGGCTTGGTAGATTGATACGAATAGGAACCGGTTTTTGTAGTACATCCGCCTAATAAAAACAGCATAACAATCAAAAGAGTTTTAATCATCAATTTTTATCTCCTCACCCTCTTTTAATGTATTGGTTAGAAACGGATTTTTAATTTTTATTTGTTCAAGAGTCACATTATACAATTGCGCGACTGAAACGAGGGTTTCACCCGATTTTACCGTGTGAAAACGGGTATTTTTTAAAAAAGGTTTATTGATCGGTATTTTAACCCGACGATTGAGATTTTTTTCCTCTTTCTCACCAATCATATTTTCCATCATGATAGTGGTTTTAGGAACATTGTAACGCTTTGAAAGTTGTTCGAGTGTTTCCCCGGATTTAACCCGATGCATTACAAAATAGCCTCTAAAATCTTTTGGTCTAAATTTGCGTTGAAAATCTTCCAATTTTTCTTTGGGAATATAGACTGGATAGGATTGAACATTCGGAGGAGTTACCCCTTTTTTCAGATGGGTGTTAAGTCTTACCAAATTGTTTTTAGGCATTTCTAAAACAGCCGCTATCCGATCGATATTCTCACCTTCAGGAAGATAAACGGTCGCAATAGGATTTTCTTGATTCGTAGTCAGAAGCGAATCATACTGGATTTGAGACAAGAAAAGTTCATCCGTTGACAACAAAGACAAAGCGACAATTTTTCGAATATAGTTTCGGCTTTCATTGGGGAGAAAACCTCGTTTTGGATCGGTTAAAATATGAATATCGCTGCTTCCGGCTTTTGCAATAGCTCTTCTAAGCCTTCCATCACCGCAATTGTAAGCGATCAATGCCAGATACCATTTTCCAAACTCTTTTTTTAATGTACTCAAATAAGCGATAGCGGCGCGGGTTGATTTAATGTGATCACGACGCTCATCAACAAACTTATTGACACGTAATCCCTGTAGTTTTCCCGTACTCTCCATAAACTGCCATAATCCGGCAGCTCCGCGAGATGAAGTCGTTTCAACTCTTAGTTGAGATTCAACCAAAACAACAAATAGAAATTCGCTCGGCAAATCGGATTGGGCAATCAAAGAAGAGAGCATAGGGATAAAAATATCAGCATTTTCAGAAGATTCCACAAAACCATTCAATGCACATTCGCGTTTTTTCTGAGCGTACACATCATGCAGATAGGGGTCGTTGAGGTAATTAGCGGGGATATCAAAATGACTTAGAACTTCGATCTTTTCACGATCATGCGGATCAAATCCGATTCCATACATAGAGAGGGGGAAAAGAAATATCAACACTATCAGATGCTTCATATCCCCTCCATAACTCTAACCTAAACCAAAGAGATTTTTAGCATTTCGGGTTGTCAGCGATTCGATTGATTCAACACTCATTTCTAATAATTCTCCCATTTTATCGGCCACAAATCGGGTATATGAGGGTTCATTGCGGCTCCCTCTATGCGGGTGGGGTGTGAGGTAGGGTCCATCGGTCTCAATGAGAAGTTTATCGTGTGGAATTTTGGGCAAGATGTTGACCAGTTTTTTGGCATTTTGAAAGGTGACGACTCCGCCGATACCAAAATAAAATCCCTCTTTTGCAAGAGAAAGAAGCTCGTCATCGGCGTTATAGCAGTGCAGAACTCCCCCTACTTCACCAGCACCCTCTTCGAGGAGTACCATTTTTGCATCATGGCTCGCGTCGCGAATATGGATAATCAGCGGCTTTTTAACCTTTTTGGCAAATCGTATATGAGCGCGGAAAACTTCATCTTGGCGGGTTTTTTCGGCATATTTCTCTTCATCGCTCCCCTCAAGTCTAAAATAATCCAATCCGCATTCACCGATCGCAACGCATTTTAGATGAGCGGCATATGTTTCGAAATCAACCGATTCCATATGCTCCATATCATAAGGATGCACCCCAACGGCAAAATAAACATCCTCATACGCTTCGCACAGCTCTATCGCCCGTGGCAGTGTTGTGGGATGGGCTCCGGGGATGATAAACCCTTCCACTCCCGCTTCGTGAGCGCGTGCCATCATCTCTTCAAAATCCTCGCGGTAGCGTTCATCATCCAAATGGACATGGGTATCGATAATCATACGGTTCCTCGGGTACGTTCAAATAAATCTCTTGCAAATCCGCGCGCTTCTTCACTCACGCTGTCTCCGCTAATAATACGGGCAATCTCTTCAATCCGCTCAAGTGGATTCAGTTCCCGGACACGGCTTTCATCATCTTTATAGATTAGAAAGTGCTGTTGCCCCATCGAAGTGAGCTGAGGCTGATGGGAGATGACAAAAATCTGATAGTGGGTTGAGAGATGACGTAATACTTTAGCCACACTCATCGATTCTTCACCGCTGAGGTTTGCATCAATCTCATCAAGCATTAAAACACCGCCGCCGCTTTGCATACTCTCAACCCCGAGTGCCAGCAAGGCCAGACGAAGCCGATTAAACTCCCCTGAACTGAGTTTATCGAGTTTTGTACCGGATAAACCTAATACCGCTTTATCGCATCCCGTAGCACTGAGTACTGAGGATTCCAGTTCCAAGGTTGCCTCTCGCAGATAAAGCATCACCAAATAACCGTTTAGAGTACTAAGAGTATCTTTAAGAATACTGTGACGCACTCGCGAAAGTTCCTGTGCGGAGGATTCTAACGATGATTTGAGAGCAGCAATCTTTTTGATAAGATCATCTTTGGAGTGCTCTATCGTCTCGTATGATTCGAGTTCAGATGCTTTTTGATTCCGATAAGCCAATGCCTCTTCCACACCTCCATAACGTCGTTTTAGCTCCGATATTTGCTCGATTCTATCCAGAATGGATTCAATCGATACCTCTTCAAGCTCTTCCAAACGCTCCAGCGCCCCTTCAAAAACGCTGCGTAACTCGTTCATCGCATCATCAAAAAATGAACTCTCAATTTCCAGCATTCCAAGTGCACTGCTCACATGAGATTCATGCGAGAATATCGCCTGAGCCTGAGTGATAGAAGCCTCTATTTTCTCTTTTTTAGAGAGCTGTTTTTTGATAAGGTTTAGCTCTTCATCTTCACCGATTCGAGGTTTTATCGCATCAATTTTACCGATTTCATAAAGGGCAAATTCTTTTAGCTCTGAAAGGTTTTTCTCTTTCTCTTCGATCGCTTTAAGTTGATCAGAGAACAGTTTGAACTCACCATAATGCTCTTTATGCGATTGTAATAAAATGAGATGGCTAGGTATTTTTGCACCGACACGCTCATCAACAAGATTAAGTAATGCCGAGGGTTCAAAATCACTGTAATCTTTGAGGCTCAAATGACGCAGATAGGTAGAACTGATTGACTCCATCGAAGATTTCGAGGT